>NZ_JACVOO010000029.1 GCF_018882405.1 Polynucleobacter sp. 31A-FELB | reverse complement strand
TGTGTATTCCAGTCAAACCCGTCACCGATTCCAGTCCAAACCTGCCACTCATTCCAGCGGAAAGTAGCCCACTCATTCCAGTAGGGGTAGTCAGTAGCAATAAAGAAAAGCCCATCAAATGATGGGCCTCTGAGAGGGCTAACTTTTTGCCGGATTTTTCTTTCGCATAGACTCCCCTTTAATATCAATTCGATATGACCCGCTAACAAGTCTATCGAGAATCGCATCAGCTACAGTAGGATTTCCTCCGCTTAGATAGTCATGCCATCTTTCAACTGGCATTTGACTGGTAATGAGGGTTGAGCCTCTGCCTGTACGCTGCTCAATGACTTCTAGTAAATCGCTTCGATTGATTGGGCTCAATGTGGAAATACCCAGATCATCCAGTATTAGTAAGTCTACTTTTGCTAATTGAGCTAGCTTTTGCCGAAAGGTGCCATCTGCATGTGACATTCCAAACTCTTCTAGCAAGAGCGAGAGTCTTTGAAAAATCACACTTTTGCCTTGTCTGCACATTTGATTTCCGAGTGCGCAAGCAATCCAGGTCTTACCTCCGCCAGTGGGGCCAGTAATAATCAGGTTAGCTCCTTGCTCAATCCAAGCACCCATGGCAAGCGAGGCAATCAGGCCTTTATCCAAACCGCGATTCGTGCGATAGTCCATATTTTCTAGGCAAGCGTTCTCGCGCAGCTTAGCCTTTGCTAGCAATCGTTTGAGTCGCCGAGCTTCTCGGTGGGTATGCTCGTGATCGACCAGCAAGCCAATACGTTCCTCAAATGCTAGATCTTGGCTTGTAGGATTTTGTAACTGCTCCTCCAGCCCCTGGGCAATGCCCAAAAGCTTCATTTCATGGAGTTTGCGGAAGGTTTCTTGTAATAGCATGTTGTAACCCCTTTTAAAAATTTCTCAGTTGATGGCGCCTGCTTTAGTGGTAATAGTTAGCACCGCGAATATTGATATGGTCAAAATTGGCTTCTTGTTCTGCAGTTGCCAATGGATTGCGATCCATTTGGTTGGCAAGAATGATTCTTAAGCGACTAACTGACCTAACCCCCGCTTCAAGAGCAATTTTGCAGGCAGCCTCTAGTCGCAGTGCCTCATACTCTTCACATATCTTCTTTAAGGCGTGATGAGCACGCCAACCTTGCTCGCGCGCGCGTTTTTCTGCCAAGAGTTTTTCTAGAAATTGCTGAGTGCAGATGCCGATCGTTCCGGCCCAATCCAGAGCCAACCCATCATTCCACTGCGCAAGGTAGCGATGCTCTGACGGCATGTGCGCGGCATCGGTGATGATGCCTTTATCTTGTCGCACATGGCTAGCTACCCGCCTGCCTTGATACAATATTTCAACGGTGCGCACCGTTAACTGCGCCTCAACTACTTTTCGTGCCAGAGTGTGCGGTACGCTATATCGACAATCATCAAGTTGTACATGGTAATCAAGGCCAACTTGCAATCTGTGAAACTCGACGTACTCATAGGGATTTTCGGGCAAGGATTTCATAGCTGGGCGATCTACAGTTTCTAATAATTGCTTGCGATTGCCGTCTTGCTTTTGAAAGGGCCTGCGATTTATTTCTTCTAGTAGCTCGCTAATGGCAACATTTAACTCGCCAAGGCTCGTAAATAAGCGCTTACGCAAAACAAACATAATCCAGCGCTCCACAATTAGCACCCCATTTTCCGCCTTAGCTTTATCTTTAGGCTTGTATGCTCTTGCGGGCAAAATCGCAGTGTCATAGTGCTCAGCCATGTTTTGATAAGTACTGTTGATGATGGGTTCTGTGCGAGAAGCTTTAGTTACTGCCGATTTGAGGTTATCGCACACAATCACTTTTGGCACGGCGCCAATATGTTCAAAAAATTTGATGTGGGCATCAATCCAATTGGGCAGACTTTGCGACCAATTGGCTCTGGCATAGATGTAATTTGATGCCCCAAGGACTGCAACAAAGATTTGCGCTGTTCTCACTTCTCCCGTTTGGATATTGGCAATCGAAATTGTGGGGCCGGCATAATCAACAAATGCGCGTTCTCCAGCAGGATAGGTTTGGCGCATATAGCGTTTGAGCGATAGCGTATATTTCCGGTATTGCTCACAAAAGCGGCTATAGCCAATGCCATCTGGATGTTGCTCTAGATGTTCCTGATGCAGTATGGCTAGTGTGGCACCTTTTTGTTTCATCTCACAATGCACTAGAGCCCAATCGGGCTCAGCCTTACGTGGTGCATTTGGGTCCGCTGGAAATAGGTGACTTTCCAGTTCTGCATCGCTTAAATTTTCAGGTAGAGGCCAAGCTATTTTTGCTGCAATAAATCGCTTTATATATTCGCGCACGGCTTCTTTTGAAATGCCAAGGCTTTTAGCAATAGCGCGCTGACTCAAATCACCCTCAAAATGTAGGCGTAAGACGGCCTTAATTTTTCTCATACAAATTCTCCAATTGGGCATGTATTCAAACCAATGTAATTATGAAAACCCGTTAAGGGCTTGGGCGAGTATTGGCCAAATGCCGTCGCTGGTGGCGCGTAATAGCGCACACCACCCCAATCAAATGAAAGGTATTGACAGATAAAGAAGTGCGAGAGAAAATAATCCTGAAGTTGATGGACAATATTTGACTTCATGAAGTTCTCCAGCATTGCCTAAACCCCAAAGTTCGCGCTTTGGGGTTTTTCATTTGGCGCTTGGCATAGTACTTATGTCATGCGATCCTCCTGCATAGCGTTTCTGGTTTTAGCGATGGATGTTCGAGGCTTAAATACGTAGCGCCCCGGCCAAAGCGCTTGGGGGGTGCTGCCCAACAAAAGGGCAATATGCGTGGCGACAGTGTGTGCTGTGATCTGGCCACCAATGACCCTATGAACGACTTGAGGAGAAATTCCTAATTCCTTTGCAATATCCGTCTGCCTCTTACCTAAGAGGCGCAAGCGGTAGGCAATTTCAAGAGCATCCATGATTTATAGGTGATTTTTCATCATTTATGGGTTAATATTTGCTTTAAATATACATTTATTTTCTCTATTGAGACAATTTTAAATCTAATGAATAAAGAAAATCAAGACTTTTCGATGCCATCGCAATTAGCATTGGATGGCTTTGCTGGCCGCATAGCGCAGACTATTGTCCATTCAGGCCTAAATCAAACAGAATTTGCGGGCAAGCTAGGCGTTTCTCCTGGGTTCTTAAGTGATGTCGCCCGGGGAAATAAAAGGCCGGGAACGGAGTTTTTGTTTTCTTTGCGTAGCGTCTTTGGTATTTCGATCGACTGGTTGCTTACTGGCTTAGGCACTCGAACAGGGACAAGTCCGATTGATCTGCAGCTATTTAAAACCATTCAACTCCAAATTGCCCTTGTGCAAGCGGCCATTGAGTGCAATAACCCCTATGCAAAAGGCTTGCTCAACTTGCTACGCAATGAAAGCATCACCGACCTGAGTAATGATGATGCGCACTATAAGGACCTTCTGAACTCATTGGATACTGACGATGCCCATCTCGATTTGGCTTTGGGGCTTTATAACGGCTGTCTTGGCAACGCTGATACTGGCGCACGTTATAAGGATCTGCTCGAATCGGTCATTGCCTATTTTGAAACCAAACAGCCCCTAGATAAATTATCAGCACTAATGCGCGCGCATCAGGGTGGAGCAGTCCAAATCAATTTGAATCACAATTCACGCAATGCGGGTCGCGACTTTCACGAAAAGTAATTTTCCTCAGCACTCTTTTCAAATCTTCTAACCAACCCGAAAGGATTGCAGCATGTCACAAAACGAAGAATCAGTTGATATTAGTCAGCTCAATTTAGGGCAAGCCAATCGCAATGCAGGTCGCGATTACTATGAAATGCTCATTCCAGGATCAATCAAGCTGGTGCTAGCTACGCAGTCTCGTGAGCGTTTAAATGAGATGGCACAAGACAATAACTATCTTTTTAAATATCGATTTGGCTTTGAAGCAACCACACCCGTGCGCAAGCAAGTAATTGACATGCTCACAAGATATGATTTGAGTGATAAAGAAATCCGCATCCTCAAGCGCTCTGGGCAGCTAGTCATTAATCGCACAAAAGCCATATTGAAAAAACCTTCTCGCTGGATCACCATCTTTGGCTGGGCCTATGTTGTCTTTATTGGGTTAGTTGTATTTGCGAGACTATACGCACTGACACAAAATCAAGAGCTAGAAACCGCAGAGCACATCTTGCAGCTCATTTTGACTTATGTCATTTTCTCAATTGTGCTTTGGGTTGTACTTAGCCTATTTATTTTGCCCGGCCGAATCCTAAAACAATCTGGAGCTGATCGGGAAGATTTACCTCTCTAGCGGGTATTTCGCGGCATGAGAGATTTTCTGTAATAGCGGTCAAGAGTCGTTCGAGCAGAAAATATCAAGAGCACTTGTTTATGTTTTTATGGCGCTCATCAAACAATTGCATCATAGGGATGCAATTGTTTTCTTGAAGTCATTAGCGATGCGCCTCTTCCTAGATTTCAGTCATGATGCTTGCTTGAACTCGTGCAAACTCCGCTGCCCCATGTTCAAGGGATTGACTTGAATATAAAAATATTAAATTTATATTTTTCAATGATGAAAGTTATCTTTTTATAAAAAAGTTTCTTTAAAAACTCATAAACAAGGGTAATTACTGATGAATCTATAGGGGGGGGGGTGGACCATAATGCAACATGCAGTGCAGCAAGAGCAAGGCAGGCTTTGTTTTAATGGGATGCAAATATCTCCGGGCCTGTATTTTCTGGGGCAACTTGACTTAGCCCTGCCAAACGAAACAACGGAGGCATTAGATTGAAATTTGACATCCTCATAATTGGTGAGGGACTCGCCGCCCTTTCTCTGATTTTGCATTTGCCAGGCAATTTAAAAATTGGTGTTATTTCTAGAAATAAATTTTCAGAATCTTCGAGCTTTTATGCGCAAGGCGGAATCTCAGCAGTATTCTCGACGGAAGACAATCTGGACAAGCACGTTCAAGATACGCTGATTGCCGGCGACGGAATTTGCGATGAAGTGGTAGTTAAGCAAATTATTGCAGATGGCCCATCGGCACTGCAATGGTTAATCGATGCTGGAATACCATTTACTAAGGAGGGTGGATTAATTCACCTAACCCGCGAAGGCGGTCACAGCGAAAGGCGAGTTGCGCACGTTGATGATATGACTGGCCGCGCAATCATGCAAAACCTCGTTCAAAAGGTTAGCATACTACCTAATATCGCATGGCTAAGGCAGCATGAGGTTTTGGAATTAATCACGGATGGTGAGGCAGTCTCCGGGGTTATTACTCAAAGCTTAATTGATGGGGAAGTCTCAATTTTTTACTCCACCAAAATTGTGCTTGCAACAGGTGGAATAACGGGCCTTTATCCATATGCCACAAATCCGAATGCCGGCAAGGGAGAGGCAATTGCAATAGCTTGGAGGGCTGGAGCTACTATAGAGAACCTTGAATTTATTCAATTTCATCCGACGGCATTTCTTATGGATGGCAAGGTTGTCAGCCTGATTACCGAGGCAGTCAGGGGTGAAGGGGGTTATTTATACAACTCGCAGAATATTAGATTTATGGAGCAATATTCGCCACAAAAAGAGTTGGCTCCGCGAGACATTGTCTCGCGCGCTATTTACTCTGAGATGAAAATTCATAATGCCCCCAATGTATTTTTGGATATTTCTCATAAAGGGCCTCAATTTGTTGAACAACACTTTCCCAACCTCACAAAGCTAACTAACGCCTATGGGGTCGATCTCTCCACTTCGAAGGTTCCCGTTTCTCCAGCGGCGCACTATACCTGCGGGGGTATTGCTGCAGATGTGGCTGGACGCACTTCCGTTAAGGGCTTATATGCGATTGGTGAGGTTGCAAATTCTGGATTGCACGGAGCCAATCGACTAGCAAGCAACTCCTTGCTGGAATGTGTCGTGATGGGACGAGAGTGCGCTAAATCCATCGAATCATCTGAGGGTGGACGAAGTAATAAACCGACCCCAGCTATACCAAGTCAGATTAATGCGCCATTAAGCGAATTCATTATTGATGAGCTAAGAAGCCTATTGTGGGCAAGTGCGGGTATTGTTCGCAATTCAAATGGAATGGCCTCGGGTGTAGACAAGCTTAAAGAAATTGAGATGCGACCTGCGAAATCACAGCCCTATGGTCAAGCATTGCGTAATCGCAATACATTTGATGCTGCGAGCCTGATTATGCAAAGCGCAATTTCGCGCAACGAATCTAGGGGCGGGCACTTTAATGAAGATTTTCCAAGTCAATCCCACCCCAATAAGACATCGATTGACGGCGTGAATAAATCCTACTATCAAGGCTAATCAGATGATAATTTTTATTCTTGGCGGAACTGTTGCGGGCTTATTGGCGGGTTTGTTTGGGATTGGAGGCGGGGCCTTGGTGATCCCTGTATTAATTGGCGTTTATAAGGCTGCCGATATGAGTTCAACCGACTCTATCCGTCTTGCATTTGGCACCTCTCTAGCGATTATGGCCTTTACGGGGCTATCATCATTTTTAAGCCAGCTAAAGGCTGGCAATGTAGATTTAGGGTGGTTCAAAAAACTCTATCTTGCCTCTGGGATTGGTGCATTCATTGGGGCTTTGATTGCCACGCAGATTCCTGGGGTATGGTTAACAATCGCGCTTACGGCAATGCTCTTTTATTTTGGAATAAAGCTTCTGGGGTTGCTGTCTGGCAACATGGAAGGCTCACCGCTTTTTGCACGTTTTTATGTTGTTGCCGGATTCTTTTCCGGGGCAACTTACTCGTTAGCAGGCCTGGGTGGCGCTTCAGTGATGACGTTTTACTTAATGAAGGTGGGTTTACCATTGCGCAAAGCCATAGGTACTGCTACAGGTGTTATTTTGCCAATTTCTTTGGGGGCTGTGATGGGATTTGGCATCACCTCGGGAATGCCGCATGATTGGCGCTGGGGTTATATTGATCTATACGCTTTATTGTTAATGAGCTTATGCTCAATTCCCGCCTCTAAAATAGGGGTGAAATTGGCTGGACTCATTTCAACCACCTACCTGAGAAAAGCATTTGGCTTATTGATGGTTGGGCTGGCGATTAAAACAGCAGTGGTCAGTCTTGTGTAGCCTCATAGACCTGCTCTATGGCGATCTTTGTAGTGATATTAAATATTTAAGGTTTAGATGGAAGCAATTAGCATTCAAACGTGGGAGCAGTTTATTGGACTTATTTCACAGTTTGACGGGTGGGTCTTTCGAGGTCAAGAAGATGCAAATTGGTCGCTAGATTCTTCTTTATCTAGGTATCTAGCCCAATACATTCCCGACGCAAGGGAGTGGCCGATTCGAGAAGAGCGGGCCCTGCGTATCTTTAGGCGCAAGGCTCATAATTTTCTAGATGATCCCACTGTGCTGGATGATGATTTGCGTTGTCTAGCCTTAATGCAGCACCATGGGGCCCGCACTCGAATGCTTGATTTTACCAAGTCGCCCTTTGTGGCGGCATTTTTTGCGCTCTGTGATGCCAAAAATGATTGCGCTGTTTTTGCATTGGATACTCCAAAACTCTGGAGAAGGTCCCCAATGCAAGATCCTGAGCTAACAAGATCCACCATTGATCCAAGGGCTAAGGGCAATTTTGCCAAATATTTTTTACCTAATGCCCATGAATTGCTATGGGTTGGCGAGCCTAGGCAAATGGATCGAAGGCTAGTAGCCCAGTCGGGTACTTTTGTGGTGCCAGGGGTATTAAATAAGACTCTTGACCAAATTATTGACAACTATCAAGCGGACCAAAGTTTGATTAAGAAAATTATTCTCTCGCAGTCCATGCGCTTTGAAGCTATGCAGGCGCTCTATCGTATGAATATTACCCATTCAACCCTATTCCCTGACTTAGATGGTCTTGCGCGATCGATGGCTTATGAGCTAGAAATGACATGGGTGGGCTATAAGAGCGATTAAGGCTGGTTCTTAGTCAGCAGAGTCGTTGATTGATCCTTCACAAATATTGGTAACATCACCCAAAATGATGTCTTGTTGAAAATTAAGAGTTAATCTTTTGGGGTATCCGCAATCTGTGATTGACTTCAACTAGAATAATTTAGGCTGGGGGAGTTTGATTCTTCTTGTGAGTTGCTTAATAGCCAATCAAAATTTCAATAGGGATAATTTATCGACACTCTATGTGGCGGGCTAATACAGTAACTGCGCCATGCGTCAAACCGAATCAAAATTAGACACTGTTTTTTTCATGGAGGGGGCAATATGGATTGGAGTACGCTCTTTGGGGCTTTTGGAGTTGGCGCAATTATCAAAACCATACTTGACACAATACTATCTTCTAAAAAAGATAGGTCAGCCCTCCAATACCAAGAAAAGCGAGAGGCTTATCTTGGGTTATTGGATGCCCTGCATATAGCGGCGATCAGCCCAAGTGACGAAAACAGTAAGACCTTTGCGCTTTGGCAAACTAGGGTATCAATTTTTGGGTCAGAAGAAGCTAGTAAAGCTGTGCAAGGAATAATTGATACAAATGATGGGCCGCGTGAAATCCGCCACATCCATTTCGACAATCTTTTAAGAGCCATCAAAAATGATTTATCAGTCTAACCTTTTAGGCTGTTTAAACATTACGCTGACCGACTTCTGATGGGAATTTAGTCAAAATCAATCACAGATTACGGATAACCATCTTTTGCAATAAATGCATCGTTTATTGTGGCGAGTCCCACCGGAATTACTGGACTACTTTCCAATGGAATGACTGCCAGCTTTGAATTGGAATGAGTGGCAACATTCACTGTAATACGCA
>NZ_JACVOO010000028.1 GCF_018882405.1 Polynucleobacter sp. 31A-FELB | reverse complement strand
CTTGATGCAATGCAAAAGCAATCTGCTCTTCTGTGAACTTTGACCTCTTCATGGCGCACCCCTCCTTAGGGATAATATCGCCGATTTTTTCTAATTTAGGGTGTCCAATTTATTGGGAGGAGGTCACGTTGAGATTCCCTATATTCAAGGCTCCCATAAGCCACAAAATCCACCTACAAGCGATCCGTTTTTTGGCCTCGGTGCAGGCGCAATTGAATTATTTAAAGCATTTGATTGGGCTCTCCAGCAGCAGGAAAAAATAAGTAGAGCTCTAGTGATAGCTGATAGCTCAAGATTGGAAGGAAGGAGCGTTCAGGGTGGCGCCCCCTCGCTGGGAAAGCATCGTCGTTAATGCGTCAAAGGTGGCTAGATGCTATTGATGTGCAAGGTTTTGATTTTTTAATTCAGGAACGTATATGACTACAACAATCTGGGCTAGGCCTTTCACCCATGAAGAGTTGATACATCTAAGACAAGGAAAGAAGCATGAGATATTTTTCTCTGATTCCTTAGCGCTGATCGGTCGAGCTGATCACTTATATGTAAGATGCCTCAATGTGGATGTAAAGCTTCGTCGCGTCCATCTTGGCCATGGGCAATACATAGATGATGCTACATGGCGAGAGGCTACCGGAGGTAAAAAAATTTCAGTGACATGGTCTATTGATTCAATTTATGGATATTTATTTTGTGAAGCAGCTCAACTTAACATTAATGTTTGCAACGATCCGAGATGGCCATCCTCTCGGGATATATTTTTATTTGATAAATCTTACATAGACCAATTTATTGAGGCGTTAATTGTCACCGACAATGCCTTATGCAAGAGGCACGAGTCTCGCTCCCTCCTATCCAGATGGTTTGATGCTAATGACCCCAATCACGATAGCAAGGAAGCTGCAGTTATCAGGGAGACAATACGCAGAATTTTAATTAGATAAATAATTTCACTTCTTGCGCTGCATTGAAGTGCGTGTAAACCAAATATCCAAAATGCCGGAATAAAGGATAAGTCGCCCCACACCTTCATACACATACGCATACACACGTTCATAAAAATTTAGATCGGGTTATACGTACCACCTAATGGTAGCCACCCCTTGGTGAGGCCTTGGTCCCTTCCACTACCCCACTTAAGGGCTAAAACAGCTCCCAGCACCTGATTCATGGAGAATTAATAGGCAGTAATAAGTGCGTAACCCGGAATGAGCGCTGCCAACTGGAAAAAAATGTTCAACATAATGTTACACAGAAATAAAAAAAGCCCGTTAGGGCTTTATCTATATACATCATTGGCGGAAGAGGTGAGATTCGAACTCACGGAGGACTTTCATCCTCGCCAGTTTTCAAGACTGGTGCATTCAACCGCTCTGCCACTCTTCCTTGCGATTTGAGTCCTAGATTATAAAGAACTTTTGATTTGTGCCTCTAAATGCTGGGCAATCGCCAAACAAGAGGTGAGCCCTGGGGACTCAAAGCCATAGAGGTTAAATAGGCCTTGAAGCTGATGCTGCCAAGGCCCTTCAAAGTAAAAGTCTCCTGCCGGGGCGTTTGGCGGGACGATTTTGGCTCTGACACCGGAATAATCTGCCTGTAGGGCGCCATCCTTGAGCTCTGGCCAGTACTGTCTTACTGCCGCATAAAAGCCCTCTCCCCGCTGAGGATCGACCGTGTAGTTAATCTGGCTTTCATCATCAATATCGAGCCACTCCACATCAGGACCAAACTTCGCCTGACCACCCATATCGAGAGTCAGATGAACGCCCAGTCCACCCGGCTCAGGAATTGGGTAAATCAAATGGCTAAATGGAGATTTGCCAGACAAGGAAAAATAGTTACCTTTAGCAAAGTAAGCTTTAGGTATCAAGTCTTTTGAGAGGCCTTCAATTTTTTGAGCTAGTGCTGGAGCACTCAGCCCCGCGCAATTAATCAGCAACTTCGTCTGAATGGTCATGCCATCAGCACCACCGATAGTGAGCTCAAAACCATCTTCAGCATTTGCGCTGATCGGCTTTGCGCTGAGTAATGGAGATTGATAGGCAACCATGCCGCCAGCATCTTCAAAACCGCCCAGTAGGGACAGCATTAATCCATGGCTATCCACAACCCCCGTTGAACTTGAGAGTACTGCAGCCTCGCATTGCAACTGTGGCTCTAGAGCCTTGGCCTGCGCCCCAGAAATCATCTTGATATCCGGAACCTGATTGTTCTGCGCCTTATACAAAATCGCTTGAAGATCATCTAGCTGACTAGCATCACTAGCCACAATAAGTTTGCCGTAAGCTTGTGTACTCACTTGATGGCTGCGGCAGTATTCATAAAGGAGGCGATTACCCTCCACACAGAGTTTGGCTTTTAATGAATCCTTTGGGTAATAAATTCCCGCATGAATGACTTCACTATTGCGAGCACTACTAATGGTTCCAAAGGAATCCTCGCGCTCTAGCAAAATAGTTTCCCGACCCTGTAATGCCATCTCGCGAGCAACCGCCAAACCAACGACCCCAGCGCCCACTACTACGCAATCAACCTGCTCCATTCGGCTATTCCTGACCTGATTTCAGATATGTCTCAATTTTGTAATGACTTTTGCCTCAGCGAAAGCCTTTATATTGCTGAAATCGTAACATTTTCAGCGTTTTAAGGGGATTTTGATGCCCTTGTTGATAAAATCTAGCAATGTCTGTGCAAGCCCAATTAGCTAACCAAAGTATTCATTCAGCCCTCGATATGGTGCTGGACACCGCCTATCAAGGAATTGATGCGGCCAGTTGGAAAAAGCTCTTTACCGGCGCACGTCAATCGCAATTAGAGCAATTCATTGTGGATATGTTTGCTGGCAAGCACATCAACAATAGCGAAGATCGCCCTGCCCTCCATTCTGCACTCCGCAATCTCAGCAAAACGCCCGTTTTGATCGATGGTAAAGATGTCATGCCAGCAGTCTCTGAGGTGTGGCATCGCATTGAAGCTTTATGCAATAAATGGGTTGGCGTAACTGATGTCATTCATATTGGTATTGGCGGATCTGATTTTGGTCCTCGCCTTGCTATTGAAGCCTTAGCCCATGTTCCCGGCATTGAAAGCCGTGGCATGCGTATGCATTTCTTGGCCAATATTGATACTGCTGAGCTTGCTCGTATCTTGGCGCGCGCTCAGCCACACAGTACTCGTGTGATTGTGGTCTCGAAGTCATTCACCACCCTTGAAACTTCCATGAATACCAAAGCCATTGTTGCTTGGCTTAAGGACAGTGGTTGTACGCATAGTCAAATTGAGCATGCCTTATATGCTGTGACTGCCAATATCCCTGCTGCCAAAAGCTTTGGCGTCAGCGAAGACAACATCTTCCCTTTTTGGGATTGGGTTGGTGGTCGCTACTCAGTCTGGTCTGCAGTAGGTCTACCGATTGCTTTGCAATATGGCTTTGAGACATTCAAGCAGTTTTTAGCTGGAGCCGAAGCGATGGATTTGCATTTTAAGAATGCACCTCTAGAACAAAATCTGCCTGTCATCATGGCACTCTCTTTGTTGTATCAGCAAGAGAAACATGACATCAAAGCATATGCCGCCATTCCGTATGCAGATGCATTGGACTGGTTTCCGAAGTGGTTGCAACAGCTCGATATGGAAAGCAACGGTAAGAGCGTGGATCGTGATGGCAAGCCAGTCAAACATTCCTCGCCGGTGGTATTTGGTAGCGCCGGTAGTAATGCACAGCACTCTTACTTCCAGCTCTTTCATCAGGGTACCGAGATCATTCCGATTGATTTCATTGGTGTACGTGAGCCGATGAGTGATAGGCCAGAGGCTGTAGCGCATCACCGTATTCTGCTTTCCAATTGCTTGGCACAAGCGCAAGCATTAGCAAATGGCAAGACTGCCAGCAATCCGAATGATGTCTATCCAGGTAAGCGTCCAAGCAATCTTTTGCTACTGCCTAAGCTCAACGCTTTTTATCTTGGTGCCCTGCTCGCTTTGTATGAGAACCGCACTGCCACATTAGGTGCGCTGTGGAATATCAATAGCTTTGACCAACCTGGCGTCGAATACGGCAAAGTGCTGGCTAAACCGATTGAGAAAGCCTTAGCAAGCCATCAACATGATATTGCTGCCAGTGCAGATATTGACGCTGTTACTGCTGCTCGCATTAATCTATTAAATTCATAGAGTGCCAATCCACCTAAGTCTGATCAAATTGACATTGCCAGGCAAATTGTTTAAACTTGTATAAACATTTAACTAGGGGGTGCACATGGCTCCAGCATTAAAGGTAGAGCAAACCATTCAAGAATGGGGGAATGGTCTTGGTGTTCGAATCACCTCGCCAGTGGCTAAGGCTGCCCATTTTTCCCAAGGAGTCCCTATCTCAGTTGAGGTTGTTAAGGATGGCGTTTTACTCAGGGTGGTTGGCAAGCCTAAACTGAGTCTCTCTCAAAAGCTAAAAGCCTTTGATCCAGAGACACATGGCGGCGAAGCAATGACATCAACACCCATTGGGAAAGAAATTATTTAATGGCAGAAAAATTAAAGGCTTGGGTTCCTGAGCGTAGGGACATGATTTGGATTAACTTTAACCCTCAATTGGGAAAAGAAATGAAAGATGAGCATCCCATGCTCGTCCTCTCACCTAAAGCATTTAATGAAAAAACTGGCCTTGTTATTGGACTGCCCATGACGCACGCAAAGTCCAATGAAACCAATCCATTTGCAATCAAATTTTCTGTTGGTCGTAGCGAGCCCGTCTTTATCTTGACACATCAGCCAAAATCTTTTGACTGGCGCCTGCGCTCCGCAAGACCTCATCCATGGAAGAGCCTGCCACCCGCCCTCTTTCAGGAGGCTTGTGAAGGCCTCAACTCAATCATCGAAATTGCTCATTAATACCGCTAGGAATCAAAGTGAAACTATCCCCTTCAATTTTTAAAGCTTATGACATCCGCGGCATTATTGATGAGACCTTAGATCCCTCTATCGCCAAACTGATTGGTCAAGCATTTGGTACGGAGATGCGTGAGCTTGGTGAAAGCGATATCGTCATCGGTCGCGATGGCCGCTTATCTGGGCCTAGCTTGATTGAGGCTTTGACAGATGGCCTGCTCTCTACTGGCATTAATGTGATTGACTTGGGCATGGTGGCAACACCGATGGTCTACTTTGCTGCCAATCACACCATTGATGGCAAGACTCCAAAGTCCGGCATCATGATTACCGGCAGCCATAATCCCCCGAACTACAACGGCTTCAAAATGGTCTTGGGTACATCAGCTATTTATGGTGAACAGATTCAGGATTTGCGTAAACGGATTGAAGCTAAGCAGTTTGCGACCGGCCAAGGAACAAGAAGCACTTTTGATATTTTTCCGATGTACATTAACTACATCGTTGGCGATGTGAAGTTGGCTCGCCCCATGAAGATAGCCGTAGATTGCGGTAATGGTGTTGGTGGCGCCTTTGCAGGAAAATTATTCAGGGTATTGGGCTGTGAAGTACAGGAGTTGTTCTGTGAGGTTGATGGTCATTTTCCAAACCACCATCCTGACCCAGCTCATATTGAGAACTTACAAGATCTCATCAAGAACCTGCAGACCACTGATAATGAATTAGGTCTCGCCTTTGATGGCGATGCGGATCGTTTGGGTGTTGTTACTAAAGATGGTCAAGTGATTTTCCCCGACCGTCAAATGATGCTGTTTGCCAAAGATGTGCTCTCCCGCAATCCGGGTGGACAGATTATTTATGACGTGAAGTGCACTCGTAATCTAGCGACCTATGTAAAAGAACATGGCGGCGAACCCATTATGTGGAAAACCGGTCATTCTTTAGTCAAAGCCAAGCTCAAAGAAACTGGTGCCCCACTCGCTGGTGAGATGAGTGGTCACATCTTCTTTAAGGATCGCTGGTTTGGATTTGATGATGGTCTTTACACGGGTGCACGCTTGCTGGAGATCCTCAGCAAAGAAAAGAATCCGAGCGACACCCTCAATAACTTACCTAATGCGATCTGCACTCCAGAGTTGCAACTTGCTTGCGCTGAAGGTGAGCCTTTTGCATTACTTGAAACTATCAAGGCTAATGCCAAGTTCCCCACATCAGAATCAATTAATACGATTGATGGTGTGCGCGTGGAATATGCCGATGGCTTTGGCTTGGCTAGACCATCCAATACCACCCCAGTGGTGGTGATGCGTTTTGAAGCTGATAGTGAAGAGGCGATTAAGCGTATTCAGGCGGAATTTAAAGCGGTCTTGTTGGCTGCTAAGCCTGAAGCAAAACTGCCTTTCTAGATAGCTGAAATAATACCCACATAATTTATGCGCATATTGACTGCGTATGAATTATGCATATAATTGGCTCATGATCATTCATGACTCCACCCGCACTCAAGACAAAGTCTTAAAAAAGGCGACTAACCTCACCTTAAATACTGAGGTTTTGGCTGAGGCCAAGAAATTAGGAATCAATATCTCAAAGGCTTGCGATGCATTCCTTGAATCTCTTGTTCGACAAGAAAAAGAGCGGTTATGGAAGCTGGAGAATGCTGACTTCATTGCCAGCTATAACAAAACTATTGAAGATGAAAGTTTGCCATTGGATAGCTGGAGAACTTTCTAATGGCGAGATTTAGCGTTTATGAAAATATTGGGGAACATGCCAAGACCACACCTTTTCTACTGGATGTGCAAACTGACCTATTAAGTGGCCTTGATACCCGAATCGTCATCCCCCTAAGAAAAGCTAGTCTCTATAAAAAAGTACAGCTTCCTCAAGATCTCATGCCGATCTTCTCAATTAAGGGCAGTGACTTTGCACTTGAAACCCCAAAGATGGCAGCGGTACCAAGCAAAATTCTTAAAAAAGAAATCGGCAGCTTAAAGAGCCAGCAACATCTCGTGATGATTGCGATCGATAGACTTTTTCACGGATTCTAGAGACCCGTCAATGAACCGAAGGTTTAGCAGTACGATCTTTTAGGCTATCAGCTCCATGAATAGCTACATCACTAACTGAAGGCACTTCACCCCAGGCTGCATGCTCACGCAATTGATTAAGTAAAGCACACATAGCTTGCAACGTTGGCCCTGCCATCTTGACATTGATATTAGCTCCACCCGGCAACACCAGGTCTAGTGAGAGTGCATCCTCTAGGCCTTGCTTATCTAAAGTACATTTAGCATCCATGACCAAAAGTGGGTCAGCCCCCAAGGGATAGTTAGCTGCAGGCTGATAAGCGTCTACCTGAGAAACTCCTTGGGTACTAGGATCTATCTGCATCACCTCTTTACTAAACTCAGCAATCGCTTTTGCCGCTTCAGGCGAATGGGTCTGCTCTAGGTTTTTCACAATGAGATGCTTGGTCGCAGCCAAAATAAATAAGGCTACTCGGCGAGTAAACCAGAAACGAAACTCAGTATTTTCGAGAGTATTAAAACGAAATAATAGCCTGTCATCAGGCGCTAAATAAGTGGCGTTAAATTGTTTGATGCTCATGAATCTAGCTTAACGCACAATCTTTGCACTCTCACTTAAGCGCTTTAAGGTCTGATTGAGATACTGCTGAATGATGGCCTGTCTTAACTGCGGCTTTGAAGCTTCAAAGCTAGCAATCTTTGCAGAACGACTATCCTCCACCCGAATGATGACCCACCCCCCCTGTATCTGAATGGGGCTACTAGTCGTACCTTTTTTCAAACTAGTCATGACTGTGGATATGGCGGGCAATAATTGGCCTGGAGAAACCCAACCCAATGAACCGCCCTGCGCTTTAGTCGCGTCATCAATGGATACTTCTTGAGCCACCTTTGAAAAATCATCGCCCCTCGCTAAGCGACCCGATACGGCAATGGCGGCAGATTCAGTGGATAGCACTATTTGACTGACCTTATATTGATTAACACTAGTGCCGCCACCTAAAGCTTGCTTTTGTTTTTCGTATTCCTCTTTAAGCATTGCATCAGAAATCGGATTCTGCTTAAAGTGCGCCTCCAAATAAGCCTGGACTAATAACGTCTGCTTTATCTGAGTAATTTGATCAGTGAGATCGATATCCTTAGCCAAGCCCTCTTTAGTTGCCGCTTGAGTAATGAGCTCTCGACTGATCAACTCATTCTTGATGCTCTCGCGCAATTGAGGGCTATCTTTTTGTCCTTGCCCGATAGCCAGATTCACATTGAGATCAAGCAGACCTTTTGTAATGGGGACTCCATTGACAGTAGCAACAAACTCAAAGCTTTCTTTTGTATCAGCAGCTATCGTTGCGAGTGAATGAGCCCCAAGCAAGATAAAGCAAACAGCATCAATAGAAATTTTTCTAGAGAGTTTTAGCATCATAAAAAGATTAGATTTCTTCACACACTGTATTGCCATCCCTGTCGGAAGAGCATAGTTCGCCACTTGGAGATGAAGACTTTCCGCTATTTTTAGTTGCACCCTTGCCTGAAACAATCTCGACATTGTCAGGAGAGCTTACAGTTACACCAGAAAGTGATTTTGGAACAATAGTCATCTGTACTTGATCAGCATGGTAGTCCATCATGCTACGCAATGCGCCTGCGTCACTTCCAGCAGAGTAGCTAGCCATAGTCATTACTGGAGGGGGCGCACCAAGTGCAGAGTTTTGGATGAAGTTAGAGACCCAATTACCCAGATTAGTTTGACCATTTACTGTGATGTACGGATTTGAAGAAACTCCATTTACAGCTGGTGGTAACAGGAATGACTGAATCGCTACCACTTCTATAGACACTTTCTAGCCTAATATTTAGTCTATTAGGAGGTGTGTCATGAGTACAAGAAGGCGGTTTACTGAAGAGTTCAAGTTAGAGGCAGTCAAACAGGTAGTTGAACGGGGTTTTGGTGTTCGAGATGTGGCTGCTAGGCTGGGCACCTCACCCCATAGCCTGTATGCCTGGGTTAATAAATATG
>NZ_JACVOO010000027.1 GCF_018882405.1 Polynucleobacter sp. 31A-FELB | reverse complement strand
GTTCAACTACCTGTTTGACTGCCTCTAACTTGAACTCTTCAGTAAACCGTCTTCTTGTACTCATGACACACCTCCTAATAGACTAAATATTAGGCTAGAAAGTGTCTATAGAAGTGGTAGCGATTCAAGGGATGTACAGGCAATTGATTGACCAATAGAGGCAATCGCAATGGATGCAGCAGTCACAGCACCTATTAACTTATTGAAATTCATAAAATTCCTTAGGAGTTTACGATTAAATAGAACTTCTAGAACTATACCGAAAACTGACGGTGGGCTTATTAAATGGCGCACCCCAAATATGACCGTCCGATTTTGGCCGGACTCGGTCGGTCAAAACCCTAGAAATAGTCTCTTTTGAGTGTCTGCAATGGGTAAAAAAGGAGTCGCCAAATATGGATTGAATCGTCCTTTTAGATCATCATGAGCGATTCTTTTGAGCGTAATACGCACTATCTGCGGAAACGATTCACATTTTTTATTTCTGAAAATAACCAGCAAACCCATACTGGTGGCGGTGGACACAGTCACTACCCATATCGTCTCAGCATCCCACCCTGCTAACAGGGAAATTTACAGGGTATTGAGGCAAAAATAGAGTGAAGGTTCTGAAAAACCGCTAGCACAAGCTCAATACAAGCACTCTTCCTGAGAGCTTGTAAATCTAGGAACAGGGAATAACAGGGAAGTTACATCAGCACAAATTATGTGCAAACCCCGCTTTAGAGGAATGTCCGCCATTAGCTCTTGATTTAGTAGCCCTTGACCACTCAAGTAACCAAGATTTGAATTTAATTATTAATTTTTTGCCATATAGGTTGACGTTTCTCAATGAATGAGCTGATACCCTCACGTGCATCATCCATTTCAAGATTTTTTTTCATAACATCTGCTGTATAAGAATATGCATCATCTATTGACAACCCAGCCTGACGATAAAAAGCCTCTTTACCCATGGAAATTATGGATGAGGATTTTCCTGCAATTTTTTTTGCCATTGATAATGTGCAAGCCTCCAATTGATCTGGCTCAACAATTTCATTAATAAGACCAAACCGATAGGCCGTATTTGCATCTATTAGATCGCCTAAAAGTAACATCTGCATAGCATGCTTACTAGATATATTTCTGGAAACTGCAACCATTGGTGTTGAACAAAATAGACCAATATTGACACCAGGCGTTGCAAATTGTGAAGTAGTGGTAGCAACCGCCAAATCAGCACTAGCAACAAGTTGTACGCCTGCTGCTGTAGCATATCCATGTACTTGAGCAATTACCGGCTGAGGAAGTCGTAACATTGATTGCATCAATATCGTACAACTAGAAAATAGCTTTTCTATATAGCCTGAATCAAAATTTTGACACTTTATTTCCCTTAGATCATGGCCGGCACAAAATGCAGTTCCGGAGCCAGAAAGAATAACCACCTTAATTGATTTATCTTGCGCAATTAATTGAAACTCACACTGAAGTGCAGAAATCATCCCTAGTGACAAAGCATTTCGAGACTCAGGGCGATTCATGGTGAGGATTGCAATTCCATCCCAATCGCGTCCAAAAACATACTCTTTTTCGCCCATAAAAATATCTCCCTATAACCAGCCAAGGCTTTTGCTTTTAAATTTTTATTGCTAACATTTCAGCGGTTGCACACTCAATGCTATTTGCATATAACGTCATGCTAACTTCTACTTTTCGCCCCACAACACTTTTGAGACTACCATTTACGGTGAGTTCAATGCCTATTGGAGTAGGGCGCAAAAACCTCACAGCTAAGGATCCCGTCACAAATCTTATTAACCCCTGACTTTCACCCACCGCTTCCTTTCTGAGTCTATTAGAAAATGCTGATGCGGATGCGGTACCATGGCAATCAAAAAGAGATGCGATCATTCCACCATAAACATGATCGGGAACGCCTCCACTATATTTACGTTCAATGGTGAATTTTGCAATCGTATCCACCCCATTCCAATAACTTTTAAGCTTATGGCCAGCTAGATTATTTTTGCCACATCCATAGCAGTGACTGTACTCATCGGCATATTTATCTTGAAATGCTTCGCTCATATTTTTAACTTTAATCTAGCTTACCTAAAAATGCACTACAAACTGTGCTTATCAAAACTTTCTGCTAGCTTAGGATAGTTTTCAATATGGGCAAGGCCAGACATTAATCATCGCCCCATTGAATAAAACTCATTATTTGGACGCATGGCAGTGACATTGGCCATGCGATTAGACAGACCAAAGAATGAAGAAATACCTGCGATATCCCAAATATCATCTTCGTCAAATCCGTGCCCTTTTAAAACTTCAAAATCAGCATCCCCAACGAGATGTGCAGTGGCTGAAACTTTCATCGCAAAGTCCAACATTGCTTTTTGACGGGGAGTGATGTCTGCCTTGCGATAATTTGTAGCAACTTGATCTGCAATAAGGGGATTTTTGCCTCGAATACGCAAGATTGCGCCGTGAGCAATGACGCAATATTGGCACTGATTCACATTACTAGTAGCAACTACTATCATTTCTTTTTCGGCGATAGTTAGATTGCCTTTTCTTTCCATTAATGCATCGTGATAAGCGAAAAATGCACGGAACTCATCAGGACGATATGCCAATACAAGAAATACGTTTGGAACAAATCCGGCTTTCTCTTGAACAGCAATAATACGCTCTCTAATGTCCTCTGGCATATCTTTTAATTCGGGAACTGGAAAACGGCTAACTGCAGGGTTCGATTGTTGACTCATAGTATTTCCTTATAAATATGATGATTAAATAAATTACATTTGGGGATTAACGATTCACATCTACAACTACGCGACCGCGCACCTTACCTTCTAGCAATTTTGCACTTACTGCAATCGCCTCTTCCAAACTGACTTCTGTTGTGTTGGACTCTAATTTTGAAATATCAAGCAATTCGGCGAGTCGCTTCCATGCTTCGATTCTGCGCTCTAAGGGAGCCATAACACTATCAATTCCATAGAGGGTAATACCGCGCAAAATGAATGGCATGACAGTTACTGGCAAATCAGCCCCTCCAGCAAGACCACACGCTGCAATGGCACCACCATACTTTGTAGTGCTGCATGCATTTGCAAGCGTAGTGCTTCCTACAGAATCAACTACCCCGGACCAGCGCTCTTTTCCTAAAGGTCTTCCTGGCTCCGAGAGCTCTTTTCGATCAATAATTCCCGCGGCTCCCAAAGACTTTAGGTGAGCCCCCTCTTCCAATCGACCTGTCGATGCGATGACTGTATATCCCATTTTCTTAAGCAATATAATCGCAATGCTACCAACTCCACCATTTGCGCCAGTAACTAAAATTTCGCCATCGGTTGGTTTTATCCCATGCTTCTCTAGCGCCATCACGCAGAGCATTGCCGTATAACCAGCAGTTCCGATTGACATTGCCTGTCGTTCCGAAAATTTATCTGGTAGCGGCACCAGCCAATCACCTTTTACGCGAGCTTTCTGTGCCAAGCATCCACTGTGGCTTTCGCCTACTCCCCATCCATTCAATAGAACCTTGTCGCCCTCTTTCCAGCGTGAATGAGAGCTTTCAATAACGGTTCCCGCCATATCTATGCCTGGCGTTAGAGGGAATTTACGAACTACAGGGCCTTTTCCAGTGATGGCTAAACCATCTTTATAGTTCAAAGTGCTCCATGAAACCTGAATAGCTACATCCCCTTCCGGTAACTGAGCTTCATCAATAAACTGCAGACTTGTTCTGTAACCTGAGTCATCTTTTTCAACCACAAGCGCTTTAAACAATTCATTCTCCTTTTAAATTTAGACCGACTGTCTAGTTCAAGACAAAAAAATATTAACTCGCTGCCAACACCTCAAAAAAGTATTGGGTAAAAGTATCAAGCGCCATTTCACTATGCTCCAACTTCGCCCTCAGCACGGCCCCCTCCCAGCCAATCCAGAAAAAAGCTGAAAGTTTTTTTACATCAGCCTTTTTAGACAGCTCACCAATTGCCTGAGCCTCTAACAAGCAAGCAGCTAGATGGTCCTGCCAGTTGTTGAAAGTCCCAATTAATTTTGACCTAAAGCTTTCAGGCAATGAACCCATCTCTTGACCAAGATTTCCTATTAAACATCCACGACTGAAATTAAAACGAGCCATACCTTCTTTTGCATCACGTATGAAGGCTTTAATGCGATCGAGCGGCGAGAGCGCCTTATTTTCAAAATTTCGCTCAAGCTTACGCGCAAAAAATTCTCCATAAAGGCTAATTAACTCCAATCCAAATGCTTCCTTGCTTTCAAAGTAGTGGTAGAACGAACCTTTTGGAACGTCAACTTTTTTTAATATCTCATCAATTCCCACAGCTGAAAAACCCTTTTCCGTAAGGACTTCAAGTCCCGTGCGCAAAATCAACTCCCTCGTATCGATCGCATCGTTACGAATCTTGGGGGGTCTGCCCCTGCGGGTTTGTGAGATGTTTACATGTGCCATTTTTAATGTATATTAGACTGGTCGTCTAGAAAATGCAAGATTCAAATAAAAAAGTTAACTATTAAGGAGATAGAAATGTATTTTAGAAAAGCGTTCCTTTCCGTTCTAACCGCAACAGTGGGCATTCTCGCTGCCAGCACCGCTGTAGGTCAAGAATACCCAAAAAACGATAAGCCAATCAACATCATTGTTCCATTCGCTCCGGGCGGAGCATCAGACATTCTCGCTCGCTTAATCGGCCAGAAGCTAAGTGAAGCTTGGGGCACTAACGTGATCGTACAAAACAAACCTGGAGGCGACATGGTAATTGCCTTGCAGCAAGTTGCCCGCTCAGATAAAGATGGGTACACGATTGGCCTGACAACTAGTAGCTTCGCGCTAAACAAAGTTGCTAAAAAAGATTTTCCAATGGATCCTGTGACTGACTTCGCATTCATTGGTCTTATTGGGCAATCTCCATACTTACTATCAGTTAATGCAGACTCAAAATATAAGACTTTTAAAGATCTCGAAAATGCATCGCGAGAGAAAAATAGTAATTTTAGTTATGCATCTTGCTGCTTTGGTACCTATTTTTCTGCGGAGATGATCAAAAGCGTAACCAAGCTCGATGGGGTACACATACCCTATAAAGGTAGCACTCCCGCCCTCAATGCAATACTTGGCAAGGATGTGGAGTACATAATTGATACGACAACAGCAACCAAGGCCTTTATCAACTCAGGCAAAGTCCGCCCATTGATGGTTACGACGCGTAAGCGATCCAATGCATTACCCGATGTGCCAAGCCTGAATGACGCAGGAATACCTGGGGATTTCGACATTGGCGTTTGGTATGGGTTTACTTTTCCAGCAGGCACACCCACAGAAATTGTCAAGAAAGCCAACTCAACCCTGAATAAAATTCTTGCCATGCCAGATGTTAAGGCAAAGATTGAAGGCTTTGATATCGAAGTTACTCCGAGCACTCCAGAAAAAATGAGTGAAAGAGTATCAAAAGACCTCCAGATGTATACGTCTGCAACAAAATCTGCAAAGCTTAATTTTGGACAATAACAATGAAGCGCCCACAAGGGCGCTTCATACATCAATAATTCAGTAAAAAATGTTAGAGCTATACACTTGGGGAACGCCCAATGGACACAAAGTCCACATCATGCTGGAAGAATGTAATGCAGAATTCAACATTATTCCTGTTGATATTAACAATAAAAGCAGCATTGAGATAAAAATCTCGCTGATTAATGTTAATAAGAAAATTCCGGTTTTAGTCGATAACCACGGATCAGATGAAGGTAAGAAGGTGATTATTTCTGAATCTGGCGCCATTCTTATTTACCTAGCCGATAAATACCAAAAATTTCTTTCGCAAGCAATCATAGAGCGATATCAATCCCTACAATGGTTGATGTTTCAGATGAGCGCTGTAGGCCCAATTATGGGCCAATGCAATCACTTCAGAGGCAGAACGAATCTTGATGATACCTACCCGCTTGAGCGATTTGAAACTGAAGTTAAACGTCAACACTCAGTGATGAATTCTCACCTAAGTAATCATAGTTACTTTGGTGGCTCTCAATACTCAATTGCTGACATGGCAATATTTCCTTGGCTTCGTCTATCAGAGAAACTTGGCATCTCATGGAGCGATTACCCACACTTGCACAGGTGGTTCGAAGAAATAATGGAACGCCCTGCGGTGCAGCGAGCACTTAAGCTTCCCCATATAACTATAGCCACCAAAATATGAATAAACTAAACAAGTACGACCTCATCACAATTGGCGCGGGTTCTGGTGGTATAGCGGCATCCCGCCGAGCTGCCTCCTATGGAGCTAAGGTACTTTTAATCGAAAGCAGCCGCATTGGTGGAACATGTGTATTACGCGGGTGCATTCCTAAGAAACTATTGATGTACGCATCAGAAATGAAAAGTTTGTTTGATGAAGCGAGTGCATTTGGTTGGACTGAAGTGATGTCAATCTTTGATATGAATCGGTGAATACAATTAAAAGATGACGAGCTATCACGTCTAGAGAAAATTTATCGTGAAATGCTCGAAAAGTCTGAGGTTGAACTTATTTCAGGTCACGCAAAGCTTGTGGATGAAAACACTGTGGAAGTAGGTGGCCAGAAATATCAATCCAAGAGAATTTTAATTGCTACCGGTGGATCGCCTTCAATTACAGCTATTCCAGGCTTAGATCAAGCATGGACATCGGACGATATTCTTCAGCTAAGGGAGCTACCTTCATCGCTACTGATACTTGGCGCTGGTTATATTGCCGTAGAATTTGCCTCAATACTTTCGGGGCTAGGGGTTCAGGTTTCCATGGTCTATCGTGGCAATCTACCACTACGTGGTTTTGATGAGGATCTGCGCCTCAATGCAGTTCAAAATTTAGAGGCTCATGGCGTTAAGCTATATCCGCACTCCTCCATGAGAGTTCTTGAAAGAGCGGTAAATGGTTTTAGCTTAAATCTTCTGAATGGCTCTACACTACATGCCAAAAATGCACTAAATGCAACAGGTCGCTCTCCCAATATCTGGGGTCTTAATCTTGAATCCATTGGTTTAAAAACTGATGAATACGGCGCAATTCCAGTGGATAGCTATAGCCATACAAGCATTCAGAATATCTGGGCGATTGGTGATGTTACGAACCGAGTAAATCTCACTCCAGTAGCTATTGCTGAAGGTCGTGCCTTTGCGGATACTGAGTTTGGAAACAGCCCCACCCAAGTGAATCATACAAATGTTTCAAGTGCTGTATTTTGTTCGCCTCCACTAGCAAGCGTTGGCCTAACGGAGTTACAAGCGCAAAAAATTGGCCAAACTGATATCTTCACAAGTCAGTTCAGACCTATGAAAAAGGCCTTTGTTAAAAGTGAAGAGCGGACTTATATGAAGTTAGTAGTAGATCGTAAATCCAATCGTGTACTTGGCGCTCATATGTCCGGGGCAGATGCGCCAGAAATAATACAAAGTCTCGCTATTGCTATTAGCGCGGGCGCCACAAAGCATGACTTTGATCGCACTATGGCACTGCACCCAACCTCAGCCGAAGAATTCGTACTAATGCGCAACCCTACACGAACATATGGTTAATACCTTTCTAAGTTCTAGAGCGTACTAACTCTCTTTAGAGCCCTGCTAATGAATCTTAATATCTAGAGTAGAGGTTTCCTTGGTAGAACGCTGGCATAAATAGCCGGATCAATGCCCCGCTCTCTTAGGACTTCGTCAGTATGTTGCGCAAATGATGGAGGACGCATGCGATAGGTTGCGGGAGTTCGTGAAAGCTTTACGGGACTTCCTGTTCCACGATAACCATCTAAGTCAACAATCATACCTCGATGATGAGTATGCGGATCCTCAACAACCTGATCAATAGTACGCACTGGACCACAAGGAACGCCTGCCGTAACCAATTCTTGAGAAACTTGCAAACCATCACGAATTGAAAGCAGCCCCACTAACTCTTTGCGCAATTCTTCACGATTTTTATTGCGCAATGAATTGGTTAAATAGCGATCATCAGCTCCAAGATCTGGACGTCCCAATACCTTACATAAAGTAATAAATTGACGATTATTTCCAACTGCCAAAAATACTGGAACAGTACTTGTTTTAAATGCGTCATATGGACAAATATTAGGATGCCTATTACCGCTACGCTGAGGTACCTTGCCATTTAAATAATAGTTGGGCAAATGGGGATGCAGCATTGATATTCCAGAGTCGTAGAGTGTTGCTTCAACAAATTGCCCTTGACCACTTTTGTTGCGCTCTTGCAATGCAAGCAGGATGCCAATCACGCCATTCATGCCTGTGACCATATCAATGATGGGAACGCCCATACGCAATGGCTCCCCTTGGGGCTCACCATTTACACTCATCAAACCCGTCATAGCTTGCACGGCTGCGTCATAACCTGGCTGACCTCCATATGGGCCATCCGCACCGAAGCCAGATATACGGCAATGTATTAAGCGGGGAAATCTACTTCTTAATTCTTCGGTACCCAAGCCCCACCTCTCCAAGGTTCCAATCTTGAAGTTTTCTATAAATATGTCTGCATCCTCAAGTATCTGCAAGAGCAACTCCTGCCCAAGAGTCTGGGTTATATCGATAGAGATGTCCCGCTTATTCCGGTTTACCCCAATAAAATAACTTGCCGCATCGCCAACGAATGGAGGACCCCATCCACGGGTTTCATCACCCATTGGAGGCTCAACCTTTATGACATCTGCACCATGATCAGCCAAAATCTGGCCGCAGAAAGGGCCACCCAATACTCTGCTGGCATCAATAATGCGTATGCCCGAAAGTGAACCTGATGTTGCATTTTTACTCTGCATTTGCGGCTATCTCCTCAGTAAGTTGTTGTGCAAAATCTGGATAAGTCTCTTTAAGCTGATCAAGCACTCGCCCACGCAATAACATGAGAGTATCTTCATCAGGCAAAGGCGTTGTGGTTAACTCCGGGTCAATATCAAAACTAAAGCCTGTGGCTGCCTTCACATCTTCCAGAGTGTGCCCTGGGTGCGTATACAAAAGACGAAAACGCGCGCACTTAGGGTCAAACATAAACAATGCCATTCCAGTTAGCAAAGCATAAGGCCCCCCTTTGCGGTAGACCTCGGGGGCACTCGTACCCGGTGCGCTGATGAAGTCAACCTTTTCCACAAACACGCGGGGCGAATGCTCCTCTCTAAAAAGAATTACCTTGGGAACGGTAAAATACAGATATGCTGAGCCAAATGACCCTGGCCATCGTATACGCATCTCTGGATACTCACCCACCCCAACTAGGTTGATATTCCCTTGGCCATCTATCTGTCCACCACCAAGGAAAAATGCATCTATGCGACCTTGCCCAGCGCAATCAAAAAGCTCAGCTGACCCATTTGTAAAAAGATTATGTTTTACTGATCCTAGAATCGACAACCTTACCGTGGGTTCATTTTTTAACTGTTTTTGCGCCCTCAATAGCATTGCTGCTGCCGCGGGGATTGGGGATGAGGCGCCAACCGCCACATGACGAGCGCCGTCCAAGAGTGACGCAATGGTAAAAATTAGCCGCTCTCTCAAGGTTGCCGTACTCATGCGTACATCTCCGAAATCCATTGTTTAAAGCCTTCTTCTGTTCTCGCATGTTGGGCGTAGCGCTGTAGCGCCGCAGTATCTGGACCATATTCTCCCCAAAGGCCATATGGCCATGCACCCTTTTCAACTTTGGCTATGCCGTTTACATATAAGGCGGGTAGCACACCAGCGGCCATTAACTCATCATCAAGAAAACGAGAATCGACAATCCGCTCCACAGTTACATAGGTTTTCTTGCTAGCATATGCCATGGCAGCTAATTCTCGACGGCGACCTATCCATACGTTTCCTTCACGGTCAGCCATCGGGGCATGAAAAACCGAAACATCAGGATGCAATGCGGGGACTATAACTACTGGGTCAGTATGTGATGCAAATGGGTTTTGCATCACCCTCCAGTCTGACCGTTGCAGCAACACATCCGTACCTATTAGCCCACGCATAGCCATAAATGGAGCCCCCTTTTGCGCTGCCATTAGTCCCGCATGTATTGCTGGGCAGGTGCTATCCTTCATTCGAATAGATGTATTAGCAATCGCCCGCATAAAGCATGGAGCTCCGCCAGCCTCACCGAGAGTGACCGCGCTAGTCTCTAGACTTCTCACCAATCCCGATCCTATAAGAATGTCGTGCAATAGTCCGGCGGTGGGGACTCCCAATAAGTTCAGCTCACGTGGGGAGCGCTTTAGCAATGCAGAAACAATACCCATGGGGACGCCAGCATAGTCCACGGGTATTGCCAATCGGCATTCGTCATGAATTTCTGCAGCTATCCCCTCAACAGTAATTGGCGCCATAGCTTGCGACATTTCATCTCCTTTATGTACTACCAGCATGGATTAAATTTATTAACAGAGCCAATATATTTGGTATATTAGACCGATCGTCTAATTAATGCAATTACTAAATACACATTTCAATATGTCCGACAAAAATCACGCTTTTAGCCAACAGAGTTAGCCATATCAAATTGGAACTGTATTTTTCAAAATCTGAGAAGCTGGTCAAGAATCGCAATGCATATCCGTACTAACAACTTATTAATCCCAGTAATCATGCATTTCCGAAGCGAATTGAGAGGTCTAGGACCAGCCAATTCAAGCCATATGACTAAATTTTAAACGGGAATCAATATTGGAAACGAATGATGTAGTTTATGTCGTAGATGATGATCTAGCCATTTTAGATTCCCTAAAATGGCTATTAGAAAGCAATGGTTACATAGTTATTTGCCACCACAGCGCAGAGAATTTTTTAAAATTCTTAGAAAATACAGATCAATCAACACCCTCATGCGCACTTATAGACGTCAAAATGAAAGGAATGTCGGGATTAGATTTACAGGAAAAACTGATAGACAATGGGTTTAACTTTCCAGTGTCGTTTATAACTGGTTATGCGGATATTCCAATGGTGTCAAAAGCATTTCGGCATGGTGCCATTGACTTTATTCAAAAGCCTATTAATGAATATGCTCTTTTTGAGCTGATTAATAGGATGTTGACGAAATCGTATGGCATGAAAAAAGAGTTGATGGAAATTACTCGTATCAAAGAAAAGTTAGAGACTTTAACCCGACGAGAAAAAGATGTAGTGAGGCACATAATTTCAGGAAAGTTAAACAAAGAAATTGCCGAAGTAATGGGCATTGAGGTTAAGACAGTGGAAGCTCATCGAGCAAATCTAATGGATAAGCTTCAAGTAAATCGCCCTACGACCTTGCTACTACTTCTACTTAGACTTGAACAAGCAAAAGTCACCGCGATTGAGTAGTAATAAAAACATGACTCCGCACAACCCAGCATAATAAAACGTCTACTCTTAATCCAACAGAATCCCAAGTACCGGAAAAATTAATGTCAAATACAGTTAGAGAAAATCATTTTGATGTAGTTATCGCTGGTGGAGGTGCCGCGGGAATAGGACTAGCAGCCAGCCTGAGATCACGCAACAAATCACTCAAAATTGCAATTATCGAGCCCTCCGACCACCACTACTATCAACCTTCATGGACGCTAGTAGGTGGTGGAGCATTTAATGTGAAATCTAGCAAACGACTCACGAAAAACATCATCCCAAATGGTGTCACGTGGTTACAAGATGCAATTATTAACTTCAATCCAGATGTAAATCAGCTAATACTTAAACAAGATAAAGCGATTACATACGAATATTTGACTGTAGCCATGGGGATAAAAACTGACTGGGATGCAATTCCTGGCCTGCTAGAAACAATTGGAAAAAATGGAGTGACCTCAAACTATAGCTATGACTATGCGCCATACACTTGGGAATTAGTAAAGAATCTAAAGTCTGGAGTAGCAATTTTTACTCAGCCACCACTACCAATCAAATGTCCAGGCGCCCCACAAAAAGCTATGTACCTATCTTGCTTTGAGTGGGAGAAACAGGGTATGCTAAAAAACATAAAGGTTGAGCTAAATAATGCTGGCAGTATGCTTTTTGCGGTTGCTGATTTTGTTCCCGCATTAATGGACTATGTCAAAAGATACAATGCCGCACTGAACTTTAATTGCAACCTTATCTCCATCAACGGAGAAAAGAAAACCGCCACTTTTGAAGTTAAAGATGGAGATGGAAAAATTTCTCAAATCAAAAAATCCTTTGATATGTTGCATGTTGTGCCACCACAAAGTCCTCAAGAATGCTTAAAAAATAGTCCAATTGCCAATGCTGGTGGATGGGTTGATGTCAATCAATCAACCTTGCAACACATGAGGTATCCCAATATATTTGCACTCGGGGATTGCTGCTCCTCGCCCAACTCTAAAACTGCCGCTGCAGCGAGGAAACAAATTGTGGTCGTAGCGGAAAACTTGCTTGCCTTTAGAATCAAGAAGCCGATGCCATTAAATTATGACGGCTATGGCTCATGCCCACTCACGGTAGAGCGTGGAAAAATTATTTTAGCTGAATTTGGTTTTGGCGGAAAACTAATCCCTACCTTTCAATGGCTGATAAATCCACTAAAAGCAACCAAACTCGCATGGATTCTTAAAAAGAATATATTGCCCTGGCTTTATTGGAATGCAATGTTAAAAGGTAAAGAGTGGCTGGCTCGCCCCTCTGGAAACTAGTGACTTAGAGATGTGTGAGATCCTTAATGTTTGGTTTTTTATATCTTCCAGTGCATATATCGCGCTTGTAAAGTAATAAGCCATCATATTTTCCCTCTATGTATTTACATAACCCCCCAATTGTGTACAAACCCCGCTTTATAGGAACGTCTACTATTAGCCCCATAAGAGTCATTCAAAGCTAGGTATTTTGAGACTCCCGAGAGTCGTATTTCGACCTTGATTTCAACCCGTCGATGCAACAGTTAGGGCAAAACGTTCTGCCGGTGTTTGATAGTTTAGTGTTTTTCTAGGACGTTCATTGAGTTGCCTTGCTACAGCATTGAGTTTGGCTTGGG
>NZ_JACVOO010000026.1 GCF_018882405.1 Polynucleobacter sp. 31A-FELB | reverse complement strand
AGCCAAACTCAATGCTGTAGCAAGGCAACTCAATGAACGTCCTAGAAAAACACTAAACTATCAAACACCGGCAGAACGTTTTGCCCTAACTGTTGCATCGACGGGTTGAAATCAAGGTCGAAAGCAGCCGTAAGAGCGGAGGATTACGCATCCCTGTATCAGTCGATGTCGCTTTAAACGACATCGTTGGATTTACTCCTCCAATAGGCTTCTTAGCATCCAAGCAGTTTTCTCATGGATATCTTGTCGTTGAGTCAGAAGATCTGCGGAAGGTTGATCGTTTGCTTTTTCAACTAAGGGAAAAAGTTTACGAGCAGTTTTCGCTGTTGCTTCTTGAGCCTTAACAAGATGCTTCACCATATCCATTGCCTTTGGCACCCCTTCAACTTCTTTGATTGAGGTCAGTTTTGCGAACTCTCTATAAGTTCCAGGTGCTGGCTCCCCAAGTGCCCTTATGCGTTCTGCTATTAAATCTAGTGCCGCCCACTGCTCTGTATATTGAGCCATGAACATAGTGTGAAGCGTGTTAAACATCGGACCCTTTACATTCCAATGGAAGTTGTGGGTCATCAAATACAAAGAGTAGCTGTCAGCTAAAAGCTCAGATAATCCTTTTGCGATGGCTTTTCGATCTTTTTCACTAATACCAATATCTATTTTTGTGCTCATTTTATGCCCTTGTTTTTATAAAAATTTCAATGTGAAGTTACTTATCTGCTCATCATGCGCTACTAAGCAAGCAAAAGATAGGGCGGTGCTGTAGGCAGCGGTCAACTTCTCCCAACCCAGTTACAAGCACCACAGCCCTTTCTTTTACTGAGGATATATTTGGGGCTTTAGGATGGTTGCTAAATCTTTCTCATAGCCATGATTAATAAAATACAAGCCCTCGGCGATAACTGCTAATCTATTTTGGATTTTCATTTTTAACTCCATCAGTTATTGATTGCGATGTGGTTATCTTGTTCCTTATATGGATATCAGTCCAACGAATTTAACTGGGCAAGGTAATCGAATAAATCGATGAGTGGGCTAGATCCTCAGCCCCGGTCGATTCCACCCCGGGCCGTCAAGAACTCAAACTGCTGCCTTTCGGCGGCTTTGATTTGGCCACCGAGCTCTCCAAAGGCTCGCTAAATCAGCTATACCGCTTTATTGACTCTCAAGGATTTTCTGAAGTGATTCGGTATTTTTAACAAACTCAATCTTGGTAACTCTCCCTTGATTAAGAAAGGCTGCCGTTACGGCATCATCCTCTCTTGGCCAAGATTGACTTTCATCTGCGTTCAGAACTATTCCTACGGAGTAGGGTAGATCTCTCATAGAAGGAAGCGCAAAAGTTCTCGTGATAAATCCCGGCATTTTGCTGAGATCTGAAAAATATACTGTTTTCTTCGAGCTTAAATAATCAGCCCCTTTTTGAGTCAGGAGGCTTTGTACGATAGTGTTGGCATTTCGACTGCCGCTAAAAAGTACAAGTTTTGTATCAGCAGGAATTGACCATGGTTTGTCATGCTGATCATTGATAGTTATCTTGGGGGTAGGGTCGCCTGCCTTAAGCAATGGTACTTGCGCCCATGTAGCTGAGCATATTACGGTTAATGTCAGTGCTAAGCCAATGAAGTTTCTCTGAATGCGGTTCATATATTCCTTTTTTTGCAATTTGAGCCCTAAATAACCTTACTGAATAAATGTCATATAAAAATACATTATATAAAAATATATAAAGTAGTGTACTATGAAGTTGTGACACTAATTAGATAAAGGAAATCATCATGAGTGAAATGACAGTGCAGTTCCCAAGATTAAACGAGCGAGCTCCAGAATTTAGTGCAAAAACCACTTTTGGAGATAAGAAGCTTTCTGATTATGAAGGTAAGTGGCTTATTCTTTTCTCGCACCCAGCAGATTTCACGCCAGTATGTACAACTGAATTTATTGGTTTTGCTAAAGCAGCAGAGACCTTCAAATCCATGAATTGTGAGTTATTGGGCTTGTCAATCGACAGTCTCTTCTCCCATTTAGCATGGGTAAGAAACATTGAAGAGAAATTTGGTCAAAAAATTACTTTCCCTATTATTGAAGATATCAAGATGGAAGTGGCTTCTGCCTACGGTATGGTCCATCCAGGTGCGGCCGATACTCAAGCAGTGCGCGCTACCTTCTTTATCGATCCTAAAGGCATCTTACGTGCCATGGTTTATTACCCAATGAGTAATGGCCGCTCTATTGATGAATTTGTTCGCTTATTGCAGGCAATGCAAACAAGCGATAAGAATTCAGTAGCGACCCCAGAAGGATGGACTCCAGGATGCGATGTTATCGTGCCACCACCAAAAACTTCTGAGGCAGCTGATAAGCGCGCTAGTGAAGGTTACAACACGGTGGATTGGTATTACAGCACTAAAAAGTTAAATTAACCTGGTATCTTAACCATTCCAAATCCTTGCTAATACGAAAGGATTTGGAATATGTCCTTCCAGCGCCATAGTCAATTTAGTGACACAATATTTGCATCACTTTAATTTGGAGATATCGTGCTCGATTCGTTGCTTTATAGTCGCATTCAATTTGGTGCGAATATTTCCTTCCATATTCTTTTCCCGACAATTTCGATTGCATTAGGTTGGTTTCTTTTTTACTTCAAGATTCAACATAACCGAACTGGATTAGATTGCTGGCAAGAGGCATATCAGTTCTGGATAAAAATCTTCGCTTTAACTTTTGCTTTAGGTGTCGTAAGTGGCATCACGATGAGTTTTCAGTTTGGGACAAACTGGCCCGGCTATATGGAAACAGTCGGCAATATTGCTGGCCCATTACTAGCTTATGAAGTTTTAACGGCATTTTTTCTTGAGGCAACTTTTCTAGGAGTCATGCTCTTTGGCGCAAAGCGTGTTTCGCAACGAGTCCATACATTGGCCACCTTTCTCGTGGCTTTTGGAACCAGTCTTTCTGCCTTCTGGATCATTGCTTTAAATTCATGGATGCAAACCCCGCAGGGATTTACCATGATTGACGGTAGGGCACATGCCGTTGATTGGATGGCTATTATCTTTAATCCATCGATGCCTTATCGGCTTGCTCACATGCTTCTGGCCTCCTTTCTGACGGTATCATTTTTCTTGGCTGGAATTTCTGCATATCGATATCTGCGGAATAGTCGCTCACCAGCAAACTTACTGGTAATGAAGTTGGCTCTCACTGTTGCCATGGTTTTAACGCCTATTCAAATCATGCTTGGAGATTTGCACGGCCTCAATACCCTTCATCATCAGCCTGCAAAGTTAGCTGCCATGGAGGGGATTTGGAATGGCGGTACTGGTGTACCTGCAGTGATCTTTGGAATACCGAATCAACAAACTCGCACCAATGATTATGAGATCAGTATTCCTAAGTTGGCATCGCTGTACTTAACTCATAGCTGGGATGGTGAGGTTAAGGGTTTGAATGAATTTGGAGAGAAGATTCCTCCTGTCGCCCCTGTATTTTTTGCTTTTCGGATCATGGTTGGCATGGGTATCTTAATGCTCTTATTTTCATGGTTAGGGCGGTGGCAGTTACGTCAAAATCGACATCTACCAAGGTTGATAGCTAAAGGTTTGGTGTTGATGACCTTTTCTGGCTGGGTTGCAGTCTTAGCTGGTTGGTATGTGACCGAAATTGGACGTCAACCCTACTTAGTTACTGGCGTGCTTACAACTGCTCAAGCCGCAACAACTTTGCCAACAAGCATGGTCTTTTCTACACTTTTTGCTTATTTAACTCTTTATGTAGGTTTGTTGAGCGCATACATTTGGGTGGTTTTCTATCTGGCTCGTCAGGCTGATGATAAAGAAAATCCCAATGCTCAAATTGAGAAAAAATCCGAATCCTCGTGGAGCCCCTTTAGGACTTAAGTTATGACGCCAATTGACTTCACCCAAGCATCAGTCTGGTTGCCACTATTTTTCTTTGTCGCGATGGGTATTGCCATGCTGTCATATGTAGTTCTGGATGGTTACGACTTGGGAATCGGAATGCTCCTTAATCGGGCATCGGATCATGATAAGGACATGATGATTGCATCGATTGGTCCATTCTGGGATGCTAATGAAACCTGGATTGTTTTGGGTGTCGGCTTATTGCTAGTTGCATTTCCTCTGGCTCACGGGGTAATACTGACAGAGCTTTACTTGCCTGTAGCGGCAATGTTGATTGGATTAATTTTGCGAGGCGTCTCATTTGACTTTAGGGTCAAGGTCAATATTGAGCAAAAGCCACTTTGGAACTTATTGTTTTACGTCGGCAGTTTGATCGCCTCGGTCTCTCAGGGCATCATGATCGGCCGGCTGATTGTGGGTTTTGATTCAGGAATTCTGGGCTGGGTCTTTTCACTCCTTGTTGGAATATGTTTACCAGCAGGTTATATTCTCTTGGGATCTGCCTGGTTAATTTTAAAAACTGAAGGAACCCTTCAGCAACAATCATTTCGATGGGCTAAAACAAGTTTATGGCTCACTGGATTTGGGGTCGCATTAGTCTCTGCTGCTACTCCATACTTCAGTCCTGAAATTATGCATAAATGGTTTTCTTGGCCACAAATTCTTTGGCTTTCCCCAATTCCCATTGCGACCGCTATTTTATTTTTTCTCGCCAATCATTTTATTTGTGCATTAGAAAAAGGCTCCAGCAAGAGGGAGTGGTTACCTTTTGCCTGTGTTGTTGCCATTTTTTGGCTGGCATTTTTTGGTATTGCTTATAGTATTTTTCCATATGTCATTATTGGGAAAATGACGTTGTGGCAAGCGGCTGCAGCTACTGAATCCCTATGGTTTATTTTTTGGGGTGCAATCGTAGTTCTGCCTACCATTCTTGGTTATACCCTTTTTTCATACAGAATCTTTAAGGGTAAAGCTAGCGTACTCACTTATTATTAGTAACGTTTTACCCCATTTATTATTCAGCATGTATATGCGTATAAACGTATATACAAATGTACGCATAAAATAATGTCTATAGAGTTAACTTGAGAATATCGCGATGATGAAGCCTGTAGATATAAAGATTGCTTGGCAGGGTCAGAGCGACTGTGAGTCATGCTCTATCCGGAGCTCTGCTTTGTTCGCAGAGTTAAATGAGGAGGATTTCTCTAAAATTCATTCTCCAATAGACGATTTAAAGTATGAAGCAAATTCTTTGATTTATTCCCAGGGTGAATCTGCTCAGCATGTTTATACCTTGCGTCAAGGTTATTTAAAGTTACTCCATCTCAATCCTGATGGCACCAGCAGGATTGTACGGCTTGTAAAGCCGGGAGATTTATTTGGGATGGAGGCACTATTGGGTGATCATTACAAGCACGCTGCTACTGCGCTTACTAATATTCGTGCGTGTAAGATTCCTAAAAATGTTATTTCAAGTCTGGGGGAGGAATCTCCAAGATTGCATCGTCAGATAGTGAAGAAATGGGGTGAGGCGCTCTCGGAATCTGAAGCATGGTTTTCAGAGATTAATACTGGGCGCATTGAAATTCGCCTAGCCAGATTTTTTATTCAACTGGCAAGGGAAACGAGCTCCCACACAGTCGCACCTCTTTTTAGACGTGAGGATCTGGGTTTGATGATGGATGTCAAATTTGAAACAATTAGTAGAGCCTTAGCATCTATGTCAGAGCAGGGGTTGATTTCAGATGTTACAAGGCTTTCAGTCCAAATTCCCAATATGAATGCGCTCAAGGATTTTGCAAAACGAGGAATGTAATTCGCTGATAGTAATTAATAGCTAGAAAATAATTCACCGCTGATTATGAAAACATCGGCATCATAATTGCTGATAGGGCGAACTGCCATATCGATACTGGCTTCTTAATTGCCACCACCCCAATTAGCGCTGATTTTCCAGAATGCGCTTTTCCCTCGCTTAATTCTGCTTCATAGCTTTTTAAGACTTCAATTTTTGTATTCTTAAGCAAACTCTTTATAACTCGCTCTGTGTACAAATTTTCAATCTGACTTGGCCCACCGGTTTTATATTCCAATTGCTTGGGCGTGTAACCCTGCAGGATTAAGACGCCGCCCGGCTTTAATGCTAGTAGCATATCTTTAAATAATCGTGAGCGTTCTTTGGGGTTTGAGAATTGAATGAATATCGCAATGATTGCATCGTAATCGCCCGCCTCCCAATTGATTGACTCGCAATCAGATACAACGTAATTGACCTCTACATTTTTACTGCTCGCAAACTTTTTTGCTTTCTCAATTGCAATATCAGAAAAGTCAAACGCATCAACTTGGTGATTCTGCTGGGCTAGCCAAGTAGAGTTTCTGCCTTCGCCATCTGCAATACACAAAATTCGGGCATTTTCTTTGAGGTGCTTTGGGGCCATCTCTTGTAAAAATGTGTTTGCTTCAGTTCCGAATAGAAAGTCTTCGCTATTAAAGCGCTCATCCCACATTTTTTTAGCTTCTAAATGCCTCATCTGATTTCCTTCGTTCTTTTAAGTTTGCCTTGTTGGATCAATTAAGGTATGCATTTACCATTGAAAGATCCTGCTCTGAGATTTCACCCGTAAGCGCAGCTAGACGTAATCGATTAAGAAGATAGTTCACTTTTTCCATATAAAGCGCATAGTCATTGGCAATGAGGTCGCTTTCAGCTCCCAAAAGTTCCATCGTGGTGCGAGAGCCATTCGAATACCCGACCCGAGTAGAGCTTAACCTTGCTTCCCCAGTCTTTTGGGCGCTTGATAATGCCGTCAGCTTATCCTTTGCGCTATTGAGTGAATACCAAACTGATCTTAAGGTCCTCTCTAGATTCTGCTCAGACTGGTTGTACTCGGCTTTAGTTTTTTCAACTAAAAGCAATGACTCTTCTTGCTTAGCCGTGCGGTAGCCGCCGGTATATAGAGGGATTGAAAGCTGTAATCCAACGAGATAATTATTGGTTGCTGTATTGCTAGCGGGGCCAAAATTGCCAGATCCACTTAAGTTATCTTTGGAGGACTGTGCAACCGCATCCAACTTAGGTGAGGCTGCTGCACCATACTTTTCAGCCTCTTCTTTCGCTACTTTTTCTTGCGTTGAAAGCATTTGCAGTTGGATATTCTGGGACTTAAGCTTTCCTACATGAGTTTCGAGGTTTGGAAGTGATAGTTGCGCAACATTTAAGTTGATTTTTGATTTCTCAATATTAACTACGCCCCCGAATAAGTCCTGTAAGGCAAGTTTTTTGACTGCAAGATTATTGCTTGCATCTAGAGCGCGTACTTTTACCGTGTCCAATCTCTCGTTTGCTTCTTGCATATCAGTTTGACTGGCATCGCCAAGCCTAAAGCGCTTCTCAATTTGTTGGCGCGTATTGGTAATTGCTGCTTCTTGTTTTTTGACCAATCTAACAGACTCTTCGGCACTAAGGACATCGAAATAGCGTTCGGCAACCAACAAGATCAGATTTTGGTTCGCTACTTGAGCACCAAGATTGGAGGCATCGGCTGAGAGATTGAGCTGTCGGCTTTGGGCGAGGCGCTCGCGGTTATAAATTGATTGGGTAGCGCCGACGGTATATCGGTTAACGAAACCATTATTAACTGAGGTATTGAAATTGGCCCCATTAAAAGTGCCCATGCCTGGTGCATAGAATTGCGCGCCAGTAGTTGAGGTGTTGTAGCTCATGCTTCCGGTGAGAGCGGTTAAGTTGATGCTTGGAAGCCATAAGGAAGTTCCCTGATCACGCCTCTTCTCCCCGGCCATCTGCTCATAGCGACTAGCAATGAAATCCGGGTCTCTATTTTGTGCCTCATGCCACACGTCCATTAAGCTTGTTGCCATAGCCGAATTGGATGAAATGGCTAGCAACGCCATAGCAGCGGCTGCAAATGGTTTTATATCGAGAAGTTTCATTGGTAACCTTTGAATTTATGCGCCAGCTTTAGCGCCCAACTTGCGAACAATTGTTTCCATAAGGCACCAGCGAGTTAAACCACTTTGCAAAATATTGGCCCCAACAAAAGCGGTAAACGCTAAGAACCATTCATTTACAAACCATGGACTTCCAGGAGCGCCAAGCGCTACTGAGATGAAAATAAATATTCCTGCAATGATGCGAACAATTTGCCAAGAGGTCATGATTAATTCCTTAAATTAATTAATGGGTTGATTGGAGAATTTTGTCTACTCGATGTGCATAAGCTGAGTAATAGAGTAGGGGAATCACTACTAAGGTGAGTGCAGTGGATACCAGGATTCCAAAAATTAATGAGATTGCAAGGCCATTAAAAATTGGATCATCCAATATAAAGAATGCTCCCAGCATTGCCGCTAACCCTGTAAGTGCAATAGGTTGGGCTCGCGTGATGGCAGCATCCACCACGGCATCCTTAAAAGCAATTCCTTGGCGAACCTGGAGGTTAATAAAGTCAACTAGCAGTATTGAGTTACGCACAATGATGCCAGCCAGTGCAATCATGCCAATCATGGAGGTTGCTGTAAATTGCGCGCCGAGCAGAGCATGCCCAGGCATTACCCCAATAATCGTGAGGGGAATCGGCGCCATGATGACGAGTGGTGTGAGATAGGAGCCAAAGTGCGCTACAACTAGTAGATAAATGAGTATTAAGCCAACTGCATAAGCAGCGCCCATATCACGGAAGGTCTCATAAGTAACTTGCCATTCACCATCCCACTTGATGGCATAGCTTTGGTATGGGTCACTTGGAGCAGCGGTAAAGAATTCTTCCACTTCTTTGCCGTTTGGATCTTTAATTTTCTTGGTTAGCGATCTGGCCTTAAATAAGCCATATAAAGGGCTATCCACTTTTCCGGCGGTATCTCCGATAACATAGCTTACCGGCAAAAGATCCTTGCGATAGATGATTTGCTCTCGGTCTGCGTCTACGATAGATACTAATTGGCTAAGAGGCACTGCCTCCCGCTGTGAGTTTCTGACAGTCAATTTCAGCAACTCTTTTAATGAGTCCTGTTTATTTTCTGGGAGCCTGATTTCAGTGGGCGCAGGATATTTTGATTCATCATGTAAATAAGCAACGTTTTCTCCAGCAAGTCCAGCCCTTAAGGTTGTCACAATCGCTTGTTGAGAAACGCCCATTAAGCTTGCCTTGCGACGATCAACTAACAGGAACTGCTTTGGCGATTTTGCGATGCTACTGTCATCAATATCGACAATGCCATCGGTTCTCTCAAGAGCGGATCTCACTGATTTACTTACACTCAGCCTGCCCTCTGGGGTAGGGCCGTAGATCTCAGCAACGATTGGTGAAAGGACTGGGGGGCCTGGAGGTACCTCTACCACCTTGACATTGGCGTTATATTTTTTTGCAATCTCTTGCAATGCTGGGCGAATGCGACTTGCAATAAGATGGCTTTGATCTGAGCGATGGTGCTTATCTACGAGGTTAACTTGAATATCGCCTAATGCTGGATTTTGTCTAAAGTAGTACTGGCGTACCAAGCCATTAAAGTTTATCGGGGCGGAAGTGCCTGCATAAATCTGGTAGCTACTTACTTCAGGAGATTTAGATAAGGCTCCCCCCATTTCCCTCAAAACCTCTGAGGTCTTTTCGACCCTAGTGCTTGGTGGCATATCCAAGATCACTTGAAATTCTGATTTGTTATCAAATGGCAGCATCTTTAATACTACTAAGCCTGTCATTGGTAGTGAGAGTGAAATCAAGATTGCTCCGATCACCCCACCTGCGAGTAGCTTTCTATTTCTTTTTCCAGATTGATCGCTGAGTAGGGGGTCAAATATTTTCTTAAACTTTGGGCTGATCCACAGAGCGAGATTAAAGTGTGTCTTTTGACTATCTGAATGTTGAGCAAGCCATATTCTTGCCATCCAAGGTGTCACCATGAAGGCAATGGCAAGTGAGAGCAGCATGCCCATGCTGGAGTTAATAGGGATGGGGCTCATGTAGGGACCCATCAGACCGGTAATAAATGCCATGGGTAGGAGTGCAGCAATCACGGTAAGTGTTGCCAAAATGGTGGGCCCGCCAACTTCATCTACTGCGCCAGGAATGATTTCTTTTAAGCTTTTATTAGGGAATAGTAGTTGATGTCGATGAATGTTTTCAACCACCACAATGGCATCATCCACCAAGATTCCAATTGAAAATATCAAGGCAAATAGGGAGACTCTGTTGATAGTAAATCCCCAAGCCCAGGAGGCGAATAGTGTGGCGGCTAAGGTAAGTACAACCGCCGATCCAACAATCATCGCCTCTCTACGACCTAATGCAAAGAAAATTAGAGCCACTACTGACAATGTCGCAAAAATGAGTTTCTGGATGAGTTTGCTAGCTTTTTCATTAGCAGTTTCACCATAATTCCGCGAGACTGCTATCTCGATATCTTTGGGTATTAGGGTGGATCTTAAGGATTGCAATTGGCTGAGTACTTGATTGGAAACATCGACGGCATTCTCACCAGGTTTCTTGGTAACTGAAATCGTGACTGCTGGATGATCTTCAGAGTCTTTATCAGTCACGTCCGTATGCCAAACTAAGCGTCGATTTTGTATCGGCCCCTCAACGACTGCAGCCACATCCTTGACGTAAACGGGGTTCCCTTGGCGAACCCCTAAGGCAATGCTCTCCACATCTTTTAAGTTTCTTAGAAAAGGGCCGGTTTCAATGGCAACGGCTCCTTGTTCTGTAAGAAGATCACCGACTGGCATGCCTAGATTGGCAGTTTCTAGCGCCATTCTGAGTTCTGGAATAGTGACACCCTTGAGTGCCATTTGCTCGGGGCTAACCTCAATTCGGATTGCCCGTTTTGGGCCTCCAATGGTGGCGACTTCTCGTGTCCCTTTTACTCGTTTCAAATCAATTTCAATTTGATTGGCTATTTTTTCCAACTCATACGATGTGATTGAAGGATTTTTTGAAAATAGCGTCAGTGACAGTATTGGAACGTCGTCAATTCCCTTGGGCTTAATGATGGCGGGCATGACCCCGAGATCTTTTGGCAACCAATCTGAATTGGCTGCTACGGTATCGTGCAGCCTTACCAGGGCTTCTGTTCTCGGGACACCAACCTTGAATTGAACAGTGATTACTGAAAGACCTGTTTGAGACGTCGACATGACATGTTCAATGCCGGCAATCTGCGAGAGCACTTGCTCAGCGGGAATCGAGACCATTTCCTCTACGTTTTTAGCGCTTGCACCAGGAAAGGGGATGATGACATTAGCCATCGTCACATTAATTTGAGGCTCCTCTTCACGCGGAGTCACGATGATGGCAAATAAACCTAAAAGCAAAGCAAGAATCGCTAGCAGGGGGGTAATTTGTGCCCCTTGAAAGAATGCTGCTATTCGGCCTGAAATCCCTAGTTTTTTATCCATGACTCTGCATTCGGTTATTTAATTTACTTAATTATATTATATAATAAAGTAAAATGAATGAGATGTGCGAATTTGTTCTAAAAAATCTTGGGGGCCTGATATGGCTGTGAATATGGATCTGGAAAGAATGCAGGAGTCTGCAAATGAGGCTTGTAGGCTACTTAAAACGCTAGGAAATAGCGATAGATTGCTATTGTTGTGCCAGATAAGTCAAAGTGAAAAGTGTGTTGGAGATCTCGAGAGTGCCTTAGGAATACATCAACCCACGCTTTCTCAGCAATTAACTGTATTACGCAATGAGGGTTTGGTTCAAACTAGGAGGGAAGGCAAGCAGATTTATTATTCACTATCTAGTGAGGTAGCGCTTGATGTAATGGGTATTCTCTACAAGACCTACTGCAATCACTAGTTAAATTATTGATTTAATGCATTTTTTAAAGTATTCGCAAAATAAACTGATCTAACTGTTGGGCAGAAAGTGCTCCACTCACCCTCTCCATTTCGGCACCATTTTTAAAACCTGCCAAAGTTGGAATTGATCTAATTGAAAATTCCTGACCGATTGCTGGATTTGCTTCGGTATCGAGTTTGATGTGAAGAATACTTTCACCATGCTTTTTAGCGCTAGATAGAAAGGTGGGGGCAAACATTTTGCAGGGACCGCACCAAGGAGCCCAAAAATCAACAAGGACAGGCATCTTGCTTTGGCTCAAGATTTCCTTAATGCTCGCTTGGTCGGCGTCGATAGGCCCTAAGAGTAGGCTCGATTTACAAATCCCGCAAATGGGCTTTTGATTAATTCTATCTAGTGGTAAGCGATTAAATTTATGACAGCTAGGGCACTTGATCAGCATGATTTCACCTTTTAATTATTGAATCACCCAATAGATTGATGTACTTGCAGTAGTTTATAAATTGATTCGTGAATTGGTCCAGGTAGGGGCTCCATACCAGCGTCTCCGACCTGCATGCAGATTTGTCCTCTTAAGACAATCAGACCTTTCAATGTTTCGCGTTTATGAAAATGATCGTGCGTGCGATCAATATCGGCCGTTAAGAACTCATGCAAGTACGCATGATTGGATAAATCCAAATTCAAGGCAAAGGCAAGTCTGACAATTTCACGATTAAGCTCATGAATTGTTTTCTCATAATCATTTTCTTGTATTGGTCCTGAAATTGTATTCATATTTTTTTATTGTAGCGGGCAGGGAATGAATTTATAGGGTATTTGATCAAATTCTCCTCTTAGTGGGGTTGGCGCTCTTAATGGGTGGCGGTGAAATATGTTTGATTTAAAACAAAGTGGCGTGAATGAATTGAGCTTAGAGTAAGAGCCTATGAATACTCTCTTAAATATTCTTCCTGGCTTTGTAACATGCCCTCCTGGGGTTGAGCGAAAGATTCTTCATGGCGTGCCTGCAATATTGGGCATCGGAAGTTTAATCATTCTCCTTCCATCTATTGTGACCAGGGCCCTAGTTGCATATGACTATATTCAGGTTACAGGATCGACTATCAAGTTAATTGATATTTTGGTGATTGGTACCCTAGTGGTGTATTGGCTCACAATCCTTACTATAGCCATTGGGGCATTTTTGGTGAAGGTGATGAAGGGACCAGCATATGTTGCTGATGCTTATCCAATGGAAGATGTTGAACTTCCTCAGGTCTAACCTTCTTGCTTATCATTATATATTATCATATAATGATAATTACACCATTTAATAAGGATTGAGATGAAGACGGCACATGATTTGGTTGCAGCAGCAAAGTCTGAAATAAAGGAAGTTGAATTAGCTGATGCAACGCAGGCTATTCAGGATGCAGATGTATTGCTAGACGTCCGTGAGACAGATGAGTATGCAAGTGGCCATATCCCAGGTGCAATCCATATATCTAGAGGGCTACTGGAGTTTAAGTTAAGCAATGATCCGAGTTTTAGCGCTCGAGACATGAAAATTGTGTTGTACTGCAAGAATAGCGGTAGGGCAGCACTTGCATCTAAGGCCCTTCATGAAATGGGCTATCTTCATGTGCAGTCTATATCAGGTGGATTCGATGCTTGGGCAGCAGCAGGCGAACCTATTGCAAAGCCAGAAGCCATTAAATTCGAGTAATACCATCATAAAATATTTATCACTCTCATGTTGATATAGGCAATTTTTTTGATATCAGTCAAATTGATCTTTATTTGAAAGTTCTATAGTCATAAAGTAGGAGGTAGGTCAAAATGAAAATGTGGATAGAACTATTTGGATCTTTTGCTGGTCAGTTAAGTTTGGCTGTAATTTTATTTATGATTGGGATGGCTATTTTCTTTATCAGACTATTTGTTAAAAAAAGTGCTGAGGGCGGATAGATTATTTACCAACATCGGTCTGGGTTTTTGCCAGACTTCAAAGAAGCATTACTTTAAGTAACGCCTGGCGCATTCTTTAAAAGTGCTCTGGAGTAGCGAGGTATTGAGATCATTGCTCCAAAGCACTTTTTTTGAAATCCAATGGGTGAACTTGAGTTTCTTCTCCTCTTATCAAATTAGTCACACAAATACACGCACCGATATTTTGGAGGCGTAACCACACAAAATCCCAGTGTTTTTCTTTGGATTTCTGCTCTCATAACCCTTTGGTCCCAGGTTCAAGTCATGACGGGCCACTAAGAAGCGCTTAAACCATCTTCGGCTGATTTTATTATCTGCGACCGTCTCTTATGGGTCGGCAGCTGCCTAACGCTAGAAACTGGCCCAAAGTCTCATATCGGCCTTGATTTCAACCCGTCGATGCAACACACTACTAACTGCGTAAGCGCAAGGAGTGTTGCTCATGAAACAACGACCTCGAATCTATTACACAGCTACCCAGAAGGCTTTAATGTGGGAGCG
>NZ_JACVOO010000025.1 GCF_018882405.1 Polynucleobacter sp. 31A-FELB | reverse complement strand
ATTACTCCCAAGCCAAACTCAATGCTGTAGCAAGGCAACTCAATGAACGTCCTAGAAAAACACTAAACTATCAAACACCGGCAGAACGTTTTGCCCTAACTGTTGCATCGACGGGTTGAAATCAAGGCCAATAAATGCCATTGCCTATAGCAGATTAATTCCAAAGCCCTTCATCATCAAGGCAAATAGGCCAAAGCAGATGATAGTTGCCACTACGCAAGCCCCCATCGTTAGCCAAAATCCTAACTTTGGAAGTAGCAGTGGAAACAATAGAAACATTGGCAATGTTGGAATTACATACCAAAAGGTGTAATAGGCATGATTGGCTATCTTTTCCTCGGGCTGGTTTTCAACATACAACCACACCAGAGTTAAAAGCGTCATCAAGGGCAATGCCGCAATAAAGCCACCCAGTCGATCGCTTCGCTTTGCAACTTCAGAAATGAATACAACCATCCCTGCTGTTAGGAGATACTTAGTAATAATCCAAGCCATAGACGCCTTAAGTGTTTTTGCTTGCCCCATTATAGGAATATCGTTTAAAACGACATTACAAATATATGCGCATAGACGTATGTACGTGAACTACTTTCTTTGATTTAGATTGCTTGACCCCCATTGATCTAGCTGTCGCTGATTATGAGCGGCCACACCTTCAATAGAATCCTGAGGTAATTGTTTGAGGCACTCTGCTAATGCTTCAGGACCGAGCTTTTCGGCAGGCTTATTTTGTTTTATCCCTTGCGGTGATTTGCCATCCCATGCGAATGGATTGTTAAATGATGGTGGATCAGGTAAACAGTCATCACTGTAAATGGGTGTGTCATCAGTAGCAAATGGCGTAAATGAAATTGTCTTTTCAAAGATGAGTGGTTTGCCAGTTGGCGTGGGCGGTGGCGGTGGCATTGAATAAATTGCTTTACGAGCAAGGGCTTCAGCCTTATCAGATGTCTTCCAGAGTGTTTCAACTTTAGTGATGCTTCCATTTGGAGCAATCTCGATTCTGAATCTCACCTGCCCTTGATCGGCACCTTCAACAGCTGTTCCCATCATGCTACGCACTTGCTTGCCCCAGGTGTGTCTGTAGCCTTTACTATTTTTTAATGTGTAGGTTGAGGCAAAAGCCCATTCCTCTGCTGTTGGGGCATTTGGAGCTGCTTGTGTTGCTGGGGCCTTCTTTGTGAGCGTCTGATTCTTCTGGATGTTGACGGGCTCTTGCTTTTCTTGCGGCTCGTTCAGTTTGATAACAACGACATCTTCTTTAACTGTTTTTAGCGGCTTTACTGTTGATGGAGCCCATAAAAGTAGAAAGCAGACATGTAAAGCTAAAGAAAGTACAAGCGCCGACTTAAAAGCAGACTGTGGCGTTTGAATAAGGCGATTAAGACGGAACAATCACTACTCGTCTTGTTTAGCTAGCTTCAAATTCATATTGAGCCAATTGGGTATGCCATCTTCTGCTCGTACTGCCTTAAATCCTTTTTCTCTGAGGCGCTTTACAGCTTCATAAGATAGTACGCAGTACGTGCCCCTACAGTAAGCGACAATCGTTTTAGATTTTGGAAAATCCCCCAATCTCTCTTCTAATTCCTCAAGGGTGATATTGAGTGCCCCTTCAAGATGGGAGTGAGCGTACTCTTCACTAGGCCGCACATCTAAAAGCGTGATTTCTCCACGCTTGGCTAATTTAAGTACTTGATTAACTGGCATGCCTTCTAAGCTATCTCGCGAGGTGAGGTACTTATTGACGAGGCTATCGACTTCTTCAATGTGGCGCTGTCCAACACCTTGTAGCTTTAAGAACAAATCAATGACATCTGAGTCCGCTATCTCATAAACAATGGATTTACCTTGTCTGATCGTATTCACAATGCCTACTTGTTTAAGTACTTGTAGATGTTGCGATACATTGGCAATTGGCAGCTTAACCTTTTTAGCTAGGTCTTCAACAGCTGTAGGGCACTGAATAATCAGTTCAATCAGCTCTAAGCGCACTTCTGAGCCAAGGGCTTTCCCGAGTTTGGCAAATTGCTCGAACAGTTTTTGCTTGAAAGTAGATTTTTGTCTAGGCATAATCATTCAATGATTTTATTGAATATAAGTGAGGGTGTAAATGCTTAAAAAGCTCGTGGGGGTCATTATCTCTTTGTTCTCATTAAGCGTTCTTGCTAACAGCCCTGTCCCGCTAGAGATTAACGGGCAAAAAGCCTTGGTATTCATTAATCAAGATCCTCCTGGGACCAGATGTAACACCAATGTTCAAATTGCCGCAGAAATTGCTAATGCGTATCGACTACCAATTTTGGTTCTGCCCCAAACAGCCGTTCCGCCATTAACGCCAGCTCCTTCAGTTTGGTACAACGGACAAAACATAGCGGCAAGTGGTGGCGCTCACAATGGCATGGTGAGCTATCAAATCATTGCGGACATTCTGGAGTTAGAGGGAACCACCAAGCAGAAGAAGCAAGGTAAGTTATTTAACGATAGCGTGAGACCTGAATTCGATAAGTTCAAATCAACTATTAAGACTGGGAAATAAATGAGAAAACTATTCATTGCGCTTGCGCTCACATCATTCATAGCAAGCCCTACATTTGCTGATAACAAAGCTATTGCTGTTGATGAGATGGCGGGTTATCTTGAGTTTGTGGACTATGGCGGTGCTACGATATTTCCTGAGCAGATACCCGCAGAAGAATATAAGAAGATGATGGTGATTGATGCTAGAGATAAGGCTCAGTTTGATAAGAGCCATATTCCTGGAGCAGTCAACATTGAGTGGCGCCAAGTCTTGGCACAAAAGGATAAGATTCCTAAGAACAAGCCTGTCTTAATCTACTGTAATACCGGCAGTCTCTCAGCGCAGGCAGGCTTTGCTTTGCGTGTTGCTGGCTATGAGAATTTGCGCATTCTTCAGGGTGGCTATGAAGAGTGGAAAACTAAAGGTGGCATGGATGCTTACAAGAAGGCTGTTAACAAACAGCCTAAGCACTAGCAAATGAACAAAAAAGAACATTGGGAGAAGGTCTACGGCGACAAGGCACCGGATGCGCTGAGTTGGTATGCGCCACACCTTGATACATCCCTCAGTCTTATTCATCAAGCAGCACACAGTAAAGATGCCGTCATTATTGATATTGGTGGTGGCGAATCTACGCTAGTTGACGACCTTTTGTCTGAGGGTTATGAGGACATCAGCGTTTTAGATATTTCTCAAAAAGCAATTGATGTAGCTAGGGATCGTATTGGTAAGCGGGCTGTTCAGGTTCACTGGTACTGCGCTGATATTACACAAGCAACATTACCGCAAGGCTATTTTGACGTTTGGCACGACAGAGCCGTCTTTCATTTTTTAACTGAAGAAGCACAACGAGCAAGATATGTAGAACAAGTGATGCGCTCAGTAAAGCATGGTGGCTATGTGATTATGTCGACCTTTGGACCCGAGGGCCCTGAGAAGTGCAGTGGTTTAGACATCGTTCGCTATGACTCAGAAAATCTTCACAGTCAGTTTGGTCAGACATTCAAGCTGATTGACAGCTCAACAGAGCTCCATCAAACCCCTATGGGGACCACCCAGCAGTTCTTATATTGCTTTTGTAGGATGGAATAGGCTTTACTTAGCTTAGATATTTTTTTACCCAAGTAGGGATCGTTCGACGTAACAAGTTTGGTGTTAAAGCTATCATACATTATATAATAATATATAGTGTATGATAGCTTTAAATAGTGCAAAAAGATTAATATTAGGGATTAATAACGATTGCGTTGATTTCCATCGTAATAGGTAATTAAATCACCCCTTAAACAACTAAAGGGAGCATGATTAAAAGATAGGCATCTTTTATTCAAGTACATTAATGGCTCAAAAAAATGAATAGCACCATTAAATTAAAAGAACTCTTAAGTTCGCTTCTACTCCGAATGCGTGAATTGAACATTACCCGCCGTCAATTACTGATGGGTCTCACGCTTACATTTTTATTAGTCGTATTTGGATTTGTTGTTCTAAATTCTGGGCCTTTAGCGTCCACAAAAGTGACGACCATTAAAGTCAGCGACCAATCGCTTGCACCCACACTATTTGGAGTGGGAACAATTGAAGCGAGGCGGTCATATTTGATGGGACCAGTAGTTGCTGGACGCGTTTCAAACGTATATGTAGATGTAGGCAATTTGGTTAAAGAGGGTCAACTACTTGCCGAGATGGATTCTATTGATCTGAATCAGAGAATGATTGCTGCTGAGGCACAAGTGACTGATGCAAAGGCACGCTTACTGCTGGCTTCTGAAACGTACAAGCGATATGTGGAGTTGGGAAAGAAAAATTTTATTAGCCCAATTGTTGTTGAAGGCAAGTCACAGGAACTCAATTCAGCAAAAGCGATTGTTCAAAAAACAACTGCTGATTTGGCTGGGCTTAAACAACAAGAGCTTAATATTAAATTAAGGGCTCCAGTAGATGGGATCATTACATCTAGAGATGCCGAGCCAGGCTCAACCGTTATTGCTGGTCAGGCGGTTTTAAAATTAATCGACCCAACGAGCCTATGGATTAAGACGCGTTTTGACCAAGGTAAGTCAATGGGATTAGCCGTTGGCTTAGATGCAAATGTGATATTGCGCTCTAATCCACATCACCCAATCTCGGGCAAGGTAGTTCGCGTTGAGATGCTCAGTGATAGTGTCGCGGAAGAACGCATTGCCCAAATTGAAATGATAGATATGCCCAAGACTGTTTCAATTGGGGAGATGGCAGAAGTGACATTGCAATTAGCCTCTAGTGAATATGGCCTTAGCTTGCCCAATGCAAGCATTAAAAAGAGGGGTGATGAAACTGGGGTATGGGTGCTCAAGGATGGCAAGCCCCATTTTGCTCGGGTACAAATTGGACAAAACGGCTTAAATGGTCAAGTGGTTATTCTGAGTGGACTTAAGAGTGGTGATGAAGTTGTTCTCTATAGCGATGCTGAAATTAAAGAAGGGCAGCGTATTAAGGTGGTTGATTCTTTATTGAAGAAAACGCCGTGATTAGCCTAGCGGGTCGTGACATTGCGCATTCTTGGGGTAAGTTTGCTCTAACGGGATTGGGCCTCGGACTGCTAATCGGTGTCACTCTAACAATGGCAGGGGTATATCGAGGCATGGTGGATGATGCCATGGCCCTACTAAACAATAGCGGTGCAGATCTTTGGGTGGTACAAAAAGATACCCAAGGCCCTTATGCTGAAGCATCCAGCATTCGAGATGACTATGTAAGAGGCGTGCTGGGAATGCCAGGCGTTGCACGCGCAGCTAACATCACCTATCTCACAATGCAGGTTCGTAAAGGGCAGAGTGACACTAGAGCCATGGTGGTTGGGGTAGAAAGTGGGCAGCTTGGTGAGCCGGCCTATTTGATTTCTGGTCGACACATAGTCCAATCACACTATGAAGCTTTAGCGGATATCAAAACGGGGTTTGAGCTAAACGACCTCATTCAAATTAAGCGCCATCAGTATCGGGTAGTGGGTTTAACTCGACGCATGGTTTCATCGGGCGGTGATCCAATGGTATTCATTCCAATTAAAGATGCACAAGAGGCGCAATTTCTAAAGGACAACGATGCGATTCTGAATGATCGCGCCAGAAACGTAGCCAATCCCAGTTTGAATCGCCCCATTCCTGGGTTATTGGATGCTATTACGGCATCGCAATCTACCAATCACAGTGTGAATGCCATCCTTGTTCAAATCCAAGAAGGAAGAACTCCGGAGGAGGTGGCTAAACCAATCCGTCGCTGGAAACATCTTGAGGTGTATACAAGAGCGCAGATGGAAGAAATCCTTGTTGCCAAGTTGATTGCAAATTCTGCGAAACAAATTGGTATGTTTCTAGTGATCTTGGCGGTAGTAAGCGCTGCCATTGTGGCTTTCATTATCTACACCATGACCCTAGGAAAGATTAGGGAGATTGCCGTGTTGAAATTGATTGGCACTCAAAATAGCACTATTGCTAGCATGATCTTGCAACAAGCCCTTGGATTGGGTTTAATCGGGTTTATTGTGGGAAAAACTTCAGCTACTTTTTGGGCGCCGCTGTTTCCAAAATATGTTTTATTGGAGCCGATAGATGCAGTCATCGGATTCATTTTAGTGATGGTCATATGCGCTTTAGCTAGTACCTTGGCGATCAGGACTGCATTGCTAGTAGATCCTGCCCAAGCGATAGGGGGCTGATATGAGTACATACAGTATTCAATTAGAGGGACTTCGAAAAACTTACGGACATGGTGATGCTGCTGTAGATGCCCTAAAAAATGTCAACATGCAAATTGCTCCTGGTGAAGTGGTTGGGCTTATAGGCCCATCTGGGTCTGGAAAAAGTACGCTACTGAAATGTCTAGGAGCAGTCATTGAGCCCACAGCAGGTCGCATGACTTTGGGTGGTGAAGTGATCTACGAGAATGGTTGGAAGATTAAGGACTTAAGGGCTCTGAGAAGAGACAAAATTGGCTTTATTTTTCAAGCGCCTTACTTAATTCCCTTTCTGAACGTGACGGATAACGTGGCGCTTTTACCTATGCTTGCGGGGGTGCCAAACAATATTGCTAGAGCGAGGGCTAAGGAGTTACTAGAAGCTTTAGATGTTGCGCATCGGGCGAATGCTAACCCATCAGAATTATCTGGGGGTGAGCAACAACGAGTTTCCATTGCAAGGGCTTTGGCAAATAGACCCCCAGTGATTTTAGCCGACGAACCGACAGCTCCTTTAGATAGCGAAAGAGCCTTAGGAGTGATGGGGATCTTAAATCAAATGGCCAGCCAATATCAGACTGCAATTATTGTGGTTACCCATGATGAAAAAATTATCCCTCTATTTAAGCGAATTTACGCTATTAGAGATGGGCAAACTATTGAGGAATCTAGATAGGAATTCATGATTAATTTCCGAGGCAAGAAAATTCACCTTAGGTCGTTATCCCCAGTTTTCCAAACGAGCGTTACTTAAAGTAACGCTCGCAATGCTAATAAAAGAACCCTTTGGAGCAACGAAGTGTTAGATGGTTGCTCCAAAATCCTTTGGTTTTGAAAACCAAAGAGTGAACCAGCGTTTCTTGCGATCTCGTTAAATTAGTCACACAAACGCTTACACACCGATAATCGTGCGGCGTAAGCTCTTGAAATCCTAGTGGTTTTCTTTGGTTGTCTGCTCTCATAATCCTTTGGTCCCAGGTTCAAGTCCTGGTGGGCCCACCAGAAATGAAAATACCAACCTTCGGGTTGGTTTTTTTTGAGCGTTACTTTAGGTAACCCTTATAAACCTATCAATTTGGCTCTAATGTTGTTTCTAATCGGAAAAAATTGCCTGCGTTGTCTTGAGTAGTAGTTAATCACAATTCTACTTTGTAAGTATTGAGGGGATAACCGCTATTAAATCCTTGTAGATACAAGACCTACTTTATATACTGATCCTATAATTTTTATTAGTAAGGGTATCTAATCTTATATGCCAAATTGGCTACTCAATCGTCTCTTTGATCATGGGCATCAGCCGACTCCAAGATTTGCTTTTCAAGGCACAGTTAATTGGATGCGAGCACTTTCAATGCTTGCTGATTCCAGTACTTTTTCGCACCAAATGCTGCAAAGAAAATATTCCCAGGTTCAACGTAGAAAAGTAAATCCAGAGGCAGATACACTTGTCTTTGAGATGTTGGTGATGAGTCTACATAATCTGTCAAGTTTGACTTCATTTGACATGCTAAGCGCAGGTAAGTATGAGGTAGTGCGTTCAGCTATCGTTGCTTGGTACTACAGTACTTATTATGCATCAAAGGCAATGATCGCTGCATGTAGTGCATCTAATCCACAAACGCACTCAAAAACAGCCAAAGTATGGCAATCCGATATCGTTGCAAATGGACTTGCTGTAGCGCCATTTTCTTTTATGCTTAGTAATGCAGTAACAAAAACAGTTGAGAGTGAAATTGCTGCGCTTAGGCAATCCAATACCCACGACTTAAATATCGAACCTAAAAACTCAGTTGAAGCTCGTGGAGCCGCAATTTCTTACCTCAAAGGAACTGCTGAATATGTCAAGTGGCAAGTGGAGGAGGATATAAAGTCTAATCGAGCATTTCGCGATTTAAATGTGACAAATTTTCGATCTGCAGCTGCTCGCAAATTAAGGGATGACAGGCTACAACAGGAGTCGGTTAATTACTTGGTTCAAGCGTTTCGTTACCGAGGAAAAGCGCATTATCGTGATTCAATTTACTTGTCATATGGCGTTGATCAGACTCAAGTGCTTGGTACTTTCATTGGCGATCTTCGGGTTGTTGCAGAACGTTTCTTAACTATGGCATCTTTTTATGTTGCTAGAAGAGTTGAGAAAGGAACTTGGCAGGATTTTGTTGCAGATATTAATGAAAGCCTAAACTTTCACATTCCGATTGATCTAAGCACAATTTCATAAAGGTATTAGCCATGACAGTTTTGCAGCAAATATTGGAGTGGTCTAAAGATCGTCCTGAATGGCAGCGTGATGCTCTTAGAAGATTGGTTGTTAATGGAGATTTGGTAGAGGAAGATCTAGATTCACTTACTGAGATATGCAAAGGGAAGTATGGGTTATCAGAAAATACTAAGGGCAAGCCTCTTTCCGAGGAGCATGTTCCCCAAAGAGGAGCTGCAGCACTAGCTGTAACTTTGAATTCCATATTTCACGATAAAGGCGTAAATGCTCTAGCTGAAAATCAGCAACTTAATTTTTCACCTAACCTCACTATTGTTTATGGTGATAATGGTGCAGGAAAAACGGGTTATATACGTATTCTTAAGTTGGCTTGTCGTGCACGTGGGCAAGAGGATATATTGGGCAATATTGTTTCTGGAGTTGCACCTCCACCGCCTACTGTAAATATCAAATACAAAGTTGGTGCTGAAGAGATTCGTCAGTGGCATGGGGGTGCTACAGATGAATATATTTCACGTGTTAGTGTTTTTGATTCACAATGTGCTGCGGTTTATTTAAATGAGAGAACTGATGTAGCTTTTCTTCCGTTTGGGCTAGATTTATTTGACAAGCTTGTTCGTGCATGTCGGGCCGTCCGTGCCAAATTAGAAACTCAGCAACGTGCGCTTAGTACTAGCTCTGTATCGCGTATAGCCGAGCAAATACCAGCTGGAACGGCTGCATCTAGATTAGTTGGAAATATAAATTCGCTAACAAAAATAGAATCAGTTAAAGCCTTAACTGAACTTACGGTAGAGGAGCAAAGGCGCATTGAATTTTTGGACAAGTCATTGCAAGATTTACAGACAAATGATCCCAAAAAGTTACTTGTACAGTTAAGCCTTCGCGCAGATCGGATTCAAGCCTTGGAGGCGCATCTAAGAAATGTTGAATCAATTCTGTCAGATTCGGAAATTAATAAAATATTTGATACTCGTGCGGAAGGGAAAAGGAAGGCTGAAGAGGCTAATTGTTTGCGTTCTGCGACATTCCCGGATGATCTTCTTCATGGAACGGGGGGTGATTTTTGGAAGGCTATGTGGGATTCGGCGCAGATTTTTTCTGAAGAATTGGCTTATTTAGATAGAGATTTTCCTTTTACGGAAGAGGGGGCTAAATGTGTGCTTTGCCAACAAAATCTGGATCACGCTGCGGTTCATAGGCTCTCACAATTTGAGAGTTTTGTTCAATCAACTACAGAGAGCGAGCTACGAAAACTGCGCGAGCAGTTTTCTCGTCTAAAAGATATTTTGATCACATTCAAAATGATTACAGAGGCTATTGATGGAACTCTAAATGAGCTGAATGTTGATTATGCGGAAAAGGTAGAAAAGATACGTCATTCTCTAGAGGAAAATGAGAGACGACGGACAGAAATTATTGCTGCACTTAATGAAGACAGGGAGTTGAGTGATCAATGCCCAGTACTTACATCTTCTTTTGAGAGTCTGCAGGCCATTCAATTAGAAATTCAGGCTCGCATTAAGGCGTTGAAAGAGTCTCAGGGTGAGGATGTGCGTGAAAAAATGACTGCTGAAGTAAATGAGCTGAAAGCAAGAGTCATACTCGCAAAACATGAAGCGGAAATTTTATTGGAAATTGAAAATAAAAAGAAAATTGCTGCTTATAGCCAGTGCATTGACGAAACGAAGCCCAATGCGATTACGCAAAAGAGTACTGCTGTCACTAAAGCAATAGTGTCAGAGGGTTTGAAGAGAAGTTTTAAGGAGGAGCTGGGGCGATTAACTTTTAGGCACGTTGAAGTAGAGCTTAAAGAAGTTGGTGGTGCTGACGGTGTTTTCTATCACAAACTAATTTTGACTCGTAACCCAGGTATTGATGTTCCTAAGGTTGTAAGCGAGGGGGAGCAACGCTGTATTTCAATAGCAGCCTTTTTTGCTGAGCTGAGCACAGCCGAAGATCCTTCTGCAATTGTATTTGATGATCCTGTTTCATCATTAGATTTCCAATGGCGTGGTGCTGTTGCTAGACGTTTGGTTGAAGAGTCTGAGCGAAGGCAAGTAATTGTTTTTACACATGATGTTGTGTTCCTACTGGCGCTAAAACAATTTGCAGATCAAAGTAAAGTTGTACAGCTTGATCAGCATATTCGTCGTCAAGCAATTGGTGCAGGAGTTTGTGTTGAAGAGTTACCTTGGGTTGCTATGTCTGTTAAGGGAAAAATTGGATTTCTGAAAAATGGTTGGCAAGCTGCAGATAAGCTCTCAAGAACTGGAAATTTTGATGCTTATGAAAAGGAGGCGGCCCAACTGTATGGTTATTTGCGAGAGGCTTGGGAGCGTGCTTTAGAGGAGGTACTTTTGGGTGGGGTTGTTGAGAGATTTAGACCTAGCATTGAAACAAAAAAACTTATGCCTCTAATCGATATTACAGAAGATGATTGTGATGCTGTAAATGTTGCAATGTCAAAATGTTCTTCATGGTTGACTGGGCATGATCAGGCTGCAGCGGCAAGAGCGCCAGTGCCTGGGTCTGATGAATTGAAGCAAGATATTGAGCAGCTAGAAAATTGGGTAAAAAGTATTAGGGGTAGACGCAAGTAAAGGGGTGTCTCTTTTTGTTGGATCCATCGCTGCAGACCAAGATTGTTAAATTTTATAGATTTTTAAGTGTGTTGATTGAGGATGTTAAGCTAGGTGGTGGTTTTAATTCTCAGCCGATAACTAAGTATGGCTGCGATCAGTATATTGTTATCGCAGTTGGGACAATATCATTGGGCAATGAAATTCGGTCCGACATTGCATCCAGATTTGATCTTAACTGTGCGTAGTAATTTGACATGGTCGCTTCTACAAAATCCGTTGACGTAAGCGTTATAAAAATTTAAAGTGTTGTGATGCCTGAAAAGCTCGACAGCACCTACGAAATCTACCCACGTGAGCTTATTCTCTATAAGCGCCCAACGAGTACTGTTTGGCAGTGCCGTTACAAGGTGGATGGCAAGTGGCTAATAGCTTCCACCAAATTGCGAGATCGTGAAAAAGCCATTGAAAAGGCTAAAGACCTCAAGCGTATCGCCGAGCTTAAAAAAGAAGCCAACCTTCCTGTAGTTACCAAGAAATTCAAAGACATCGCTCGTTTAACTAAACAGCGCATGGACGATAAAGCTAAAAAAGGCGAGGCGCCAGTCTCCTATAACGTATACAAGAGAATCATTGATGATTTCCTAATCCCTTGTCTGGGTAATAAGAATATCGACAAGATTGATTACGCGGCATTAAAGCAGTATGAAGAAGATCGTGCAACGCTGATGGGTAAAGAGCCTGCATACAGCACAGTGCGTAAACATAATGTCACGCTCAATTACATTTTTGAAGAAGCGATCTTGCGTGGTTTTATGACCAGGGCTAATAAACCCGAGTTAGAGACCAAGGGTCGTAAGGGTGAGAACTACGCCACTTTCAGTATTAAAGAAATCAATGCAATCTTGGCCAACATTCCTGCCTGGATTGAGCGTGGTAGATCAGAGGCTAAGCGTGAGCAGCGCCAACTTCTCTATGACTATGTACGCATTTTGATTGATACGGGTGCAAGACCTGGTAAAGAGCTGCTCAATTTGCAGTGGAAAAATATCAAGTACAAGGTGCGGGTAGTTGATGCTCCAAAAGAAGAAGTGGATGAAGATGGCTTCTTGATAGAAGATATAAGCCAAGATGATTTAATTGAGGAGTATGACGAAGAGGGCAATTTAATTGAGCCATTAAAGTGGCAGCCAACCGTCACGCTTGCTGTATATGGCAAAACCAAGGATCGCAATGTCAACGGCTTTGATGAAACCTTCAAAGTGTTAAAAGAAATTGTGGCTAGAAATTACCCCGACCCTGAGGTAACACTTAAAAAGCTAACCGAAAATAATGACCCCGGATATGTTTTTAGAACCAAGAGCGGGGCTAAGATGGGTACAAGCAATCACATGTTTGATCGCTTTTTGGAAGAGCATAATTTATTGCGAGATCCAAACTCGGGCAAGAAGCGTGTGTTTTATAGCTTCCGAAGTGCCCATACGACAGCGGTACTTAATTTTGATGGAGTGCCACTCCGAGATATTGCCTTGCAATTGGGTAATTCACCTGGGATTATTGCCAAGCACTATGACAGGGCTACCGGTGAAGCTATTGCTGAAAATGTCAGGGCACCGAAAGCTAGAAAAGCTCTCTTTAATGAGATTGAGGTACCCGAGGTATACCGATCTAAAAAACTTAAGCAGCAACAAGAAGCTCTTAAGAAGAAAAAATCTTGAGCATCTAATTTCGCATAGTGCCTGTTGTGCCGGTAGCGCACTTTTCTGCGTTATATAGATCCCCAAGACCACCGCTCTTCCGCTTCTCTAGCCTCGATCTTTGTCCATATTCTTCTGCACTATCGGATCGGTTTTGGCATGGATCATGGCTACTTGACCGCTTGGTAATTCACGCATACTGGGCGGTAATTTGGCACTTTGTGGCGGGGGCTTAGGTTGGCTTCTCGCGGCTACTGTTTTAGTTCCAGCAGGTAGTGGGGTGGGTGCTTTGACAGGTTGATACGCTGGGGTGCCAATAGCAGCAGGTTGGGGTAGTGGCTTGGGTTTGGGTAAGGGCTTGGGTGCTGCAACTTGGGGTGGGCGTTTTGCTTTGATAGCTAGGGTACGTGCCTTTTTAGTAGCCTCGGGCTTTAGCTTTGTAGCTAGGGGCTTAGGGGCGTACTGCGCTGCACGTTGTTTTTGATAAGTGTTTAACGCTTCCCAAGCACTGGCGTACATAATTCGTTGCAAACGAATCCACTCATCTTGTTCAATAAATTCATGTAGTCTCATATTGTTCTCCTACATCTATTTAATAAAGTGGAGAACAGTGTCTTAATAGATTTTTATGGAGTCATGAAATGTATGAACGCAGAGCAGTGTTATTTTTAGATATTCTTGGATTTAAAAAATTGATCGATGAGCATCAAGAGGATTTAATTTTAAGTGTGCTAGAAATGCCAAAAGAACTACAAGAAAAATATCCATTTAATGGAAAAACTGAAATGCAGATATCTGCCTTTTCTGACTCAATTGTTATTTCTGAGGTGGTTAAAGAAAATAATGTCGGCATGAATCGCTTGGTGAACTATGCAGGTTATGTGTGGTGGAAATTTCTAGCAAAAGGAGTGCTGACGAGAGGTGGTGTTGCAGTAGGTGATTTGCATCATAAGAATGGAATACTATTTGGCCCCGCAATGAATGATGCCTATAAGCTTGAAAGTGAGCTTGCTATCTACCCGAGAATAGTTTTGTCTCGTGAATCACAGCAATGTTTGTTTAAAGAGCTTAATGAGGAGTACAAAGAAAATTCTCTAATGCTAGCAGTGACATTAAATATTATGCGGCGTGATTTTGATGGGGTAACCTACATCCATACGCTTGGAGTTTCTGGAGTGACGCCCCCAGAAATTCTTCCAGAAAAAGAATTAGATCCAGTAACACAATCTAGGTCGTATATTTCAAGTGAAATTAATGCTGCAAAATGGGGTGCGGTTGATGCCTTTTTAAAAAAAGAGCGACCTGGAGAATTAAGGGCAAAAGCAAAGCATGATTGGCTGGAAAATTATTTAAATGCGACCAGTCAGGGAAGATTATCGTAATTGTTAATACTCGCTAGGTAATAGCAGCACCCAAAAGTCACCACCCCAGCAGGCAAATAAGCTAATCGCAGGTAAAGGGAAGTCTGTAAATGGGATGTGCTGACGATCAAGTACTTTGCCATTGCCGTTATCTAACACTAGCTCGGCACTACCTCTTGTCACAGTGAGCTTGGCAGATATAAATTCCTCACGTCCCGTAAATTGAGGCAAATAACTAGCGAGGGCATCCATTAGCCAATATGCCCCAGCTTCATCAGCTAGATATTTGCACCCATCTGTAATGACAGTGCTGGGGCTTATGCGGTAATAGTGCTCGGTACCGATAAATTGGCCAAGCATTGCAGCGTCAAACTCTAAATTTGACATGCTTAATTAACCTGCACGGGTAAGTGAACTAAATTATCTGCACCATACTGGCCTTTAAGTAAAAAAATTGCATCGGCCATATTGTTAGCGCAAATTTGGGCTTGAACTACGAAACCATTTGCACGTACGTAAGCTGAGTAAATATTCATGTGTATCTCCTAAAATTAAAAATGGGCTAGCTGCACGATTGCAAACTAGCCCTGGGTCATCATTTCTTAAACGAATTGCGAGTCATCTCGCTTACTTCATTAATTGCTTCATCTAAATCGCCGTTTAGTACAGCGGCTTGTAAATTTTTCAACGTAGCAATCAATTCATCGCCTGTAGCAAGTTCAATCGCATTGGCACCTTTCTTGTTCAAGGGCAGGACTTTGCTGCCATATTTCAACGTCAAATTAATCTTGCCTTCTGGGCTGATAAAAAACCACTGACGTACACGCTTAACTGTGTCTACAGTCATACGTTCACCCGTTTGCTTGTTTGTATATGTGCGGGTGACTTTGGGTTGATATTGCTCGCCTGACTTCTGTGCTTCGCAAAGTGCTACTTGCTCGGCAATCTTGCTGGCCATCTTGTTTCTACGTGAAACGATAGGGCTTGCACTTACTGGGCGTTTACCTGTTACTAATTTAAGACTTGTTAGAACTGACATTTAAAACTCCTTTGTTGTTTGGGAGTCTTCAATCTATAGATGGCCTTGTACGGAGTCGACCTGAATAGGCATGGAAAAACAACAGATCTCCTGGTTTTTGTAAGGAATTCATAAATACCAATGAAGAAATTACATTTGCTAAATAAATGTACAAGTAAGGTTAAGGTTGGCACGCCGATTGAATAGTGCTGCGAAACCCGTTCTGATGTGTGACGGTTAGCAATTCGGATCTCTTACTATCTGGCCTCATTGCACTACCCAACGATTTTCGTTGGATGCTTTAAACGACACCCCTCTGCGGTAGTAGCGTTTGCAATGCTGTATATAGTTGGTAACGTAGAAATACGTGAACGTAGGCTTAACGTCGAAGTAATTCGTCCAGGCTGAAAGTGAGTGGGTAAGCCAATGAAACAACCCCACAAGCTAATTTGCATATGCTCCCTTGATATAGAGCGCAGATTAGTTGCGTATGGCGGCACGTAATGGGAGATCGCAAAACCTGCCTTCCTTGTTTAACAAGTTGTGCGTATATCAGTTGATCACAAGACCTCAGTGAAAGTTCTTGTTCAAGTCAAGCCTAAAGGGGCTTGGCTTGAGCTTCCTAGTGAAAGAGTTCAGAAAAAATGAAAAGAAAAGTTTCTTCAGTTAAATGAGGGGAAAATGTTTCGAGCGAGAGCGAAGAAACAAGCGAGCTAAAGCTCGCTATTATTAATTTTATAAATGTTTGTTATGATGATAATAATCATATTGCGGGCATTTAAATGAAGAAAAACGAGCGAATTGTATATTTTTATGATGTCAAAATTAGCTCTCAGTCAGCAAGTTTTGATGCGCCTAACACCATATCCGTTAAGGATGCACTTCATTTAATTCAAAAGCTTGATGAACCATCTAGAAGACGAGCTGTCCAAAAGGGATTGCAAACTATATACATAAAAGATTTTAAGATTAGTGCTGATAAAGCAGTTTTATTAGTAAATAAATCTGATCAAACAATTTCCGATCCAGTTTTTACAAATTTAGTTGAAGGCGGTCGGCGAGTAATAGAAAAATATGAAAATGAAGGGCAGGATTTTTCTATACATATGGTTATAAGTTTGAAGGAGTCATTAGATTCTCCTGCATTGGCAATTTGTGAACATAATTCTGGCCTTAGCGTACTTTTAGTTCAGCGGGTTTTGAATGGATTATTAAGACAGGCCAAGAGGTTAGCTCCTGAAAAATATGAATGGATTCATCCCGATGGCTCAAAGGATGCGAAAGGCAATCCTAAAAAATACAAAGTAAATTATAAATTTGAATTTACTGGGCACATTTCAGAAGAATTTGCGAATGATTTGAACAATGGAAAGATCCACTCTATTGAATTGATCACGGATAAAAATGAACATGAAGCATTTGATGATTCCGGTCACGTGACTGAAAAATATAGCTCTGTAACGTTGTCCGTTGTCAATGATGAAGAATCTACTGTAGATAAGTTAAAGTTGCTTAAGCAAGTCTTTGATAGAAACAAAGCGGATTACTCGAAGGCTAAGGTTAGGTTTAAGTCTCCAGAGGGTACAGAAAGAACGGTTGAGATTGATGTTGAAACTCAGGTTCCAAATATTGAGAATTACGTTAAGAAGGCAAAGTTGGACTCATTCGATGAAATCTTGCAGGCCTCGTACGAATCAATCAATTCTAAAATAGTAAAAAAAATTACAGCTTTATTTAACGCATGAATTTAATAGTTCAAATTCTACTTAGGCCATTTTCCTACATAGGAATACGCCATAAATTAAAAAACCAAGTGGATTGGGTATATCCGCTTATATTGATGATTATCTCTGTAATTGTTATCGCTTTTGCTAGGATGAATGGAGGGTTTCCAATATTCTCAGAGGCTGGATTGGTTAGTAAGGTAACTGGTTTTCTTCAAAATCTGCCAGGATTTTTTATAGCGGCCTTAGCAGCAATAGCAACATTCAATAAGTTGGACATGGACTTTGAGATGCAGGCACCAGCTCCAACAATGAAGATCTTTCATAATGGCAAATGGGTATTAATAAACTTAACGAGAAGAAGGTTTCTCTGCTCAATGTTTGCTTTTTTGACTGCGGAGTCAATTGTTTTAATTTTGATGGGAATCGGGTCGCAGCTCCTTTTTTATTCAATTAGTGTGGCAATAAAAGGTGCTGTTATAGGCAATATTCTGCTTTATGGGTTTCTTGGCAGCTATTTATTTTTGTTTTGGCAAATGATTGTGACCACCATGTGGGGTATTTTTTATTTGGGTGAAAAAATACACAACGGTAGCCAATAGCTAAACCCTCAGCTTTTTCGGTAGAAATATAAGACTCTTCTTATTTCCTTATATTTGCCTGCCGATTATCTCTAAACCATTGTGATCATTGATGAATTTTCACTAAATACTTGTAAGCCTTTTTAGGTCGACTTCACACAAATAAGAAATTACATTGAATGTGTGACTTTTATTTGATTTAGGGAGATTACAAGATGAAACAAGCAAAAACATTAACACCACAAGAATTACGTAGAGTTTTAGATCACATAGCTACACGCAAGCATTCAGCTAGAAATAGGGCGATGCTGCTTATTACGCATTACGCAGGGCTACGTGTTGCAGAAATGGCGTCTTTGCGCTTTGTAGACGTTGTTGATGCAGAAGGCGCTATTAAAAACGAGATCATGCTGCGCCCAGAGCAAACGAAGGGTGGTTATGCACGTACAGTCTTTATTAGTGAGAAGCTTAAAAAAGAGTTAGCTGCCTATATCAAGCTCTACACCCCACAAGACCCCCAAGAAAAGCTGTTTTATTCCCAGAAGAAAAGTAGCGATGGCTTTAATGCTAATACTGCTACTCAGTTCTTTCACTATCTATATCAGAGAGCAGCGATCCCAGGGGCAAGCAGCCATTCGGGTAGACGTAGCTTTATTACTAACTGAATCGCTACCACTTCTATAGACACTTTCTAGCCTAATATTTAGTCTATTAGGAGGTGTGTCATGAGTACAAGAAGACGGTTTACTGAAGAGTTCAAGTTAGAGGCAGTCAAACAGGTAGTTGA
>NZ_JACVOO010000024.1 GCF_018882405.1 Polynucleobacter sp. 31A-FELB | reverse complement strand
ACCCTCAGGTAGCCTCCACCTCTTAGATAATCATTAACTACTTTTAACTTGAACTGCGCACTGTGTTTGCTCATGAAGCTGACCCCTTTTGGTTGGATTGGGTGTCCAACTTTTGTGGGTCAGTTCATCTCTCGGGGCTTTTAAGCAAACAATACTAGTTGGTTATGAACTCAAGCACCTGAATTAAGGTGTGATCACAATCGCACCAGAAACTTTTCTTCCCTCGGCCGCCTTATGTGCCTCAGCAGCTTGTTCAAGAGTGAACTTCGCACCAATTTGCACTTTTACCCTACCCTGGGCAATCGCATCAAATACTGCGCGAGCATTTTCTTGAAGCAACTCTGGAGTAGCGTTGTGCGGGAACACAGAAGGTCTCGTTAAGAAGAGGCAGCCCTTCTTATTGAGAATCTCTGGCTGAATTTCTGGGGCTGGGCCAGAAGCGGCACCAAACAAAGCGACCGTACCAAATGGTGCAGCACAATCTAGCGATCCCAAGAAAGTGGTCTTAGCAACTGAGTCGTAAACCACGTTTGCTTTGCGCCCACCTGTTGCCTTAATGACTTCCTCAACCCAATTGGGTTTTGAGTAATCGACCACAGCATCACATCCCGCTTCCTTTGCTGCAGCAAACTTAGCTTCAGAGCCGACGGCTCCTACTACAAAAGCACCCAATGATTTTGCCCAGCCTGCCAAGATTTGACCAACACCGCCAGCGGCAGCATGCACAAGCACTACTTCGCCAGCTTTAACCTTGTAGGTCTTTTGAATTAAGTATTGCGCAGTCATTGCCTTGAAGAACACTGCAGCAGCAACTTCATCAGACACGTTGTCTGGAACCGACACCAGCTTATCCGCGGCCACATTACGTGCGCTCGCATAAGCACCAATACCAGCGTTCATATACATCACACGATCGCCCACCTTGAATCGAGTAACGCCTTCACCAAGTGCCTCGACCACACCAACCGCCTCGTGACCAAGGCCTGTTGGCAATTCAAGTGGATATACACCAGAGCGCTGATACACGTCGATAAAGTTAAAACCAATTGCAGTTTGACGAAGCTGTACTTCGCCCTTTCCTGGAGCTGGCAGCTCTTTATCGATCAATTGAATGACATCGGCATTACCGAGTTCTGAAAGACTAACAATTCGAGCAGTTGTCACAAGTCACCTTATTATTTTTATAGAAAAAATTATCTTACCGCAATAGAAGAAGATGAGATCTCTTCATCTTCAACGATAGCCCAAGTACTATCACCGAGCTTTTTAACTGCCATGACATAGGTCCAGGAATCAGGAATACCGCAACTCCATTGATCGGGGCCATTTTGGATCAACACATTTGTACCAATGCGGCTATCGAAATACAAGTGATAAGTTTTGCCATGCAGAGGATTAAAACCAAATTTAGCGCTGTGCACCATTTCTGTTGCGTCCAATCTAGCTTGAAGAGCGCGCGCCTGCTTCATTAGCACTTCTGCCTGCTCCATAATGCGATCGTATTCGAGCTTGGCATTTTGGCGCGCAACATTGACTGCCTTGTCTTTCTCTTCTAAGACTTTGATTGGTGCAAATACGGGTGCACCCACCTCCATGGGATATTCAATGCCAGCATGGCGTGCTGGATCAGTGTCTTCTATTCGCATTGCAGTCTTTAAGCTATTGATTTAATTGGTCAAAGTGTGACACAAAACCCAGAAACTTGCCGCCCCCGCTTACAGTGCGTTCAGATTACCCAAAATGGTCTTAGCGTGTCCCTGAATAGACTCTTGATCTGCATCGCTAATACGGGATAAATTAGCCGTCATTAAACGGGTACGCGGGCTTGCCTCAAACTGCTTGCGATGCTTAATGAGGAAGTTCCAATAAAGAGTAGTCATTGGGCAAGCACTCTCCCCAAATCGGACATCGGGCTTATATTGGCATGAGCCGCAATAATTGCTCATTCTCTTAATATAAGCGCCGCTCGCAACATAAGGCTTGCTCGTGAAACGACCGCCGCTGGCGAACAAAGTCATACCAGCAGTATTGGGCAACTCTACCCACTCAATCGCATCAACATAAATAGCCAGATACCAATCACACACTTCTTTGGGCAGAATTTCTGCGAGCAAGGCGAAGTTACCAGTAACCATCAGCCGCTGAATATGATGGGCATAGCCGTACTGCAGCGTTTGTCCAATAGACTCCTGCATGCATTTCATCTTGGTATCGCCGGTCCAATACCAAGCAGGCAAAGAGTTCTGATGTTTGTAAAAATTATCTTCGGCCATTTGCGGCATGTCGAGGTAGTACATGCCACGTACAAATTCTCGCCATCCTAAGATCTGGCGAATAAATCCCTCGACAGTTGCCAACTCTAGATCATGTTTTTTCCAAGCAAGTAAAACAGCATCGATGACTTCTCTAGGATCGAGCAACTTCAGATTGAGCGAACTTGATAACAGAGAGTGCCAACCAAAAGGTGTATCCGTCCACATCGCATCTTCATAAACCCCAAATGTTGCCAAACGATGTTCAACAAATCCCTCTAGGGCTTGCAACGCTTGCTGGCGAGTCACGGGCCACTGAAAGTGGGCTAATGATCCAGGATGATCCGGGTAGCGCTCTTCCACCTCAGCCAAAACAGTTTTAGTGATGGCGTCTGGCTCAAATAATTCAGGAGGCGGGATTAAACCAGGACCTTTCTTTGGAAAGGGCTTGCGATTGTCTCGATCAAAGTTCCACTGGCCACCTTCAGGATTACCTTCTTTATCGACCAAAATATTGTGAGTCTTACGCATCAGCCGATAGAAGTACTCCAGACGCAATTCTTTCTTGCCAGCAACCCAATTAGAAAATTCCTGACGGGAGCAATAGAAATGTGGATCCTCTTGCATTGCTAATTCAATGTTTAATTCAGTGGCTAATGCTTCAATCTCACACTTGAGTCGATATTCCCCAGGCTCAAGACAAACTAAATGAGTACATTTATCTTTTTCAATAACGGCTCGTAACGTGTCGCCAATCGATTTGGGGGACTGCTTAATATATTGAAGCGGTATACCAAGCTCTTCTAGCTGCTTAGCAAAGTGGCGCATTGCGGATAAAAACAAAGCAATTTTTGCCTTATGAGACCAAACATACTTGGCCTCATCCGCAGACTCAATCATGACGACCTGATCCGTCTTGGGATTGAGTTTTTTTATTACCGGGCTATTAATGTCTAGCTGATCACCCAGAATCAGAACAAGCTTCTTCAAATATTTATCCTCGCTAATTGCTAGGCTTAGCGCTTGTAAAAGCTCAGGGTAACCTCACCAAGATCAACACCAAATTTACTCATCTTGGCCTTATTCAACATGACCTTGGGAGTTACAAGGTACATCCAATCATTGAATTGCACGTGATAAATTGTGCCATCTACCGGCAATGCTAAGGTGTAAGTCCAGTTGAGCGCATTACCCGCTGATTCGCCCAGCGCATCACCTACAACATCATCCGCCCTACCAATATATTTACCAGGGGCAGTTTCAGTCAAAGTCCAGATGCGCTTTTGCTTAGTGCCATCGGAGTATTCAAAGCTTTCATCGAGGGTGCCCACTTTTTTACCGTCAATAACTTTCCACTGGGCAACCAAAAGAACAGTAAATCGTTTTTTTACTTCACCACTACGGTCGGTAAAGATTCCATAGGCATCTATCGTGCCATTGAAGTATTCACTAAGATCGAGATTGGGCTTCTCATTTGCGTACTGCGTTACCGAAGGTGAGGAGCAGCCAAATAAACCGAATGCAATCAAGCAGATACCCAACAACTTTGAGGCGAAATTGATATTGCGCATTAACATGCTCCTGAAATGAGTGGTGGTGGGCAGCCCTGCCCTAAGAGTTCTGCCCTCAGTTTTGGGACGCTCGTTTTTGAATCAAGCCAAATACCAAAAAAGGCTTTGGCAAAATCAGCCCCCTGAATTTGCGACATCTTCTTGCCTTCATAAAAGAAGCTAGTGCCCTGCTTAGGAATATAGACTGCTGCAATAGTCTGGCCAGGCTCCACATTAGGAAGAATACTTGCCAACTCCTTGCCCCAGGCTGTTGCTTGAGTATCAGAGACGCCTAAATTTTTCATCTCCTCAGCCGTACGGTTAGCGATTGCCTCACCTGAAAATGATCTTTGATACTTGAGTTCGAGAGCAAACTCTTGAGAATCCTTAGCAGTACTACGATATAGATTGGCATCGTAAACATGAAAACCCCAAAAGTTCAGCCTGCCTAAACCCTGCAATTGGACTTGACCCATCATACTTTTAATATGTGGGGGCTCCTTAGCGAAACTGTTTGGAGTGATTGCGCCGAGAGCCAAAGTAATTACCAATGCACGGTAGAGCTTCATACCTTTACCCTTTTCTATTTACTAGCCGTAAAGCAAGCGGCCCAAACAAGACTGAAATCGCATGGCGATGCTTTGCGAAGAATCGATAGCCCACATTCCAAAAAGGTTTGAGTGCTGGTCTAGAAAAAATCCATGCCAGCCTAGGAAGATTTGCTCTGCTATAGGCCGCTGAAAATACTTCAACTCCTTGGATTAGCTCACCATCCTCATATTGTGCACACATGGACGCCAAAGCCTGGTCGCAAGAGACGCCGACATGATCGGGAAGATATTGATCCGAATTGATATCTACAAAGCTGAGTAAGCCTGCCTGATTACGCCCAGAGAGAAATTGAATTTCTGCCTGACATAAAGGGCAAAGACCGTCATAGAACATAGTCAGCTTTTTCATGATGCTTATTTTTGCTTGTATTGAGTTGCGCAGTAAGCGCGGTTAACCAATTTACTGCGAAGAGCCACATGCTTAGTTGCTCTGCCAGTCACCCTCTTACGCCACAATTCAAATGAGTTACGTTTAAGCTGTTTTCTCATCAAAGCAATCACTTGGGGCTCCGAATACCCGAAAGTAGCCTCAATAGCATCAAAAGGCGTGCGATCTTCCCAGGCCATCTCGATTAACCTCGAAAGATCCGCTTCTGAAAGCGTTTGGGGTAGTCGCGTCGTCATCGAGCAAGTTTAAGACTTATTCAATAAACTGGCTGAACCCCTATTCATTCACCCCATTCATGCCATTAATTCCAAGCTCCTTCCGCGCACTCGTCATTGGTTCCTCGGGAACCATCGGCTCTGCCTTCATGGAGTTACTTGAACAGCATCCTACATGCATGGAAGCGGTAGGCATACATCGAAACTCCGCCAATCCGATTGACTATCAAGATCTCAACACCATTGAAGCGGCAGCGCAGGCCCTTTCGAATGAAGCGCCCTTTCAGCTCATTATCAATACCATCGGCATATTGCACTCCGCCGATTGGATGCCTGAAAAGAAACTGGATGATCTCAATGCCGAGCAATTGCAGATGCTGATGCAAATTAATGCCATCGGACCTGGATTGACTATCAAGCACTTTTCCAAGTTACTTGACCCCGCCAACTCCGTCATGGCAACACTCTCCGCCAAGGTCGGGAGCATTGAAGATAATCGCCTCGGCGGGTGGTACAGCTACCGCGCTTCTAAGGCAGCATTGAATATGTTGATTAAGACAGCATCGATTGAATTTACAAGAACCAAACCCAACACCGCTTTGGTAGCAATACATCCAGGGACAGTCAATTCTCGCCTATCAAAACCTTTCAAGGGAGAGCAAATTGGCAGACCTCCTTTGGATGCTGCCGGCGATATGTTGAATGTTCTTCTCTCAATAAATAAAGAGGATTCAGGAAGTTTCCTAACCTACTCCGGCGAAAGATTACCTTGGTAATTCACAACACCTTATGAAATATTGTTCCCAATTTCTAATTGCACTGCTTATGTTTGTCGGGGTGCAGACTATAACCCTCGCCCAAACTGAGTTAGCTAGCATAATACAAGATGGCCAACATGTCTTACTCATGCGCCATGCTGACGCACCCGGGTATGGCGATCCTCAGGGTTATCAACTAAATCAATGCTCCACACAACGCAACCTAGGAGAGCGTGGCAGGAAACAAGCTAAAGCCATTGGCGAGTGGCTAAGCAAGCAGGGGATTACCAAGGCGCAGGTCTATAGCAGTGCTTGGTGCCGCTGTCTCGATACCGCAACCCTTCTCAATAAGGGAGCAGTCGCCAAGGAAGCGGCACTCGGTTCTTTCTTTGACGATATGAGTCAATCTAAAAAGCAGACTGAAGATTTAGCAAAACTCATTCAGGCTGAGCGAATGAAATATCCAAAAGCACCAATCATGATGGTGACCCATCATGTCAATATCGAATCTTTCACGGGCAAGGTTCTCAATTCAGGCGACATGATCTTAGTTAAGGTCAATTCCTCTGGCCAAGCTGTATCGCATAAGCTTTACCCCAGCCCATAACTTCATCAACCAACACATAACTTCCACAAGAGCAACCATGTCAACTGAATTACCCCTCAATGTTTTAGGTCAACCGTTAGTCCCCTGCTCCTTTGATCCTTTAACGGGATTTTTTAGGGATGGTTGCTGCAAAACCAATGAACAAGATACTGGGAGTCATTTGGTTTGCGCAATCGTCAGCAATGACTTTTTGCAATTTAGCCTAAAGCGTGGCAACGATCTGATTACCCCAAGACCGGAGTACCAGTTTCCAGGGCTGATTGCAGGTGATCAATGGTGCCTATGTCTTAATCGCTGGATCGAAGCCCTAGAAGCCAACTGTGCGCCAATGATTAAGCTAGAAAGCACCCACATCAAAGCTTTGGAGAAAGTCTCGCTAGAAGTGCTAGAGCAATATGCGGAAGTAGAAAAACTGTAAAAACTTACTCGGGGGAGAGCCAAAGCTTGCGATAGATTTCTTTTGGATCGTGGTCTTGAGTTTGCTTGGCAATATTAAATGGCCTGCCTCCCCTAGGGTCTGTTCCACGTCCAGCGATATACAGCCAGTTACCCTGATTGCTATAAACGTCATAGTCTATTAACTGGGATTCAAACCAGGCTGCACCAGCGCGCCAGTCGCCCTTCATGTCGTATATCCAGTAACTTGCCACAATCTGACGCATGCGATTGGAGAGATAACCACTTTGATGTAATTCGCGCATACCCGCATCCACCAGTTCCGTGCCGGTATTACCGGTACGCCATTGCTCAAAGCTAAATACGTACGACGGACTGACGGGGATGCCAGTTAAACCGCTGGCGCGATATAGCTTCTGACCATACTTAAAGTGAATGAAGCGGAAGTAGTCTCGCCACAGCAATTCAAACCAAAGCCAATAAGTACCATCATTGGCACCATGACAATTCTCATACTCATTCAGTTGTGCAGCAATATCGCGTGCTGAAATACAACCCAAAGCAAGCCATGCTGAAAACTTACTGGAGTAATCCATGCCAATGAGTTGGTTACGAGTCACCTTGTAACTATCTGGTAAACGACGCTCTAGATATTGCTTCAGGTGAGCATGCGCATGGCTAGCTCCCCCTAGTAAATAGGGGTGCGAAACTGCTTGAGTTCTTGAAGGCAATATTGAGGCCGGGGGCAAAGCTGCCGGTAGCGAAGGAATTTTCTTGGGCACATCGATGGGCTGGGCGAACTTGAGTTTCACTTTCTCAAGCTCGCGACGAAATGCGGTAAACACATCAGGCATTTTTTCCAGTTCAAATGGAAAGGTCTGCGGATCCAACATACTGGATTGCCAGAACTCTTTTACATCCGCACCCTGATCTTGCAGAATTCGCACTTGCTCAATTTCTTCGGGTGCTTCGATTTGTTCACAATAGATTGCATTGGCAGCAGTGTCTTGGAGTAACTGCAGCAATACTTGTGATGGCTTGCCAGAAAACTCCAACAAGTCTGAGCCCTGCGCCTGTAATTGGGCCTTTAAATCATCTAAGGATGCTCTTAAGAAGATCTTTCGATGCGGTCCTTGACGCTCAAATCCATAAACCGTGCCTTGCTCTTTTGAGTCATGTATATAAACCGGCAAAAGATGGTCTGCATTTAAGCAGGCTCGTGTAAAAGCCGGGTTATCAGCCAAGCGTAAATCATTGCGAAACCAATAAATCAATATCCGCATAGATTAAGCCTCAGTCTTGCTATTAGATTTTTTGGAGCGACAAGCATCAGAGCAATACTTCACTTCATCCCAGTTTTTAGCCCAAGACTTGCGCCAGGTCATCCCTTTGCCACAGACAAGGCAAATCTTGGTAGGCAAGAATGTTTTGTTTCCCTTAAAACCTGCTTTTTCAGATCGAGACATACCTACCTATAGAAAAACGAATAGACTCATGTGCATACCGCATGCGTGAGACAGCCCTTGAAAGCTTTTTATACCGACCACTATGTTTTACCACTTCCACCGGGGCACCGCTTTCCGATGGAAAAGTACAGTCAGCTGCGTGACCTCGTCACTCAGTTAGATGGGGTCGAGTTGGTTGAAGCGCCAGCTGCCACTGATACCCAAATTCTCTATGCGCATGATCCTAGCTATCTCGTTAAAGTCATTTCAGGAAGCCTGAGTCCAAAAGAGCAACAGGAGATTGGCTTTCCTTGGAGTGAACTCATGGTGGAGCGCTCTAGACGCTCGGCCGGCGCTACTATCGCAGCTGCCAAAACCGCCTTAAGTGAAGGCTTAGCGGCAAATCTTGCGGGCGGAACCCATCACGCCTATCGCAATATGGGTAGTGGCTTCTGCGTGTTTAATGATTCGGCAATTGCCGCAAGGGTATTACAAAAGGAAATTCATCCAAAACTCAAAGTGGCCATTGTGGATTTAGATGTACACCAAGGCAATGGCACGGCATCTATTTTGCAAAATGATTCCTCAATATTTACCCTCTCAATCCATGGTGAAAATAATTTTCCATTCACAAAAGAACAGAGTGATTTAGATATTGGACTGCCAAATGGATGTGAGGATGGCGATTACCTAAAAGCCTTGAATCAAGGATTGGAAATCCTCGATAAATTTAAACCTGACTTCATTATTTATCTAGCAGGCGCAGACCCGCATGAAGGTGATAGGCTTGGAAAATTAAACATTAGCACAGTAGGCATGCGCCAGCGAGACGAATGTGTTTTTCAGTACGGCTTAGATCACCAAATCCCGATTGCATTTAGCATGGCGGGAGGCTACGGGAGAGAAATTCAGTCAACTGTAGACATTCATTTTCAAACCATTCAAACTGCACTTCGATACCAACAATAATTTTCCTAAGTTACTTACTTTTTGTTAGAGATTGCCAAAGCAGCCTCTTGCTTCGAAATAATTTCCTCGCCAGCCGCAGACTTTCGATCACTTCCAGTCGACTAGGCATATTTTTGAAAGATGGAGCATCTTCACCCAGAATAATGCTCAACATCTACAGGTAAGTCAGAAATTGCCATCTTATAGAGCATGGATAGACTTTATAACCATAAAAATACATAGAAATCCACATTAAAATGCTCTAACTATGCTTCGGATTAAAAATCTCCTCTTGCTCGCGGTCTTTGGACCCTACCTCGCATGGGCGATTGATTTGCAGCCAAACGACATTGTTGCTCCAGCCCCGAATAAAAATTACCTTACGCTAAGTTATATCAATACTGAAAACACGACACAATATAGAAACGGCTCGGCGGTGCCTGGAAACCCAGTGATAGACACTCAAAGCGCTAACTTGCGTGGCTCCCGAACCTACGATTTAGGGGGATTACCCGCTGTAAGCTATTTACAGCTGCCATATGGAACCGTGAAGCCAGGAGGCTCAATCGCGAATTTACCCAGCGATACTGGAATCGGTGATTTGAGCTTTGCTACCGCAATTTGGCCCTACGCCAATAGAGATACAAGAACCTACTTTGCAATAGCGGGTTATTTAATCGCCCCCACAGGGGGCTACTCAAGTCAGCAAACTCTTAACCTGGGTGAGAACCGTTTTCGCACAGACTTGCAAGTTGGCTTTCAGATGCCTATTACTTCAGATCTAGACGGCATGATTGCAGTTGACACAATGTGGTTTGGTGGCAATAGTCAGTGCGCGGCAGCTTGTAGACTTCCTACCAATAGCACCCTAAGCCAGAAACCGCTCACCACAACGCAGCTTGGGCCGATCTATCGTATCAATCAAATTTTTACAGTAGGCGCATCCTATTTTTACGTAGCGGGTGGTGCAACCTCAATAAACAACACCTATCGAAACGATGTAGTTAATACCCAAAGATTTTTATTGAGCGGGCAAGCACATACGCCTATTGGCAGATTTACTTTGCAATATGGTCGAGACATGGAAATTAAAAATGGCTCCGTGCAGACCAGACTACTAGCTGTACGACTGGCCAAAGAGTTTTAAGAATCTAGTCCGGTGGCGGCAATGGAGAGCCACAAGAGGAGCAGTAGCGATCTTTAAAGTGATATCCGTCGCGCATACAAGTTAAGCAAGCGCGATCACCATCAACTCGACGAGGTCTTCTCGCATAAGACATCTCCGCGGTGACGATTCCAGTGGGAACTGCTAAAGTTCCCCAACCCATTAGCATCATGACTGAAGCAATCAGCTTACCTAAATCCGTTTGCGGCGTAATATCCCCAAAACCCACTGTAGTCATGGTTGTAATGGCCCAGTAAATGGCAACGGGAATGCTGGTGAATCCATGCGCTGGACCCTCAACCACATACATCAATGTTCCCATCACCATGACCACCATGAGAACAACGGATAGAAAGACCAAAATTTTTCTTCTACTAGCTGCCATTGCATCTGCCAAATGCTGATACTCAGACATATATTGAGTCAGCTTAAAAATTCGGAAAATGCGAATCAGGCGCAAAGTTCTAACGTCAATTAAGGCGTGGAACTCTGGGAACATCAAAGCCAAATAGGTCGGCAGCACCGCAATAAGATCGATGATGCCAAAAAAACTGATTACGTATTTAATGCGATTGGGAGCGCAATAGATTCTGACGAGATATTCCGCCGTGAATAAAGCCGTAAAAAACCACTCAAAAAAAGAAAGTTCTGTATGGAAATTCTTAGATACTGATTCAATACTATCTAGCACCACCACTAATAAGGAAAGGAGTATGGCAAAGATCAACACTTGGTCAAAATGAAGACCTAAAGGAGTATTCGCCTCAAAGACTATCGTCCGTAGTTTTTCTTTCAGCGAGTTCTTTTTAGGCATTTCGACTATGTAGTTTGATTAGACTTATACACAGTCCAGTATTTCTGCATTTCAATAAACAGAAACGAAGCAGACCAAGTAATCAGGATGAAGCCTGTCAGCGCTTCTACTCCTGTCAAATAGCGAAGGTAGCCTTGCGCCACAATTTCCCCATAACCTAAAGTGGTGAAGGTAACAAATGACAGGTAGGCACAATCAAGCAACACTCCATGACCTGAGAGATTGCCAACAAGGCCACCCATCACCGGGAATTGCAGAGTAAAGAAGTAGCCCAAAGCAAATAGCCAAATCTCGATGACGTGTGCCATGAAGATAGCACCTACTCCAACAAGCACTCTAAAACGGGGTGGAATATGAGCAAATCTAGGTAGTAGCTTATCTAGCTGAAATAGAGCTTCGTAATGAAGTAGGATGGCAATAAGTGCCAAGGATCCATTGATGATGAACGCGGTGATAAGCAACATCATGAAATTATCCCCCATTTTCAGGGGGATTCATCATTAACCAGTGATAACGGTATCGCCTTTTAAAGCATCAACTTTGGCGAAGTATTTTTTAGCATAAGCCAGCAACTGGCCATCACTTGGATGATCAACAGTCTCAATGCCAACTACTTTTTCAGCAATACCGTGATCATGCTTAGTAGCATGCTTCATTAAATCCAATTTTGCAGAGCCTGGCCCCACAATCAAAATCTCTTTAGATTCCATAACCGCTTGAATGACTTCATGCAAGTAATGTTGATCGGGTTCAGCACGCGCACCACTTACAGAACCGCTTTTGTGGTGAACATTTTTATGAGTAGACCGAGTCTTAATGACCTCGCTCTCACTTGCAGTGGGATTGAAATAAATAACATGAGCTTCTTGATGGTCAATCCAAATGACTGAGTGATTAAATGACATATTTTCTCTTTCTAATTAAAAAAACGGGTTGCCGAATGCGGTAGGAATAATTAATCCAAAACTAGATCATGACTGAAAAGGTGCACAGCACCGTCTACAGCATGGCCATTCAATATCTTTTGCTCAGCTATCGAGAGCAGCTTTAATTGATGATTTTTAAATAATTGCAAGGCATTTGTCTCAACGCCATCAAGGTCTAAGTCCTGCAGGGCCTCGTAACTGAAACTGCATTTGAGGGGCTTACCATCAAGCATTGCTGGATAAGAGACATCGCCGTTCTCTAAAATGACTGCAGGACCAACAAATTCAAGCTTCATGGGGACTCACTTTATTGAGAATAATCAAATAATTTTAATATTTTGAACCTAATAAGCACAGTGTACTTGATGCATATCAAATTCCCGACCGCTTACTGGCGCGAATCTAAATTTCGCTGGGCTAAAAAGTTTTGAGCAGTTCTGGCTAGATGAATATCGTGGACCTGACTCAAGGCCGAAGATCGCCTGAGGAGATCCTCTGCTGGGATTTTGAGGCTCGAGCCATTGCTTGCGAATAGGATTTGATTCATCCGGTCGTCCTCCACTACCAGCACGGATGGATGATCAAAGACTCGATCAATGCGTTCTTGATAAACCTGGTTTAACCCTGCCGCACCAGAGAAGTTAATGACCAAAATACCGCCTGGGTTTAAGCATGCCAAACAGCTGGCATAAAAATCTTCACTGCATAGCTGAGGTGCTTGCCCCAATTTGGTATATCCATCAATAAGCAGCACATCAAATTTTTCTTCAGCATTCCTCAAATAGGCTGCGCCGTCAGCTTCAAGTACCGTGAACTTAGCGCTATTTTCTGGAACGTGAAATTTGCCTTTAAGTCCAATTACTTTAGAGTTATTTTCTAAGACCAAGATAGATGCGCCTGGTAAGTAATGGTGACAGTATTTGGCGAGCGACCCACCACCCAAACCGATCATGGCAATACTCTGGGGATTTGCATGAAATAGTAAAAAGCCCATCATCGTTTCGGTATAGCTGACTACTAAACGAATGGGAGCCTGCATATCCATCAGGCTCTGCGTAGAGTCGCTATCAAAATAGAGTGCTTTGAACTTTTTACTCTCGACAACGTAGGGTTCACCTTGAGTACCATCAAACCTTTCCTTTAATTTAGAAAGGCCCTCTTTAAGACCCTGGAATCCGATTGGCGGGATAAGTGACATCACCCATGATAAAGCCCTGCAGTCTATAACCCCTCCTTAGGCAAACCCAAATACTCCCTTAGATATCTCAAGGACGCACTTTAGATCTACATAAGCTTCAAACATCGGACTAGAATTAATACACATCCCAATGAATAAAGAGGCCTTGTCTTGATTAAGAGAACTGGCTTAACAAGCTCTGAAGTAAAAAAGCAGCAAAAAATCCATGGCTTTAACGAAATGCCAATTGGAGATCGCCATACTTTTTTACACTCTTTATTTAATGTATTAACAGAGCCCATGTTTGGCCTACTGCTAGTTGCTGGCGCCATATATCTCATCATTGGTAGCCTCGAAGATGCGCTGATTCTCCTGGGATTTATTGCTATCTCAATTGCGATAACCCTTTACCAGCAACGTAAGAGTGAGAAAGCTATCGATGCTCTCAAAGACTTATCCAGCCCCAGAGCGCTGGTGATTCGAGATGGCATCAAACAACGCATCGCCGGCAAAGAAGTGGCGCTCGGGGATTTACTAGTCCTTGAGGAAGGCAGTCGTATTCCAGCCGATGCTGTATTAATCGAATGCCATGACTTTTTGGTAGACGAATCTATGCTCACCGGCGAGTCAGAGCCAGTCGATAAATCCAGTAATGAGTTGATTTACTCTGGATGCTTAGTGATCAGAGGCGCGGGCATAGCGATAGTTCAAGCTATCGGATTAAAAACTGAATTAGGAAAAATTGGGACAAGCCTTGGAGAAATCGAAGGCCTTGAGAGCCCACTCCAACAAGATATTGCCATTTTGATTAAGCGATTTGCAGTCTATGGACTTGCGCTTTCATTCATTGTTTTTTTAATTTACGGAATTGCCTACCAAGATTGGCTTCAAGGAGCACTCTCTGGTATCAGCTTAACAATGGCTCTTTTGCCAGAAGAGTTTACGGTGATTTTGACTGTTTTTATGGCATTAGGAGTTTGGCGCATATCTCGCCAGCAAGTTCTTACCAGACACGCACCCGTCATTGAAACTTTAGGTAGCATCAACACCCTGTGCGTTGATAAGACCGGCACTCTCACGGTCAATAAGATGAGCCTACAAGGCTTAGCAACACAATCTGAAATCCTCAACCTTGCGAATAACTCAAAAAATTTATCCTCAGATCAATTCGAGCTATTAACTTATGCCGTGCTTGCGAGTGAAACCGAGCCCTTCGATCCAATGGAAAAAGCCTTTCATGAGGGCCTGTCTTTACACCGCAAGAATCATGCTGACAATTTCCAGAATTTTCATCTTGCACATGAATACCCCTTAGATCCTGAGTTTCCAGCAATGGCACATCTTTGGAGTTCCCCAGAAAACTCTGAGGATCATCTAGTTGCAATCAAAGGATCACCAGAAGCAGTCATGCCCCTATGCCGATTAAATGACTCTCAAACTCTGGATATTGAAAAGCAGATCGCTACGATGGCATCAGAAGGAATGCGCTTACTAGGCGTTGCCAAAGCTAGCTACCGCAAAGAATCTGCCCTATGGCCAGATAACATTAAAAGCTTTCACTATGAATGGTTAGGATTGGTTGGCCTCAAAGATCCATTGCGCCCAGAGGTTCCTGCAGCAGTGAAGCAATGCCAAGATGCCGGCATTCGAGTCATCATGATTACGGGAGATCATGCTGTTACCGCTCAAGCTATTGCCAAACAAGCTGGCATAAACGCAGAGCGCCATCTATCTGGCAAAGATATCGATGGCATGAATAGTGATCAACTCACTAAGGCAGTCAGTGTTACTTCTGTTTTTGTGAGAATTAAACCGGAGCAGAAATTAAAATTAGTTCAGGCCTTACAGGCTAACAAAGAAATAGTTGCAATGACTGGCGATGGAATCAATGATGCGCCGGCGCTTAAGGCTGCTCACGTCGGGATTGCAATGGGTCAAAGAGGAACTGATGTAGCCCGTGAAGCCTCCTCGCTAGTATTACTCAATGATGATTTTTCATCGATTGTGAATGCCATTAGGCAGGGTCGTCAAATATACGACAACCTCCACAAGGCAATTATCTATGTCATTGCTGTACACATACCAATTGCGGGTGCGGTATTTATTCCCCTACTTTTTGGTGCGCCTCCGATGCTGTCACCAATCCATATTTTATTTTTGGAAATGATTATTGACCCAACCTGTGCCATCGTCTTTGAAATGGAGCCCCCAGAACACAACATCATGCTAAGGCCACCCCGGGATCTAAACCAAAAAATCTTTTCGGCGAGCAATGTCTCGATGGCGATTATTCAAGGATTTGGATTAATGGTCATAGTGACAGGTCTTTACCTTAGCCTGCTACATCTCGAATATTCTCAGAACTTTGCCACTACCATTTCATTTGGCAGCCTTGTATTGGGTAACTTATTACTTATTATTGTTAGTCGCTCAAGGCATGAGCATATTCTCAATATTTTAAAAAGGTCAAATCCTTCTCAAAAATGGATTATTGGAATAGCCATCTTTTCATTTATGGCACTTCTCTTCATTCCATTTTTAAGAGAGAGATTTGATTTTTCTATGATCGATACCGCAGGTGTACTACTAATACTCATTTCAGGATTGATGAGTCTATTTTGGTGTGAGCTTACTAAATTTGCCTTTAAAGTTATTCCAAAAAAACCTGATTAACTTTTAAAAAAGATCACGCCTTCCTGCTGGCTAGATACTGCACGCCATTATCGCCATAGCTTTCAGCATGCTCTTGACTATGCGTTAAATGAAATACATCACCAGCCACATAAGTGCTCTTGGTGCCATCTATCACAATGTCGATTTGACCGTGCGTGACTAGGGCTTTCACCTCAAAGGGGTGGGTATGTTGATCTAGAAAGCCGTTCCTCTCCTGAATCACCAATACTGGCTCAGGAAAACCATCCTGACTCAACATTTTTAGAAAAACATCATGGTTCATAAGATAGAACTTAAATTAATTCGCTAATTTCAATGAGATTTTGATCTGGATCTCTGACATAAACTGAGTTGATCTTTGCGGTAGCCCCAGTTCGAATGATTGGCCCCTCTACTATCGGCCAATCCATTTCATCAAGCTTCGCAATCACTTGCTCTAATGGCCTATCAGCAATAAAACACAAATCGAGAGAACCGGGTGTAGGGATATTTGCTTTAGGCTCAAATTCCTTGCCTTTAATATGCAAGTTAATCTTTTGATTGCCGAACTTAAAAGCCTTTCGCTCTACTGGCGGCGTGCCACCGATAAAGCTTTCCAACTTCATTCCCAAGACACGCGTATAAAAGTCAACGCAGGCCCCTTCATTTGCAGTAGTCAGCACTAAGTGGTCTAAATGATCAATCATTTCGATGGCATTCCGATATTAATCAGCTTCAATTTTTGCGGCTTTCACAACCGCAGTCCATCTGGTGTTCTCACCTTTAATGAATTCATCTAATTGTTTGGGATTCATATAAGTTGCCTCGGCACCCATTTCAATTGCCTTCTGCTTAAATGCTGGCGTAGCCATAACCTTGGCAATCTCGGTAGTCAATTGATTAACGATAGGGGCTGGAGTATTGATCGGCGCAAACACGGCAAACCATGATGTGGCATCTAACTTAGGTAAACCTGCTTCAGCAGCAGTTGGCACATCAGGCAAACTTTGTAAACGCTTCTTACCCGTTGTAGCCAGAGCACGTAATTTACCAGTCTGAATATGCGGAATAAATGGTGGAGGCGTGCCGAATGTAAGGTCCACTTGACCACCTAATAAATCTGCCAATGCAGGGCCGGTTCCTTTATATGGAACGTGGGTCATTTTGATGCCTGCTTGTTGTTCTAGCATTGCGCCCGTGACATGTTGTAAGGAGCCATTACCAGAAGAGGCGTAATTTAACTTCCCTGGGTTTGCCTTTGCATACGCAATAAGATCATTCATTGTTTTGAATGGCAAGTCAGCACGGACTACGACAATTTGTGGCGCCGAAATCACATTCGCTACAGGCTGAAAATCCTTCAACTCCCAAGGCAGTGGATTCTTACTTACCAGAGGGGTTATGACGTGATAGCCAGAGTACTGAACGAGTAAGGTATAGCCATCTGGGTCGGCCTTCTTTACGGCTGCCGCCGCAATGGCACCGGAGGCACCGGCTTTATTCTCGACCACAATGGTTTGCCCCAATGCGGTACCAAGAGATTGAGCAAGCACTCTAGCCGTGAAATCCGTCGTGCCACCTGGCGCAGAAGATGCGATGAACGTAATCGGCTTGTTTGGATACTTACCCGAGTCTTGGCTATGGGCAACAAACGGTGTTTGCGCCAGCAACGCTAAAGTCAGAATATGCAAAGTTGAAAAGTATTTACCCATGAGACTATCCCTCAAAATGAAATCAAAAGAATTAACGCAACTCTGCCACATAAGCAGGGGCAGGATGCAAATCGCAAGTACTGCCAGCCTGAGCTACCTGCCCCGGTACAGGATGTCCCACAATCAACGGCAACTCTCGTGCTAACCCAATTAAACGCGGGATATCAATACCAGTGTCATACCCCATCGCATCAAGCATATGGATAGCATCTTCACTCGAGATATTACCGCTAGCACCCGGTGCGTACGGACAACCACCAAGACCACCTAGCGAGCCATCAAAGCGCACAATCCCAGACTGCACTGCTGCAAGCACATTCGCTAGACCCATTCCTCGGGTATTGTGGAAATGAAATGTCAGTTGTAAGTTAGCAAAATTTTTCTGTAGCTCATTTGCCATCATGGCAACCTGTGCGGGATTGGCCATTCCAGTTGTGTCACAAATAGTGACACCGCGTACGCCCAAATCTGCGAAGCGCCGAACAAATCCCTCCACTACACTTTGCGGTACGTCACCCTCCATAGGGCAACCAAAAGCAGTTGATAAGGAAACATTGATTGGTGTTCTGCCATCCACATAACGAATAACTTCAGCCAAACCAGCAAAGCTTTTTTCTCGGCTCATGCGCAAGTTAGCCAGGTTATGGGTCTCTGAGGTCGACATGACTAGATTGAATTCATCTGCGCGAGATTCAAAAGCGCGTTCCGCTCCGCGTAAATTGGGTACCAAGACTGTGTACTCAACACCTGGCACACGTTTAATTCTGCCCATGACCTCTTCTGCATCACGCAACATCGGAATGGCTTTTGGCGATGTGAAAGAAGTCACCTCAATTTTGGCAAAGCCGCATTGACTTAATTCATCTACTAGTTTGACCTTGTCATCCGTGGGAATAAAGCTAGGCTCAATCTGAAAGCCATCCCTAGTCACAACGTCATTGAAATATATTCGAGTCATATTATTCGACCATGTCATTAATTGAATTGATTATTTAGTAAAAGCAACGCCACGCTCTTTTAAAGAAGCTAGCTGAGTCTCTGTTAATCCAATACTTCGAAGAATTTCATCAGTATTCTCGCCAATATTGGGAGCTAAGGTTTTGATGGATCCAGGTGTGCGGGATAACTTAGGAATAATCCCGGGTACGTCTAACTTGCTACCATCTTGCATCTGTATCGTCTGAATATTGCCCCGCGCCTTGTAGTGCGGATCGTTTGCAATATCGGCAACGGTATATATCTTCCCAGCCGGCACCGCAACAGAATCCAATAACTGCAATGCCTGATCTGTTGTCATCGTCTTGGCCCATGCGCCTATCGCTTGATCTAACTCCGCAACACGAGCCACCCTTCCATCATTATTCTCGAGCGCTGGATCCTTGGCCAAATCATCACGACCGATCATTCCCATTAAGCGCCTGAAAATACTGTCTCCATTACCAGCCACCAAAACATAACCACCATCGGCACAGAGATATGCATTACTAGGCGCAATGCCTGGCAAGGCGCTGCCCCCAGCCTGCCTGACCTCTCCGAATGCGCTGTACTCCGGAAGAAGGCTTTCCATACAGTTAAATACTGCCTCATAGAGCGCGATGTCAATCACTTGACCTTTGCCACTTTGATGACGCTCTTGCAGCGCCAATAAAATACCAATCACGCCATGTAATGAAGCTAAGGTATCGCCGATACTGACACCAACGCGCACAGGCACTCTGCCTGGCTCTGCGGTGAGGTGGCGCAGGCCACCCATAGCCTCGGCAACTACGCCAAATCCTGGCTTATCTCGATAAGGTCCTGTTTGACCATAGCCACTAATCCTCAAAACGATGAGCTTGGGATTGAGTTCAATTAATTTTTCTGGGTCGAGTCCCCAAACCTCTAAGGTGCCTGGACGGAAATTTTCAATCAGGATATCCGCCTCGCAAATTAATTTTTTAACAATATCCTGGGCCTCGGGTTGCTTCAGATCGAGTGAAAGTGAACGCTTATTGCGCGACTGCACTTGCCACCAGACAGAGGTGCCATCTTTTAACAGGCGCCACTTTCGTAAAGCATCCCCTACTTTTGGGGGCTCAATTTTGATCACATCAGCACCAAAGTCAGCCAAGGTCTTGGCTGCAAATGGCCCAGCAATTAATTGCCCCATTTCTATAACTTTGAGATTCGCTAAGGGCTCCATGACCTTCCTTTAAAGATAAGCTTTAATAAAGTTACCCTCTTTTGACCCGCTTGAGAATTGCTATGAAGAGATCTAGTGACCTCCTCCCACAAACCGGTCAGCTCTGAGCCAGAAAATCGGGCGGTGTTGACCTCCTCCCACAAACCGGTCAGCTCTGAGCCAGAAAATCGGGCGGTGTGGTTGAACTACAAAATGACTTTGCAAACATCGCTGGTGGGAGATCCCCCAGCGATGAATGCGGTCTAAAACAATT
>NZ_JACVOO010000023.1 GCF_018882405.1 Polynucleobacter sp. 31A-FELB | reverse complement strand
CAACTACCTGTTTGACTGCCTCTAACTTGAACTCTTCAGTAAACCGTCTTCTTGTACTCATGACACACCTCCTAATAGACTAAATATTAGGCTAGAAAGTGTCTATAGAAGTGGTAGCGATTCAGGTTGAGATGACATCAAGCTCACTAATCTGTGGACTAAGCTACAGGTAGTCACACGTTTACAAGGTGACTCTGGGGTAGCCTCGATGATTTAGCCAATTTAATACTTCTGAGGTCAGCTTACCTAATACTCAAATCAATAACTTGTATTACAAGCTAAGCTTCTATGAGGCTGTAAATTGGGATACGCAGTTTCTAAATTCACTTAAGTAACATAAGAAATGACGATCGCACGTTGAAAATCATTTCAAATGTATTGCTATATATTTTCAATTTGAAGCGCAGATAACACGAACGAACGCGAATTCGAGCACAATAAGTTAGTAAATCGTTTAAACGATTTGTTGATTATTTTTTGTGGTGATACACTTTTAACAGTGTGAAATTGCAGTGCTTTATTTGTGTTGTAAACAGCTAATCTAATACTTTCAAAAGTAGCTTCTACATTCACTTCTACACTTAGCTTTAAATGCTTCTAAGCCATATTCTATAAGGCGCAGGTAGGGGTTGCTCTTCTCATAAGAGAGATAACCTCGTTGTATTTTGCTAAGAACCTAGTAAACATAAGGCTCTTAGCGTGGTAAGGGTGGATAAGTTTGCTTACACACCGCTTACACACCGAGGCAAGTTGTAAAGCAGTAGTATTAGCCCAGTTTTATCGGGTTAAAAAGAGCAAGTTTAGGGCCCATAGCTCAGTTGGTTAGAGCAGAGGACTCATGGCGTAAGTTGTGCCATATACGTGGAAACTGTATATGGGATGGTGTCAAATTCGGAGAAAGCTAAAGGTAGAAATATCCAAGCTAACGCCGAGCGAAGCTTAGTAAGAAATTACTTTGAACGTGTAGAGACTAGACGGCACCCACCTAAGTCGAGCAATCGATATGGTGAAGGCATAGTCCAGGGAGTAGTGAAAGCTACACAAACCGGAATCCTTTGGTCCCAGGTTCAAGTCCTGGTGGGCCCACCAGAAATAAAAAGCCACTCTTCGGAGTGGCTTTTTATTTGAGCGTTACTTTAAGTAACGGTTGGGAAAATAGTGCTATTCGCTAAATTTGATTTTTCCAGATTTTGCAATTGATGTGTATCTGGCACGTTCTTCGCCCAAAAATTTATTCAAGTCTGCCCCTGTAAGTCCTACACCGTCTACGCCTGCTTCCTCAAGCTTTTTCTTAATATCAGGTTCAGACAAGACCTTGTTGGTATCTTGAGCAATCTTATTAACAATTGTATTTGGAGTGCCTGCTGGCGCTAGTAGCAACATCCAGTTTGAAAAGCGATAACCTTTCAAACCAGGTATTTCAGCAATTGAAGGAGCATCAGGGAATGCTGGACTACGCTTCATTGTTGTCACCGCCAATAATTTCATATTGCCAGCTTTAATATGTGCGACTGTAGGTGGCAGCCCAACAATAGCCATATTTACTTGATTCCCAAGTACATCATTTACTGCGGGTGCCGCGCCACGATAAGGAATGTGATTTAAAGGTGTATTTGTACCTTCTTGAATTGCTTCCCCTGCAAAGTGCATGCTGCTCCCATTGCCGGGAGTGCCGTAGCTTAACTCTTTCCCACTTTTCTTTGAATTTGCTAATGCCTCTCCTAAATTTGAGCCGGCGATAGATGGGTGGGCAACAACCCCAAGCGGCGTTTCCCCAACTAGCACAACTGGGATTAAATCTTTTTGTGGGTCGTAAGAAGTCTTTTGGCCGGCAATTGGTCCAACCAGTACTTCAGCGGGTGATGCAAGAACTAGAGTTAGCCCATCTGGTTTTGATTTTGCGACATAGTCTGCCCCAATAGACCCACTGGCTCCAGATTTGTTCTCAATGGTTACCGGTTGCCCCCAAATCTCACTAAGGCGCTGGCTAACAGTGCGGCCCACAAAATCAACCCCACCTCCTGCTGGGTATGGAACAATAATTTTGACCATATTGTTTGGGTATGCCTGAGCCTGCGCAAGACTTGGTGCAATCCATGGAAGGCCTAGGAGTATGGTGCTGATAATAAGTTTTTGTAACATGATTGTCTCCTCTAAATTAGCATTACTTAAAGTCAGCCGCTACTCCAGGTGCCGGCGTGAAGCCTAAATCACCTCTAGCTATAACCGCTTCTCTACCGCCATTAGCATCTAAAAGCTCTTTTTGTCTTGCGCGAGCGCGTTTATCTACTTCCATTGGATCTAATAAGTCATGCAAGCGTTTCTTGCACTCTTCTAGTACCGCAGACATCGAGGAATCATTTGCTAGATCATTGATTTCATCTGGGTCAGCTTCGAGGTCAAAGAGTTGGGGGGCATACTTGGAGTAGTGAATGTATTTGTATTTGCCCACGCGGATCATATAGGCTGCTGAGGTTGAGCCCATTCCGTGATATTCACTAATTACTGTTCTTTCTGGGGTGGCACCCTCAGAAAGATCGATGAGTGATACGCCAGGATGATCATCTTGTACTTCATCAAATGATTCGCCTACGATATCCATCACGGTAGGGCATACATCTACGTGGCTAACAGGAGTGTTAATCACTTTGCCTTTTGGAAAGCTAGGACCAGCACAAATCAAAGGTACACCAGCGATTTCGTCATACATAGTTGACTTACCCCATAGACCTCTTGAACCAAGATTATCGCCATGATCACTTGTGTAAATGATGTCTGTAGATCCTTCTAGGCCCATGTCTTGAAGGGTTTTCATGATCTTCCCAAGGTGTTCATCGAAGAAGCTAACAAGGCCAAAGTATCCAGACAATGCTTTATGCACATCCTGCTCTGACTCAAAGTAGTCGTCATAGCAAAAACTATTGCGATAGTCTTCAATGTAAGGATGGTTTGGACGATGCTCCCTTGCATATAACTTTGGCATCGGTAACTTTTGATTGAAGTAACGATAGTAGTGTTCGGGGGGTGCTGTTAAAGGGAAGTGCGGAGCTACAAAGGAAACAAATAACACCCAAGGTTTATCTTGGTGTTTATCAGCGTTTTCGCGTAACCATACTTGTGCGCGAGCGGCAATGTCACGGTCGTACAAAGTGTAGCTTGACTCACCAGGGCCAGCCATTCCAATCATTTTCTTTGCGCCACCACGTTTAGGTAGATCATCACGTACTAAGCCCATTAGGTCGCCCTTGCCATGAAGAATATGCATAGGAATGATCTCTTCTGTAAATCCATGATCTTCTTCGGCTGTATGAAAGTGCAATTTGCCGACAGAGACAACTTTGTGACCTCTATTGCGTATGTGGTGATGCCAAGTTGGAATAGAACCGTCATATGCGTCAGCGTTATCCCAAAAACCGATTTGATGAATATATTTGCCAATCGCGAACGCAGCGCGGGCAGGTACACAAACTGGGCTTGTTGTATATGCAGAAGTAAAGCGTGTTCCGCGAGCGGCTAATGCATCTAGGTTTGGGGTTGAGATCACTGGATGCCCAGCGCAACCCATTACCTTTGGATTGTGCTCGTCGGACATGATGACGATGAGGTTGTTAGGTTTTGGCATTTTTATCTCCGATTCTATTAAAACTATATAGTTATATAGTAACATAGCATAAAATAGCTTGGGATAATAAAAATTTGTATAGAAAGCTAGGGTAAAAGTGGGGTCAATGATTACAGAGCCAGTTTCAGCGAAAGAGATTGGGCGAATGCTTGATAAGTTTTCTCGACCTGGGTTGCCAAAATACACGGCACTACGAGATGCAGTGGTTCATGCTGTAGCTTCTGGAAAATTTGCTCCTGGGGATCGTTTGCCTAATGAGCAAGAATTGGCTGAAGCTCTTCCTATTAGCTTGGGTACTATTCAGCGAGGTTTAAGGCAATTGGTGGATGAAGGGGTGTTGCAACGACGCCATGGCCAAGGTTCATTTATTGCAGGCAGGACAACAAATGATGAAATGTCACATCCATTTCATTGTCGATTTATAGATGATTCTGGTGCAAATTACCTCAAGGTTTATCCCAAAACTACAGGGCGTAAACAGTTAAGCGATAAAGGTTTGTGGTCTGCTGCTTTAAGTGCTGCCAAAGGGGTGGAGATTACTCGCGTTATCTCTATTGGCAAAGAATTTAGTGTTTACAGCTCTTTTGTGGTTGATGCTTTACGTTTGCCAATATTCTCTGAATTATCTTTGCGGGAATTAGATGGTGAGAACTTTAAGGACCTTATATTTAGAGCGTCTGGGCAGTTAATAAAGCGAGTTGATTTATTTTTGCGACAAGCAGAAGCGCCAAAGGATGCGTTAAAAGCTTTAGGTCTATCAGAAGGAGCGCAATGCTTGTGTTTAAAGGCTATTGCTTACCTTACTGAGGGTGATGCTGTGTACTATCAGAATATTTATATACCACCCACCAACCGTGAGCTACATGTCATTGCAGATGCTCGAGCGTCTGGCTTTGAATGAATTCAGTGGTAAAGCTTGGGCGCCCTATCTAAGCTCCCGGAAACAGGTTCAAGCCCTAGTGGGTCCACCAGAAAAGCAATCCCTCATCAGAAATGGTGGGGGTTTGTCTTTTGGGCGTTACTTTAAGTAACGCTTAAAGTAAAAATCAATTGCTAATGTGCGATCCATTTTTGGATTAATTTTCATAATTTTTATCTCAAAAATGAGTGTATTTGTGTAGTCCAGATAAAACCCACCTAAATAGCACCTAACATGCCTCAATACATCTTAATACAGGCATGGGGGCGTTGGTGAATAGTCAGGACGAGTTTGACTACGTAATTGTTGGTGCTGGAACTGCAGGCTGCGTGTTAGCTAATCGACTAAGCGAATCGGGCAAATACAGTGTCTTATTGTTGGAGGCTGGTCCACGTGATTTATCACCATGGATCCATATCCCAATTGGCTATGGCAAGACCATGTTTAATCCAAAGTACAACTGGGGGTTCTACACAGAGCCAGAGAAAGAGCTAAACGGCAGAAGAATCTACCAGCCACGAGGTAAGGTTCTAGGCGGCTCTAGTTCTATCAATGGATTAATTTACATCCGTGGTCAGGCTGAAGATTATGATTTATGGGAGGGATTGGGTAATCAAGGGTGGGGTTGGAAAAATGTTTTACCGCTATTCCGAAAGATTGAAAACAATGAACGTGGATGTGACGAATATCACGGTGGCGGAGGACCTCTAGGTATTTCAAATATTCATGAGCGCCCAGAATTGATGGAAGCCATCATCAAGGCTGGAAATCAAGTTGGACTCCCATCTAACGATGACTTCAACGGCAAGACTCAGGAGGGCATTGGGTACTTCCAGTTATTAACTAAAAATGGTTTTAGGTCTTCGACGGCGGTTAGTTACTTAAACCCAGCCAAGAATAGACCAAACCTGTCTATCCTGACGGAAGCTCAAGTCCAAAAAATCTTATTCAAGAAAACTATGGCGATTGGTGTGCAGTTTAAACATCAGGGCGCCTTGAAAACTGTTCATGCCAATAAAGAAATTATTTTGGCTGCGGGCGCTATTCAATCTCCGCAATTATTGGAATTGTCTGGCATTGGTTCTTCTAAAGTTTTACAACCTCTGGGCATTGATGTCTTTCATGAATTGCCGGGTGTAGGTGAAAACCTGCAAGACCATTTGCAATTCCGTCTTATGTATCGTTGCAAAAAACCAATCACAACCAATGACACATTGCGTTCATGGACAGGCATGATGGGTATGGGTTTGAAGTATATGTTTAACAGAACAGGCCCAATGGCTGTTGGTATTAATCACGTCGGTGCTTTTGCAAAAGTTCTACCAGAATCAAAGACGCCTGATATTCAGTTCCATGTGGCAGCATTAACTGCAGATAAGGTGGCTGATAAGCCACATCCATGGCCCGGATTTACTTTAAGCGTGTGCCAATTGCGACCAGAATCCCGTGGATCTATACATATTCAATCCACAAAGGCTGCTGATGCACCGCTTATTAAGGCCAACTACTTAACTACGGACGGTGATTGGCGTTGCGCAATAGCAGCAGTTAAGTATGCGCAAGAGTTAGCGTATGCGCCAGCGATGAAAGATTACACAGAGTCTTCATACCGCCCAGCCTCTAAGGTGTCAACGGACGAAGAAATTCGTGAATTCTGTCGTGAATACAGCGCGACCATCTTCCATCCAGTAGGTACTTGCAAGATGGGATCGGACGAAATGTCCGTAGTTGACTCAAACCTACGAGTTCATGGCATTGAAAATCTTAGGGTCGCTGATGCATCAATCATGCCTTTGCTGGTATCTGGAAATACCAGTATCCCGTCGACCATGATTGGCGAAAAGGCTGCTCAATTAATTCTTGGAGAAAGTAGATGAACGTAGAGAAGCAAAGTGAAGTCACAGGTGAAAGTATTGCGGACTCTCTTGAGGGTGTGGGTGTTTCGCATATTGTGACTGTTCCAGATTGGGTTCAGCTTCCACTGCACCGTGCTTTTGAAGAGAGGAAGGATCGAGTTCGCACAATTAATTGCTGCACTGAGCACGAGGCATTTATGGTTGCAGGCGGTCTTTATTGCGGTGGCAAGAAATCTGCAATTGTTATCCAAAACCAAGGTCTTTACGCTGGATTGAATGCCTTACGTGGCATTGGCTTGGATGCGAAATTGCCCTTGGTGATGCTCATTGGGCAGTTTGGTCGTGAACAAGAAAACCGTGGGAGCGATACCAAGGGGTCCCGTCGCAGAATAGTTCGGATGTTGGACCCTCTATTGGATTTACTAGAAATCCCTTATTGGTACATCGACAGTAACGAGGACATTGGCAATATTAAAAAAGCGTATGAAACAGCAGAAGCAAAGATGACACCTGTCGCAATAGTATTCAATCGCAATATGCAGTGGAGCAAATAAATATGAAGAGCCAACAAGCCGTAGAGGCTATTGTTCAAAAGAGAAGTAGTGCAGTTATCGTCTCAACAATGACTGCAATTAAGTGGTTAGATACATACGACAAAGATGGACTCAACGTTGCTTGTGTGCCATTGATGGGTGGAGCATCAGCCCTTGGTGTAGGAATTGCTATTGCTCGCCCAGAGCGAAATGTTATTGCATTAGATGGGGACGGTAGCTTATTAATGCAGCTCCCATCACTTGTTATGGCGGCAGATGTGGCTCCACGCAACTTTATTCATGTTGTTTTCAATAACGGCGTTTGGTTTGAGAACTTAGCCAATCTACCAATTCCGGGCGCTACCAATGTGGATTTCCCAACTCTTGCTAAGGGCGCTGGGTATAAGCGTGTCTACAGCTTAGCTACTGTTGAACAGTTACAGAATTCTCTGGATGAAATCCTCAATGGATCAGGGCCTGTTTTCGTTGAATTGATTATCGAGCCGGAAAGTCAGGGTGTGTGGAAGAAGGGCAATGAGCAGCCAGATTTACCGGAGTTTCACTTCACTAGATTAGGTGATGAAGTGCGTCAAGTTAGGGCAAGGTTGTTAGGTAATTAAGTAAGAAGTTTAATTTGTAGTAAAAAAAGGGGGCAAAGTGAGTACAAATCAAAAGACGTTAAATCAAACCGTCATATCCAGTCTGATCGGAGCAACGATTGAATGGTATGACTTCTTTTTATTCGGTGTGATGGCCGGCGTGGTATTGAATAAGTTGTATTTTCCATCCGATGACCCAACAGTTTCGTTGATGTTGTCATACGCTACTTTTGCTGTAGGCTTCGTTACCAGACCGCTTGGGGGCATTGTATTTGGCCACCTAGGTGATAAGGTTGGGCGCAAAAGTGTTTTGGTTGCTACATTGATGATTATGGGTGTCTCAACATTCTTGGTAGGTTGTATACCGACATATCAGGAAATCGGGCTTTGGGCTCCAGCCTTGCTGTTATTAATTCGAGTGCTGCAAGGTATTGGTCTAGGCGGTGAATGGGGTGGTGCTGTATTAATGGCATACGAAACTGCACCAGAAGCAAAGCGTGGTTTTTACACCAGCATTCCGCAAATGGGACTGTCAATTGGCATCCTATTGGCTTCCGGTTCTTTGGCATTACTTTCAGCAAGCATGTCAAATGAGAGCTTTATGGCATGGGGCTGGCGTGTATGCTTCTTGGCATCTTTTGTATTAGTGTTGTTTGGTATGTTTATTCGTACCAGATTGCATGAGACACCTGAGTTTGCCCAAGTTAAAGAAACTCATAAAGAAGCTAAGTTGCCGATTGTTGAAATGTTCAAAGGTAATACCTCAAACGTATTGTTGGGGTTAGGTGCTCGTCACGTTGATGGCGTTTTCTTCAACATTTTCTCGGTTTTCTCAATTAGCTATTTGGTATCGACAATTGGTATATCAAGAGGAGACGCCTTATCTGCAGTGATGGTTGGTGCAGCAGTATTAACAATCTGTATTCCAATTGCTGGACACCTGTCTGACAAAATTTCCCGTGCAAAGCTATATGCATTCGGGACGTTTATTACAACAGCAAGCGTGTTCCCAGCGTTTTATGCACTCAAGCACTCTGCTGGCAACCCAACATTGATGTGGATTGCAATCATTGTTCCTTATGGAATTTTGTATTCACTTGTGTATGGCAACGTGGCAGCCCTTCAATGCGATTTGTTCACGGCAAAAGTGCGTTACACAGGCATTTCATTCGTGTATCAGATGACAAGCGTTGTTGCAGGCATGACTGCTTTGATTGCTACAGCATTAGTGAAGATGAATGATGGTGACCCATGGCTTGTATGCTGGTATGTTGTTGGATCAGGAACTTTATCCGCCCTGTGTGCTTGGGGTATTGCGAAGCGTAATGCAAATAAATATGCGCTAGCATAAAAATGTGCAAGCCGTAGTTGTGGCAAGGGTGGATACTATCTACTCTTGCCATTTTTTTTGAGATAAGTATGAACAGCCCAGATAATTCTGTAAGAAATAAGACAACAAACCCCAAAGAACCTAAGTGGCGACTTGAGGGAGAGGACCCTGATTATCGATTTTCGCTGGCCAATGAACGAACATTTTTGGCTTGGATGAGAACTGCATTGGCTATATTGGCGGCGGGCGTTTTGCTTGACCAGTTCTCTGTAAAACTGGGCTCACAAGTATTTGTGGTTCTAGTATCAGCGGGTCTATGTTTGGTGGCCGCAATACTTTCGGTGCTCTCATATATCAAATGGAGAGACTATGAAGTAGCCATGCGACATAAACGAGCGCTGCCCATGTCAAAGGCGATCATCTTTTTAGTGGGTGTAGTTTTGCTGCTAGGAATTTTATTAACTGCACTCATCCTTATTCCGCATTAATTTATGAGTCGAGCCTATGATCCGGGTTTGCAGCCTGAAAGGACTGCGCTTGCTTGGACTCGCACAGCGGTAGTTCTATTGTTAGATTCGCTATTGATGTTGCGGATTGGCCTCCATGATGGGTCAGTTGCTGTTATAGCAATTTCGCTTTCGCTATTCGCCGCCTGTCTCTTTACCTTTGGGTTTGCCAAATTCAGGGAGTCAAAGTTGACTAGAGGAATTCATTCGCTGGTACCCCCCGCTTTTGTTATGCGTTTTGTGGCATTTGTAACGGTGCTGGCATCGCTAACGGCGTTTTTTGCGCTTCTAACCCCGTATTTTTCGTAATTTTAGCGATTTCTAATACAACTTAGTTGTTTATAATACAATCTAATACAAGATGAAATCCAAAGTAAAAACACCTCCATTGGGAAAGACTGGGTTAGATGGCGCTAGCCCGGACCCCTTGTATCAGCAATTAGCCGACAGACTGGTACAGGCTATTACTAATGGCACGTTGGTGGCCGGCCAACAAGTTCCCTCCGAGTCTGAGTTAACTGAGACTTACGGCATTAGTCGGGTAACGGTACGTCAAGCACTTCAGCTGCTGGTGAAGTCTGGGCAGTTGGTTGCAAAAAGAGGTAAGGGTACGTTCGTTGCAAGAACAACATTGCAACAAGATCTTTCGAGTTTGCAGGGGTTCCATGAAGCACTTAAATCTCAAGGCGTGGAGCCCCAAACTGAGTTATTGAATTTTGATGCAACAGGTGGATTGAGCTCTAAGCAGTTGCCAGAGGGTGCAGACCTTCCGCTTCTGTTAAGGCGTAAGTATTCCGTTGATGGAGAAGCGTTTGCAGTTGTTGAGGCCTTTCTACCTAGTAAGGCGGCTGAAATAGGTAAGAAGCTGGCAGAGAAAATGGTGGTGTATGACATCCTTCAAAAATATTTAGGCGTGAGGATTGGTAAGGCCGATGTGGCGATCGAGTGCTCACATCCAACCCCGCAAATTGCAAAAGAACTCAAGTTATCAAAAAACGGTCACGTACTGTTAATGCGTCGTACCTCTTATTCCACTAGTGGTGAGATTTGCGAACACATGAGAATTTCTATTGTTCCCGACCGATACACATTCAATATGAGTGTTTCGGGTCCTATGCAGTTAGCAAGAGCAGTTGTTCCTAGCTTAAGTACGTAGCTTAATGAAAGGTTCGGTGTATTGAAGATGAATAGACGATTTACTTTGAAATTCCTATCTAGCCTCGTAGCTGGTGGGATTGTTTCGCCCATGCATGTATTTGGGCAGAGCGCTTACCCAAATAAAGCAATCAAAATGATTGTGCCTTTTCCTGCTGGTGGACCCACAGATATTGTGGCAAGGCCATTGGCTAAATTAATGGGCGACCAACTTGGGCAACAAGTCTTTATAGATAACAAAGGCGGCGCTGGAGGATCGGTTGGTGTCGTGGCAGTAGCTTCTAGTCCTCCAGACGGGTACACCTTACTGATGGGAACGGTTGGTACAAGCGCAATCAATCCACATCTGTATAAATCATTGGCCTACGATCCAATCAATAGCTTGACTCCGATTGCAACAGTGGCTAGTGCGCCAGTAGCCGTAGTGGTTAACCCATCATCAGGCATTACATCATTAGCAGACTTAATAGCCAAAGCTAAAGCCAACCCTGACCAATATACGTATGGCACAGCGGGCAACGGAGCACCGGGACATTTAACGGGAGCCATGTTTTGCGCAGCTACCGATATTAAGCTAAGACATATTGCCTATAAAGGCAGCGCACCTGCTGTTACTGATTTGTTAGGCGGTCAGATAGATATTATGTTCGACCCATTACAGTCGGTTTTACCTCATATTAAGTCAGGCAAGTTAAGAGTATTGGGTGTGACAAGTGCAAGCAGGACAAAAGTTTTGCCGGATGTACCAACAGTTAGCGAGCTTGTTCCAAACTTTACGATGACTGCGTGGTGGGCTGTTTATGGTCCGGCGGGGATGCCTAAGGACGTGGTTGCTAAATTGAAAGCCGCGATTAGCAAATCAATTGCATCACCAGAGTTTGATGCCAATTTGTCAGCCTTAGGGGTTCAGCCCTTAGAAACGCCATTGGCTGATTTACAGAAAAAAGAACTCGCTAAGTGGGGCGCAGCAGTGCGCTCTGCTGGCATAACCATGGAGTAATGATGAGACTAAATGACGAAGAAAAGGCAATGCTTGCTGGTGAGGCTGGATTTGTAGCTAAAACAGCAATTGAACATCAAATTAAAGTAGGTAAGTTTTTTGGTGCTGAAGATTTTGTACCTGTAACACAAGCCCACATCATGGCTGATACCGAGAGCTTAGGTCAGGCAGGTGTAATGTGGCTTGAAAAATTGGCTGATGCTAACGAAGGCGGTGTTCGTATTCCAACGATTACTGACCCACGTGGCACCGACTTTAAGCATTCAACTTTATTGGGTCAGGCAGACTGGATGGTTGAGCTTGAGCATAGAGCCATAGACGCGTTTGTTCGTTTAGGCGTCAGCATGACCGATACCTGTATTAATTACCAAACAGTTGTAGCGGCCACTAGAGGTGAGCACGTTGCATTTGGGGATACAGGTGTTGTGATTTACTCCAACTCGATTGGTGGTGCTCGTTCAAACTTTGAAGGCGGACCTTCTGCTTTATCAGCGGGCATCACTGGCCGCACTCCAAGATATGGATATCACCTTGACCGCCATAGACAAGCAACCAAAAGAATTCTTGTGAACTGGACCCCGAAGACCTTGGATGATTGGGGTTCGTTGGGTGGCGTGGTTGGTAAATTGTGCGGCAATTACTGGGAAGTTCCTGTTTTAGAGGGGCTGGAGGGCGCACCAACTTCTGATGAGTTAAAGCACTTTGGCGCAGCTATGGCTAGCTTTGGTTCAACAGCTTTATTCCATTTAGTAGGCATTACTCCAGAGGCTTATAGCCTTGCTGCAGTTGGTGGCGACAAACTGGAAGTGGCACACAAGATCACTAATGAAGAGATTGCAGCATTGAAGCGTGGATATGCTGTTGATACGAGCGTGGATGTGGTGGTTTTCTCTGCGCCACAACTTAGTATTTTTGAGTTAAGGGATATTGCAGCACTGTGTGAAGGTAAATCTCTTAAGAAGCCACTTTTAGCTGTGACTAGCCCTCAAGTGAAGCCAGATTGTGATCGTTTTGGGTATACCGAAAAGATTGAGAAAGCAGGTGGAACTGTGTTGTCTGGCATGTGCTTCTATCAATCCTATGCACGTGAAATGAGTGTGGCAAAGGGTTGGAAGAGGCTGGCAACTAATAGCGCCAAGTTAGTGAATATTTTAGGTGGTTATGGTTATGTGCCAATGATTGCCTCAATGGAAGCATGCGTAAAAGCAGCGGAAACTGGAGAATTGAAATGAGCACAGCATATAAATCACGCCATGCAATGGGTAATAAGGTAATCGGTCAGGCATTAGTGGCGCACGATGGCTTTTCTGCTAGGTACGACTTAGAGCGTCTTAAGGGCGTCTTCTCTAGACCATCTCACAAACTTGTTGGACAGTCTTACGTTGACAAGATTTTGGTGTTAGATACCGCTAAGGGTGGTGTGGCTACAGCATGGATGCTGCATGAAATGCGCTCAAGGAATATGTGCCCATCTGCAATAGTATTCAATACCGTGAATACTATTTTGGCCCAAGGTGCAGCATTAGGTGATGTAACGATGTTGGCGGGATTTGATACTGACATCACCTCGAAAATTCCTCATGGCGCTATGGTTGAGGTTGACCCAGAAGCGCATACGATTCGAGTATTGGAGCCTGGTGAATATGCTGAATCAGCATCTTTAGCTGGCGACTTGAAAAAGGTGCATGGACCTAGTTGATTGGTTGGTGGCGATATAGATTCACAAAACGATATAAATGAGAGTGCTCGCTTGTTAAGAACAATGCGAGTGATTGAGTGCGTTAGTGAATCCATCCTTCCCGTTTCTGTTGCGCAGTTATCTCAGCGAACTGATATACCCAAGGCAACGCTAGCCAGAATTATTGGCCCATTAATCAGCTCGGGTTACTTGGCGCTACTGCCTGGTGGGAAGAGTTTAGTGCCGGGCCCTAAGTCTGCACAAATGGCTCTGAGAATTTTAGGCAATGGCCAATTCAGAAGAGAGTGTCAAAATGTTCTTCGGGAGGCGGTTCACCATCTTGGAGAAACTTGTAATCTGACTGCGCGAGATGGCGATTGCGTAATGTATATTGAGCGCATTGAAACCATCGAGCCATTGCGCATGCATTTGGAGCCGGGCACACGAGCTCCTTTACACTGCACTGCTGGTGGAAAAATGTTCCTTTCTCAAATGGGGCGTGATGAGCTGGAAAGATTTATGTCAACTCTTACGCTAAAGAAATGTACAAATGCCACGATTATTAGTCCAAAAGAGTTGTCCTTGGAACTTGCTAGACTCAATAAGTTGGGTATTGGTTTGGACAATGAGGAGTTCATAGCTGGAATGGTTGGGGTAGCCGTTCCAATTCGTATAAAGCGAAGCGAACAGCCAGTTGCAGCTTTGGTTTGTCACGCAGCCTCGGCAAGACTTCCTTTGATTGAGTTGCAAAAGAAAATTCCAGTATTAGAGGCTTATGCAAAGAAGATTGAGGGCTTGCTGGGATCTAGGCCTACTACATAAATTAGTTAACAATCACGGAATCCTTTGGTCCCAGGTTCAAGTCCTGGTGGGCCCACCAGAAATGAAAATGCCAACCTTCGGGTTGGTATTTTTTTGTTCAGCTAAAGTATCAATATATGCCAAACCATAAAACCGATGTGATCACTGAAACCACCTTCTTAGTTCCGGCTATGGATTGTCCATCTGAAGAACAGATGATTCGCATGGCCTTGAGTTCATTAATAACTCATTCAATGAGTTTTGATATTCCCAATCGGAAAGTGGTGATTTGTCACTCTGAGGATCCCAGTGAAGTGCTGGCTAAATTAATCCCATTAAATTTTGGGGCGGTTATACAGAGCAATAAAGCTATAGACCAATCGATACTAGTCTCGGCCGTTTCCGATCCCGCCGAGCAAAGCAAAGAACGCCAAGTCTTAATTTGGCTATTAGTGCTCAACGGTGCCATGTTCTTTCTCGAGATCATTATGGGTTGGCTGGCTCAATCAGCTGGATTAATGGCTGATGCCCTAGATATGTTTGCCGATGCGGCTGTATATGGCGTTGCTTTATATGCTGTTGGCAAAGTGGCATCTCATAAACTGAAGGCCGCAAAGCTGGCTGGTGTTGTTGAATTATTTTTAGCGGCTGGTGCTCTTTGGCGAGCTAGCTATCAAATCTATGTTGGAGCACAGCCTGAAGCCAATACGATGATTTGGATTTCAGTATTAGCTTTAGCGGTCAATGTGACCTGCTTATTTTTAATATCTAAACGCAAGAATGATGGGGTTCATATGCGAGCAAGCTACATCTTTTCTGCCAATGATGTCTTGGCTAATTTAGGTGTGATTATTGCTGGTGTATTAGTCGCTTGGTTCAGTAGCCCAATTCCAGATTGGATTATTGGACTTCTCATTGGCTTCTTGGTACTTAGTGGGGCTATCCGAATATTAAGGTTGAGGTAAAGGCACCTAGTGTTGAATATTTCTGAAGGGATGTTGATATGAAAATCATGCCAATAGTTTGGTATCGACTTGTAAAAGCAGGCGAGACTTGTGTTCGTTGCGGGGAAACCCATCAAGAGCTTGAAAAGGCGGTAGTCAAATTGAAATCTTCACTCCTGCCATTGGGTGTTGAGGTCACATTTGAGACTAAAGAGTTAACCGAAGAAGAATTCAAAATCAATCCATCAAAATCAAACGAAGTATGGATTGCCGACAAGCCAGTAGAAGAGTGGCTGGGTGCCCAAGTTGGTATGACCCCTTGCTCTTCGGTTTGCACGGGGTCTAGTTGCCGCACGCTTGAAGTTGACGGAAATACCCATGAAACTATCCCTGAAGAATTATTCGTAAAGGCGGGCTTGAAGGCGGCAAGCGAATTGCTAACTTCTGAGTCTAGCTTTGCCTCTAAATCTTGCTGTGGCGGTTCTTGTAATTAATTTAAGCGGTCCATTGGAAGTATTGGGTTTTAAGTTTTCAACCGTTACTTAAAGTAACGCTCACCCCCCCAATTAATCCCCACAAACCCCCCCAATAATCCCCACTCTTAGCCACAAGTTCTTTTGGCTAAATTGCCCCCAGTATTTCATCCAATTAGGTTGTCCTAGCTTGGCTCTGCAAGCTATTAACAAACTCGATTTGAATTGATTGTTTATCCGAAAAGTAGGTCAAAACGCCTATCGTACGTATATAGGTTATCGATATTGATAGCCCCACATATACGGGAGAAGCAAATGAATCAAAGCAATCTTGCAGTTAAAGAAATCATCTCTTTTGACACTTTAAAAACGTCAGCATATGCCAGTGCCAAGATTAATCTTGGTGATGAATTGGATATGGACGACTTGGGAGCGTTATTTGCTGTAAATGACTATTTTCAGCAAAGACTAGGGTATTCAGTATTTTCTAGTATCGAGATTGCAGCCATTGGTGATGCACTGGAAAAGCACGGAATTATGTATGCGGAGGTTCAGTGAGTATTTGCATAGATCAAGCGTTACTTCAAGTAACGCTGCGAGTACCAAGAGATCTCCATGAGACTCCAAGAATCGCCGCTAATCAGCCAGTGCACTTTGGGCATATTGATCAGGCGATTCGCCCAATACCGGTTGTCCTAAGCCACCATCAGAAACTAAAGTTACTATATGCCGCAATTCGTTGAAACTACCCATGAACTGCTGCCTAGAGAGCTAGTGATCTATCGCCGCGAGCGTAGTGGCATTTGGCAATGTCGCTATAAGGTTGCTGGAGTCTGGCAAAGAGCTTCTACCAAACAGCGCAAGTTAGAGTTAGCTAAAGATCGAGCCAAAGAGATCTTTTTTGAAGCAGAAATTCGTAATCGTTCTAATTTACCAGTAGTTACTCGCCGCTTTAAAGATATCGCCAAGCTAGCTGTTGAGCGTATGGAGCAGGAATTGTCTGCTGGTAAAGGCAAGGTGATTTATAGGGACTACATTCGGGTGATTAAGGATTACATCATTCCATCGCTAGGCAATCGCATGATTACTAATATTGACTACGAAGCCTTAGAGCAATTTGATCGTGATCGTATTGAGCTGATGGGCAAAGAGCCTACCTCGAGTACTCTGCATACCCAAAACGCTGCGATGAATAGGGTGTTTGATGAAGCGGTCATTCGGGGCTTTTTAACTGAAGCTAATCGTCCTAAGCTCGTAGCTAGTAATGGCAAGAAGAGTGATCGTAGACCTGCATTTGAATTGCATGAACTAAAGGCGTTATTGGCTAATTTAGAGCCTTGGATTGATGCTGCCCGTAATCTTGCTAGTCGTGAGCGTAGATTAATCATGCGCGACTATATTGAGATGCTGGTAGATACTGGCGCAAGACCTGGCATTGAGTTGTTAGATATTAAGTGGAAGCAGATTCGCTTCATGATGAGTCCTGCATCCACTTTGACAGATCAAGTCGATGAACGGGGTGAGCGTATAGAGGTACACAACTTAAACCGCAGTTGTGAGCTTACTGTTACTGGTAAGACTGGAACCAGGCAGATTATTGGTAGGCAGCCCACTGTAAAGGTGCTAGAGCGCATTGCTAAAAGAAATTATGGGGTAGATAGCTCTTTAACCGATCCGCTTAAAGACTTAATTAATCCCAATAATGAGGATTACGTATTTAGGACTAAAGACAAAAAAGAGGACGTAAGTGAATCCTTTCAAAAGATGTTCATGTGTTTCTTGGAAGATCACAACTTACTAAAGGATCCTAAGACTGAGCAAAAGCGGGTGTTTTATAGTTTGCGCCACACTTACGCTACTTTGGCATTAACGCACGATCGGGTGCCTATTCATACGCTAGCTAAACAAATGGGTACAAGTGTTGTCATGATTGAACGTCACTATAGCCATTTAAAAGTTATCCAGGCTGCAGAGCAATTGCGGGGTGCTGAAACTAGACGCTTAATAGAGGCAGACGCTAAAGTGAGTTCAAGCTATCAAAGTAAAAAGCGGGGAAAGCAGACTGGGCAAGAACTGTTGACTGCTTAGATTGGAGTAAGCGTTACTTTAAATAACGGTAATGAGAAATTTCCCTCTCGTGATCAATGAATTAAGGGATTTAATGCTTGTTTGCCAAAAAAAGGCTATAGGCTAGGAGATTCGTTAGAAACAAAAGCCACTCTTCAGAGTAGCTTTTACTTGATTAATCAAATTACAATTTGTGCCTTAGCAAAACTTTTAAGGAATGAAGGAATGATCAAGATTGGACTCATTGGTGGAATAGGGCCCGAATCTACTGTTTTGTACTACCGTCAAATAATTCATCGAGTGCAGGATCATAAAGGCAAAGAATTTATTCCAAATTTGTCGATTGAATCTTTAAATGCTTTTGAAATTTTTACCTTTTGCAAGGAAAAACGTTTTGATGATCTTGCAAGATATGTAGTGGGTGGAATAAAGAGTCTTGCTGATGGTGGGGCGCAGTATGTGGCGTTAACAGGTAATACGCCAAATGTTGTGCTTGAGGCATTAAAGGCGCAATCCCCATTGCCGCTGATTAGCTCAATTGATGCCACGTTAAGTGTTGCTAAAAAGCAAGGATTAAAAAAAGTTGGATTGTTGGGAACAATTTTCACAATGACCAATACCTTTTTCAAGGCGCCATTTGAACATGCCGGTATTGAGGTTGTCGTTCCGGATGCTCAGCAAGTTGCCTATATTCAAAGCAAAATCGAGGCTGAGTTGGAGCATGGGGTGGTTACCAATAAAACTCGTGATGGTTTTGTGCAAATTATTCGCTCTATGCAAGATAAAGATGGGATTGAGAAAATCATTCTTGGCTGCACAGAATTGCCGCTATTGTTAAATGATGGCAATAGCCCAGTTTCATGCTTGGATTGTGTTGATATCCATGTTGATGCAATTGTTAAGAAAATCTTGAGTAGATAGCACTTCTTAGTTTTATTCATAAGGCTCATACTTTAGCTTCCTATGAGTAGATTCAAGTCATGGCGGGCCCGCCAGAAAAGCAAGCCCTCATCTGCAATGGTCTGGGCTTTGTTTTTTTAAGTATTGCTATAAGCAGCACTTGTTTGATTTGGAATCTAAGGGTAGGATTAACTCAGTCTCCTCCATATAAAAAATATGGTTAACACCCGCCTTCAAGGCGGGTATTTTTTACAGATGAAAATGAGTAACTTTAATAAAATCTATGTTTTGGGTGCAGGCGCCGTAGGCTGTTTTTTTGGCGGCATGCTGTCTCGCGCAAATAAAGACGTAACACTTATTGCAAGACCGGATCGCGCAGAATCAATTGCGCGAGATGGATTGTTTATGGACTGCCAAACTTTTCAAGAGATAGTTCCAATCAAAGCCACTAATGATCTGACGGTTCTGAGGGATGCTGATTTAGTCTTGCTTACTGCAAAGTCGACCGATACCGAAAAAATCATGCGTGAGATTGCTGCGATTGTGCCAAATCATGCTGTGATATTGAGTTTGCAAAATGGTGTATCTAACGTAGATATTGCTTCTTCCATAGTATCGAATCCAGTTTATCCTGCAGTTGTATACGTTGCTTGTGGGATGATGAATCAAAGGGTGGTGAAGCATCACGGTAGGGGGGAACTATTTATTGGGGGTATAAAGGCATTAAATCCAACGGATAACGCACATTTAAATGGTATTTGTACTTTATTTGAAAGTTCCTCCGTTCCTTGTACTGTGGCCAAGGATATAAAAAGGGATATGTGGCTAAAGTTCTTGGTTAATTGCGCTTATAACGGTTTATCTGGCATTGGGCAGATATGCTACGGCGAAATGGTTCGGATTCCTGAGATCACTAGATTAATTGATGGAATTACTAAAGAATTTTTGGCGATTGCCGCCAACACAGGCGTATGTATTGACAGTCATGAGGCTACAGCAGTCAATGAGGCAATTGCAAGAACCATGTCCACACAAAAATCTTCAACTGCCCAAGATTTAGAGCGACGTAAAAAAACAGAAATTGACTATCTCAATGGTTATATCGTTAAGCTTGGTAAGGAATATCGAATGCCAACACCATACAATGAGTCTGTTTATGCTGCAGTCAAGATGTTGGAATCAAGTTTTATAAATCTGTAAAGCTATCAATAGCCTCTTGATTCCAATGGATTATTAGGAAATAACTCATCCTTAGGTCTATCAGTTTGAAATTATGTTTATGACTTTTTTCTTAGTCAGATCTTCTTGAGTATTTCGATTTATCCATTTCATTTGATTGTTGAAATTTTCTCACTCAATATCTGTGATGCTTTAGTCAGGGATCCTTTTATCAAGCCAAGTTAGCGCTGAGCTATTTATTGAGTAATAATGCGCATATTAATTTTTTGAATGGATAGTTATTTTGAAGTTTTTTAAAGACCCTCAATTTATTGAAGGGGGTCGTGCTATGCATGAATTTGCACTTGGATTCATGGCCTGGTCGATCGTCACTAATATCGCATTATTAAGTGCTGGGTTAAATCCCATGCAAACCTTTTGGTTTAATTTCTTGGTTTTTGCTGGATCTGCTCAGTTGGCTGTTATGCCTTTGATTGCTGGAGATTACCCGCTTTGGACTATTTGGTTTACTGCGTTTGTTGTTAATTTGCGTTTTGTCATATTTAGCGCAGCTATTCAGCCTTACTTTAAGAAGTATCCTTTTTGGGGGAGGGTGGGCATTGGGTACTTCAACGGAGACATTCCTTTTGCAAAATTTCTTCAAAAATTTCCTTCGCCATCCAAATCAAGCGCTGATCATGGACAACTTTCATATTTTTTGGGTATGGCCTTATCAAATTGGCTTGTATGGCAAGCAGGTGTCTTGTTGGCAATAGCATTCGGTACATATATACCCAATACTTGGGGTATTGGGTTTGCTGGAGCTCTCGCATTAGTTGCTTTAGTCATACCTGCTATAAAAGATAAAACCTCACTGGTCTCTGCAATAGCTGCTATTTTTACCTGCATCCTCACTGTGAATTTTCCTTATCGACTAACAATCGTTTGTTCGGTGATTGCAGGGGTTGGATCAGCGGTGTTAATGAACGCTAAATTCAAAAAAGTTAGATATGACTGAATTTCAATTGTGGATAGTATTCGTTGGAATGACAATCATTACTTTTGCTACAAGAGACTTTTTCTTATTTTTTGGCTCACGATTCCATATTCCTGATGCCGTTAATGAGGTATTGCGCTATGCCCCAACAGCAGCATTGATTGCTATTGTTCTTCCAGAAATAATATTTATAAAAGACCCAGCATCCCAATTATTTGAGTTGAATTTATTTACTCCAAAAACCTTTTCCGGGTTGGTTGCTGTAGTTTGTTTCTTGTTTACTAAAAGTATGCTTAAGACGATATTCTGGGGTATGGCAGCATTTACTATTTTTAGATTTTTAATTTAATTCTTTGGTGCTTTGAGATTTTGATTGATGATGCCAAATCAACCATAGCCCAGAAAATGCAATGAGTAACATTCCCAATAGCCCCCAGGAATCTGGGTATTGGCCAAAAATTAGAAATCCATAACCAACAGCCCATATCAATTGCAAAAATACCAATGGGGTTAGTTTATAAGGGCGCATGCGGTAAAGCGCGAGTACCACTAGTAGATGCCCGAGTCCCCCAAGAATTCCAATTGCGCCAAATAGGGCGTAATCAAGCGTAGATATGGATGGCAATTCTTTTGCATAAGGTAATAGTGCAGTAGATGTGAAAAAGCCAACTAGACCGCTATAAAAGAATGTGGTGTACGCGGAGTCATTAGTTAATTTTCTTGTATAGATCTGGAAGAGTGCATTGCAAAAAGCCATGAGTATTAATAGCAATGCAGCCATATGAAAAACTTCTGACCCTGGTCTTGCGACCAATAGAATTCCAAAAAATCCCAAACCGGCAATGCCCCATTCTTTCCTGCTGACTTTATCTCCCAATATTGGTCCGGATAATATGGCAACCCATATCGGGGCGGTAAAGGTAATTGATGATGCCTCTGCCAGTGGGAGCCAATTAAGTCCCGCAAAAAATAGTGCAGAAGTAATCATCAGCAAGAACGATCTAAACAATTGCAGTCGTAAGTTATTGGTCCGTCCAAATTTCCTGCCAAGGAACCATATTGCAACCGGGGTAGCAAGTAGCACCTGACCAAAGAATCTTGCCCAGAGCACTGCAATTAGATTGGTTTCCTGGACCAGTATTTTCGCTATAGCATCTACTGTGGAAAAACAGATTCCGCTCAATATGAAGAGGGCAATGGGAGATTTCACAAAAAAGTTTTTTCCAATCCCGAGTATTTTTATCAAGTATTTGTCATAAAAACGTCATTTTTGATGCCATAAACAACGTTTTTTAAAAAATCTCATCTTAAGCCTATGATTTACCTTATCTTTTTTTAAAGGGTAATCCCCAATTAGTTTTTTGATATATATCAAATAATCTCTGTATACAGAATTCAGAACACAGAAATAACAGTATAAGTTGACATAGATCAATACGTGAATTTTTGAGCTTAGTTCTTAAACAGAAGAGAAGTAAGTATCACTAACATAAATAGGGGATTAGCAATGAAGATAAGTCGTCGTCAGCTTTTGAAAACTGCAGCTGCAGGATCAGTGGGTTCAATTCTAGGATTCCCGGCTATCACTGGTTACGCACAGTCAACATACAACTACAAAGTAGCAACTAACGTTCAAGTTGGGCACTCCATTTACAACAGACTTGCTGAGGCGGCTGAATTAATTAAAAAAGACACCGATGGCCGGGTGAATATTCGCGTATTCCCAAATGGTCAATTGGGTTCAGATGTAGATATGTTGGGTCAAGTTCGTTCAGGTGGAATTGAGATGTTTAGTGTTCCTGGCGTGGTGCTTGCAAACTTAACGCCGATTGCCTCCTTAAACAGTGTTGGATTTGCATTCAGTGATTATCCGTCGGTCTGGAAGGCTATGGATGGTCAAATGGGCTTGTACATGAGGGAGCAAATCTCTGCTAAATCTGGGTTATTGGTAGCTGACAAGATTTGGGATAACGGCTTCCGTCAAATTACTTCAATGAAGGAAATTAGTAATCCAGGCGATTTAGCCAATATGAAGATTCGTGTACCAGTTAGCCCAATGCTGCTCTCAATTTTCAAGTCTTTAGGTGCAGCCCCGACCCCAATCAATTTCAATGAATTGTATAGCGCATTGCAGACTAAAGTTGTTGAAGGTCAGGAGAATCCGCTAACTCTTATCAATAACTCTAAATTATATGAAGTGCAGAAGTATTGCGCTATGACTCAACACGTATGGGATGGCTATTGGTTGGTTTCTAATCGACGCTCAATGGATAATCTGCCTGCAAACTTGCGAGAAATCACCATGAAGCACATGAATGCTGCGGCAATGCTTCAGCGCTCTGATAGCGAAAAACTTGCTGTTTCATTGCAAGGTGACTTAGCAGCAAAAGGAATGCAATTTAATAAGCCGCATGCAGCCCCATTCCGTGAGGCATTACGTCAAGCCAAGTTCTACCAAGAGTGGAAGGGTAAGTTTGGTGATGAGGCTTGGTCTAAGTTAGAGAGTGCTGTAGGCAAGTTAGCCTAATCAAATTCTAAAAAATTGGTAAATCTGGCTAAATCAAAACAGCCAGATTTACTCTTCAAAATATCGGATTAAAAAATGAGTTTGTTTGCAAATGAGCGAGTATTTCCAACAAAGGAGTCAAAGACAGGCTTCGGAATATTTCTACATAACATAGATAGAGGTTTAAATGCAGCACTTGAAATGATTGTTTCATTTCTCGTGCTGGTTGAGGTTGCAGTTCTTTTTTCGGGAATCGTTGCCCGCTATGTTTTTCACTCACCACTCATCTGGTCGGATGAATTGGCATCAGTTTTATTTTTGTGGCTGGCGATGCTTGGTTCTGTAGTTGCCTTGAGGCAGGGTGGTCATATGCGGATGACTACGTTTGTGAATAAAGCGAGCCCAGAGACGAAATTATTTTTGGAAACTATTGCAATCACATCAGCCGTTGCATTTATGGCGCTAATACTTCAGCCCAGTCTTCATTTTGCAATTGATGAGGTTGATATGTCTATGCCTGGACTTGATATTTCAGCGGGATGGAGAGCGGCCGCTATGCCCGTAGGAATTGCTTTGATGGCAATAGTGGCTGTCTTAAAACTTCTACTGAGTGCAGCCCATCGTGTAACCCTAATTTCTATTGCGGTAATTGTTGGCATAGCGCTTCCCATCTATATCGCTAGACCATTTCTCTTGGAGTTGGGAAATATTAACTTAGTAATATTTTTTGTGGGCATGATCTCTGCTTGCGTATTTGCAGGCTTGCCAATTGCGTTTGCGTTTGGCTTGGCAACCTTTTCTTATTTAGGGGCAAGCACAGAAACTCCAATGATTGTTGTAATTGGACGCATGGGTGAAGGCATGTCTCACTTAATCTTACTGTCAGTCCCAATGTTTGTCTTTTTGGGTGTTTTGATAGAGGCAACCGGAATGGCAAAGCGACTAATTGCTTTTCTTGCTTCATTACTTGGGCATGTGCGTGGCGGTCTATCTTATGTGCTGATTGGCGCAATGTATTTGATTTCTGGAATTTCTGGTTCTAAAGCTGCTGATATGGCTGCTATTGCCCCTGCACTTTTTCCGGAAATGCGGAGACGGGGTAGCGATCCTGGCGAGTTGGTAGCGCTATTAAGCGCAACCGGTGCCCAGACTGAGACTATTCCGCCTAGCTTGGTCTTGATTACTGTTGGATCTGTAACGGGGGTTTCAATTTCCGCATTATTTACTGGTGGGTTAATGCCTGCAGTCATTGTTGGAGCCATGCTTTGCGGTGTTGTATGGTGGAAAAGTCGTGGCGAATCGATGGAGCATGTTCCAAAGATGAAGGTTGATCAGGTTGTGAAATCATTTTTGGTTGCATTTCCAGCATTAGCCCTTCCATTTGTGATTCGTACTGCTGTTGTTGAGGGTGTTGCGACTGCAACGGAGGTTTCCACTATTGGTATTGTTTATTCATTCATCGTGGGCATCTTTATATATCGTGAATTTAAGTGGAAACGCTTAAAGCCTATGTTGATTGAAACTGCTTCGCTTTCTGGTGCAATTCTTCTTATTATTGGTTGTGCCACTAGTATGGCTTGGGCATTAACCCAGTCTGGTTTTTCCAATACTTTGGCTGAATCAGTAAGCGCTTTACCTGGCGGTAAATTCACGTTTATTGCTGTTTCAATTATTGGTTTCATAATTCTTGGCAGCGTACTGGAGGGTATTCCAGCAATGGTTTTATTTGCTCCACTCATGTTTCCTATTGCGCAGGCTGTTGGTGTAAATGAAGTTCATTACGCCATGATCACCATTCTTGACCTCCTCCCAATAAATTGGACACCCTAAATTAGAAAAAATCGGCGATATTATCCCTAAGGAGGGGTGCGCCATGAAGAGGTCAAAGTTCACAGAAGAGCAGATTGCTTTTGCATTGCATCAAG
>NZ_JACVOO010000022.1 GCF_018882405.1 Polynucleobacter sp. 31A-FELB | reverse complement strand
ATTGTTTTAGACCGCATTCATCGCTGGGGGATCTCCCACCAGCGATGTTTGCAAAGTCATTTTGTAGTTCAACCACACCGCCCGATTTTCTGGCTCAGAGCTGACCGGTTTGTGGGAGGAGGTCACTGCTATAAATTAGTTAAATTCACATGGATCTGATATGACACAACATTCACGCCGTAATTTCTTAAAAACCTCTACCGTTGGTGCTGTTACTCTCACCGCAACTGCTGGACCTGGTCTTGAATCTGCCTTCGCGCAGACAATGCCTCGAAAATCTAATATTGAATTAAAGGCAGATGAGATTTCTAAAAAACTATTTGCCGATGATGGTTTGGTAATTCCTATCGCAATAAAACCAACCGTTTCCAATTTAGCAAAAGGATTGGATCGAACTATGGTGCTTGGTGGTGGCGGTGAATACTACATCGCGTGGTATTGTGGATTTTTTCATGGGCTCATGGAGGCGGGCCTGGACATGGCGCAGCTTCCTGAAATGGTGGTTGGTACTTCTGCTGGTTCCTATATGGGCTCGTCATTGCTCTCCGGCGAGTTTTCCCGTTTGCGGACAGAGTTTGATTTTTTTGGCAAGTTCCCAGAAATTTTTTCTAAGCTAGCGCCTGTGGCGACCCCCAATATTAGTCAGATGAGGGCTGATAAAGTGAATATGAGCGCTACCGATGGCAGTATTGAAACACGGAGAGTTATTGGCGCAGCCGCTTTAGCTGCTGATAATAAATTGAATGGCGCTAACATCGAAAAATTGGCAGCACTATTAACGGGCGATAGCAAAAAAGATTGGCCGGCTAGCCGAATGCATACAACAGGGGTAGATTGCTACACGGGTGAGCGTATTGTTGTTAGTCAGCAAACTGCTAGAAAAAATAATATTCCCTTGGCACATGGTGCGGCAGCAAGTAGCTCTTTACCCGGGGTCGCAGGGCCAACATTATTGGGTCAGCGTTATGTCATGGATGGGGGAATTTGCTCTAATCCAGCACATGTGGATTTGGTGGCCGGCTCAAAAAGAGCTTTGATCATTACATTAACTAATGGTGTTACTGGGGCGATTCTCACAACAATTCCACACCCTATTAGTCAAAACATTAAAGATGTAGAAGCAACTGGCACAAAAGTAAAGTGGATTGTTGCTGGCACACCTCCGGGCGTAAATTTGTTGGATCCAAAGCAGATCGAAGGCGCATTACGAACTGGGTATGATCGAGCAAAATCAGAGGCATCAAAAATTAAAGAATTTTGGGCATAGCAAGCATCCGTCGATCAATTTGAGTCTCTTGCCTACCGGGCGGCGATAGTAATAAAAAAAGCCCCTAGATTACTCTAGGGGCTTACTTATCTGGCTCCTCGACCTGGGCTCGAACCAGGGACCTACGGATTAACAGAGGAAAAAACACTCTAGTAGCGTCTAGTTAGTATATACAAGGTTCAGCAATGATGTGAATTTGTTTTGAATTCCATCATTGCCCAGAGCTTTGGGAGTCTTTAGAGGAGTTATAGAAATCTTATATCAGTGTAACGATGCCATCGTGTGCTATCAGGGCTCACTAAAATAGCCAGACGCTTTTTTTATTGCCGCAGCGTAATTCTGGATAAGCCAGTCAAGCTACCTTCGAATTATTCGAAGTGGCTATTAGGTAAATTGAAATTCATATTTAGATTGTTTTGGTGGAGTATTGCTATTATGCGAATCGAACCTCAAACCATCTCCCATCTTCAAGAGTGGCTCGGTAAGACCGAGACACTTCAGGATACCGTTACAGCTGCCCCAGTCAGGGCTCTATCGGCCACTCTGGATCGCCCAGATCCAGAACCCTCAACAGGAAGCTTTCTGCCAGAGCTATGGCATTGGCTCTACTTCTTACCCCATGCTCGCCAATCTGAAATCGGGCCTGATGGTCACCCCAAGCGTGGTGGATTCTTACCACCAGTACCTTTGCCGCGTCGCATGTGGGCAGGCAGCCGAGTGCAATGGCTTGCACCGCTCACTGTTGGCGATGAAATTAAGCGCGTTTCTAAAATTGAATCGGTTACACACAAAGCAGGTCGTACTGGTGATCTCATCTTTGTTCTCGTCAAGCATGAGGTATCCAATCAGCATGGCTTAGCTTTAATTGAAGAGCATGACATTGTGTATCGCGATGCGCCTGGTCCCGATGACAAGCCTGTTGCACCAACTCCTGCGCCAACCGATGCAACATGGTCCAAAACAATTACACCGGATGATGTTCTGCTGTTTCGTTACTCAGCATTGACATTTAATGGTCACCGTATTCATTACGATCGTAAATATGTCACTGAGGTGGAGGGTTATCCAGGCCTCATCGTTCATGGCCCATTGATCGCCACCCTTTTGGTTGATCTGGTGCGCCAAAGTATTCCTGGCTGCAAGCTCAAAAGTTTTGAGTTCCGCGCTATCCGACCCACATTTGATATCAATATATTTAAGGTCAGCGCTAAACCAGATTTGGAAAAAGATCCTTCTGGGAAAACGATCGCGATATGGGCGCAAGACCATGAGGGTTGGCTTACGATGCAAGCGACTGCTGTTTTGTCATAAAAAAATGAGTGACATATACTCAACGTTCCGATCTGGAACAAATTTCTTGTTTGTTCCAGGCGTAAGGCCGGATCGTTTTGCTAAGGCATTGGCTAGTGGTGCAGATGGAGTCTTAATTGATTTGGAAGACTCTGTAGCTGAGGAAGAGAAGGGCATAGCCAGAGATCTAACTCGTATTGCCTGGAGGAACTTCACGAAGGAGCAGAGGCAGCGCCTAGTTGTAAGAATGAATGCCCCTAGTAGCAAGCACTTTGTTCAAGATATGGTGCTGGCAAAGGAATTATCAATTTCTTGCGTCATGATTCCTAAGAGTGAATCGGCTGATCAAATTAATGGTGTAGCTCAAGCGCTTGGTGACGTCGCAATTATTCCCCTCATTGAAAGCGCTCTTGGTATTGATAATATTGCAGAGGTCGCTGGTGCAAGCTCCGTCCTAAGATTGGCATTGGGAAACATTGATCTTCAAGCGGACCTAGGGATGGTATGCGATGCGCAGGATTCAGAGCTTCTTCCGGCAAGATTCAAAATGGTTGTTGCATCTCGTCTTGCCCAATTGGCCACTCCAATTGATGGAATTACACAATCTACTGATGATGTAGTCCAGATAGCCGATAATGCTCAACGCGCTAAGCGTATTGGCTTTGGCGGAAAGTTATGCATCCACCCTAAGCAAGTTGAGATTGTTAGGAATGCTTTTATGCCCACAGAAGAGGAGATTGACTGGGCAAAGCGCGTTATTCAGGCCGATGATGATTCGCATGGCGGTGCAATAAAGCTTGATGGGCGGATGATTGATCGCCCAGTAGTGCTCCTAGCTCGCCGAACCTTAGCGATCGTTTCCCGGTATACGCCTTAAGAGATTGCTTAAATGAGAATCCTTTGCAGCTTAGCACTTAATAGCTCTATCTAAGTCTAGGCCCATGTATTTGATTTTTTTTGAATGGGCTTGTGATTAATTCTAATTCCGATTATTGGGATAAGAGAGGATTATCCATTTCATTTTAATTATGCTGAGAGTCCGATGAATCACCCTATCCCCAAACCAGATCAATACCAAGACATGCGTGAAGCCTTGCGCGACCTTTGCGGCAGTTTTGACTCCGCTTACTGGCAAAAAGTAGATCATGAACGGGCTTACCCAGAAGCTTTCGTTGATGCAATGGCACAGGCTGGATGGCTTGCTGCTTTGATCCCTGAAGAATTTGGTGGCTCCGGATTAGGTCTTGCCGAAGCCTCTGTGATCATGGAAGAAATTAACTTCTCTGGTGGCAATGCGGGTTCTTGTCATGGCCAGATGTACAACATGGGCACCCTACTGCGCCATGGCTCCGATGTTCAAAAGAAACTCTACCTTCCCAAGATCGCTACTGGTGAACTGCGCCTCCAAACCATGGCGGTTACCGAGCCCACTACCGGTACCGATACCACCAAACTCAAAACAACTGCCGTCAAAAAGGGTGATAAGTATGTGGTCAATGGGCAGAAGGTGTGGATCTCCCGTATTCAGCATTCTGATTTGATGATTCTCTTGGCAAGAACCACCCCGCTGGCAGAAGTCACCAAGAAATCCGAAGGTATGTCGATCTTTATCGTTGATCTTAAAGAAGCCATTGGCAAAGGAATGACCATACAGCCGATTGCCAATATGGTTAATCATGAAACCAATGAAGTGTTCTTTGATAACCTAGAAATCCCCGCAGAAAATTTAATCGGAGAAGAAGGCAAAGGCTTTAAATACATTTTGGATGGTCTTAATGCAGAACGTGTCCTAATTGCAGCCGAGTGTATTGGTGACGCCTATTGGTTTGTCGATAAGTCACGTCGTTATGCTAACGAGCGCGTAGTGTTTGATCGCCCTATTGGTAAGAATCAAGGTATTCAGTTTCCAATTGCGGACTCTTTTATTGAGACTGAAGCTGCCAATCTAATGCGCTTTAAGGCTTGTGAGCTATTTGATACCAAGCAAGCTTGTGGTGCCGAATCCAATATGGCCAAGTACTTAGCGGCTAAAGCATCTTGGGAAGCCGCCAACGTCTGTTTGCAAACGCATGGCGGCTTTGGCTTTGCTAATGAATATGATGTTGAGCGCAAGTTCCGAGAAACACGACTTTACCAAGTGGCGCCAATCTCAACCAACTTAATTTATTCGTATGTGGCCGAGCATGTCTTGGGCTTACCACGCTCTTTTTAATAAGGTCAATATGAGCATTCTTCCATTAGATGGTATCACCGTGGTTTCCCTGGAGCATGCTATTGCCGCTCCATTTTGTACGCGCCAATTAGCAGATTTAGGTGCTCGAGTCATTAAGGTTGAACGGCCTGGTGCCGGTGACTTTGCCCGGGGGTACGACCAACGAGTTAAAGGTATGTCATCCCACTTTGTTTGGGTAAACCGTTCAAAAGAAAGTTTGGCTCTGGATTTGAAGCAGCCTGAGGCATTAGAGATTTTGAAGTCTCTTTTAAAAACTGCAGATGTCTTTGTGCAGAACTTAGCGCCTGGTGCGACTTCAAGAATGGGTCTATCAGTAGATGAGTTAAAAAAAATAAATCCACGTCTGATTATTTGCGATATTTCAGGATATGGAAATTTTGGCCCATACACGAATAAGAAGGCATATGACCTACTGATTCAAAGTGAAGCTGGATTCTTATCCGTGACCGGCACCCCCGAAGCCCCCAGCAAGGCAGGCAACTCGATTGCCGATATTGCTGCAGGTATGTATGCTTATACCAATATTTTGAGCGCATTACTTTTGCGAAATAGGACCAATGTCGGTTCGCATATTGATGTTTCCATGTTGGAATCATTGGGTGAGTGGATGAGTTACCCAATGTATTATGCGTTTGATGGGGCTGAGCCACCTCCACGCTCTGGAGTCTCTCATGCAACGATTTACCCTTATGGCCCATTTGGGGTCGCTGGTGGAAATACCGTAATGCTGGGCCTACAAAATGAGCGGGAGTGGAAGCTATTCTGCGAGAAAGTTCTTTTGAATCCTGAATTGGCTGGCGATGAAAAGTTTGCTTCCAATTTCAAGCGCAATGAAAATCGTGATCTACTTAAAAAGATTATTGATGATTGTTTTACTGAACTCTCGATTGATGTTGTAACTGAGAGGCTTGAGGATGCTCAAATTGCAAATGCGCAAGTAAATACAATGAAGGATCTATGGGATCACCCTCAGTTGGGCTCACGTCATAGATGGCGCTACGTGGACTCCCCAGTTGGAAGTATTCCCGCGATGCTTCCCCCCGGCCTTAATGATCAATATGGCTATCGAATGGGACCAGTTCCAGGAGTGGGTCAGCATAGCGAATCAATTCTCGAAGGCCTTGGTCTTTCTGCGGACAAGGTCGCTAGCCTGAGGATTTCTAAAATAATATAACTTTTCCAGTTTGCACATAAAATCGCAATTTTGGCTAGGTGCGTTATTTAAAGCAATGTCAAAATTAGGGTGAAATCAGATGGCTTTGGTGTTAATCTGTGGAACTTTAGCGAGTTGTTGATTCTGTTTATTTAATTATTGTTGGTGTAGGGGGTTCGTTAAATGAGGCTGCTTTCCCTGCTGAAATTGCGGTGATGACTGAGAATGCAATTAAATGTCATGAAATTGAGCCTATTCCTTCTCTAATTGGAGTTGATTATTAGACTAGCTGGATTGAATAATATTAGGTTATAAGGCTTCTGGCCTTGGTTATGGAAAGGCTAAAATACAACACGGTAAACCTTTTGGGTAAAGCGCTTTGCTTAATTGAATTGCTGTTAATGGGTATCCGTTTGTTATACGGTAAGTTTTATGAAAAGAAAATATGCTTCCTAATTTAGATTCATTAGCTTTATTTGTTAAGGCGGCTGAGCGAGGGAGTCTAACAAAGGCGGCGGATGAGTCCAACATAAGTCTGGCGGCAGCAAGTAGGCGGATCGCGCTTCTCGAACACAGATTCAAAGCCTCTTTATTTGAGCGCTCCTCCAGGGGGATTGAGCTGACTAGTGCTGGCTTGGCTTTAGTGAAGAACGCTAAAGAACTTTTAGTAAGTATTAATAAGATGCAGTCAGAAATGACTGATTATGAGACTGGTAGCAAGGGCGTATTGCGGGTTATGGCATCAACTTCCGTGATGACGCACCGCTTTCCTTACGATCTAGCTAAATTCTTAAAAAAATACCCAGGCTATCGCGTAGTGGTTCAAGAGCGATGGAGTGATGAGGCTGTTGAGGGTCTACTATCTGCAGAGATTGATGTTGCATTCCTTATTAATGGTTCTGTAGCGAACGGGCTCGAGTCGCACGATTATGAAACAGATCGCTTATGCGCTGTTTTCAGAAAAGACCATCCATTAAGTAAAGTAAAAAACTTAACTTATTCAAAAATTCTTGATTATGAGATTGTTGGCTTAGAGTCAAGCGCCAATCTAATGCGCCTGCTAGCAATGGAGGCAAGCAAGCTTGATAAAGTAATGAGGACTCGAATTGAAGTGAGAAGCTTTGAGGCGATTCAAAAGTCGGTATCAGCTGGATTGGGTGTTGGCTTCTTGCCTTTTGCCACAGAACAAGCTATCGATTTAAAGGATAACAATCTAGTCGCTATCCCTATCAAAGAAGAATGGGCCAAAAGACGTATTTTGTTATGTTTTAGAAAAGAGAATTCTAATAATCAAATTCTACGAAAATTTCTAGCAGCTTTTATAAAAACTAACTAAAACAGCTAAACCCAGAAAGGGCTCTTTCATTAGGCAGTATTGCAAATCTATCGGGGGGGGTTCAGGTGATACTGTTCATGATTAATGGCTTAATGCCTGCCTATTAATTTATGGGAAAAAAACTGGATTTAGTTAAGAATCCGACTCTAGTTAATCAATTAATAATAGATTTAATAATATTGCTCTACTTCACCCCCTGTAGGTTGAGTTTGCGGAACCCTGCCTGTCGGGGAAACATGATGGGCGGCTACAGGAGTACTCGTATTGAAAAATATGATGAGGCTTTCTGGCTAAATATTGCTATTTAATCATTATTTTAGGTGCAGAATTAACAAAAAACAGGCCTTGTAACGTTTGTCGGATTTGTCATCCGTGAATTTTCTAGCTTCCCCTGGATCATTGGTGCGTCGGTGTCTTCACCAATACAACAGCCCTGTCAACAAAGCTATCCTCACGGGGGCTTTTTGTTTTTAGCACCGCTGGTCGGCTCTCAAATGGAATAGCGCTTAAGCCCGGTCTATTGGTATATTTGCGAATTCTGAATATCTAATTAGAAATTTGGTCGCCTCTAATTAATTATGGGTTAGCCCAAGTAAATGTTGGCTAAGTAATATTGCAGCAGGCAGTTGGCTTGTATTTGCTTTCATTGCAAGCAGAAGATTTCGTTTTGCCCATGAATCATCCAGTTGAACAACCTTGAGATTCATAGCTCTAATCTGAGCTGCGCAGGCTTGATAAGGAAGGACTCCGATACCAAGATTCACGGCGATCATCTGGCACATTGCATCGTAGCTTCTAACCTGGATCCGAAGCCTCATTTGCTTGCCAAGCTTCTCCGCGCTTCGAGAGGTGAGCTCTAGTAATGAACTCCCTCGATTAAGTCCCACAAAATCATACTTAAGGCATTCCTCAAAAGAAATGACCTTTCTTTTGCTGAGTTGATGTTCTTTGCTGCAGGCAATGACAAGTTGATCTCTACCTATGACCTGAGTGTCCAATCCTGATGTGACGGGCCCCTCAGCAAAGACTCCAATATCCGCAATTCCATCCATCAGAGCTCTAACGATGTCGCCGCTTAACTGTTCCTCCACTTCAACCTGTATCTCGGTGTGAGCTTTCAAAAAGCTTGCTAGCGCTGAGGGTAGAAATTCAGTTAAGGCAGACATGTTTGCCCAAAGTCTTACATGCCCTTTTACCCCTTTGGAGTATTCGCCCAATTCGTTACTGAGCTGTTCAAAACCCTGAAACAATCTCAAAGCATGTTGCATTACAGCATGACCAGCTGGGGTCACTGTAACCCCTTTAACGGAACGATCTAGTAATGGGACGCCCACCGTCCCCTCAAAGTCCGAGATTCGTCTGCTAGCTGCAGATAACGCTAGGTTGCATGCGCTTGCGCCCTTGGTAATGCTCCCAGATTGCACTATGGAGCAGAACAATTTGAGGGTCACAAAATCCACTCTGGCGGGGTTTAGCTGTGTTTTCATAGGGTAATTCTACCCATACCTTCGCAAAATGAGAAGGAATCGTCTCCAAATAGCAATTTTCAAGAGTAATGAAGGGGCGTAACTTTGCTTAAAAGAACACCTTAGAGGATCCAATGGAGCCATTAGCAAAATTAAAAGTAATCGAGATGGGGCAGTTGATTGCGGGGCCCTTTGCAGCCAAAACTTTGGCTGACTTTGGCGCCGACGTAATTAAGATTGAGCCGCCAAAAGTTGGTGATGCACTACGTAAATGGCGATTACTCAAAGATGGAACTTCTGTTTGGTGGCAGGTCCAGTCACGCAACAAGCGCTCCCTCTCCTTGGATCTAAAGCAAGCTGAGGCTCAAGAAATTGTCAGAACTTTGGTTAAAGAGGCAGATGTATTAATTGAAAACTTTCGCCCTGGAACTTTAGAGGGTTGGGGTCTTGATCCGGCAAAGTTACTCGAGCTCAATCCTAGGTTGATTGTTCTGCGTATTAGCGGTTATGGTCAGACTGGTCCTTACAGAGATAAACCAGGATTTGGTGTTGTTGCAGAAGCTATGGGTGGCTTGCGTCATTTGACTGCGGAGCCTGGGAGGGTGCCTGTACGTGTAGGCATCAGCATTGGCGATACCTTGGCCTCTTTGCATGGTGTGATTGGTATTTTGTTGGCATTGCAAGAGCGCCACAATAGCGGTAAAGGCCAAATTATTGATATTGCTTTATATGAAGCAGTATTTAACTGTATGGAAAGCTTGCTCCCTGAATACAGCGCCTTTGGTGAAGTACGTCAAGCAGCTGGAAGTGCTTTACCAGGCATTGCCCCAACCAACGCGTATCGCTGTGCTGATGGAGGGTATGTTTTAGTTGCCGGTAATGGCGATAGTATTTTTAAACGACTAATGACAGTCATTGGGCGTGATGACCTTGGTAATGACACTCAGCTCGAGAATAATGATGGCCGCGTTAAGCGCGTAGCTGAGCTTGATCAAGCCATTGGTGAGTGGGCTAAAACAGTTAGCACTGACAAGGCTCTAGAAATCCTAGATTCTGTTGCTGTGCCTGTTGGCCGAATTTACACCGTGGCTGATATTGCTAACGACCCCCATTACAAGGCCAGGGGAAATATTCAAACTATTCAAATGCAAGATGGATCCAAGCTTGATGTACCTGGAGTAATTCCAAAACTTTCCCGTACACCTGGTTCTATTAAAACTCTGGCTCCCGATATCGGCGAGAACACCGATGAGATTTTGCAAAGTATTGGATTAAATGACTCACAAGTCGCCTCCCTGAAAGAGCGTGGCATTGCATTTACTAAAAAATAAAGAGGAAAAGACTATGACAAGAATTTATTTCAACGATGTAGTGACAAGAGATGGCTTTCAAATTGAGCCAAACTTTATTCCGACTAATGACAAAGTTAAGTTAGTTAATGAACTTAGTGATTGTGGTTTTGCGAAAATCGAAGTCACTTCATTTACTTCACCAAAATCCATTCCAATGCTCAGGGATGCTGAAGAGGTTATGGGCCGCATTAAACGGGTTCCCGGAGTGGAGTACACCGTATTAGTTCCAAATCTTCGTGGTGCAGAGCGCGCTTTTGAATCTAAGGCTGATGAATTTAATCTAGTCATGTCAACATCTGAGACGCACAACCTGGCAAACCTCAGAATGGGTAGAGAAAAGAGCTTTGCAGGATTAGCTGAAGTTATTAAATATGTCGATGGCAGAACGCCTATTAATGTTTCGCTTTCCACCTGTTTCGGTTGTCCTATGGAGGGCGAGGTTCCTCAAGATGTTGTGGAAGGATTTGCTCAGCGCTTTGCCGATCTAGGTGTGAGGGGTCTGACGATTTGCGATACAACTGGTATGGCCAATCCAGATCAAGTAAAAAAGATGTGCGATTCTTTACAAAAGCGTTTTCCAAGCCTTCAGCTTACCTTGCATTTCCACAATACAAGAGGCATGGGATTAGCTAATATCTTGGCTGCGGTCCAGTCTGGCATTGTTCGTTTCGACGGCTCTCTGGGTGGCTTAGGTGGCTGCCCATATGCGCCTGGAGCAAGTGGCAATATTTCTAGCGAAGATGCGATTCACATGCTTGATGCAATGGGCTATGACACTGGTATGAATATTCCTAAGTTATTGCAATTGGCAAAGGAATTGCCTCAGATCGTAGGGCACGAAGTCCCTGGTCAGGTCGCAAAGGCAGGTAGCACTTTCACGTTACACCCTGAGCCTAGTTATGTGTATGAATTACGCCGCGCTCAGTAATCAACCAACTAAATGCCAAATATGAAAAAACAATCCCTAATAAACGAGAGGGAGGAGCCACTCTTGGAGGATATCCGGCTTTTGGGAAAGATATTAGGCGATATTGTTCGTGAGCAAGAGGGTAAGGCTATTTATGCGCTGGTGGAGCAGATTAGAAAGCTATCAGTATCATTTCATAGAGAGTCGAACCAAAAGGCAAACCAAGAGCTAACAAAACTTCTTAAAGGCCTTAGCAGTGAGAATGCCATGAAGGTTCTTAGGGCCTTTACTTACTTTAGCCACCTAGCTAATTTGGCCGAGGATAGGCACCACATTCGACGACGTATTGCCCATGAGCGTGAAGGTAGCTATAGGGATGGGAGCATACCGGCGGCAATGAAGAAATTGCATTCAGCAGGTGTTACCAGTAAGCAAATATCAGAAACATTGGCGGGGAGTTTGATCTCACCAGTCCTCACGGCCCATCCAACAGAGGTTCAGCGTACGAGTATTTTGGAAGCTGAACGAGAAATTGCAAATTTATTAGCAGCCCGAGATCAAATTAAAGAATCATCAAAAGCAAGCAATCCTGCAAAAGATGCATTGTTGATGAAAGAGTTGACTGCGAATGAGGAATTAATACGAGCACGTGTTCTGCAGCTTTGGCATACCCGACTTTTGCGCTTTACCAAGTTAACGGTTGCGGATGAAATTGAAAATGCGCTTAGTTACTACGAGACGACCTTTCTAAGAGAAATACCTAAGATTTACGCTCAGATCGAAGATTCTCTCGATGGGTATGTAGTTGCAAATTTTTTCAAGATGGGTCAATGGATTGGTGGCGATAGGGATGGAAATCCAAATGTCAGCTCCACTACGCTTGAATATGCAGTTAAGCGTCAGGCTGAAATGGTTTTGCGCCATTATTTAACTGAAATTCACTATCTGGGGAAAGAGCTTTCTGTTTCAGCATTGCTTTTAAAATTCCCTAAAAAAATGCAAGAACTTGCAGAAGCTTCCCACGATGTAAATGAGCACCGACAGGATGAACCATACCGTAGAGCCCTAACGGGTATGTATGCAAGATTGGCCGCCTCTCTTAAATCATTAACAGGTGCAGATGCCGCGCGTCACGCATTGCCTCCCCAAAATGCATACACAAGTGCACAAGCATTTTTAGATGACCTAAAAACTATTGAAGCTTCACTTATTTCCCAAAATGCCGAGGCTTTAGCAAAAAAACGTTTGCGTGGGCTAATTAGGGCGGTTGAGGTATTTGGATTTCATTTAGCAACAGTTGATTTGCGGCAAAGCTCTGATATGCATGAAGCGGTGTTGGGTGAATTACTCCGTGCTGCTGGGATAGAAAATGATTACTCGGCACGCTCGGAACAAGAAAAACAGAAGTTATTACTCTCTTTGCTTAAAGATCCTCGTTCATTGCGTGTGATGGGGCAGAAGTATTCTGATTTCACGCTATCGGAACTTGCTATTTTTGAGATGGCCAAGAAATTGCGTCATAAGTTTGGGCTCAATGCAATCCGTCATTACATTATCAGTCACACAGAAACAGTAAGTGATTTGCTGGAAGTATTTCTCTTGCAAAAAGAAGTGGGCTTATTTACTGGAGTGTTGGGTAAGAAGCCTATTGCTGACTTGATTGTGGTTCCGCTATTTGAAACCATTGAAGATTTACGTAATGCAGCTCCAATCATGCGCGATTTTTATGCGTTGCCAGGAATCTTGTCTTTGATTAAGGCCTCAGGTGCAGAGCAGGACATTATGTTGGGTTATTCCGATTCAAATAAGGATGGCGGGATCGTAACCAGCAACTGGGAGCTTTATAGAGCAGAAATTGCGTTAGTTGAGGTATTTGATCCGCTTGGTTCAGAACATGGAATTAAGTTAAGGCTATTTCATGGAAGAGGGGGGACAGTCGGTCGTGGAGGTGGACCAAGCTACGAGGCTATATTGGCTCAACCCCCTGGTACCGTACGAGGGCAAATACGTCTAACAGAGCAAGGTGAGGTCATTGGGTCGAAGTACTCTAATCCCGAGATTGGTAGAAGAAATCTTGAGACCTTAGTCGCGGCAACATTAGAGGCAACGCTTCTAAATCCAACTAAACCTGCTACTAAGAGCTTCCTAGAAGCCGCGGCACAAATCTCTCAAGCAAGTATGGATGCCTATCGTGGTTTGGTGTATGAAACCCCCGGATTTTCTGAATACTTTTTCGAGGCAACTCCGATTAAAGAGATTGCTAAGTTAAATATTGGCTCTCGTCCTGCCAGCCGCAAGGCGAATCAAAAAATTGAAGATTTACGAGCTATCCCTTGGGGATTTAGCTGGGGCCAGTCACGACTTACTTTACCTGGTTGGTATGGTTTCGGATCTGCAATTGAGCAATTTCTCAACAGAAAAACCCCATTTGAAAAAAAGGCTGCATTACTGATGTTGCAAAAGATGTATCAACAATGGCCATTTTTCCGAACACTTTTGTCAAATATGGATATGGTTATAGCTAAAAGCGATCTTGGTTTAGCTTCAAGATACAGCGATCTTGTTTCAGATGTGAAGATGCGAAAAAGAATTTTTGGCGCAATCGAAGCTGAGTGGAATAAAACAGTAAATGCCTTAAACGTGATTACTGGTGAAAAAGTAAGGCTGGCAAATAACCCAGCCTTAGCTAGGTCAATACGTAATCGCTTTCCATATATTGATCCAATACATCACTTGCAAGTCGAGCTGGTGCGGCGTTATCGATCTGGAAAGCAGGACGAGCGTGTGCAAAGAGGCATTCATATCGCCATCAATGGAATCGCAGCAGGGTTGCGGAATACGGGATAACTCATATGGAAAAACCATTCGAAAAGTATCCGGTCAGCTTTCTTAGAACATTATTCAAAGTAGCAGTCTCTGCTGCAATGCCAAACTTTAAAGAGCTTGGACTTAAATTCCCAACTCCAAAGTCTGGGAAGATAATTGTTATTGGTGCGGGTAAAGGTGCAGCATCAATGGCCAAATCGTTCGAGCAGGCTGCTAAGGATTTTTGGGCTGCTGCGGACTATGAAAGACTGCAAGGACTTGTGGTGACGCGTTACGGTCATGGTCTCGCCTGTGAAAAGGTTGAAGTAATTGAGGCGTCCCATCCGATTCCCGATAAAGCTGGTCAAATTGCCGCTCAAAGAATCCTTGGGCTAATAAGTAATCTTAGTGCTGATGATTTAGTTGTGTTCCTGGCTTCTGGTGGTGGGTCAGCATTACTTACGGCCCCAATAGACGGAATCACCTTAGATGAGAAGATGATGATTAACAAGGAGCTCCTGAAATGCGGTGCCTCCATCTTTGAGATTAATTGTGTAAGAAAGCATTTATCAAAAATCAAGGGCGGTCGACTAGCGCAGTTGTGTCACCCAGCTCAAGTGCTAACCTATGCAATATCTGATATCCCTGGAGATGATCCTTCGATTATTGCGAGTGGCCCTACATTGCCAGATAGCAGTACTTGCGAGGATGCATTGAGGGTAATAACTAAATATGACATTCAGGTTCCTGACTTTATTCGTGAGGGCCTTAAAACCTCAGCATTAGAAACTCCTAAGGTCGGTGACCCTCTGTTTTCTTCGATTCCAGAGCCTGTGGTGCTTACAACTGCGAAGCACTCATTAGAGGCGGCAAAAAGGTTTGCTGAGGATAATGAACTTAACGCTGAAATTTTGTCTGATTCAATAGAGGGTGAAGCTCAGCAGGTCGGGGCGGTATTTGGCGCGATGTCACTATGGTTAGCTCGCAAGGATTCAGATTCGGCCTTAAAAAAACCTCTTGTGTTGATTAGCGGCGGAGAAACCACAGTCACCGTGAAAGGGGGTGGACGCGGAGGAAGGAATACAGATTTTTTATTAAGTTTTGCTCATGCTGTCGATGGTGCAAAGGGTATTTATGCAATCGCGGCAGATACAGATGGCATCGATGGATCTGAAGATAATGCTGGTGCCACATACAGCCCCCAAATAATTCAAAAGGGTCATGATTTTGGAATGAACCTAGTGGACTACCTCAACAAGAATGATTCCTATACATTTTTTGGTGCTACTGGCGGCTTGCTAGTGACTGGCCCAACCAGAACAAACGTAAACGACTTTAGAGCAATTCTGATTATTTAAATTTATGAATAATAAAAACCAAAAACCTAAAATTCTGGTTGCTAGAGCGATTTTCCCTGAGGCTCTAGCTAAATTAGAGGAATCCTTCGAAGTTCGTTCCAATCAGTCCGACAAGATATTGACCCCAGAAGAGCTACAAAAAGCACTTTCAGAAGTCCAGGGCGCCCTAGTGGCTGGTAGCGAACGCATTGACGCATCTGCCTTAGCTCAAGCTAAAGAATTAAAGGTAGTGGCCAATATTTCTGTTGGCTATAACAATTTTGATGTTCCGGCAATCACTGCTGCTGGTGTGATGGCGACAAATACTCCCGATGTATTGACAGATACAACCGCAGATTTTGGATTTGCTTTGCTGATGGCAACTGCACGTCGCATTACCGAATCTGAGCATTGGGTGAGAGCGGGACATTGGGATAAGTGGTCGATTGTGAATAACCCCCTTGGCATGGATTTACATCACAGTACTGTCGGCATTATTGGCATGGGTCGTATTGGGCAAGGTATTGCAAAGCGCGCATTAGGCTTTGGTATGAATGTGATCTATCACAACCGCAGTCATTTATCGGATGCTGATGAAAAAGCCTGCGGTGCTAAATATGTTTCTAAGGAAGAGTTACTACGCACGGCTGATCACGTCGTTCTCGTATTGCCATATTCGGCTGAGAGCCATCATACGATTGGCGCAAAAGAAATTGCCCTCATGAAACCGACCGCAACCCTGATTAATATTGCTCGCGGCGGCATTGTGGATGATGCGGCTTTAGCGCAAGCATTGCAAGCTGGGAGGATCTTTGCGGCAGGCTTAGATGTGTTTGAGGGTGAGCCATCAGTGCATCCAGAGTTACTCAAGTGCAAAAATATTGTGTTGGCGCCACACATTGCCAGCGCTACAGAAAAAACACGTAGAGCGATGGTAGATCTCGCAGTAGAAAACTTACGAGCAGGATTAGATGGCAAGAGGCCACCAAGCTTAATTAATTCAATATAAGGAGGTAAGCATGATTGATCACCTAGACCATTTAGTTCTTACAACAGCCAAGGAGGCTGAATGTGTCGATTTTTACACCCGCATTCTTGGGATGAAGCTTGAATCTTTCATTGGAGGTACGCCACCCGTAGAAAGAAAAGCATTTAAATTCGGCAATCAAAAAATTAATCTTCATATTAAGGGTAAAGAGTTTGAACCAAAGGCGGACATACCCACACCTGGTTCGCTTGACCTTTGTTTTATAGCTGATCGCCCGCTTGAGAAAGTGATTGAAAAGCTAATAAATGAAGGCTGGCCAATTATTGAGGGGCCGGTTGTGCGGACCGGTGCTACACAAAAAATCAATTCCGTATATGTGCGGGATCCAGATCAAAACCTAATTGAGATATCTGAATTAATTTAACGATTTAAATAGGAGATAAGAATGAACAAACGTTTCTTTATTAAAAACCTCATGGCTATTTCGCTTATGGGTTCGGCTTTAACAGGTTTTGCTCAAGAGGGCTATCCTAATAGACCAATCACATTAATTGTCCCCAGTGCACCTGGTGGTACTACAGATTTCACAGCCCGTTTAATTGCAGATCCACTATCTAAAGTATTGGGTCAGCCGGTCGTAGTTGAAAACAAAGGTGGAGCATCCGGTAATATTGGCGGACAAGCAGTAGCGCTAGCTAAGCCTGATGGCTATACTTTTTTGGTTGCTTATAGTGGTTACCAAGTGGGAAACCCCCATTTATTTAAAAAGGCGCCTGACCCCATTAAAGATTTTGCGCCAATAGCTTTTTTAACCAAAGCGCCTCAGGTTATTGTTGCGACTCCTGGTTTACCGGTAAGTGATTTGAAGGAGTTAACGGCATATGCCAAAGCTAATCCAGGTAAATTAAATTACGCCTCTTCAGGGAATGGATCAATTCAGCATATTGCCGGAGAGTTATTAAAGCAAATTACTGGGGTCCGTATGGCACATATTCCATACAAAGGTGCGGGCCCAGCAGTGCAAGATCTTATGGCTGGTCAAGTAGATTTATTTATTACCACTCCAGCTTCCGTGATTGGGCAAATTAAGGGTGATAAGTTAAAGGCCTTAGCCGTTACCAGTCAGACTAGACTGAGTGCGTTACCAAATGTACCCACAGCAACCGAGCAGGGTATCAAGAACTTCAATCTTGATTCTTGGTTTGCCTTATATGCACCTGCAGGTACTCCTCCAAGCGTAATCAAGAAGATCAATGCGGAGGTCAATAAAATCCTTGCGCGTCCTGAAATTCAAAAGAAGGCCGAAGACTCTGGAACTTTTGTTGAACAAATGACGCCGGCTCAATTAGCAACATTTACCAAGAAAGAGTATGACTTCTGGGGGAAAGTGATCAAGGACGCCAGTATTACGGCTGAATAATATTGAACAATCATAATTTAGTAACATGACTTTACGCCACCTTCGGGTGGTTTTTTTTTGATATTATTTTTTTTATTGATCCCTATCCGCTAATGTTAGCTTTTGATTCTTAACGGTTATTGCGGAGGCTGTGTCTGTCAAAGTCTGCTTTGGGTCTTGATTTCAACCCGTCGATGCAACACACTACTAACTGCGTAAGCGCAAGGAGTGTTGCTCATGAAACAACGACCTCGAATCTATTACACAGCCACCCAGAAGGATTTAATGTGGGAGCGCTGGAAAAAAGGAGATTCTCTCCAGCAGATTGCCCAGTTATTTGATCGCAATCATTCGTCCATACAAGGCATCTTTGTGCAAACTGGCGGCATTAGACCGCCACCCCGAACTCGATCCAAACTAGCGTTGACCTTAGCTGAACGTGAAGCCATCTCACGCGGCCTAGCAAGCGGTCAATCTATGAGATCGATTGCCACTGAGTTAGGTAGATCACCTTCCACGATTAGTCGTGAGATTGGCCGTAATGGTGATCCAGAGAGTTATCGAGCAAATCAATCAGACCAGTCTGCCTGGGATCGAGCGCAGCGTCCTCAGACTTGTAAACTAGTCTTGAATAAAGCCCTGGCGCATCTGGTGGCAGACAAACTGCAGCACTACTGGTCGCCACAGCAGATTGCCGGTTGGCTAAAACAGACTTATCCAGATCAGGAGGACTATCAAGTGTCACACGAGACGATCTACCGAAGCCTGTTCATCCAAGCCCGTGGGGCCTTAAAGAAAGAGCTCACACAGCACTTACGACGTACTCGCATCATGCGCCGCTCACGTCATCACACCCTGAAAGATCGGGATCTAGGCAGCATCAAGGATGCCATCCCTATTAGAGAGCGCCCAGCTGAGGTGGAAGATCGCGCTGTTCCCGGTCATTGGGAAGGCGATCTACTTTATGGAGATGCCAATAGTCAGATCGCCACTCTCGTAGAGCGCCAAACCCGTTATGTGATGCTAGTCAAGGTGGCTCGTAAAGACAGCGAGACAGTGGTTAATGCACTTATCAAGCATGCCCGCAAGTTACCGCAAGAGCTGTATAAATCCTTAACGTGGGATCGCGGCTCGGAGATGGCTCAGCACAAACGCTTTACTCTAGCTACCGATGTGCAAGTGTACTTTTGTGATCCTCAGCATCCATGGCAACGAGGGTCTAATGAAAATACCAATGGGCTATTAAGACAGTACTTCCCAAAAGGAATGAGCCTGGCCAATTACTCACAAGCAAAACTCAATGCTGTAGCAAGACAATTAAATGAACGCCCTAGAAAAACACTAAACTATCAAACACCGGCAGAACGTTTTGCTCAATCTGTTGCATCGACGGGTTGAAATCAAGGTTGATAGCAGTCATTCAATGTTCATCGGATTGATTATCCGTCGATCCAGCTAATGACCCCTATCGGCCATAAGCAGTCCATCCTAGGAGCGCTATCTGAAGCCCAGTTTGTGCCGCTAACGGTCAAAATTTTCTAACTCTAACAGTGTGCCCTGTCCAGATCTTCAATAGTCACCAGCGCTTGTTCAATTAGTTCAGCAGGAATTTCCTTGGAATCGATAAGGGCATTGAGGGCAATAATCGCTTGCTTTGCTGCCATTTCGCAGCCTGTTTTCTGGTAATTCAAGACCATTGCAAGGGCTCCTGAGGTTAATTGATTTGATTTCACTGGGATCTCCATCTTTAGTTGAGAATTATTCCTAAACAATAATGATTCTCATTATGATGTAGAATTCTTAAAATTCAACAAAAATGATGATCAATATCAAACAAAAGGCTAGAAGAGTGAATTCAAGAAAACTATTGGTAGGTAGCTTGTTGTTGCTGGGTATCTTTGGTGCGAATGTGTATGCCGCAGAGCCTGTCAAAGAATTAAATCTATATTCAGCTCGTCATTACCAAACTGACGAAGCTTTGTATACCGACTTCACCAAAAAGACAGGGATCAAGATTAATCGTATCGAAGCGGATGACAACGGTATTTTGGAGCGCATAAAAAGTGAGGGCGATAAAAGTCAGGCTGATGTCATATTGCTCGTTGATGCTGCTCGCTTGTGGAGGGCTCAAATGCACAACATGTTTGCGCCAACTAAGTCAAAGTACCTTGATGAGCGGATTCCCCTCAACTTGAGGGCTAATACCGAGGCGAGTGGAACACCTTGGTATGGATTCTCTACTCGTGCCCGCGTTATTGTTTACAACAAGGCCACCGTCAAAAAGGCTGATGTAGATACTTACGAAAAGCTAGCAGACCCGAATAACAAAGGGAAGGTCTGCACTCGATCTGGTGCTCATCCATATATGCTTTCACTTGTGGGCGCATTAATTGAAAGAGACGGCCTGGCAGCCACCGAGACTTGGGCAAAAGGCATGGTAGCCAATATGGCTCGGTCTCCAAGGGGTGGCGATACAGATCAAATTAAAGCAGTAGCCTCAGGAGAGTGTGGCGTTGCTTTGACAAACTCATACTACTTTGCTCGCATGATGCAATCCGATAAGCCTGATGACATGACTGCCATCTCTAAGGTGGGCTTTGTTTGGCCAAACCAGGGGGCTGGCGGGGTACATATCAATATCTCTGGTGGCGGCATGGCTCGTAATGCCCCACACCCAAAAGAGGCGATTCAATTTCTGGAATATTTAGCGAGTGACTCGGCTCAAGAGTACTTCGCTAATGGTAATAACGAGTGGCCAGCAGTCCAATCAGTCAAGGTGGACAATTCAGCGCTCAAAGCCCTAGGCACTTTTCAGTCGGAGAAGGTTTCTGTATCAGCAATTGGTAAGAATCAAATTGCTGCTCAGAAACTCTTGGACCAGGTTGGTTACAAGTAATCAACGTCATGTTTATATCTTTAGGCGAAATTACCTATAAGAAGGCCGGGATTGGGGTGGCGGTGATGCATGCTGTTATTCCACTGGCGCTAATTATGTTGGCATTCAATTACTCGAGAAAAGCAGAGCCCATTTTAATGATGGCGCAAATAATTGACCGAGAATCAATGGCCATTACCCCATCGGTTCATGTAAAGCCCAAAGATAAAAAATTGGATAAGGAAAAAACAACCAAGGATAGTGATCTTGTAAAAGAAAAAACAAGCGAAGCGAAATCAGAAGGGGCGTTAGCATCTGCACCGGTTTCCATGCCCAACTCTGACGCCTCTGAATTAAATAATCCGAAGCCACCTTACCCAGCAATTAGCAAAAAACTGCGGGAACAGGGTTTAGTTCTTTTAAAGGCTTGTATTGGTGCCAATGGATCTTTAGATAGCCTCGATTTGAAACAAGGATCAGGTTTCTCGCGGCTTGACCAAGTTGCACTACAGACAGTAAAGCAATGGAAATTTATTCCAGCAAAAAAGGGTGGCACCCCAATACCGATGTGCTACGAGTTACCAGTTAAATTTATTTTGGAGTAGTGATATGAATTCAGGTTTGAGTTTGGTTAATTTATGGGTTGAGGGCGGATTCGTTATTCAGTTAACGGCAATCATTTTGCTGGGGATGTCGATTGCCTCTTGGACGGTGATGGTCGTAAAAGCAATGATGATTTACAAAGCAAAACAGCAGTCTAAGCAATTACATGATTTTTGGCATAGCCCCAATCTCAATAATGCTCTTGAGGCCCTTGAGTCTAGTGACCAGGATGCCAATCCCTTTAAGTCTCTTGCTCTGGAGGGGCAAAATGCCATGCGCCACCATCGGAATACCGAGAAGCATTTGCATGACTCTTTGGATTTAAACGACTGGATTACCAGTAGTCTGCGAAATGCGATTGACGATGTAAAGGAGCGCTTTGGTTCTGGATTAATCGTGTTGGCCTCTATTGGATCTACGGCACCTTTTGTTGGTTTATTTGGAACGGTATGGGGAATTTACCAAGCGCTGATCACAATTAGCGATAGCGGTATGTCTAGTATTGATAAGGTGGCTGGCCCAGTAGGTGAGGCACTTGTAATGACTGCCTTCGGTTTAGCAGTAGCTATTCCAGCGGTGCTGGGTTACAACGCACTGCTTCGCGGCAATCAATTTATTTTAAATAGATTAAATAGATTCGCGTATGACTTACGGGCGTTTTATGTTGCTGGATTTCAGCGCTCAAATTCTGAAAAAGCCTTTACAGAGTAATTTTGGAGAATTGAAATGAGCTTTGGATCCTTTGATAGCCAAGAAGAGCACTTTATGAGTGAGATCAATATGACGCCATTTGTGGATGTCATGCTGGTTCTCCTGATTATTTTCATGATTACTGCACCAGTTTTAAAACATGCTGTTGAGGTGAATTTACCTCAAGCGTCCAGTAAGCCTCAAGAGAATAAGCCAGAGATTTTAAGTTTAAATATTGATCAATCTGGAGGTTATATCCTGGATAAGAAAAAGCTAACTGAAAAAGAGCTTAACGAACAGTTGCAGCAAGCATCTAAGGCCAGCCCCCAACCAGTCTTGCATATTTATGGTGATAAGAAGGTGGAGTACGACCATGTTGCTAAAGCAATGAGCCTTGCCAATGGTGCTGGTATTGAGAAAGTGGGCTTTGTAACCAGCCCAGGTAAATAATGGCTAGCATTACAAAAAATAATCTCCCATCTAGTCTGGCACCAAGAATTATTCGGCTAGATAGACAAGATCCAGAAATGGCTACCCGGAAGGTAAATAGCAAAGAGTTGTTTGGCGATTCTCAAAGTTTGCTAATAGAGCATGAGGGCACAACTTACTGCTTGCGTGCAACGAAATTTGGCAAGCTCTTAATTACCAAATAAACAGGAAATGACCAAGGTCGGAATCTATTCCTGCGTTTTAACGCTTATGTGGGGTCTTGGCGGATGCGCCTCCTCTAAACAGGTAGGATCGGGAGGTAATTTAACTGGGGATGAAATTAGCATTGATGCAAGTACCGCAGTAAATCAGAACTTGATGAATGAGCAAAATGCAGTAACCCCTAGCGAAGTTTATAGAAATGTTCCGGGGATGAGTCGTTAAAAGAATTTTGTATTAAAAAATAGTAGCCAGCCGTACATGGGGTAATTCCCACGCGATGCAGCAAGCCAATTGAAATTAACTAATGTTTATTAGATTGGATTTGTTGTGAGAAAAAAGAACGTCAAAAGAAATCAACGCTTAAATGAGCCACAATCATCTCGGGCAACTCTAGGCGCTGCGGTAGCAATGATTATGGTGAGCTCAAGTCAAGTAGCTTTTGCGCAAACGGTCATTCCAGAAACCAAGTCCATGGGGCAGGTTGAAGTAAAGGCAAAATACGATGAAGAGTCAAATCGCTACAACCGAAATTACAGCAACATTGGAAAGATTACTCAGGAAATATCTGATATTCCACAGGCCATTACCGTTATTCCAGAAGGATTGCTGGAAGATCAAAATGCAACTACCTTAAAAGATGGCTTACGAAACGTACCGGGATTAACTTTCAATGCGGGTGAGGGCGGCCGTATTGGTGACAACATGAATATCCGTGGTTTTTATAGCTTTGGAGACTTATATGTTGATGGAATTAGAGACACAGCCCAATACAACCGTGACCTCTTCAACGTCACTCAGGTTGATGTGCTCAGGGGTGCGGCCTCCATGTTGTTCGGTCGCGGTCAAGCTGGTGGGGTTATCAATGAGGTGACTAAAACACCATTTCTGATGAATAAGAGTAATGCCGCAGTGACAGCTGGTAGTTATGACTACTATCGCGGGACTGCTGATATGAACGTTGTGCTGAATCAAGAAAGTAGTACTGCATTTCGATTAAATGCAGTTGCTCAAGATGCCAAGAGTTCGCGGGATGTAGTTCAAAATAAAACACTTGGTTTTGCTCCAACAGTTACGTACGGTATTGGCACTGATAATCAGGTTTCCCTAAGTTACTACTATCTCGATACCAACAATACTCCAGACTTTGGTGTTGGATTTGTCAATGGGAAGCCCTTAAATACCGCTACAGGTTTTAGTGGCACGAATCAAGATTACGAGAAAAACACAACCCAGTTGACTACTTTGTCCCAGCAATATACTTTTGATAAAGATACCTCCCTGAATACCAAGATTCGTTACTCTCATTATGACCGCTCGCTTTGGTCTAATAAGGGTCGCTCAGTTCTTCCAGTAACAGCTCTTGCCCTAGCCAATCCGCGCGGCGGGGAGGAATCAACGTTTGCTTTCCAGTCAGACTTTAATAAGCGGTTCTCAACTGGGTCGATCGGACATGAGTTATTGACTGGCGTTGAGGTATACAACGAGAATGCCGAGCGATATTCCTACGATACTACTGGTTGTACTGCTGACGTGATTCGCAATAATGTCATTGTTCGTGATACCTGTAAATATGGTTATGGTAATCAGGTTAAAACACCATCAAGTCAAGTAAATTACAAGGGTAATACCGCTTCTATTTATGCTCAAGATATGGTCGAGGTTTATACCGGCTGGAAAGTAATGGGCGGCATTCGGTATGACTCCTTGAGGGCTAATTACCAGGCCCCAGGTAGTGCAACTACATTTGGCCCTTCGCGCCAGGCAAATTTAAATTTTGGTGAGCAAAGTTATAGAGCGGGACTCTTGTATCAACCCACTTTAAATTCCAATTACTACCTCACATGGAGTGACTCATTTAATCCAACAGCTGACTTATATCAACTTTCGGCTGGAACCGGCTACCCGGCCGAGCGAAGTGCAGTAAGCGAGTTGGGTGCTAAGTGGAACGTAACGGATGATGGTCTGGCATTAAGAGCAGCTCTTTATCAGGCGGTGAAAAAATGGGAGCGTAATACCGACATTAACAGTACTAGCTCAATCGATTCAGTAAAAAGACATACCAATGGGTTTGAGCTTGAGCTTACTGGGAGTATTACCGATAAGTGGGATATTTTTAGTGGTGGAGCATTAATGAGCTCTATTATTGATGATCAAGGCTATAGTGGGACTACTCGCCAAAATCCTAACTTAGTTGGCATGAGATCGCGTAATGCTCCTGCCTATACATACAACGTTTGGACAACCTATAAGGTTGCTCAAAATTGGAAGGTTGGGGGCGGAGTATTTGGGGTTGGCCAAAGACAGGTTTATGGTTTAAGCACCGGCACGGGGCCTATTACAGCTAATCAAGTTCCTGCGTATGCTCGTGTAGATGCTATGTTGCAGTACGACATCAAAGAGTACTCTTTAAAGTTAAATGTGATGAACTTATTAAATACGACCAACTATGAGTCTGTATATGTTAATGGCGGCTTTGCAATTCCTGGCACCTTAAGGTCGTATCAGCTACAGGCAGTTGTTCGTTTTTAATTTATCTCGGAGAGAATATGTTGCTGCATGTGCCTAAGGTGTTATCTAAGTCCCAGCTATCTGAAGTTCGCAAAATTATTGATAGCGCCAATTGGGCTGATGGATCAATTACTGCGGGTACGCAGTCGGCTAAAGCTAAGAAGAATTTCCAGTTACCTGAAGATGGTACTGAGTCTCAAAAGGCTCGCGCTATTGTTTTAGAGGCCCTATCAGGAAACGCAGAGTATCTTACCGGCGCTCTTCCTAAGAAGATTTACCCTCCATTGTTCAATAAGTATGAAGGTTCAAATAATCAATTTGGCAATCATATTGATAATGCGGTGAGAACTCATGCTGCGAGTGGAAAGCACGTTCGAACAGACATTTCCTGCACCTTATTTCTGACAGATCCAAGCGAATATGAGGGCGGCGAGTTAGTGGTTGAGGATACTTTTGGAGAGCAGAGAATTAAGTTTGCAGCTGGTGACATGGTGATGTATCCAGGATCATCTGTTCATAGGGTAGAGCCAGTAACTAAGGGCGCCCGGATTTCTTGTTTTTTCTGGACCGAGAGCATGATTCGCGGAGATGATCAGCGCCGAGTTCTTTATGATCTTGATAACGCCATTTATCAATTGCGCAAAGTAAAGGATGGCACTCCAGAGGTCATTCGCTTGACCGGGGTGTATCACAACCTCATGCGCATGTGGTCAGATGTATAGAGCTTTAAGAAGCTATTTCAACCCATTAGGAAATCAAAATGCTAAAAACCCTCGCACTCAACATTGCAGCTATAACTCTACTGGGGGCATGCACAGGCACAATCGTTGTCCATTCGACTCCAGAAGGCGCTTTAATTAGTAGCGATAAGCAAACCTTAGGTGTTTCACCATACGTGATCCATTTAAACCCAGACATAAGCAAAACCCTTCCGCTGGCGGAGGATGGCTGTTATGGTGCGCCCCCATTTACAGCGCATTGGGCGAGTGGGGCTGTTGCCTCGTCTCCAGTAACCCCTTTATGCAAGGGGCTTGATGGAAATTACCAAATTTTGATTAGAAGACCTACTGATGCTCCAGATCTTCAAAAGGATCTTGAAGCAGCAAATCAAAGAGAAGATGTATTGGCTAGAAGACGAGAGGCCCAGGCGATTAATAACGTTGCCACCTCAGTTGAGATGGGTGGTATGCCGATGGGGTATGGTGGTTGGAGGTAGCGACATCAATATTTTCATTGCCTTTAGCGCTTGGGCAATCTAATCTAAATAAGTTATGCAAATTAGAGTGTAAAAATTATTGTGAAAAGGATCAGTTATGAGTAATGAAATAGCAATTAAGGCTTTAAACAAAATCATGGAATTGGAGTTGGCTGGGGTCGTGAAATATACCCATTACTCTTTAATGGTTTATGGCTACAACCGCATTCCGATTGTTTCTTGGCTAAAAGGAAATGCTGATGAAAGTCTTGCTCACGCCCACAAGGCCGGAGAGTTGGTTACTTTATTGGGCGGGCATCCATCTCTCAAAATTGGTGCATTGCTTGAAACAGAGCAGCACGATATTGGTGATATTCTGCGTGAAAGCCTTGCGCATGAAAAAGTAGCTTTAACAGCTTACTACGACCTACTTAAAGTAGCTGAAGAAATCCATTCGGTATTGCTTGAAGAGTATGCAAGAGAGATGATTGTTCAAGAGGAGCTACATTTAGATGAGGTCAATAAGATGCTACGTAAGCCTGGTGATCTAGAGCCTTTTGCGCAATAACTAGCTTACCAAATAGTGCATAAAGTAAGACCGCCTTTTGAACTGACCCCTAAAAGTTGGACGCCAAGTCCAACCAAGGGGGTTCAGTTTTATGAGCAAATACAGTCCGCAGTTCAAGCTAAAAGTAGTTAAAGAGTATTTAAAGTCAGGCGGCCAAAGGCGGCTTGCTCATTTGTATGAGATCAATACCTCTGACATTCGTAAATGGACTCTAAGCTATCAATCGAACGGACTCTCTAGTCTAAAAAAGAGGGTTTATCAGCACTACACTCCCGAGTTCAAGAAGTCCGTTATTCAATACGTTAAAGCTCATGAAGTATCGCTACGAGCTGCCGCAGCGCACTTTAATATCCCAGATGGCAGTGTGATTACAGTTTGGCAAAAACTCTACAATGAAGGTGGTATTGCAGCCTTGCAAGCCAAGCCTAAAGGACGAGTGCCGATGCCCAAACCCTTCAAACCGTTTGTCCCTACCAATAAACCGGTAACGCAGATGACTCCAGAAGAGCTCATGCAAGAGCTTGAGTACCGCAGGGTGGAGACTGATTACTTAAAAAAGCTCGAAGCCTTAGCCCAGCAAAAGCACTTGGCAAACAAGAACAGGTCCAAGTAATTACTGAGTTAAGGCAGCAGTACCCATTACAAATCATTCTCGGGGTCGCTCAGATGCCGAAAAGCGTTTATTACTACCAGCTAAGCGCTGGTAGTAAAGCGGAGCGCCATCTAGAGGTCAAAATACAGATTAATACGATCTTCCATGCTCATAAAGGTCGCTATGGATATCGACGAGTTCATCTAGAGTTGCGCAATCAGCAGCGCCACCTTGACCCCAAAACTGTGCAAAGACTCATGGGTCAGTTAGGACTCAAGTCAACCGTTAGACCTAAGCGCTACCAGTCTTATAAAGGCTCTATTGGTAAGGCAGCCCCCAATCTACTGGAGCGTCAATTTGTAGCTAAGCAGCCCAACCAGAAGTGGGTGACAGATGTGACTGAGTTCAATATCAAAGGTGAGAAGGTTTACCTATCCCCCATCTTAGATTTATATAACCAAGAGATCATCTCTTATACGATTACTGACAGGCCTCAGATTAGCATGGTGATGCGGATGCTCCAAAGTGCCTTTAAAAGGTTAAGTAAAAGCGAGCAACCGATGTTGCACTCAGATCAGGGCTGGCAATATCAAATGGGGTTTTATCAGCGGACCTTAAAAGAGCAAGGCCTAACTCAAAGCATGTCTAGGAAGGGCAACTGCTTAGATAATGCGGTTATGGAGAACTGGTTTGGAATTATGAAAACGGAGTTCTTCTACCAAAAGAAGTTTGACAGCGTCCAATCTTTTAAGACTGAACTTAAGGAATACATCCACTACTACAACCACGATCGAATCAAAGAAAAGCTAAAGGGATTAAGTCCGGTGCAATACCGAACTCAATCCCTCGTGCTAACCTAATCAAACTGTCCAACTTTTGTGGGTCAGTTCATTTGGGCGGTTTTTCTTTGCTCTGATCATCTGCTTTGGGTCGGCAGCTGCCTAACGCTAGAAACTGGCCCAAAGTCTCATATCGGCCAATAACGGTCTTTAGAAGATAAAGATTAGCTTTAACCCCAAAAAATCGTTGGTCGCAGTAATTTATCCGTATCAAAGTTCGAAATTCTGTATATTTGATGCCTATTGGTCTTGTGGCTGATACGTTGATTGTTCAATTCAAGACAGCTCTACCCAATATGACTCTCAGTTTAAAAAGCCACCTCAGTTTTATCGCTTGCTTGATGGCATCTTCATGGGCATTTGCTGATGAACTATCGCCATATTCGCCATCTTTTTTTCTGAATCCTTATCAGGTTGAGTGGGATTCAAATATTGACAATATTCGAACTAATTACACAATTAACTCACCCGTATTAAAAAATTCCGCTACCTCAATAAATAATAATTTCTTTCAAAAGATTTCTATAGGTTTACCCAACAGTTTTGCTGTCGGAATATCTGATCTTTACGTGCAAACTGTCGTTACCAATCCACTTAATACCAATGCGGCAACACAGGGATTTAAAAATCCAGTTTTGTCTGGAGCCAAGTTATGGGCTATCAATGATTGGATGTTATTGAAAGTGCTTGGTAGTGTGCAACCTAATCTTGGTGTCAGGGCCGGCGTTAGCACTTACAACTTGGGGGCTAGCGCTATCTTTATTGGCTCAAGTGACTGGCAGGGTAGCCTTACCGTTAATGAAGCAACGAATGATGCAGGCTACGGTGGCGCCCCTTCAGTAACGGGGCTGGTCTCAAAGACAATGGGTGAGTATGTAATTAACGCATCAGTTGGCGTGACACGTTTCCCTTCAATTTTGATGACTTCTGGGTATGCGGCCCCATCCTATTTGTATTCAGGTAACTTGGAGCTTAGTCGCCCAATTGCCAATCAAGTGTGGCTGGGAGCAAACTATGGCATAGGAAGTAATCAATATACTTATACCCAAAACTTTATGAAAATCCCATACAACAATCGAACACTCTATAACGCTGTTGGGATAAGTTTAAAAGTTTTGTTTTAACTGTTGGTGATGGATATGGGTAGGTAAAGCTGATAGCCAGTGCCCCATACTGAATGGATAATTCGACGCTCCGAGCCATCTAGGGCTGGCTGAATTTTTTTTCTAAGTCGGCTAATAATATTTTCTAAAGAGCGCTTTGTCATGGTCTCCATTGCTAATTGTTCTGAAAGAATCTCGCAAATACTCTCTGACTCCAATGAATGGTTTGGTGCTTGAGCTAAGGCTTTGAGTAGCAGCATTTCTACCGCAATCAATTGGATGGTATTTTCATCATTTGGTGAAATCAATTGGCCCGATTGAGCATGCAAAACCCAGCCATCAGGCTTGGTATCGCCAATACGCCTAGCTAGACTATTGATTGCAGCAAGTAGTTCTTGCGGGGGCGTTGGTTTAGGGAGGTAAATATCTGCCCCATATTCATAACTCTTAATACGATCTACTAGCGCGGTACGTGCCGTAAGCATCGCAATCCCAATTTGAGGATATGTTGCACGAACTGATTTGGCAATTTCAAAGCCAGATTGACCTGGTAAGTTGAGATCCAAAATAATGACATCGATAGATTTATTAAGAAGCAGGTCACCCAGAGAGAGCCCATTATTTACTTCATGGACGATAAAATGATGGGATTGTAAAAATTGACTTAACTCTTCTCGCAAAATGACATCATCTTCAATGATGGCAATCTTGATTTGATTTATCGCAGGCTTCATTGGGGTAGCTCAATCACAAAAATGGCTTCATTGTTAATGTATTGATATTCAATTTGGCCGCCAAGTAGAGTGCATAGCTCTTTGCATATATATAAACCTAGGCCAGAGCCCCTGGTTTTTTGCGCCAATGGGTGCCTATAAAAACGCTGAAATACTGATTGTGGATCTGGAGCCAAATCTTGTTGGACTGGGTTCGAAATCGTGATGCGGATATGTCGATGATGATCCGCAGTAAATGGTCTTGCGACAATTCTTAATTTGCAGCTTGTGGGTGAATACTTCAAGCCATTTTCTATTAGGTTGCTTAAGATAATTTGGAGAAATTGAGGGTCTGTATTGATGATCAAATCATTCGGAATATCTATATACACCTGCTGATCACAGTGTAGATTCTCAATGGTCTCACAAATAAATGTGCGTAAATAAATTTCAGATGAACTTAGCGGTAATGATTTTTGGTCGATCAGATTCATTAAGTTGCATCGCTCAATAATGCCATCCATATTTAATATGGATCGATTGATATTTTTTAGACGTCTTTGGTCATGCGCATTGTTGGTATCAATAGATTGACTCAAGCTGTCGATGGCAAGGCCGATAGATGCCAAGGGATTTTTTAGCTCATGGGCCAGCATATCAATCAACGTTCTACGATCCTTTAAAAGCTTTCCTTCATATTCAGAGCGTAACTGGGTTTCCGTAAGAGCCGTCTTTACCTCCGTTAATTCGGTGCGTACAAGGCGGTTTTGAAAAACAATGATCGATAACATCACTAGTGGGTTTACAAAATCAGCAAGACGGGATAGGTAGATGGGGGCCTGACTATTATTTTGAATGGGGAACAACACTGCGAGAATGGCCAAGATTATTAAGATAATTGAAATGCAGAATCCAGAAATTAATGCTGTTTGAAATGAGCGCCTCATATTTGGTGTGTTAATGATGGCGATGATTTGGATAATTGGCGCCAAAATGATTCCTGTTAGCATCAATCCATTGGAGATGTTTGATTTACCAATACCAATAAGCATCATTGATATACCCACTAAGCAAAAAATTGCCCAACACGAGGTCTTGTACCAGTTTGGAGTTTTATAGGTAGTTAAGAATGCTTGCGACACCCAAATCCATAAACCTAGTCGTAGGCACAAAGCCCAATTAAAGATAAGCTCATTTAATAAAGGCTCTTGTGGAAAAAGGTAAATTGCCAAAATCCCACTTCCAGATAACAAGCAAAGAATGAGATTGGCAACTGATACGCTAAATCTAGCCATGACGGTTGATGGGCTCAAACCAAGACTCACAAGAGAAAAGGCAAAAATAGCTATTAAGATGCCAATTTGAGCGCCAATCCCCAGGAGATGTTCAGAGCTTCGTAAGTTTGAATTTGGCCAAGGATGTGCTGATACGGCAATATGAGTTAGGCTCGATGCCCTTACTTTTAAATAGTAAGTGTTCATATTTTCTGGGCTTGGTGGCATCAGAAAAAGGTAGCCACCAATATTGCCATGAAGCTGGCTCCCTGAGAGTCTGCTACCCGCTTGTTCGGAAATCCATGCTTTGGCCGTTAATCGAAATAATTCAATTTCTTTTAGAAAGTAGGGCCCCACTCGGATCGCAAATGATTCTGTGTTTGCCCGATCACTTTGTATTTGTATCCGTATCCAGCGGGCAGATTCTCCAAAGTTAGAGTTAAGTGGTGAATATTGCGACCCATAGTGGCATTGGGTCGCGTCTTTAAGGCTATTCAATACAACTCTCGATTGGCAGTACTCAACTTGGTATTGAAAACTGTTGCCCTGGGATTTGACATCCTCAAGTGCAAAAACACTTTCACTGAATCGCTACCACTTCTATAGACACTTTCTAGCCTAATATTTAGTCTATTAGGAGGTGTGTCATGAGTACAAGAAGACGGTTTACTGAAGAGTTCAAGTTAGAGGCAGTCAAACAGGTAGTTGAA
>NZ_JACVOO010000021.1 GCF_018882405.1 Polynucleobacter sp. 31A-FELB | reverse complement strand
TTCAACTACCTGTTTGACTGCCTCTAACTTGAACTCTTCAGTAAACCGTCTTCTTGTACTCATGACACACCTCCTAATAGACTAAATATTAGGCTAGAAAGTGTCTATAGAAGTGGTAGCGATTCATAATGATCGGTGAGGCTTCTTGAGCTGCACGACCTTTGCTCTCGCTGATAGTAGAGAGCTTTTTGAGTAGCTTGGATCGCCCAATTTCTTCCCTTACATCAGAAGGAACAGTAAGAGCTGCGTACCATCCGTCTGCTCGTTTTTCTACATTCATTAGGGGGTGTCCAAAGGGGTAGCTGAAGACCCCATACTACACTACTTGCACCTAAACTTGCACCTAAAACTTGCACCTAAGATTTTTATAGAGCCTTATTCTATATGGCTTATAGGGTTGCAGTCTGAAAATATATAGTGATCATAATGTCCCGTCCGCTCCGCCAAGTAAGTTTAAAAAGCCCCTGCATAAGGGGCTTTTTTCATTTCAAGAAACCCTTTTATAACTTCTTAGTGGGTGATGGTTTAGGCGCAGCTTTATAAAGAGGCTCAACCGAAGGCATCAGCGCAGTCAATTGCTCAATTCGAGTTTCACCAGAAGGGTGGGTGGATAAAAACTCTGGGGTGCTCTTGTCTTTAGTTGCCTTTAACATCTTTTGCCAAACACTAATTGCGCCCATGGGGTTATATCCAGCCCTTGCTGCGAGCTCTAAACCGATTGCATCGGCTTCAGATTCATTTTCTCTAGAGTTTGGCAGAACAATTGCGTATTGAGCTACCTGGTTGGCGGCGCTTACTGCCGATCCATATGGCCCAGCTACTGCCATAGCGATATTGACTAAGATATTTTGGGCTGCAGCTTGAGAGACGCGCTCTCTACCGTGCTCTCTTAAGGCATGAGCGATTTCATGGCCCATGATGGCAGCAATTTCATCATCATTGAGATTGAGTTGCTCAATGATTCCGGTATAGAAGATTATCTTTCCGCCTGGTGCGCAGCTTGCATTTAATATTGGTTCATCAATGAGGGTTAAGCGCCAATCCCATTGCCTAGTGTCATCTCGGAATGCCTCAGTCTGCGGAATGAGTCGATTCGCAATGAACTTCAATCGATCATAAGTTGGTCCTGAAGTGACCAGAATATTTTTTTCTTTTGCTTTTTGATTTTGCTCGTTATAGCTTGCAGCGGAGAGGCGATTCACATCTTCAGAAGAAGACATCATGAATTGCGATCTATTTACTCCGACAGCCCCAGGCCTAGTGGTATTAGCGCAAGCCGACAGCAGGGCGGAAACTGCAAGGATCCAAAAGATGCGAATGCTCAAGTGAGACCCCTGCATTTACAACGAATTACTTAATGTTTTATTTCTTTTTAGGTGAAGTAATAGATGCGGCCATCGCATCGAAGTAAATTACTTTAACCTGCTCACCAACACTTACATCAGCTAACAATTGTGGGTTCTTAACTGTCACCACAGTAACTTTTCCGCTTGGACCCTTAACGGAAACCAATTTCTTAGCGCGATCAACTGCGACAATGTCAGCAATGATCGTTGTGGTGTTAGTAATTGTGCGAGTTGGCTTTTCACCAGGCTTGGAAGCTACTTCAGAAGAAGTTTCAACCTTGCTAAGAATGCCATCGCTCTTAGTCTTAATTAACTCAATTGCTACAGCCAATTCATAAGTAACGCTTAGGCGATCACCTTTTTTGATTTGATCAAAATTCTTGATCTCTGGGCCAGCAACGAATTTAGATTCACCCTCATTGTTCTTGAAGAAAATCGTACGAGTTTTCTTATCAATCTTTGTAACTGTTCCTTCATACAACTGGAAGATATTGTCAGTTACAGCCGCATCTACAACTACGGCATTTGCTGCGGTAGGTGTTTGAGCCATCACAAGTGCTGGGCCTGAAAGTAGAGCTGCGGCTACGAGGGTAATTGGGGCGAATTTAATTTTCATAACTTTCCTTAGTATTAAGTGCTTCTATAGAGATATTAGCGTATTTTTATACCCAATTTGACCTAAACCGCCATCCTTTGGCGCTCAAGGAAATTTATAGCCTTCTTTGATAACATCAGCTCTTTTGCAGCGCCTTGATCAAAAAGGAATGAGATGCCCCGTTTTGCAGCTAACCTCACGATGCTTTTTAATGAAGTTCCATTTTTGGAACGCTTTGCACTTGCCAAAACTGGCGGGTTTAAAGCTGTCGAATTTCTCTTCCCCTATGAATTTGATGTTCAAGAGATTAAATCCGCTTTAGACAATAATGCCCTTAAGCTAGCGCTCCACAACCTACCTGCTGGCGATTGGGGTGCAGGCGAGCGAGGCATTGCCTGTTTGCCTGATCGCGTTGCCGAGTTCCGGTCTGGGGTCGCCAAAGCCATTGAGTACGCAACCATTCTTGAGGTACCCCAATTAAATTGTCTTGCTGGGAAGGCTCCGGCAGGATCTGATCCAAAAGTGCTTCACGATACTTTTGTATCCAATCTTCAATACGCGGCCAGTGAACTGAAGAAAGTTGGCTTAAAGCTATTGATTGAGCCAATCAACACGTTCGATATTCCTGGCTTTTATCTCTCTAGGACGGAGCAGGGGATTGCTATTTTGGATGCTGTAGGTGCTGATAATGCGTTCCTGCAATACGACATTTATCATGCGCAGCGTATGGAGGGTGAGTTAAGCAATACCATCCAAAAGCACCTCAACCGAATAGCCCATATTCAGCTGGCCGATAACCCAGGCCGAAACGAGCCGGGCACTGGGGAAATTAACTACGGATACCTTTTTGGGTTATTAGATAGCCTTGGTTACGAAGGCTATATCGGCTGCGAATATAAACCGCTTAAATCTACCGAGGCAGGTCTTGGGTGGATGAGTCAATACGAACAAGAATAAAAATAATAGGAAGACATTATGAGTAAGTTAAAGCTAGGATTTGTTGGTCTCGGAATCATGGGTTCGCCTATGGCTGGTCATTTGGTTGCTGCTGGCCACGAAGTATTTATTAATACTCGCAGCAAGATCCCGGAAGAGCTATCCAATAGTTCTGCTATTCCATGCTCTAGCCCTGCAGAAGTCGCCAGCAAGGCAGACATCATCATCACGATGGCGCCAGATACTCCCGATGTTGAAAAAGTTTTATTTGGTGACAACGGCATTGCTTCTGGATTAAGTAAGGGCAAGATTGTTGTAGATATGAGCTCAATCTCACCCATCGCAACAAAGGAGTTTGCTCAAAAGATTAATGCCCTTGGATGCGAGTATCTGGATGCACCTGTTTCTGGCGGTCAACTTGGTGCCAAAGGTGCAACGCTCACCATCATGGTTGGTGGCAGCGATGCGACTTTTGCAAAGGTAAAACCCGTTTTTGAATTAATGGGCAAAAACATTACCCTGGTTGGCGCAAATGGTGCAGGCCAAATTACGAAGGTTGCCAATCAAATTATCGTAGCTTTAAATATCGAAGCAGTTGCTGAAGCATTGGTATTTGCCTCTAAAGCTGGAGCCGATCCCGCCAAAGTTCGCGAAGCATTAATGGGTGGATTTGCTAGCTCGAAGATTTTGGAAGTCCATGGTGAGCGAATGATAAAACGCACATTCGATCCTGGCTTCAGGATTGAGCTGCATCAAAAGGATTTAAATCTTGCGCTCAATAGTGCTAAAGCCTTAGGCGTCTCCTTACCTAACACTGCAACCGCTCAAGAATTATTGAATTCCTGTAGTGCCCATGGTGGCAAAGCTTGGGATCATTCAGCGATGGTCAAGGCCTTAGAAAAAATGGCGAACTTTGAAATTGGTCAGAAGGCTTAAGAGAAGATTATGAGAACAACACTGTTGGTTTATCTTCATGGATTTCGCTCGTCGCCGAATTCAACTAAGGCGGTGATGACTGGTGAGGGGGTGAGGGCGCTTTCAACGCCTGACAATATCTATGAGTGGTATTGCCCTCAATTACTGGCATCTCCAAAGGAAAGTATCGATATGGTGGTTAAGCATATCGACCAATCCAAAGCGGATCGCATAGTCATCATCGGATCTTCATTGGGCGGTTTCTATACAAACTATCTGGCTGAGAAATATCAATGCAAGGGTATTGCTTTAAATCCTGCTGTTTATGCTGCTAGAGAACTGGAACCCCATGTTGGCATGATGACTGCTTACGATAGTGATGAGCCATTTGATTTCAAGGCTGAGTATATTGATGAACTTCGTGCATTGCAGGTAGACCAGATTTCCAATCCAGAGCGATATTTTCTAATCGCCGCAAAGGGTGATGAGCTCCTAGATTGGAAAGAGATGTCTACTTTTTATCCTGGCGCCAAGCAATTGATTCTTGAAGGCGGCGATCATGGTATTGCCGACTACGCCGATCATCTACCGGCAGTGATTGAATTTATCGAGCATTAATTTCTTGATTGATTCATTTGGCAATCTATTTAAATCCATACGCAGAAGATCTCTGTGGATTCTGATTGCAGCCATTTTTCTCTCAGTCTTTGGGCACCTAATTTTATTTTTTGGACTTCCTTTCATTTCTTTCGGTAGTTCGCCTCCGATTGCTGAAGACCTGATTATCAAAACAGAACTTCGTGTTGAGCCTCCGAAAAAGATACAACTTAGTAACGCGCCAAAGAAAAAAGCTACACCCAAGAAAACCAATGCTGTATCTGCAGATCCGATTTCAGATGCAGACAAAGGAGAGCAGGGTGCATTAGGTAATCAATCTGGTCAGGCGTTTCGTCTTCCAGATTCTGGAACCTATTATTTCGATGCCTATGTTGATGGACAGCTCTATCAAACTGCGCAATTGGACTGGATTACTGAGGGTAATAATTACCGTTTGTATATCAACATACCTTACGCAGTTGTTGGACCATTTGTTTTTGAATCCCGCGGCTCTGTCGATGCATATGGAATAGCGCCCTCTATTTACTGGACACAACGCGGAACAAAACCCCCGCGTTACTCTAGATTCGATCGAGATCAGAATGGAGCAGGGAAGATGTACTTCTCCGAGAAGCCAGAGTTCACTCCCGATTTATTGCCAGGCACCCAAGATCGATTTAGCCTGATGTTCCAATTTGCCTCCCTATTGAATGGCAGTGACAAAATTGATGATGCTGGGAGCATTCGGGCGCTTCCTGTGGTCGACTACAACACCCTAGAGATGTGGCAGTTTAAGAGCTATGGCGAAGAGGAGTCCGAGGCTATTCCAAGCCTAGGAAAGTCAGTTAATCGCCATTACGCTCTCATGCAGCGAGAAAACGATCCATACAAGCGTCAGGTTGATATTTGGCTTGCCAAGGACCTTGATTGGCTGCCTGGCAGAATGCGCTCCCTGGAGTCCAATGGACGCGTTTTAGAGCTAGTCTTTAAGCAAAAGGCGCCTATTGATAAAGCAAAGCTGGTTAATTAGGCCGGAAAACCTTCCAATCAAGCGTTTTAGAATCCAGACCCGGACTTAGGATTCTGGTTTGAACGGTTCAATAAGGCGCCCATCATGGAATACAAGGCCGCACCTGACATTGATACGGCAAAGATGCCAGAGAACGAGATGATGATGGGTAGGATTCTCCAGCGCTCTGAAAGCGTGTAGTCACCGTATCCAACCGTTGTATACATTTCGCCTGCAAAGTAGAAAGTCTGCGGATTGGTTGGGAAGACCTGTAAGGCAACACAAACGTAAGACCAGGCAACGATTTCCATGAAGTGACTGGCAATAATCAACAATATGGCGATGAAATACGACAGGAAATTTGCCCCGTACACACGTTTATTTTCAAGCTTACGATCCAACCAATGAAAAGCCCCGGCAATCATCAGTACCGCAACACCGTGAAATGTCAGCATCAAGCATGCCAGAATCAGTACAAACCAAATCTCGCTATTGCCCATGTCCGTATTAATCTCAGAGAACAGGGTGCTGAAACTAGGTAGGCTACTAAAGCCTGGAAGTTTGATGAAATGATCAATGAAGTTCATACGTAGTGCTTATTTGATGATGCTTTCTTAGTTGTATTTCTTATTTGACATAATAATGATTATACGCATCTTGAATTGATTTAAAAAAGTCAAGAAAAAACTAGAACCATCCTCCGTAAGAATTAAGTTAACGACAGATTAACAAAGGATTGCACTAATTGCAAGGGCTTAATGCTCCATTACAGCAATAAATATTAAAGCCGATTTCAGCCAATTTTCTGAGAAATATCAATAGATGATCTTTGGAAAATGGTGCAAAATTACCTAATTAGGAAACTTGGAAAAAACAAATGAGTACAGTCGAAAGCAATGTCGCCGGGGGAAATTCAGGCAAAAATGATGAGCTCAGGATAAGTTTGGCTGGTGCGATAGCCTCAATGATCGAATGGCGTGAATTAAAACAGGTGGAGGCAGCAGTATTGATGCAAATAAGTCCATCGAAGCTTTCCGTGCTTCTGGGTTATGCAAAAGACCCAACCCTGCAGATAAGCACCCTTAGTATCGGCAAAATGCTTGAATGCATCAATCTTCTGGGCGTGGATGTGGATCTCATTGTGCGTAGGCCAAGAAGCAAGCACCCACAGCACCCCGGTACTTCCAGGCTCAATTTGGCGTAATTACCCTATCTATTTGCTGATGCTTGGATCGGGTTGATGGTGCCGGCCTTTCTCAAGAGCTATATTGCGGAAACTGCCACCTCTGGGGTGATGCTGTTTGTGAACTCGTTTTAGCCTTGCAATTGACGTATGGGTGTAGATTTGCGTGGTTTGGATGCTCGCATGGCCAAGTAGCTTTTGGATCACAATTAGATTTGCGCCGCCATTAAGTAGATGGGTGGCAAACGAATGCCTAAGGGTGTGTGGGCAGACCCTTCTGGTGATGCCGGCACGTAGCGCATGCCGCTTTACGATTAGGCGGCAAGTTCGAGTATGAAATCGCCCTCCTTTGCCCTTGCCAAGGAATACGAAATTTGCTCTGGAGCCAGCTGCAACCCTCACTCTGTAGAGTCTTGATCGTATTTCCTCTAGGTACCGAGATAGCCAGTGCGCTGCAATTGCCCCAAAAGGAACAATGCGATCCGACTTGGATTTACTCGTATTGGCGCGAACGATAATGTACTGATCAGGCAGATATAGGCTTGTAATTTCCAGCATAACCAGCTCACTTACCCGCATCCCAGTTGCATAGAGTAGCTCGAGCATGGCCCTATCCCTTAGGCCAATTGGTGTCGTTGTGTCCGGCGATTCAATGAGCCTGGTTACCTCTAGCTCCGAAAGAATATTTGGAAGGGATTGCTGGGACTTAATGGGTCTGAGTCCTAAGCAAGGGTTTAATTCTAGTTTGCACTCACGATCTAGGTATCGATAGAGGCGTCGCAAAATTGAGATGCGTAAATTATGTGTGCGCACTCGATTGGTGGCCGTGATTTCTAGAAAGCCTAAAATATCTTCAGATGTTGCGCCTAAGAGGCCCTTCCCTTCATATGCTTTAAGCCACTTGCTAAAGGTTAGGAGCTCCTTCCGGTAGGTTTTGATGGTGTTGCTGGACCAATAATTATTAAGCCAGCCAGAATTTAAGAATTGCTCTATTAATTGCTCACTCCGCATTAGCCATCTTTACTAAAACTATTTTTCAGCGAAAGATTTTAGACTCTAGAGCTCGTTAAATATTGGAATCAAAACCCCTTATTTATGGGAGAGGCAAGAGTTACCGATCACCTTCATCACTTTAAGTATTTAATCGTCATTAGGATGGAAGTTAGCAGTGCCGCTGGGTAGGACCACCGGTCTCGTATGGGATCAAGAAAAAAATGGAACGGCAGTTCCTGCTCAAACGAGCAGATCTATAAATTTACCCATTTAACTTGGATTTTCGAATGGCAATACGAATTCAAACAATAATCAAATATGACTTTTGCTGCGCTTAGCTAGCAAAAGTATGATTAAAGCAATCTTCCGAACATCTTTAAGTGTGTGCTCGTTCGAGCACACGATATTGATTTGCCAAGCTTGCAATGAACGCGTTCATTGCTGCGCCTGACAATAACTATCAACCTCACAGTTGTACCGATCTTGGTTCTCTGTGTTCTACGGGTCGTTTAGGGCTCTTTGTGCTCATGCTTAGCACAAACGCCCTGCTCTTCAAGAGACTTTCGCGGCATAAAACGCCAGGGACACACAAGAAATTTCTTGGTGTGTGTCCCTGACATTTATTCCACGGTTCTCTTGACCCGTAGCCCCCATCGCCCTGCAGCTCGTCCAACCGTGAGGAACACCCAAACCCTTGAAAGATGAAAAGCAAGGAAAAAAGTTTTAGGGGGTAAAGGTGATTTTTGCGGTTCTTTTAATTATTTAAAAAGGACAAGCAAATGAATTTAATTGAACTTAGAAGTAATGGTGCAACCAATGAGTATGTTCGGTTTTGCATTAAATCAAACATAACGGGCAATGCGCTTTATCACCGCAATGGTGGCTGGCTTACAAACTTTATTAGCAACAAGATTAAGAATTTTGAACTAGGCAAGGCAATAGCTAAGGCAATTCGCAATAGTGCCTCTGATGAGGCAATGGAGCTAATCAATGAAAGTGCAATCCATATTTCAGAAGCCTATCGTTTGTTTGAAAATGCCTTTGATGCAAATGTATGCTGGTGCGACCATTGCCGAAAGTTAGTCTATGACGAAGATTGCTCGTCAGTGGATGGCGATGGTTCGTATTGCCAGCATTGTCTAGATGAGCACTATTACTGGTCAGACCGTGAAGATCGTTATGTATCAGATGAATATAGCGATGACTACGATGATGATTCTAGTGATGGGGCGATTGGCGGTTATCACTCTAGCAAAAGAAGATTAAACAAAATCCCATCCAGTTTTGATAGTAGAAAGCCAGCCGTTTATCTTGGCATGGAATTGGAAATTGAAATTCGTGAAGGTGATAGAGAAGAACGTGCCGAGTATTTACTCGATAACCTTTCTCTACACAAAACCAGTAACGAGCAAAAATACCTCTATGCCCTTTGTGAGAATGATGGCTCACTAAATCATGGTTTTGAAATGGTTACAGGTTGGACTGGACTAGATGTCCACGAAAAGCAACTTTCCTTCTTTAAAGAGCGATTTGTAGGCGCACGAAGCCACGACACTAAAACTTGTGGGCTTCATGTTCATATCTCCAAAGCGGATATGAGCGTCTTACATGGCACAAAAATTATCGAGTTCATTAACGACCCTGCCAATCGCCTGTTAATCAAAGCTATTGCTAGACGGGATGAAAGTAGATGGTGCGCCTTTAAGGACAAGAAGAATAACCAAGAGTGGAAGAAGTTTGCCGTTAAGCACTTTAAAAATAATAAAGAGCATCAACTATCAAACCTGAATCAAGATCGCTATGAGGCGGTGAACTTTCAGAATCCAGCCACGATTGAATTTCGCTTATTCAAAGGCACATTACGTTTTGAAACGATTATGGCTTGCTTGCAATTTGCTTACGCCACCTATTTTTTCTGCAAAAAATCATCTAAAGCAAAGCTAACCACCGAGCAATTCTTGGAATACCTATGCCAAGCAGAGAACCTAAAAGATACCAAATACCTAAGAGAGTATTTAGATCAAAAAGGGATTGTGCGAGCCGATGGCTTAACTCTGGGCGCATTTAGCTTAATCAGCCCTGATAGCTTAAAGGAGGTAGCGTAATCATGTGCTTACTCGTTATTCAACATCAAGATGCGCCCAAGCTAAGTAAAGAATGGTTAGCAGATTTTTACTCACACAATCAAGATGGTGTCGGCGTGATGTATGCCGAAGGTGGCAAGCTGATAGTCAAGAAAATATTGCCTAAAACTGCCAAGGATTTTGAGAGCTTCTATAACAAAGAAATCACAGGTAAGTTTTGCGCCTTTCACCTTCGCATGAAAACCCATGGCGATATTAATCTTGATAATTGCCATCCCTACGAAGTATTAAATCAACAAGAACATGGCATTGATTTATGGCTCATGCACAACGGAATTTTATCTACTGGTAATGCTTCAGATGAAGCCAAGTCCGATACATGGCACTACATCAAAAATTATCTTGTACCGATGTTGGCTAAGAATCCTGATTTTGCCTTCACAGAGCCATTCGCTGAAATAGTGGCTGAGCATATTGGGTCAGGTAATAAGTTTGTGCTGATGGATAACACGGGCAGATACCAAGTTATTAACCAAAATGTAGGGGTGCAATGGGGTGGTTTGTGGTTATCCAATACTTACGCATGGTCAGCACCATATCAAGTATCGAAAAATTCGAAGAAGGCAAACTGGGGGCAGGAAGTGACTGTATTGCCAATAGCCAAATCTCGCTACGGACTTAGTTCATGGGGTAATCAATCCTTAATCGAAGAAGAAATGCTAGAGCTAGAAGATGAGGAAATTTATCTGCATATTGAGAGCGAACTTGCTGATCTCTCATATTTTGGGTTCAAGCAAGCCAGCGACATTGATTTTGCGCTTGCCTATGAATTTATCTATCGCATGGGTATGGATGCTTTCTTTGAGATATTGGAGTGCCTAAGAGAGGGCAATATGCTGGAGCGTGAATTTATAGCGGTTATGGAAAATCCTGTGAAAGCTACTCGCTATATCAAGGTACTTGTGGGGGAGGATTACTAGGTTTTGGCGTAAACCTCATTTTTGAAAGTTCACCATTCCGATCTGGGGTGGTGAACGATTAAAAAGTTGCTACGTAGCAACTCTGAAGCCAGCTCAGATCAATCAAAATCCAATAAGGGAATCAAAATATGGGATGGGCTATGGGAATCGAATATCAGGGCGCAAAAAGCGGTTTATGGGTTTCAATGGGCATTTGATGGGAGGCGCAATCTGCAAGTTCAGCCAAAATCCAAACCTTCGACCCATCTAGCAAATTCGGTGGTGGAATGACTGAAAAAGTTGCTCATGAACAACTATGAATCTAGTGCATGAACAACTATGAATCTAGTGCAGGATAGGCTTATCGCCGGTATGAGTGTTACATAAGAAATACATTAGTAAACTACAGGGAAGTAAAGAATGCTCAATCCGAGAATAAGCTCTGCACGGTAGTCTGTAGAAATGATTAAGTGTTTGCTGGGCCAGGCGAAAGTAATGGGTTTATTGTTGTAGGTATAAAAAGGGGTTAAATGAAAATCAGGTCTGCATACACAAATAAATCATGGCTGATGCCATCATCGATTAGTTCAACGGCATCAGGTGAAAAGAAGTCGGACCGAGACGAGGCGAAGGAGCAGATTCACCGCTCACTGGCTGAAATTGTGCGGTGCCAAAATTTGATTGTGCTCTCAGGTCTTGGAACCTCACTTTGCCTGATAGATGATTCCGTTCCTCCAAAAAGAAAGGCTCCAACAATGCCCGACCTCTGGGGGCGAGTGAAGGCAGCCTATGAATCAGGCGATGAAAGCCAGTGGAAAGTGCTTCTTGAAAGCGTTCGTCACACCACAGGTAACGAAAACATCGAGGAATTACTGTCAGCTTGCAAAATCGCCGAAAACTTTCTGCGTGGTGGAGAGCTAGAGCGGCTTCAGGCTTTTATCCAACTGGCGGAAACAGAAATTCGTACAGCCGTCAACTTCTTAAAAAGTGCGGACTCGTTGCCTGTACATGGCGCATTCCTTCAACGGATTGCTCGTCGCTCCTCAGGGAAAAGTCGAGCAAAGATTTTCACTACCAATTACGACCTCTGTTTTGAACACGCAGCAAAAGCTGGGCGCTTTGTTGTGATTGATGGTTTTTCACCCACACTCCCGCCAACGTTTGATCCTGTCTATTTCACGTACGACATAGTTCGGCGAGGTTCGGAAGGTGATGCATCGGCATTCATACCCAATGTTTTTCACCTTTACAAGCTGCACGGGTCAATAGATTGGGAACGCTGTGCGGGTGATATTGAAAAGAAGCACGACACCGACAAACCCCTTCTTATTTATCCGCGAAGCAGCAAGTATGAACAAGCCTTTTCACAGCCGTATCTTGAAATGATCGCTGCCTTGCAGTCCGCATTGAGAGAGCCGAATACGGGTTTATTGATTGTTGGCTTTGGATTCAATGATAATCATATCGCTGAACCCATCCTGTCTGCAATACGTTCAAACCTTGGGCTCAAGGTTGTAATTGTTGATCCTGCCTTGGTCAAAAGTGTAGATGCTCACAAACACGTAGCGGACGGTGGTGATAAAAATGACTTGAATGAAGATGATGAACAAACTGGCAATCTAGGCACAGCCAGGACAAATGCGTACCTTTGCAAAATCATGAGCCTGATGGATCAAGGCGATGCTAGGTTGACATTTCTCAATGGGACATTTGAGGATGTAGCCAGAGAAATACCTGATATGGCTGCCGAAACCGATCTTGAGAAGCACATGCTGCGGATGCGTGTCATCGAGGGAGATTCACCGTGAGCGGTCTGCCAATTGCACCCTTTGACCCAGCTCGGTACATTGGCACGGTTTGCCAAGTAGACCCGAACACTGTCAGGGTGAATCTTCCTCACGCGGCTTCTCCTGCGTCAGGTCATCACGCCGGTTATGGCATGCCTGCGGGGCAAGTGGGCGAATTCGTCCTGATAGAGGGTGAAGAACACGCGATTGTCGGACGAATCACGGAAGTGAAACTTCCTGAACGAGACAGATTGTCCGTTGAACCCACTGCTCACAAAGACAACGATGCCAACCCGATAGGACTGATTCAATTACTCACATCCCTCGAACTGGCATCTGGAAAAGCGATTCGCGGAATACCTGCGCACCCTCGCATTGCGCAGCACGTGTTTTCGGCTCACCCTTTGCTTATAAAACATGCTGTAGAGCAAGGACACGAAGCCGACCGAAGCATCCGGCTAGCTTTCTTGCCCCACTCATTGAACACAATGGTGTCGCTGACTCCCGAAGCACTTTTTGGACGCCACTGTGCAGTTTTGGGAACAACAGGCGGCGGCAAAAGTTGGACTGTTGCGCGCCTTGTCGAAGAGATAGTTCGATTGAATGGAAAGGCTATTCTGTTTGATGCGACTGGTGAATTCAAATCATTGAATGATGGCGTCAGGCACGTTCATCTAGGAGGACAACCAGAAAATGCGGAGGACAAGCGGGAGTTCGTAGGCTACCCATTCAATCAATTGAATGAGTCAGATATTTTCGTGCTTTTCAATCCCACTGGAGCGTCGCAAGCGCCGAAGCTTCGTGAGGCACTGCGAAGCCTCAAACTTGCGTATCTTTGCAATAGCCTAGCACCGAATGGGTACCTCGCCAAAATTAACCAATCCAAAAAACCAGTTGAGGACGCGCTGACTGCGAATGCCGCATCCCTTGACGCGGATGGCGTACTTTACAACATACAGTTATTGGCTCGACAGATTCAGGAAGAGTGCGTTTATCCATCGGCAAACTTTGGAAAAGATCACACCAAGTGGGGGGATGCTAGCAATGAACTTACCTATTGCATCAGTCTTATTGCGCGCATCGAAACCACCCTCAAATCTCCATTCATGGCATGCATATTTAAGCCGGATGGCTTGACTGCATTGCCACAAGTAATAAATGATTTTCTGGAATCGAAGGAATCAGTTCTCAGAATTTCGATGGCAGACTTGCCGTTTGAACACAACACCCGTGAATTAGTGACAAACGCAATTGGTCGGTATCTACTGAGATTGGCGCGTACAGGTACTTTTAGAACCAATCCGACCGTCGTTATACTTGATGAAGCCCATCAATTTTTAGATAAGTCTTTGGGAGATGAGTACAGTAGAGTTTCCCTAGAGTCATTTGGACTCATTGCCAAAGAGGGGCGAAAATATGGGCTAACCACATTATTGGCCACCCAAAGGCCGAGAGACATTCCAGAAGACGTGCTCAGCCAGATGGGTATGTTCATTGTCCATCGGCTAATCAACGAAAAGGACAGGCAGGTGGTCGAAAAGGCATCTGGGAATATGGATGCATCAGCCGCTGCATTTTTACCAACACTAGGTAAAGGAGAGGCAATAGTTGTTGGCATTGATTCTCCAATGCCCTTGCCAGTTAAGATTCTTGCGCCATTCGCCACACCAATATCCGAAGGTCCACAATACACAAATCATTGGAAACCCAATAGAAAACCAGATCAGCCATAAAATTATGTATATTGAATCTTTTGATGCGTCTATTTACGAATATTACTCGGCCTGATGGTGTTGTTATTCTTCATAGGGTCATCTCTTGGTATGGTGGGATTTTTGTAGCTTTCTACAGAAAACTGACTAACTGCACGACTTAAAGCTCGATCTTCAATCGAGGGAGAGCCAGCTAGCAATTTCGCTATGCCTGACCAGGCAATGATTTCCTGAGTGAAACTAGGCCCCTTATTACTTGTCGGGTTAATTGTGCTGCTAATCAATTTTTTCTTGAACTCAGCGGAAATATTGCGTTCAATGTAGGTCTGTATAGAATCGCCTGGTTGTAATTCGGATAAACGTTTTCTTAATTGGAAGACCGCCTGCGAAATTGAGGGCTCAGATACCCCTCTTGTTCGCCTTGGTGTAGCGTTAGCCGCTATGCCGATATGACGCAGTTGCTGTGCAAACTGCTCTCGCCAGCGCGATAGGTCAGCTTTACGAGGATTCAATCGCTTCCCCTTTCCCAATGGTGCAACCTGGACACATGCATGTATATGCGGCTTATCCGTGTCCGTATGGAGTGCGAATGCATAAGCATGCTTGCCACCAAAGGTCTCCGCTAGAAACGCCCTACCTGCAGTTAAAACTGCATCCGGTGGTGTTCCCTTTGGCATGGATAGCATGAAATTAATGGCGAGACGATGTTCGCTTTTCTCTGGAATGGGTTTTCCGGTTATGCCTTGCTTCCACTCTTCCTGGAGGGATTTAATACCAGGCTTGGTGCTGATTATTTCGCCCTGGTCTGTCTCAAGCTCTACTTTACCGTTACGGCTAATGTAGTCCAGATGATTGCCTATTTGCTTCATGCCCTTGCCGGCCTCTTTTTTGGAGGTAACCTTGAGCATGACTTCAGGATCTCTTTTAACTGTCCGATCAATTTGATCGCGTAAGAGCCCTCCCTTGTTAGCTACGCTACTTTTACTCCAGCCAGAGCCTTTATCTTTATTGGAAATTGGATCAAGGATATTAAATAACCTTGGATTCTTTGGCGCAACACGTTTGATCGGCTCCTCAAAGAGCTTATCGCCATAGCCAAGTAGGCGGCCGTCTATGTAGATTTTTGAGTAGGACATTTAATACCGGAATCCTAAGCATTCCAGCGGGTAATATTTGCAGCCAGTACTTGTCTCACAAGGGTAGTATGTCGACTAATTTGTTCGCGCAATTGCTCCAATACACCAAACCGGAAATTACCGATGACTGATAAATCAGAATTTGCAGCATTGGCGGTTTTGACATCGATCACGAGTTGGTTGAGGTTTCGACCAATGGCCATCATCTGACGGTTAGAGCTAACCAATGCCTTGAATTCTTCAAGATTTAATTGGGGTGATCCAGTAGCTTTGACAGCTAAAAGAGCTACAGCATAACGATTGAGAGTGGGGAAACCTTCCTTTGCAGTAAGTTCATTAAGTGCATCACATATATCAAGCGGTACCTGTAATTCTAAGCGCCTTATTTCCTTGGAATCATTAATTACAAAATCACTGTCATTTTCGTTGAAATGGCCTTCGCCATTAGCAGAGAGTTCGGCACTCATTAACTTTCGCAGTAGATTTGCAGAGGAAGTCTTTCGGGCTCTACAGTGGGCAAGCCAGGTGGCTTTCAATGACCCCGCCCGTATAGTCATGTGCCCAGAGCTTTGCCCTGCAGGCATTTTCTTACTCATACGAAACGGGAGCATTCATATAATGATCAAGCAGTGAACCTTTCCCTAGATGGAAATCCAAAACAAATAAAACATAGTTCTCTGGGGAAAGATTACTTTTGGAGGCATTATGAAGTAAAGGCTTAGCGATATTCGCGGGAAGAAAAATTTGCAAGGGAATTACCGCTTTGCCTATCGATTCCCCATCGGTCTTTGCCGTATCTCCATTGGTTGAAGTTGAAACCTTTTTCATAACTAAAACTTTCTATAAAAAAATAAATTAGCGGCCAATCGACTGACTGCGGTCGATCTTTGGTTTTTTCTGGGTCTTTTCAGGGTTTAGAGTCTGCACCATGGGTTTGGCTGGTGCATTAGGATCAAAGACGGTTGGCATTGGAATAGCAACACCATTTTTAGCCAACTTATGTCCTTTGATTAAAGCCGCTCTCACAATCAGATCTACGGTCTTACTGTTTGCACCCTTTGCTTTTGCCACCGCTCCAAAGCTAATGGCTTGACTGTAGATAGCAACATCTCCGCCCTTTATCTCCCAAGCACTACCAGTACCTTGCGCAATATCTAACAAATCAGCCTTTTGGTTTGATACGGGAATTGATTTTGAGATTGCGTTTTTACTCAGCTCAATGGGTTGGCCGATCGCCAGCGGAGTTTTTTTAATGGCACCTTCAAGCCCTGGGTCCTTTAGCGTCTGCACTTTACCGAATAGATCTTTGTAAGAGATAAAGTAAGAGTTGTCCCCCGTTTTTCCATGGTCAACTAAAACACCGATTTTTCGCTCATCAATAATTTGAACCTGCGGAATATTTCCAGACAGGATGCGGGCGTATAGCCCTTGTTTGATTTCTGTCAATATTTCGCTGCGCTTTTCCTCATTTGGAACCGTCTTTTCAAAATAAGATTGAGCCGCTTTAAATGCCAGGAGAGTTTTACCCAGCTCAGGGAAAGCCCCCAATACTTGTTTAGGATCTCCATTTAAAAAAGCTTTGGCCTTATGAGCCCATAGAGTGTTCGAATTTGCTGGCAAAGATTGTGGCGACTGCGTTGGCCCAATACTTGGGGACTCGGTTGCGATTGAATCAACCTGCCCCGCACCACTATCGACAGAATGTGTTGGCTGGCCAAGATTAGCCAATTTAATTTCCCAAGCGTTTCTCTCGGTGGTAATCGGCTCATGGCCAAGCAGCTTTCCCGACTCATCCCAGATGGGTTTATCAGTTACAACCTGCTCTTTTCCCAGCCTCTTTAGCGAGAGTTGGTCATTAATCTTTACTCCAGAATGAATTAGGGCGTCCTGTAGCCCGACACCCCAGTAGATTCGCTCTTTTCCATCTTGGCCCTCGGTTTTAATAAAGTAACTTTTCTTTGCCCCGTCACGTTTATCAAATTCATATGGAGCAGCTCCATGCGCTACGAGCCTCTCCCCTGCAGGAGAGAGGGACTGTTCGCTAGTATCACGATTTGACGGGTTGTCAGATTGGTTAGCAGTCTTAGTACTTCTTCCATTCCTTTCATTTTTAGAATCAGCTTTAGCTATTTTCTCGACATCCTTTCGCGCCTTTTCAGCTTGATATTTCTTTGCAGCATCGAGTCTGGCGTAATCCGCATCGCTCGGGATGTAGCCAATTGTTAGCAGGCCAGCAAGCTGCGCTTGTAACCAAACCTCCTTTTTGAACTCATCGCTACCGCTAACCCTAATACTTCCCCACCCTCTACCAATTGCCATGGCAACCATAGAATCAGCAACAACAGGGTCATCGTGCTTCGTTGTTAGTTTGATGCCGGTATCGCTAAATGCAAGATCATTTTTGCGGTCTCGGAAAAAGAATAGCCCTGGATTTGCAGGGTTACGCAAGTAGCGCTCTTTAACAATCTCCGGCACATCCTCGGGATTGAGAGGGCTCAAGTTAACTGGCTTGGTGTTGTCATTCTGAGATTTAGACGCCATGGAGCCGTCAACGTTAGATTGACCTGCAGTTTTATTAACCGGACCTTCCGCATACTCATAACCCTTGGCTATAAGCTCTTGCGCACGAAGGTGTTTTTTTGAATCCTGCCAGCCTGGATTTAAGCTTAATAACGCGCGATTTGCCTCACGCATATAGAGCAATAGTGAGGCCGTGTTATCGCTTGATATTGGTGCTGCTAACATACTTCTAGCTTTCGCTCCTAATGCCAGTGCAGTTAGGTCTGTAGCTTGCGCAGCGTCTTTGGAAAGTTGATCGAGCAAACCTCCAATATCCTTACGCAATGCTTGTGAGAAAAAGTCGGGAAAAAGCGGGTTTGCGTGCAGGAGAGAATTTTCAATTACTAAACCCTCAGGGCTAGCATTTTGTAATGTGGCCATAGTTATTTGGTATCCAGAAAAGAAGGGGGGAAAGGATTGGCGTTGGGGTTAGCTTTAGCTTGACTATCTTTGGGATTATCAAAAGCTGTTGGCATGCGTTGTTGAGAATCTAAGTACAGCTGGCGATCAAAAACATCATCTACAAGATCATGGATATAGGTTTTGAGCTCAGGCTCATTTATTAACCCTGACGGCGAAAACAAATCTAAGTCGTGATTAAGTTGCGTGTTCATGTCATCTCATCTATCGGATGTTGTGCTTTTTAGCGCGACCTAGTTGGCGCATCTTGAGCACTCGGGGCTGGGGCAACGATTGTGTGATCAGGGGCAAGCTGCTTTTTAGGTTGGCGAACTTGCTGAAGCTGCTCTAGGCGCTCACGACTCATGCGCTCCCAAGATGACGCCATAATGTTGTTGAGCATCTCGGTAAACTCAGGGGGCTGAGCCATAATCTCTGCCGACTCCTTCATCTCTCTACAAACTTTTAGAAAATTGTCGTGCATGCGATCGTATGGTCGCACCTTGGCTTGATCACCTTCATAATTAATTTTTACCTCCAACCCATTAATGCGGTTGTCTTTCTCAAGCGCAGCGATCTTATCGTTCTTATATTCAATCTTGCTTTTGTCATGAAACACCAGGGCTCTTGGGCTGACCTCTTGAATCAAATAATTCGAGGTATTTAATACCTCCCCCTTGTAGGGACCGCCGTTTTCACGCGGTGGATAGTGGTTGTGACGTGAGCCAAAAAAACTACTCGCTGCGGTACGCACTTCGTGAGGAACCTTAGAAAGGTCATATAAGGGCTCACCTACCGAGCGGGATGGCTCCGTCTTTTCAGGTGAGGTTGATAGCCTGGACTCCTCAAGAGTCTTCTCTGAAGGTGCGGCTTGTTCCGGCGCACTAGTTTTGGCTTGTTTGGCCATGTTGATATCTCCTGAAGAGGGAAAATTAGCGTGAGCTGGCCCAATAAATTGGCCTGCGACATTGAACTGCTTCTCTTCTTTGGAGTCGTTGGCATCGCTTGATGCCTGTTTAAATGAAGGGTCAGAGTAATTCCAACTTGGGCTAAAAACTGGTGTAGCCCCTTCACGCAATTTGCTAAAGGTGTTTGCAACTAAATCTCTTGCTTCTTTACCGGCAGCAACAGCTCGCCATTGTTTGGCAGCCTCTGGAAATCCACATTTATCTGCAAGTACCGCAACCCAATTACGGACAGTGCGAATTGCCTTAGCCTCAAATGAGTTTAGTTGATATCCCGATGGGTTGGTTTGAATAATTTCAGCAAGATCTGCTAAAGCCTCATCAACGCCTCTGGCTTTTACATACGCAGGATCTTTGGGATTACGCGCAAGAACATCTTGTCCGTCAGGTGATGCTATCCATCGATCGGCCTTATTGGCAATCCACTGATCTTTGTTATATAGTTCATTTAGATTTTTGCTATATTCATCTTTAGTTAAAAATCGTCGCAACCCAAAATGGAGCATTTCATGCCACAACGTTTTCTCGACATCAGCGATGTTCCCAAGCCCTTCCCTAATAAGAAAAATGTGCTCCTGGTGCGTTACGCCGGAAACTACAAACCCGGGATCACTAGCACCCAGCTCCCGAGTCGTTTCCAACAACTTTACGGGAATGGTCGATTTAAATGGCTTAATAAACTGATCAATTTTCTCGACAAGCAAGCTGACTGATAAACGCTGTGCCTCTGGCACAGCGCCTAAACGGGCTTCGCTAAAAATAGCCATGCCCTTATCCGTCTCTCTTGTTTGCACTTGCGCAAACAAATTCCCAAATGCCCCATTAATTGACTCGACCTCCCGATCAACTGGATAGGGGTATCGAATTAAATCTTCACTATTCCATTCTTTTGGGGCAAGGTAGTTAACGAGATAATCGTTGCGAATGCCTAGCCTTGATAGCTTCTCACCTACATATCCCTCAAAGCATCTGGCAGACATTTCTATTGGGGTTGCCCAGTACGCAGAGCTGCGAAACTCATCCATCTTGGCCGATCTTGCTGGCAGATTGGAGAGTTGAATTTGCTCCATCACCTGCACAAAAGACTCTTGAAGGGCATTACGCAGAACTACAGCTTGCGGGTTTTCGCTTACAAATCCCAATGGGCTTTCAGGTTTGTTAGTTCGCACCAGGTAGTTATCTAATGCATGCCACCACTCATGAGCTAAAGAGCCCGCACCCTTTTCTTTGGTGAGGTTAATGACCACATGGCCAGCCTCATAATGCGCCTTAGCTGGATCAACACCACCTCTACCCCTGGCCCCAAAAGCTAAGCCTAAGTCGCCGTTGAGAGACAGTGCGGCCGGTGGTAGACCTAAGGCCTTAGAAAGGTCCATCAATGCGTCATAGGCCTCGTTTAAATCACTTTGACGCCTTCCCTGCTCAACCCAGTTTCCAAATTCGACCCCTCGGAAACCAAAAACTTCATTAAACTCTTGCGGGGTGATATTTTGATCGCCACGGTAATCTATGCCTAATCGAGGTTCATTTTGTAAAGCCCGTATAGCAGGCACCTCTTTTAGTTTTGCTAATGATTGCTCTAACTCATTTAAGTTAGCGCTGCGATAATCTCGAGCTTCCTTTACATCCAAAAAAGGCCCAGCTAAATCGATGTAGCGCCTGCCAATTTTTTTCGCAATAAAGAGTGGGTCTCCCGCCCTTTTCCGATAAAGGACAAATTGCGGTTCTTTATTAGACTTACTTTTTTGAGAGCCATCCAAAAGAGATTGATGCTCACTTGAGAACCGCTCTAGAAGGGCTTGCCTTGTATCGGCAACAATGAGCTGCTTTGGCCATGAGCGGCCCTTGGTTTTTTCTTCAATAGACCACAGCGTTTTTGCTGGGTTATAAGTTACCCCATCTAGCATGGAGTAACTGGCATTCTTTATTTGATAAGCTGCCAATGATTGCTTGTGGCCAGCAATTTGGTAGAGCATGGCACGGTCAGCAATTTCGGGGGTGGAATTAAATTTGTCAAAAATAAGCTCAAGGGCTTGGGGTTGATCGATGACTTCGTTAATCTCCCCCGCAAGTGATTTGCTCGCCTCTACTTTTGCGCTCCAACGGGAAAGCTTGTAGGTAGCTTTTGGCTTGCTAGGGACTGCATCTCGCAGCGCCCGAAGATAGGCAATCGCTTCAGGATTCTGCCCTGCCTCAATGAGTTTTTGATAATTTGGTTCAGGCCAGTATTGAGAAAACGGAACCTCTCTGGCTGCAAGTGTTTGAGCGGATTTAAGTCTATCAAGGTAACCAGTCCACACATCCTTCCTGGCACCACCAATCTTTTCTCCAAAGTCGCTGATCGCAACCGATTCATTGCCGGCTTTTAGAAGGGCTCTTCTGGTGTTGTCTGATCCACGTTCGTCTGATGCGACTCCTCCAAGGCCTTTGCTAGCGTCTTGCAAAAAGGGTCGTCCTGAGCTTCCGTTGAGAGCGTGACTGTAAATGGCTTGGCTAATGGATCTAGATTGGTAGCGCTGCTCAAGATGGCTTGAGAGTCGGTGTTTGATGGTTTCATAGTTGCCTTCGGAAAAGAGTTTTGGAAGATGATCCCAGCCCCGCGCAATAAGCGGGCTTGCTGGATCTGTGCGATCGACGATAGTTAGTTTAACGGCCTCGCCATGAGCCTGGGCAATCAATTCAAGAGTACTGGGTAATGTAGCAATCGAAGCGGCAATATCGTCAATTGTTGCGCCCCGCCCTACCGTCTCAAAACGCTGCAATGACGCATCAAGGGAGTCGACAGCCTTAGAGTGAACGGCTAGAACATCAACTTCCATGCCCATATCAACGCTTTGGGCGATCATCGATTTTACGAGCTCTAAATTATCAAGCTGACCCTCATAAATGCATGCAATACTGGGGTCGCTGGCTATTACCGCCTTAATAAAATTCGATTTGCCAGCTCCAGGCATTCCGGCGATTAAGATCACTCGATTTTGATTTTTTGCCCCATCCTTGAAATTGCTTTGCGCAATCTCCAAATTCTGACGAAAGAGCATATTTGCCAGCATGGTAGCGCTGTTATGCACAGGAAGATTATAAATATCCTTCGACTCTTTTGATTGGCGATATGGCTCGAAGGTTTTTTTAAATAGATCCACATTGATGTAGAGCCCGCCATGCGACCTAAGATCATTCTTGTAGAGGTCAATAAATCTCGTTGGAGCGGCTTTCACAGCATCGCTAATTTGAAGTTCTACGCTAGCCTTATCAGCATCATTAAAGCCACGAAGGGGTACAGACTCGATGCCCTGGCTCTGTTCAGGTGACGCTGACTTAAAAGGCTTTTTTGAGGATAAATTGCCTCCCCTGGAGCTGGCGCTTGTCTTGATTTGAGTAGTCAATGCGGCCCCTTCATCGTTACTCACCACCTGGCCATCAATCAATTGATATCCGAGGCTTTGTGGTGTTTGAGCAGCAAGCAGTCCAACAACTACTTTCTGATCACCGGCAATTAATTGCAAATCATTGAAGTCATTTTTATCAACAGTTTTCTGGCTGGCTAAATCAACATCGCTAAAACTTGGTTTTGACACCATGCCACCCACCATTAGGGCCACCTTAATTGCCGCTTGTTCTCCGGGGCCTAGATCACTCGCAATAACTATCAAACTATTTGGATGCTGAGCACGGAGTGCAAGCGCAACAGAAGGCATGTTGCCGGTTGAAAGTGAGGCTACGATGAGGGCGTCCGGCAAGCCAAGGTCAGCTTGTAAAGCGCTGTAAGAGTGCTCGATCGACCTGGTAGTTGCAATACCTTCCCCAATGTAAATTACCGACGGCTCATTGGTTGATTGCGCAAGGTCTTTGGCCACCCAATAAGACTGTAATTTTCGTCCGCCAGCAAGAGCCGATTTACGTCCATTCTCATCAATTAACTCCAAGGTATTAATTGAATGATTTTGCTTAACCGCGGCCAGCAATATGCGGCCAACCAGAAGCTCGTCATTTGCCTTTGGGGCGTAACCAATGAGGGATGCTAATTTGACTTGATCAATCTCATGAAGATTTTCGCCAGTTATACCTTTGCGAACCAAGTATGGGTGATCACTCCCAGCAGGAATGCTAGATTGCCAAATCTGAGAAGAGAGGCTTGCAACCTTGCTGTATCGCGCCTCCCTTTTTGCTACCTCCTCCGCTTGCTCTTTAGCACGTTTGGCGCGTCGCTCAGCCTGCTCTAGCTTTGCTTGGGCCGACAACGGTTCATGGCCAATGCGGCCTGTTGGGTCAAAGCCGCCTTGCTTGGCTAAAAGAAAGACTTTTCCCAGCCCAGCTTTACCAGGCTTAAAACGGTCCCATGTGTATTTTGCGGTTTTAGCGTTATAACTATCCGCTCTGGAGCTCCATTCATCCCATAGATCAAAAGCATCTTGGCCAATATCTCGCTTTAAGGCTGCGCCGACAATTATCCAGTCATCCCTGCTGGTAGAGTCGATGTAACCAAGGGCGTCCCGAACCTTATCGAGCTCAGAAACCCAATTGACAGCATTTACATTGGCCATTGTGCCCTCCAGCATGTAATGCCGTACTGGGGCGCATGAAACCGTTGATTAGAGGCGTAAATACCTCGAAAACTAATGCTATCGCTAAAGAAATTTGGCATCTGAATCCCATCAAGTTTTGTCATAAACCCAGAGCGCTAACTCTTTATGGGTTGTATGCATGAAATTAAACCATATTTTCCCTTGAAATGGAATGATTTAACAAGGGGCTTTTGCGGGGCATGCACTACATAAAAGCACACGCAGTCAGACGCAGGCTAACATATCACTTATAAAAACTATTTACATTGCCGATATCCAGAAATAATTTTATGGATATTGCGCTACCAGAATTTCAGGCTGGAAAAGTCAGTTGTTGGAGGCGTTTTTTAGGCCTCAAGCCAACTGAATTTATCGTTGCCTCCTTTAGACTTGTCGCTAGTTCAGAGCATTTTTGGGTATTTTTGAAGAACACTGCTAGATATGAATCAGGGTATTTCTCCTTGAGAAATTTATCAATCAAATCAGCGGTGTTGTCTATGAAATTTATCAGCGCCTCAGAGTCTTCAGGGAGCCCTTCCGGACCAGCATTAAAAACAGCCCATGACAAAATGCGATTTCCGTGGGTCAGCAATTGCTTCCTTTTTTGATTTGAAGCGTTAGCCTGTGCCGATACAAGTGCCGCATCAATTTTTCGAAATTTTTGCACGTACTCCCAAGTGAATTCTCCATTAATCCCGGAATGAAATAGTTGCTGATAAGAAGTTGACTTTCGATCGAGCAACAGCCCAATGTTCCGTTTCGCAAGAACTGCATTACTAATAGCAGAGCTAGAGCAAGCCAAAGCTATCATAGCTTCAGTCACGTCAAAGCCCGTATTCTTGTCAATGACAGCCTCTCCAGATCTAAAGATGTATTGAATTCCTTTGGACAGAAGCTCAACTTTGATCCTATTTTGATTTGGATCTAGCGTAAGGAAATCTTTATCTTCAACTTTATTTTGCTTATTTGTAGCAATAGTAATTACATCTGTGAAGCCGAGCGGTGTGCCCTCAAGAGATATAATTTTTATCATCGCAAAGGCCTTCGCCACCTGTGTGGGTGACTTCTCATAGGCCTTCGCTATTGAGCCTATGGTCTGTGCCCCGTTTACGATTTGCAGACCTTGAAATATAAACGCTCCAGCTTGGCGGTTGTCGCCTCCCCCAAGAGCTGTTTTGTTGTATTTAGTGCAAATCCCCGTCACGCCATTATTCATGTACCAAAAATCTTTTGGCGCACTTAATAATGTACCGATAATTTGATTGTTAACCTCTCCATCCCCAAGGAAGGAGCGAATATTAGGCTCAAATAATGACTCTCCAATTTCTGCATATAACTTTGCGAGTTCTTCGCAACAGATACGACCGTATATAGCCTGATGTGGATCTATTGATTGACCCCAATCCAAAAGCATTGCAGTGAAAGGAGGTTGAGTAGAGAGAGTGGCAGTCCGGAAGAACCGATGTAATGCCCGTAGATCAAGCACTTTTACCTCTAAAAAATCACCGGCAGCATTTTGCTCGCTCTGAAATTGCGTAAGAACTTCTTCACATTCAGAACCAAGCGGGTTATCGCCCGTGAACGCAACTGAGACAATTACCGACACTTCAGGCTTTAAGAGTACTTGGTCTATCGTCGCTTTATGCTTTTTAAATTTTTCCGAGAAAGTGTCCCAGTTTGCCGAAAGTACAAGTTTGACGCCATGTAGGAACTTAAGGAGATCTCCCTTTCCAATAGTTTTGGTACCATTAGCATTCCACTTAGACTGTACAAATACAAGCGTATTTTTCCCTGAATCAAAGAAACATCCGTCAATTCCCTGATCTCTCTCTCCATCGAAAACATAATCCGCAGCTTGGGTGGCAATAGTACCCGTCAAGCCACTAATGGCAAAAGCAGTAAGGGCGCGGCTGAGTGTGGCCTGCTTGATGTCAGGCTCAGGCCTTCCCGCTAGATCCTTTACATCTATCGAATCCGTGATCGCATTCTCAAAGTATTGCTCAAGTTGCCTAACGTGAACTGACATTTAAAATTCCTTAGAATAATATAACCAACATGCTGAGTTTAATGGGTTGGTAGCTCGTTTAATGGGTTGGTAGCTCGTTTAATGGAATATATGCTGCATCCAATTGTAATCGCCTCCTGTACCTCCTGGAATCCCTCAGAGTCTCAGTGTTGCCGCTTAATAGAGTTAACGTAGCCCTATCATGGCGAGCGTTAAGCGGCGCACAAACTTATGCCGCCCCTCAAATTTCTTGAATCAAAGCTTCCTAACAAGCCCAACTACGACACCCCAAATATCTAATTGCTCATCACTGTCTAAGGATATCAGTGGATAACCCTCGCTCTCAGCAGCTAGCTCCACCCGTCCATTCGATACATGTAAGCGTCGAACCAAAAACTGCCCTTCATGAACTGCAACGACTGTATCGCGGTTTTTAGCCTTGATTGAGCGATCGACCACTAGCCTGTCGCCGGAATTAATTCCTGCCTGCGCCATTGCATTGCTACCCACCCGGAAGAAGTAGGTTGCTGCTTTATTTGCTATCAAGAAGCCATCAATGTCAAAGTGTTGCTCAAAAATGTGTGAGGAAAAATCTGGGTTTAGTGTGTTTGTCATATTACGTTTATATATTTAAAGGTTATCAAACAGATTGTTTAGCTCATGTGTTGAGGGTGTTTTATTTATGGACACTAAGACAGCATTTTGACCGCTGTCAATCATATCTAAAAATTGAGCGCTAGTTTTGATGCCCGTAGCATCGATACCCTCACCTGCCTGTAGATCAACCTCAATCTTTTCATCTAACAGAAGAGTGGCATCCTCGTGATCGACGTTCCTAGCGTAATTAGCATGATTATCGTCTGCAAGACCCTCCTCCAATGCGCTAATGTCAACCCCCAAGCTTGCAAAACAAGCGTCTGCAAATTCATTTGCATCCACCTCACTAAAATCGCTGTTATCAGATATATCAAAACTTGGTGCATCTGCCAGCAATGCAAGCTGATCAACGGCTAGCGGAGGATCTCTTAAGGTTTGAGAGTTAAAGTCAACTTCATCCGCACTCAATTCCCTAACCTTATTTTGTGAGCGTGCCACAAAACTCTGAATGTCTATAGGGGTGATTGATGGTGGCGGCAATAACTTTTCAGTAAACAAAGGATCTTCATAGTATCTAATTTTTGTGCACCGTATTGGCTTGGTGTATTCCATCAAGACGATTTGCTCATCTTGATTCATCTCCTTTAATTCTTGAGGAAGCATTAGTGGCCGTTTTTGATGCGACAAGCTTTCACTGCCGCCAGCGCGTTGGTTAAAAATACTGCGTGATCGACTGATATTGGCCGATAACTCTGTGTATGTTCCAAGCATTTCTGAATACTCGTTCGCATCTTTTTGCTCTTTGGGTGGAAATACCACCCTCACCGCAAAGTTGGTAATCATCGTCCTACTATCCTCTTTGCCGTAAACAGATTCAAGCTGTGAGGGCGACTGAATAATGACGAGTAACCTTAAGTTGTAGCCGGCAATATAGCCAATTGCTTTTGCAATAATGTCGACCTTGCCAATTGAGGTGAACTCATCCATCAATAGAAGGCATGTGTATTTGAGTGATTTATCCTTTTCTGGCAGCGATTTGGTGTTCAGATTAATCAGTTGGCTAAAAATCAGATTGAGAAGCAACTTGGCTTCGGCTAAATGATCGGGAGTGATCCCGATGTAAATAGTCATTTTTCTTTTGCGCACATCGCGCAAATCAAAATCATTTTCGGAGGTTGCCGCGTCAACGATTGGATTGCGCCAAATTGTCAATGGAGCATTAAAGGTAGAGAGAATATTGCCAAGTGTCTCTGGGGGTGCTGATAAAAAGTTGCCAATTGAATCCACGCATTCAGAAGAGAGCCAGGAATATTCTTCAAGAAGACCGGCCATATAATCTCTAACAGAAAGGCGGCTTCCTCGTCCCGCAGCTTGCCGCAGCACCTCTCCCATGGTTACCGGGTAATTCGGTAATTTTGACCCAGGGCCCTCTAGCCCCCTCTGGTCCTTGATATCTAGCAACAATAAGACGATCGCCAAGAACAGATTTCGGGCGCTATCGTTCCAAAAGGAATCCTTGCCGCCGGATGGCCATATTGCCGAGCCTATAGCAAGCGTGTCACCAACCCTAAATACCCCTTTCGAGATTGATGACAAAGGGTTATATCGGTGAGTTTTCGGTGCCTCAACGCCATTAATTTTATCCTCGGCAAATGGGTTGAACAGATAAACCTCTTGGCCAAGTACATCCCTTCTATATCCGGCTGTAATGTCATAGAGCTCTTGTTTCACATCCAACGCAACAACAGACTCTGTCCAGCTGAGCAGGTTTGGAATAACAAAGCTAACTCCTTTGCCCGATCGTGTAGGAGCAGCTACAAGCACAAATTGTTGGGTAGCAAAGCGTAAGAATTTCTTGCCAAATTGCCCCAATACGATTCCGATGCCATTTAAAAGGCCGCTTTTTTTAACATCTGCAAGGTTTGCCCATCTTGCGCTTCCATGCAGCTCCCTACTTAAATAGGCTTTGAGACCAACTCCGTATGCAACAAGCGTTAGTCCATACACCAACATAAAGGACAAGGCTCCGCTTACGACCAATGGCTTATATTGATTTTGTATATAGCCATTTTGATAATCGGTTACGCCATCAACCCATGTCCATACATCGGGGGTCAGTAAATTTAAGCGAAGGCCAAAATACCAAAAGATTCCGGCTAACTGCAGGGCGACCGGAAGCATCAAGGTGAAAACAACAACTACCAAGCAAAGCTGGCAGGAGCCTGTGCATTTAAATGCGCCAATAGCTTTGAGGTACTTGGCGTAGGTTTTCTTTAGTTTGTCCAAAATAATCACTTAGTGTTGCAATATAAAATTAGGGCTTAGGCGGCTTGCTTGACTCAAAGGGGCCGCAATAGGAGCGAACTTGAGGCAATTTGCCAACCTCAAATTCACCTTCTTTTGCCCAAAGTACCTTTAGGCCCGGCCCAAATACTGCGCGGTACTGGGCAACTAGTTGTGCAATCAATGGCATGTCGCGATGCAGGGCCTCCCTAGTTAGGCGCTGGTGCACTTTCACCCGATTTCACTCCTGCTTAATGGCGGAAATTGTAAGGTCATTTTGATGAGCATTTCACCAGAATTAAGACTCAAGCTCTTCTGGAGAGCATTGCAAGAGAATGCAATTGATTGGGTTTTGCAGCATAGACCCGATGCGTTCTGCCATCCATTAACTCTGGCCATAACTCAAACCTTGATTTTGCAATCTCAAAACCATTTTCACGCTGGCGTTGCTCTGCCTGACATTTAGCCATGCAGAGTTTCGCGTACATTTCTATACCATCCGGGTGGCGAACGCTGGTTTTGATTGTCGAGGTGATTTGCCTTTTAGCAACCATTTGGGCCAAGAGTGCCCTGCACTTTGCCATGGATACTTCACTCAGCAACGCAATTTGGCGTAATTCCAACCAGGATCTAGCATCCTGAACAACGCTTAATACGGCTTCATAGTAGAAAAGGTTGGTGTCAGTAGAATTCTTCTTCGCCTTAGGCGAGGCTGTGGGCTTTTGCATATGCATCCTATCAAGTTTTAACAAAGTAAGAGGCGCTAACCTCCTATAGAACTGAAAGTCTACGCTAGTTTTTAAACTAGCGAAACCTTTTTAATACGCGCTAGCCGCAAGCGCTGCGGCAGGTAATTTTATAAAGCTTGACCGATTAATAGCCCCTTTTGCTTAAATTTGAGGCGCTAGGCGCTTGATTTCCCTTGGCGTACATACATTGTTGATAGGCGACGTTATATTGCGTCTGGGCGGTCTTATCTGAAGAGTAGCTACTCAAGGCTCCCCCGAGCGCACCCGCCAAGAGGCCAGCGCCTGCCCCGGTACCCACTCCCGCATGACTTCCGCCACCAATTACTGCGCCAGCAATAGCGCCTACTGCAGCTCCAAGTCCCGCATCTTTGGCTGCTGACTTCACCCCTTCTTCGCTTGTAGCTTTTGAGCTGGTTTGGGCAAACTGGCGGCACACCTGGTCATCTTGCTGAAAGACATCGAAAGGCTTTCCTTGTGCCGGCATTACTGCGATAGTAGGCCCGGTTGGACCAGATACGCAGGCAACAAGTGAAAGACCAAGAACCAAGCAGGAAATAATAAGCTTCATAAAAATCCCTCAATAAATATACAAAAAAAGTAGTTGAAGTATTAACGCCTAGCTATGGTTAGAGTTGACTCACCTATTGGGGCAATGGAGATTCGATATAGATCTTTTGGCTATTTGCATTCGGAGGTTGTGAATCCCGCTTTAACTACGTCGTAGAAATGGGTAGTTTTGTTCAAAACCGGGTTGCCCTGCACGTAAATCTATCGATCCGGTGTATGTAATATAGGGTTGGATACCGGAGGGGCAATGGCGGCCATGCAACGCTTGAGCCTATCCCAGCTTGGCGAACCACCGGCAGCAGTTCGGCCTAACCGGCCGTACAGCCAGCTGCCTGACTCGGGCGGCAACCTGGCGGTAAGCTGCCCTTGAGTCTCTGATGGCCGTAAACGGCTGCTTCCTCATTCGGCGAACTGGTGCTCTCGACCCAAAGCGGTAGTTGACTGCTTGTGAAAGCGGACGTTCATCGTGAAGTTGAGACGCCTAGCAAATCACGCATGTCGTAGTCTTTCGTTCTATGTGCGACCTAACGTTGAAGTTCAGGGGCGAGCAGAAGCGAGGGAAGCCCGCTGTAGCCCGCCCCCTGGAACGCGGTGTTATGTGCCATTTCTTCCTTGGGCTGATTTAGCCATTTCAAAAGTGTCGTACAGTTGATCCTTGCGGTTGAATAGCTTAATTGCTCCCTTGGTCTGTCTGTCAGTCCAGTAATGACCTTCCAAAGACTCAACAGGTGAACCGTGGATTTCCAGAGCGAAAGCTCCATGGTGGATTTCGCTTCTCACACCCTGAAGCTCAATTCGTGGCTCATTGCGATAGATGCCGGCGAGTTTAAAAAGGCCGTCTTGCTCATGCTCGATGCTATGAGCTATCAATATTGGCCTTGACTCTTGCGTCATAAGTCGAAGACTGAAGTTACCCAGTGTTTGGCGTACAACTGCATAAGCTGTGATGGGCGCGATTTCCTCATCGGTCTCTGGATTTATCCAACTGCTGCGAAGTTCCACCTCCCAGGTGCCCCGCATGTCGGGGCGATTTACGTACCAACCGCGAAAGATTGGCCAAGCCCAAGCATATTTATTGAATAACGTTACGACAACGGAGATTGTCCCTACAACAATGCCGAATGGCTTAATAAATGACACACTTAGGACGGGCATGCCCTGAATCCAGAGCGCGACCAGCCAGACCGCAATAGTCAGGCCGATAAATGAAGAAATGTGCAGTCTAGTTAGCATCACTTGTACCCGACGTAATCCCATGCATCACTCAAGAACTGGTGCGCACTGGCACGAGTCCAGGGTTGAGAGCTTCGAAACAGGTACTTCAATTCGCTAACCTCTCCCCATTCGGAGCATGGGGCATCATTCAGCGTTTTGTTAAATAAGTGGGCCAATGTGGCTCTCACCGTCGAAACATACGAACTCTGCATCAGATGCTCGTTCGGGGTATTCCAGACCAAACATTCGATGAGAAAGCTCGGAGCCTTCTTGGCAGATTCGATTCCATTAGCAGCCATTTCGTTCGACAGCGACTTCAGTATCCGAACGACTCGCTTAAAGCGGCGTTGTGAAGCATCATTCTTGTTTACGCCGTTCGCGTAATGTTGCTCTGGCCAATTCCGAATCCTCGGCGGCTTAAAATCGTCCGGTATCATCTCTACCCCGGAAATATATCTGGTCGAAGATGTATATCGCCTGTGCTCGAAAAATGCCGAAACATCCGCTTCGACCCGATAGGAGTTGGCCTTGATGTCGAAAGCTTTGCTTCCTCTCGTTACCGATGGCCGTCCGAATCGCGCCACCAACGCCTCCTCAAGTTCATTCTTAAATGTAGCGTAGGTGTAAGTTGCCGACGCCGTCGACTTCGCTAACAGCATTTTTGTGTTGTCGTCCGGATAATGTGGAAAGTAAGTGTCGAAGCAAAGCACACCGACATCTACATCGCTGTCTCTTCGGACGTTTACCCGATTGCGATATGAACCCTGCGTAAAGACACGAATATTCCTCTGATTTAGCTTAGCGCTAGCGCTAATAGCCTCTCTAACTTGGCGCTCAGCGTTTTCGGCGCATTGCTGCTCGGTTTGGCTCGGGCCTGTTGACCATGCAGTATACGTGGCCTCCCAATCTCTACTCATGGTATTGCTTTCCCCTTTGGCCTACTGGCACCTAACGTTAGAATTCACTGGACTGCGCGCATTGTCTTTACGTCCGCTTTGTGAGCAAAGACGCACCCGTTTAGCAGGCAGTCTATCGCAAAATGCGCTACCCAATGACCGCTTTGCGGGTAAATCATAGGATCTCCTTGAGTGTCTGCTATTGGAGAAGTGGGATTCTAGTGGGGGTAAGAGAAAGCGGCTACTTTGGCCGAACTTCTGGCAGTGGGCTGTGAAGCCTGAACGTCGGTTGTCTCTAATCTGCACCCGAGAGACTGATTCCAACCATGCCACTCAGACGGATTGGATTTTAGAATCTCCGCTATCCAACCTCAGAAAGCATATAGCCGATCTTTTAATCGTGCAACGGCTGCACTTCCCTTTCGATCTTCTTGGCCACCGCCTTTTGGGTCACCTTCAGGTCGTAGGCTTGCTGTAGATTTAGCCATGATTGCGGATCTCCGCCAAAGTACCGCGCTAAGCGCAAAGCCGTATCTGGTGTAACGCCCCTAACCTCTCTGGCAACATCGTTAATTCGTGCTGGCGTGACGTGCAAGGCTCTAGCCAATGCGTTAGCACTCATGCCTAAAGGCATAAGATAGTCTTCCCGCAAGATCTCTCCTGGGTGAATTGCTCTCATTCCATTTTTCATTCCATTCCCCTTAGTGGTAATCCACTATTTCTACATTAGCTGGGCCTAAGTTGGTCCAGGTAAAACAAATCCGCCATTGCACATTAATGCGAATACTGTATTGATTGGCTCTATTGCCTCTCAAACTCTCTAAACAATTACCGGGAGGCGATCTTAAAAATTCTAAAGTCGCCGCGCTATCGAGTTGCTGCAACTTACGCTCAGCCGCCGACTTAATCGCGCTAAATTGCTTGGTTTTCCCGGTGGTAAAAAGGGCTTCTGTCTGGGCGCATTTGAACGATTGAATCATGGCATTATTTTATATCATTTATCGGTATAGGGTGCATATTTTTGAATCCCAGGCACCTTACGGGAGGCTTGCTCTACCCCAATTGGCAGGGGTTGCCATATTGATGACTTGCGGTATATTTATCGTATGCGAATTACCACCAAATGCAAAATTGCAGTAGATGCCCTACTTGAGATCGCAGCCCATACGGAAAAAGGCTATGCCATCTCGCTACCCATTGTCAGCAAAAGACTGGCCATCTCTCACTCGTATCTTGAGCTCATTTTTTCCAGTCTAAAGGCTGCTGGACTCATTCACAGTCATCGCGGCCCTGGCGGTGGCTACTCTTTGGCCAAAATGCCTGAGGCGATTTCCATCAAAGATATTGTTGATTCCACTGGTGACCCCCAGTCTTTGGAGGGTGGCCCTAGCGCGCAATTATGGGTCAATTTAGATGCGCATATGCAAAAGCAAATGGCGCAAATCACGCTCAGTCACATCTTAGCCAATACTGCTATTCCTATTGAGCCCAGCCTTGCGCGTCTTCATCTCAAACTAGAAAAAACATCAAAAACTAAGGCGTCCAAAGCATCGGTAGAAAAGCGGCCCAATAAGGCCAAGAAACCTACAGGGCCAAACTCCGTATTTAGCTTTGGCAAATACTTATTGCATAAGCAATAACAATCTGGGGGCTAGTGAATGGCCGAACTTCCTTGTGTTGTAGAAATCATTCTGTCAACTAACACTTGATCCCACATACGATCGAGTAATGCTTTGGCTTGACTCTTCTCACTCTCTGAAAGTTCCATACCGATTAAGGTAGATTTAATCATGACGGCATAAGCCATCATCACTTCAGCAGTACTGGAACCCCTGATATGTGGCAATATTTCCTGCAAGGCATCAATGACAATTTCGCCTACCTTCTTAGCATCAATAGTCTTTTCAAGATCGTCTAAATCTTTGGAATCTGCCATCATATGTCCCGCTAGAATTTACTGTATTTAATGGTGCCGCTTGCCGGAATTGAACTGGCGACCTTTTCATTACGAATGAACTGCTCTACCAACTGAGCTAAAGCGGCAACTGGCGGAAACGGAGTCCAAAAATTCACCCTCCGTGTAAGTCTATCATTACCCAAAAAACCCTTGTAGTACATGGCTTACAGGGTAACCCTACTCCAATCTAACCCATTCAAGTTTACTAAAATCTACGTTTAACTGGTGGGTAAAAAATTCATTGAGAACGGAGACAACTGCATTTTTTTCTTCTTTTGATCGTGCGTTGATCAATCTTTGTACCAACTTGATTTCGATAGGTAGCGGTTTTTCTGTGGCGTAGTACTTTCTGATAAGGCGACTGTAGGTTGCATCCTCTATGAATGTAAGATGCGCAGTCGCTTCTGCGTAATCTCCAATGTGATGCTCGTAGTAATTCATCTCAATCTGTCTCCGTGTAGTTCTTTTTCTTGCGCGCAATATTTTTTGCAAGAGATGAATCTAACAATCGGAAAGCGTATCGTCAAACGCGTTTTTTCTGAATTTTTCTTTAATTTATTTATTCATCAATTCACTGTAATCCATGTTTGAGATATTCGCAAGAATGAATGTCTTCATCTAAAGTGTTTATTGATCTATGCGTGTCCACCAACCTCTTTGCGCTATCTTCTCTTGCTTTTGCTCTGCTGGCATAGGTTTTACGTTTGATCCGCTCCCGCTTGAGTAGTTGGAAAAAGCTCTCGACTACAGCGTTGTCATGGCAGTTTCCGCGCCGACTCATGCTTTGCTT
>NZ_JACVOO010000020.1 GCF_018882405.1 Polynucleobacter sp. 31A-FELB | reverse complement strand
CCCTCAGGTAGCCTCCACCCCCTAGATAATCATTAACTACTTTTAGCTTGAACTGCGCACTGTGTTTGCTCATGAAGCTGACCCCTTTTGGTTGGATTGGGTGTCCAACTTTTGTGGGTCAGTTCATCTCTCGGGGCTTTTTCTTGTCAAACAAGCTAGTAAAGATGCGAGGTTTAATGCGCCTTCTTTTTTACCGGCGGTAAATCAGTACAGTGGCCAAGAGCAGCCTCAGCAGCCAAGCCAACTGACTCACCTAGGGTTGGATGCGGATGAACGGTTTTGCCGATATCTACAGCATCAGCACCCATCTCAATTGCAAGACACACTTCACCAATTAAGTCGCCAGCATGGGTGCCTACAATACCGCCACCAATAATGCGCTTACTTGTAGCATCAAAAATAAGCTTGGTGAAACCTTCATCACGACCGTTAGCAATCGCCCTGCCGCTAGCAGCCCAAGGGAATAAACCCTTCTCATAAGCAATGCCTTTAGCTTTGCATTGCTCTTCAGTCAAGCCAGCCCAAGCCACTTCAGGGTCGGTATACGCTACGGATGGAATCTGCTTGGCATCAAAGTAGGATTTTTCACCAGCCGCAACTTCAGCCGCAACGTGACCTTCATGCACTGCCTTGTGAGCAAGCATAGGTTGACCAACGATATCTCCAATAGCAAAAATGTTGTTCACATTAGTGCGCATTTGATTATCGACCGGGATAAAGCCGCGCTCATCCACGATAACTCCTGCAGCAGATGCATCAATCTTTTTGCCATTAGGCGTGCGCCCTACTGCAACCAATACCAAGTCGTATGTTTGCGGATCCGAAGGAGCGCTCTCGCCCTCAAAACTCACTTGAATACCATCGGCCTTAACTTCAGCCTTAGAGGCGCGAGTCTTGAGCATGATCTTTTCAAAACGGCCGGCGTTAAATTTCTCCCAGACCTTTTCTAAATCACGGTCTGCGCCTGCCATCAAGCCATCCATCATTTCAGCGATATCAATACGCGAACCTAGGGTGCTGTAGACAGTGGCCATCTCCAAACCAATAATGCCGCCACCAATAACTAACATGCGCTTTGGAATGCTCTTGAGCAATAAAGCGCCAGTGCTATCGACAATGCGCGGATCCTCTGGCAAGAAAGGTAATTTCACTGGCTGACTACCTGCCGCAATGATTGCTTTCTGAAAGCGCACTACTTCTTTTTGACCAGCTAAATCCTGGCCATCACCCTTGGTTAACTCAACCTCAACGTGATTCGCATCTAAGAAATGGCCTAGGCCACGAACAACAGTCACCTTACGTGCTTTGGCCATGCCAGCCAATCCACCTGTCAACTTAGCAATAACAGAATCTTTATACCCACGCAGTTGATCAATTTCAATTTTTGGAGCGCCATAACTAATGCCATGTTTAGACATTGTCTTCACTTCATCCATCACGGAGGTCGTATGAAGTAATGCTTTTGATGGGATGCAACCCACGTTTAAGCACACACCACCCAAAGTGGAGTAACGCTCTACCAAGATGGTGCTCATACCCAAGTCCGCACTTCGGAATGCAGCGCTATAGCCGCCTGGGCCTGCACCTAAGACAAGTACTTCACACTCATGATCAACCTTACCGCTATATTGACCAGCGATAGGAGTGCTGCTTACAGGAGTGGCCGCTGGAGCAGGCGCAGGAGATGGGCTTGCTGCAGGTGTAGAAGCCTGAGGTGCAGCCGCTACCCCCACTTCAATTTCTGCAACCGCACTACCCTTGCTAACCTTGTCACCAGCCTTAACGGAAATACTTAGAATAGTTCCTGCAGAGTCAGCTGGAACTTCCATCGTAGCTTTATCAGATTCCAGCACAAGTAAGGGCTGCTCTTTTTCAATGACATCGCCTACCTTGATGAGTACCTCAATAACCGGTACATCTGAATAATCACCAATATCTGGTACGAGAATAATTTGCTTAGCCATGTCTTCTCCTTATAGCGCTGCGCGACGGAAGTCGGACATTAGCTGAGCGATATAGACATTGAAGCGTGTTGCTAAAGCACCATCAATTACACGATGATCAGCGCTCAATGACAATGGGCAAATTAAGCGCGGGACAAATTGCTTGCCATCCCAAACAGGCTTCATAGCAGCTTTGCTTACACCCAAGATTGCGACTTCAGGTGCATTCACAATGGGTGAGAAATACGTACCACCAATGCCACCCAGTGAGGAAATGGTGAAACTAGCACCCTGCATTTGGTCTGGCTTTAATTTTCCATCTCGTGCAAGCGCAGCCAATTCGGAAGTTTCGCGAGCAAGTTCAAAGATACCTTTTTTATCTGCATCGCGAATTACTGGCACCACTAAACCATTTGGCGTATCTGCGGCAAATGCGATATTGAAATACTTCTTCAATACCAAGTCATCACCATCGATAGAACTATTGAACTCAGGGAACTTCTTAAGCGCAGCCACAGCAGCCTTCATCAAGAAAGCCAACATAGTGATTTTGAGGCCCTGCTTTTCATTCTCTTTGTTGGTGAGAACCCTAAATGCCTCGAGATCAGTAATGTCCGCATCTTCGTGATAAGTCACTGCAGGAATCATGACCCAATTGCGGCCTAAGTTTGCTGCAGTCAATTTCTTAATACGATTAAGTGGCTGACGCTCAGTCTCTCCAAATTTAGAGAAGTCAACCTTAGGCCAAGGAATGAGATTCAATCCACCCAAACTTCCACCGGAAGCATTGGATGCACTACCGGCCCCACCACTCATTGCAGCCTTTACAAAGGCCTGCACGTCTTCCTGAGTAATTCTGCCTTTTGGTCCAGAGCCTTTGACTTGATGAACAGCAACACCAAGTTCACGAGCAAATTTACGCACAGAAGGACTTGCATGACTTGCCGTTGGATCAACCTCAACAGGAGTATTACTAACGGGAGGTGGTGCAGGTGCACGCACAATTGGCGGCTCTACTTTTGGAGCTGGGGCTGATTCAACCTTCACCGCCGCGGGAGCTGGTGCAGTTTGTGAGGCAACTGGAGCTGCTGCCTCACCACTTTCTTCAAGCACCAAAACAATGGCACCTTCTGAAATCGAGTCGCCTACTTTAACTTTGACTTCCTTCACCACACCGGAGTGTGATGATGGAACGTCCATAGTTGCCTTGTCTGATTCTAGAACAACAATAGATTGCTCTTTTTCAACGCGATCACCGGCTTTTACCAATACTTCGATAACAGGCACATCTGTGTAATCCCCAATATCCGGGACTTTAATATCAATTAGTTGGCTCATAGTATCTGTCTCTGATCAAACCATCATTGGGTTTGGTTTAGTGATGTCGATTTCGTATTTCTTAATCGCCTCGGCTAGTTTTTGACGATCAAGCTGACCAGCATCCACTAATGAACGTAGCGCTGTTAATACAACCCAGCGACGATCTACTTCAAAGAAGTCGCGTAATTTTTCGCGGGTATCGGAGCGACCAAAACCATCGGTGCCCAACACTTCGAAACGACGACCCATATGCTGAATTGCTGGACGAATTTGCTCGGCAAACAAACGAACATAGTCAGTAGCAGCAATCACTGGTCCGACAGTATCTTTAAGGCACTTCTCCACATGAGACAAAGTTGGTGCTGCTGTTGGGTTAAGAAGGTTATTGCGATGAACCGCAGTCCAATCGCGACCCAACTCAGTAAAGCTTGGGCAACCCCACAAATCAGAAGCAATACCCCAGTCTTTATGCAAGATCTCAGCAGCTTCAATTACTTCACGGAAAATGGTTCCTGAACCTAACAGTTGAACGCGCAATTTTGCATTGGCATCACCAACGGATTTGAGTTTGTACATACCTTTAATGATGTCTTGCTCAGCACCCTTTGGCATTGCTGGGTGAGCATAGTTTTCATTCATCAAAGTGATGTAGTAATAGACATCTTCTTGTTCAGCTAGCATGCGACGCATACCATCCTGAATCACCACAGCAACTTCAAATGAGAATGAAGGGTCATAGCTAATGCAGTTTGGAATAGCAGCACTCCATACTTGGCTGTGGCCATCTTCATGCTGAAGGCCTTCACCATTCAGAGTTGTTCTACCGGCAGTACCGCCCAATAAGAAACCGCGGCTACGCATATCGCCAGCAGCCCAGCAGAGATCGCCAATACGCTGGAAACCAAACATGGAATAGAAGATGTAGAAAGGCAACATCGGCACGCCATGAGTTGAGTATGAAGTTGCAGCAGCGATCCAGTCGCACATACCACCCGCTTCATTAATGCCTTCTTGCAAAATCTGACCAGTCTTATCCTCTTTATAGAACATCAGTTGATCATGATCTTCTGGGGTATAGAGCTGACCCAATTGATTCCAAATACCTAATTGGCGGAACATGCCTTCCATACCAAAGGTACGTGATTCATCGGGAACAATTGGAACCACCCTCTTACCTAAAACCTTATCGCGCACAATCGTATTGAGGATGCGAACGAAAGCCATTGTTGTAGAGATCTCACGACCTTCTGAAGTTGCCTCCAGCAAAGGTGCAAATACATCTAAAGCTGGAACTGGCAAGCTCTCAGCTTTCATACGGCGCTGTGGCAAATAGCCGCCTAACTCTTGGCGACGAGCTTTCATGTACTCAAGCTCGGCACTACCTTCAGCAAATTTCACCAAAGGCATTTCATCGAGTTGCTCATCTTTCACTGGGATCTCAAAACGATCACGGAAACGACGTACGTCATCCGCGTTCATCTTTTTAGCTTGGTGGGCAATATTCATCGCCTCACCTGAACCACCCATACCGTAACCCTTAATAGTGTGGGCCAAAATAACTGTAGGTTGATTCTTGTGATTCACAGCTGAATGGAAAGCAGCAAATACTTTATGAGGATCATGACCGCCGCGATTGAGCTGCCAGATTTCCTCATCACTCCAGTCGCTTACTAAAGACTTTAATTCGGGAGTGTTGAATACGATTTCACGCACATAGGAACCGTTCTTGGCCTTCATGGTCTGGTATTCACCATCGACGATTTCACCAAGACGCTGCATCAAGATGCCTTTTTTGTCACGTGCAAACAAGGCGTCCCAATGACCGCCCCAAACAACCTTAATGACGTTCCAACCAGCGCCGCGGAACTCGCCTTCGAGCTCCTGAATGATCTTGCCATTACCGCGCACAGGACCATCAAGGCGTTGCAAGTTACAGTTGACGACAAAAATGAGGTTATCTAATTTTTCACGACCAGCCATACCAATAGCGCCAAGTGATTCTGGCTCATCAGTCTCACCGTCACCGAGGAAGGCCCAAACTTTGCGACCTTCTGCTTTAATAAATCCGCGGTCCTGCATGTAGCGCATAAATCGCGCTTGATAAATAGCCATGATTGGGCCAAGGCCCATAGACACTGTCGGGAATTGCCAGAAATCTGGCATCAACCAAGGATGTGGGTAGCTAGAGATGCCCTTGCCGCCAACTTCTTGACGGAAATTGTTAAGTTGATCTTCGGATAAACGGCCAAGCATGTAAGCACGTGCATAAACACCTGGTGCCGAGTGTCCCTGAACAAATATCAGGTCGCCACCATGCTCTGGAGATGGTGCATGCCAAAAATGGTTAAAGCCAACGTCATATAACGTAGCTGCAGACTGGAATGAAGAAATATGTCCGCCCACGTTGGTATCTTTGTTGGCACGCAGAACCATAGCCATTGCGTTCCAACGTGTATAGGATCGAATCCGATGCTCAACGTTTTGATCGCCAGGCAGGCGTGCTTGCTGCTCTACTGGAATCGTATTGATGTAAGGAGTTTCAGCATGAAACGGTTGATTAACCCCATTGACTCGTGCATGAGATATTTGCTGGTCAATAAGATATGCAGCCCGCTCAGGACCCTCATTCCGAATAACGCCATCTAGCGCCTGTAACCACTCTTGGGTTTCACCTGGATCCGCGTCCTGCTTACCTGCGCTACCCAAAATTTGATCTGGAACTGCTGCCATAAACTGCCTCCATTATTCACATCGGTCTTATTTATTCACTCTATAGACAATATTCTAGGAAGGTCTATGGGTGTAAACAAGCAATTTTCCACATAATGATAGTATTTCTCACTATGTGGTATTTTGTTGCATCGCAATCAGAAATATGAATCCAGCCAAATTGCATGTAGAAAGCAATCCATAAGGCAAAATAAGCGGATTACATGAAAAAAATTGCGTTTTCAATCTGGCAACTCAAGCCTGTGAAATGGCTCCGTCGAATACGGGGTTTTAAGCTTGTCTACACACCATTAATAGCAATTGTTCTATTTACCGTAGTAATGGGTGTGATTATGGGCACCCTACAACTTCAGGAAAAGAGTCAGCAGGAGGCGGCACTATTTAGAGAGCTCTCTTTTGCAAAGCAACGAATCCAATTGCGCTTTGCAAACAATACCGATGTACTGCAATCAATCGGTCGCGATTATGTCGGGGCCGGAGATACTGCAAAACTAAAAGATAACGCGATTCTTCAGGCCGAGAATCTTCTCCAAAGTAATCATGAAATTGCTCAGATCGTTTGGATTAACGAAGCAAACCAGCGCCAATGGAGAATTCCACCGGACAACTTAAAAACCGATTGGTTTAATAAAGTTAATAACGCAGGCGTCATTAATCAAGCACTGAGAAAAACACTAGAACTCAGCACTGCTACCAATAGACCGGCATTCAGTCAGTTCATTGCGCTCGAGGTTCCAAATGATGAGTTAATTGCTAAAGAAATTCGGAATGTATTTTGGCAAACGGTGCCGCAAATTTCTGGAAATGAAATTAAAGGCATGGTTGCCGTCTTATATACAACCCAGGGCATTCTAGAAATGATCCCTGGCGAACTCAAAGGCCAGTATCGATTCACCCTAATTACGGATGATGACAAGGTCTTAGCGATTTCATCAGACAAAAATACGCCCAAGCGTGCATTTAGTAATCAAACCAGTCTTGACATAGGGGTGCTCAGTCCAAATATTAGTTTGCGTATTGATACCTATCCACCAGCTACGAATCTGACATTCAGAATGTTGATCGGCGTAGTGCTAGGTTTGAGCGCATTCGTGATCTGGAGTCTGTGGTCAGTTCTAAAGCAGATGCAAGTTCGGCAAGAAGCCGAAGCGAACCTACGTGCAGAAACTAACTTCCGTAGCGCAATGGAAAATTCCACTCCAGTGGGAATTCGTGCGCACGATATGAATAGGACGATCACCTACGTCAATCCGGCCTTTTGCGAGATGACTGGCTGGTCAGCGGAAGAACTCATTGGACTCAGCCCACCCTTTGCCTTCTGGCCTGAAGGGCAAAAGACTGAGCTCACCGAGAAAATGAACCAAGCACTCAAGCTGGCGCTTAGCCAGGAAAAAAAGCTTGGTATCGAAGGATCAATTCTCCACCGCAATGGCTCGATCATTCAAACTCGCACCTTTATCTCACCTTTGATTAATGAAAAGGGTAAGCAAACAGGCTGGGTAACTTCATTAATTGATATTTCTGAGCCAAAGAAAATTCGCGAAGAATTAGCCGCCTCACAAGAACGCTTCATTACCGTTTTAGAAGGTCTGGATGCTGCAGTATCGGTAGTCTCCAATGAGACTGGTGAATTACTCTTTGCAAATCGCTTTTATCGTGAACGATTTGGCGATACCGCTAAAGGGCATTTTGATTTAGCTGGTGGCGATATCAAGCAAAATATCTTGCAAGCTCTTTCTGAGGGTGCCCCACCCTCTTCTCTTTATCAAGAAACAGAGTCGGAAGAAATTCAACTGCTAGATGAAACAAAGGGAACTTCAAAATGGTATGAAGTTCGCAGACGTTTCGTACCCTGGGTTGATGGGCATTTAGCGCAATTGCTGATTGCCACCGATATTACGATTCGTATCGAAGCGGATGATTTGGCGCGCCAACAAGAAGAGCGCATGCAATTTTCAAGCCGCTTAACTACGATGGGTGAAATGGCCTCTTCATTGGCCCATGAATTAAATCAACCGCTTGCAGCTATCTCCAACTATTGCATGGGTGTAGCAAAACGTTTACAAGGTCACCTAGATCCCGTCACCCAGAAAGATATTCTTCCTGCTTTGGAAAAGGCCTCTGATCAAGCGCATAGAGCCGGCACCATCATTCAACGTATCAAAGGATTTGTGAAGCGCAGCGAGCCTCAACGCAAATCATGCGATATCAGTGAAATTATTAATGATGCGGTTGGCCTCGTCGAGATCGAGGCGCATCGCCATCGACTCAGCATCGCCACTGAAATTGCTGAAAATCTTCCAATGGTCGATGTTGATCCAGTCTTAATTCTGCAGGTATTGGTTAATCTTCTAAAGAATTCCCTTGATAGCTTGAGAGAGGTTTACCCCCTTTCTTCGCGTTGGTCAGCCCCTCCAGTTCGGATTGCGGCTGATTTGGATACCAGCACCTTCCCAGCCATGCTTCGTATTCAGGTGACCGATACTGGCGCTGGAATCGCAGAATCCGTCATTGAACGCATGTTTGAGCCCTTTTTTAGCACCAAAAACGATGGTATGGGCATGGGTTTGAATATTTGCCGGTCCGTTATTGAATCCCATCAGGGTCGTCTTTGGGCAAAAAATCACATGGATGCAGAACATACAAAGCTGTCGGGCTGCACCTTTACAATACTATTACCCCTTGATGCCCCAGGCTCCGAGGGGAAAAGTTGATTAATGCATTTTTTTAGATTTATCTGCGAGACCTAATATGAACATGAGTGCCGCCACCAAACCCAATCAAGCTGAAGTGGTTTATGTTGTGGATGACGACGAAGCAGTCCGCGATTCCCTCACCTGGTTGCTAGAAAGCAATGGTTATGTTGTTCGCTGCCATGCAAGCGCAGAACGATTCTTGCAGTCACTGCAAAGCACAGATAAATCTACTATCTCATGCGCTATCTTGGATGTCCGTATGTCAGGGATGTCCGGTCTTGAATTACAAGAACGTTTAATTAGTGAAAATCTGCCAATGCCAGTTGCCTTCATCACGGGTCACGGTGATGTTTCAATGGCAGTCTCCACTATGAAGCGTGGCGCAGTAGATTTCATTGAAAAACCATTTAAAGAAAATGATCTCTGTGGTTTGGTAGATCGTATGCTTGCTAAAGCGCGTATTGATTACTCACAAGCCAGCCAACGCAAGATTACTCAAAGCCTCTTGAGCAAATTGACTGGCCGTGAGCGCCAAGTGCTTGAGCGCATTGTTGCGGGCCGCTTGAATAAGCAGATTGCGGATGATCTCGGTATCTCCATTAAAACTGTAGAGGCTCACCGCGCCAACATTATGGAAAAGCTCAACGTGAATACCGTTGCAGACTTGCTCCGCTTAGCGCTCTCAGACCCACAACCCAATTAATTCCCCCATGCCTGCACAGTTACTCGACGGCGTCGCCCTATCTAAAAAATTACGCACTGAGATTGCAGCGCGTGGAGCTATCGTCACCGCTAAAGGCGTTAGACCCGGTTTAGCCGTTTTTGTTGTTGGCGAAAATCCTGCCAGTCAGGTTTATGTCAGAAATAAAGTAAAAGCCTGTGAAGATGTTGGTTTTCATTCTGTGCTCGAGCGCTACTCGGCTGAGTTAGGTGAAGAGGAATTACTCGCTCGCATTGCAACACTAAATGCCGACCCTGCCATTCATGGAATCTTGGTTCAACTCCCTCTTCCTGAGCATATTGCGGCTGAGCGCGTTCTAGAGGCAATTGCTCCAGAAAAAGATGTAGATGGCTTTCACGTAGCTAACGCTGGCGCCTTAATGGTTGGTCAGCCTGAATTCAAACCCTGCACGCCGTATGGCTGCATGAAGATCCTAGAGAGTATTGAATACCCCATTCGCGGCGCGCGAGCAGTGATCGTAGGTGCATCGAATATTGTTGGTAAGCCGATGGCAATGCTCTTATTGCAAGCTGGCGCTACCGTGACGATTTGCAATAGCAAGACTCGTGACTTAGCGCACCATACTAAAGATGCAGACATTTTGGTAGTCGCTACCGGTAAACCCAAAATGATTACCGGCGATATGGTGAAAAATGGCGCAGTTGTAATTGACGTTGGTATCAATCGCATGCCTGATGGCAAGCTTTGTGGCGACGTGGATTTTGATGCCGCTCAATATGTTGCTGGCTGGATTACCCCTGTACCAGGTGGTGTAGGCCCGATGACTATTACGATGCTGCTCATGAATACCCTGGAAGCAGCAGAAAAAGCAGCTAAGCCGTCTAACTAGCCCTTTCCATCTGGTCGGCTATCGATGTCTAAATAGCAAAAGTTAGCATCGTCCATTAAGCTATAGGGATGACTACATCAACACTTTTAAAGCCTTCTGCTGAACTCCAAAAGAATCCTCTGATTTCATTCGGAAGAGGCATATGCACCTACTCCGAGGTAAAACCTTCAGACATTGAGCCTGCGATTGATTTTTTATTAAATCAAGCAGAAAAGGCGGTAACTCATGCAGTCGATCCAAGCACTCCAGCAAGCTGGGATGACTTACTTGAGCCACTTGAAGATGCAACTGAAGCACTTAGCAGATCGTGGGGAGTGATCTCTCACTTGAATAGTGTGGCAGATACTCCAGAGCTCAGAGCAGCCTACGGCGAGATGATGCCCAAGGTAACCGCATTTTTTTCTAGCCTGGGTCAGAATATAGCGCTGTATCAAAAGTTCAAAGAACTTAGTCAAAGCCCTGGTTACGCAAAGCTATCAACAGCCCAGAAAAAAGTAATAGAAAACTCATTAAGAGATTTTCGTCTTGGCGGTGCAGAGCTAGCTGATACACAAAAGCCCCGCTTCGCCGCGATTCAGGATGAGCAAGCATTGTTAGGCAAAGCATTCTCTGACCATGTTTTGGATGCAACGGATAGCTTCGTGCATATCGTTACAGATGAAGCAGGTTTAAAGGGTTTGCCAGAAGATGTGATCGCTGCAGCTGCTGATCTTGCCCAACAGAAGAAGCTTCAAGGCTGGGCATTCTCATTGCATTTCCCATCCTATTATCCAGTGATGCAGTACTCTGAGAACCGGTCTCTGCGCCGCCTCATGTATGAAGCCTATGTAACGCGAGCTTCTGAATTGGCTCCCGAGTACGCTCAAGGAAAAATAGATTGGGACAATACCCAGAATATGCTCGAGCAGCTGAAACTGCGTGATGAAGAAGCGGTCATGCTGGGATTTAAAAATTATGCAGCCCTAAGTTTGGCTCCAAAGATGGCAAATGATGTTGAGGAAGTTGATGTCTTCCTGACCAACTTTGCACAGAAAGCAAAACCCTTTGCCCTAAAGGACTGGCAAGAGCTTTCAGCATTCGCCAAATCTGAACTCGCCATTGCCGATGGATTGGAACCATGGGATATTGCTTTTGCATCAGAAAGATTAAAGCAAGAGCGCTATGCATTTTCTGAAAATGAGCTGAAGCAATATTTCCCCTTACCTAAAGTATTGGAAGGCTTATTTGGCGTCATTCAAACTTTGTTTGGCGTGAAAATTGAGAGTTCTGATCTTCCAACATGGCATGCAGATGTTCAATCCTTCTCAGTTAAAAATGCTGAGAACCGGATCGTTGCGTATTTTTACCTGGACCCATATGCTAGACCTGGCAAGCGCGGTGGCGCCTGGATGGATGATGCGCGTGGTCGTCGAGTACTACCAAATGGTGAAATTCAAGTCCCGGTAGCGTATTTAGTATGCAACTTTGCACCGCCAGTAAAAGTAGATGGCGTACTACGACAACCAACCATCACCCATGATGATGTCATCACCCTTTTCCATGAAAGTGGTCATGGTTTGCATCACCTCTTAACGCAAGTAAGTGCTTTGGGCGTATCCGGCATTAATGGCGTCGAATGGGATGCCGTCGAATTGCCAAGCCAGTTTATGGAAAACTTCTGCTGGGAATGGGAAGTCTTGGAAAAGATGACTGCTCACGCTGAAACTGGCAAGGCACTTCCAAAGGAATTATTCAACAAAATGCTCGCTGCGAAGAATTTCCAAAACGGTTACATGACGCTACGCCAAGTCGTGATGTCATTAACCGATTGGCGCCTTCACTCGAGCCTTGATCCCAAGAATGCTCAGGGACAAGCTGTGCTGGATCTCTCTAGGAGCATTGCAGATCAATTCAATGTCATACCTCAGCCAGCTCTCTCCCGTTGGATCAATACCTTTAGTCACATTTTTGCAGGCGGCTATGCTGCCGGTTATTACAGCTATAAATGGGCTGAAGTACTTTCGGCCGACGTTTATGCCGCCTTTGAGGAGTCAGCCAAGCTAACAGGCAGCATCCTTGACGTTGAGACAGGCAAGCGCTATCGGACCGAAATTCTAGAGGTGGGTGGTAGCCGCCCCGCTGCTGAGTCCTTTAAAGCATTTAGAGGTCGGGAGCCAAGCATTGATGCCCTACTTCGCCATGGTGGCTTAGTGACCCAATAAGGCAGCGATCTAAGCGTTGATTTCAGCGATCACTGGGGCGTGATCTGAAGGCTGCTCCCAAGTGCGAGGCTCTTTGTCAATTACACTCGCACTGCATTTTTCCTTGAGTGCATCACTCAGGAGAATGTGATCAATCCGCATGCCGGCGTTTCTTCTGAAGCCCATCATGCGGTAATCCCACCAGCTAAATGATTTAGGCGCTTGCTCAAACATTCGGAATGAATCCGTTAGACCCAAACTGAGCAGTTTCTGAAAGGCTTCTCGCTCTTGAGGGGATACGAGATTCTGGCCAATCCACTTTGACGGATCATGCACATCATCATCTGTAGGCGCGATATTAAAGTCGCCCAAGAGTGCTAAGCGACTATTTAGAGTCAGCTCTTCTTTTAACCAATCTTCAAGCGCTAAGAGCCATCCCAACTTGTATTGAAATTTATCGCTATCGGGCGATTGTCCATTGGGGAAATATGCCGACACCAGGCGAATAGGCTGCATACCCTTAAAGCACACTGTGGCGGCCAAGATGCGTTGCTGCTCATCCGTATTTCCAGGAATATTTCTGACTGGCTTTAAAAAAGTTGTTTCATGATCCGTGGCAATCGGCGCTAGTGCAGCTTTGCGAACAATAATGGCCACGCCGTTATAGGTCTTTTGTCCGGCAGCAATACTAATGTACCCCGCCTCCTCTAGCTCTTTGTGCGGATACTTATCATCCGTTAGTTTTAATTCTTGAAGACATAGCGCATCAATAGGCTTCTTGGCCCTTTCTTGATCCTGCAGCCACTTGAGTACGTGAGGTAAACGAACCTTCAGTGAATTAACGTTCCAGGCCGCTATTCGAATCGAATCAGCCATCAATGCCTAGCTCCTGCAATTTCCGAGTAATCGTATTGCGGCCAATACCAAGGCGCTGAGCTGCCTCAACACGTCTTCCACGAGTGACCTCTAGGGCTGCTTGCAGCACTGCTTTTTCAAACTTAGAACATAGAACGTCATACACTTCTGTGTCGCCATCTTGAAGCATTTTGACGGCTAGTCGACCTAAACCGCCTTCCCAATCTACAGAGGCGCCTCTAACGACAACTGGAGCGGATGGGTTTGATTCACCTTGCAATAAAACTGGTTGCTCACTAGCTTCCGCCAGAATGTCCGCGGGTAAATCACTTACCCCAATCACATTAGATGGTGTCATTACTGTTAACCAATGGCAGAGGTTTTCTAATTGGCGCACGTTGCCTGGAAATGGCATGACACTGATTTCTTTTAAGACATCATCCGATAGTTTTTTAGGTTCTACACCTAAAGATTTAGCGCAAGACAGCATGAAATGGCGTGCCAGAACTGGAATATCTTCAGCACGTTCGCGCAAGGCTGGCATCCGTAAACGAATGACATTTAAGCGGTGCAATAAATCTTCGCGGAAAGCACCAGCAGCGACACGGGCTTCTAAGTTTTGGTGTGTTGAAGCAATGATGCGGACATTTGCCTTGATGGGGTCTTGCCCACCAACGCGATAAAAATGTCCGTCGGTTAATGCGCGCAATAAACGAGTTTGCAGATCAAAAGGAATATCTCCGATCTCATCCAAAAATAAGGTTCCGCCATCAGCCTGCTCAAAACGTCCGCGACGCAAAGTTAATGCACCAGGAAATGCTCCACGCTCATGACCAAATAACTCAGACTCTAATAAATCCTTAGGCACTGCCGCAGTACTAAAAGCCACAAATGGGCCCTTAGCTCGAGGGCTGTGTTTATGCAATGCTTGGGCAACCAACTCTTTGCCAGTACCAGATTCACCAGTAATCAAGACTGTTGAGTGAGACTGAGCCAAGCGACCAATCGCTCTGAAAACTTCCTGCATTGCAGGAGCTTGGCCAATAATTTCGGTTGAATCCTGTCTCCAACCATTCATCTCTTTATTACCAGATTGATTGCGCTCACTCTGCTCCATGGCACGACGAATCAACTCTACCGCTTTATCAATATCAAACGGCTTAGTCAGATATTCAAATGCACCGCCTTGGAAGGATGAAACTGCCGAATCCAAATCCGAGTATGCCGTCATGATGATGACTGGAAGCATCGGATGGCTTTCTTTTACGTTTTGCAAAAGATCCAAGCCATTGCCACGAGGCATGCGAATATCAGAAATCAATACTTGCGGAGCATCCTTCTCGAGCGCATCGAGTACGTCATTCGGATTGGAGAAACTCTTATGAGGAATATTTTCACGAGTAAGGGCTTTCTCAAGCACCCAACGAATAGATTGGTCATCGTCCACGATCCAAACGGGTTTCATAATGCTTTCTCCTGCCTACGGTAAGGAATTTGAATATGGAAATCAGTCCGTCCAGGACGGCTGTCACAGGCAATGAAGCCTTGATGCTGCTGTACAAAAGTTTGCGCCAGAGTGAGGCCAAGCCCACTGCCACCATCCCTGCCAGAAACTAGAGGGAAGAAAATACGCTCACGGATATCTTCCGGAATACCAGGCCCGTTATCAATTACATGTAAGTCCATGGCCATCTTGTAGCGATGTTTCGAAATGGTTACAGAGCGAGCTACCCTCGTCTTCAATTCAATTTGGGCAATACCTTGATGTATTTCTTCTGAGAGTGCTTGAGCAGCATTGTGGGCAATATTTAAGACCGCCTGAATCAACTGCTCACGATCACCGAGCACTTCAGGCAGGCTGGTGTCATAGTTGCGAATAATCTTCAAACCTTTTGGGAACTCCGCTAAGACCAAGCTACGAACGCGCTCCAATGCCTCATGGACATTAAAAGACTCCATAGCATGCGCCTTGCGATGAGGGGCGAGCAATCTATCCACCAAGTTCTGTAGACGATCTGATTCTTTAATAATGACTTGGGTGTATTCGCGCAAGCCTTTTTCTGGCAGTTCAAACTCCAGCAATTGAGCGGCACCTCGAATGCCACCCAAAGGATTCTTAATTTCATGCGCTAAGTTACGCATAAGCTGCTTATTAGCCTCGACTTGCTGAGTGACGCGTTCGTCGCGCTCACTTCGTAACTGCTGATCAATCGGAAACCATTCCATCATGATCAGAGTTGGATCCTCAAAACTGGCAACGACCACGTGCGCAGGGATCGACTCTTGATGAATACTGCCCGGTAATGAATGCAATACCATCTCTTGACGTTGAGCAGATACATGCCCTGCTTTGACCTCTTCGATCATGCGCTTAATTGAGACATTCTCTCCAAATAGATTGTGCACAGACTGACCCTCAAGAGATTTTCGTGAAAGGTCCAGTGCAGACTCTGCAGCTGGGTTCACATAAACCAATTGTTGGGTATCAGCCTCAAATACCACGACGGCATTGGGCATCTGATCAAGCAATGTCGGAAAAAAAGGAGCAGCCGAAGCTGCCCCTTTGAACGAATTGCGCAACAGACCTGCGCTCAACATTTCTCCTTCGCTTACAGGGAGTAGTACATATCGAATTCGATAGGATGAGTAGTCATACGGAAACGTGTGACATCTTCCATCTTCAAAGCGATATATGCGTCGATCATAGAGTCTGTAAAGACACCACCACGAGTCAAGAACTCGCGGTCTTTGTTCAAGGCTTCTAATGCTTCTTCCAAGCTTGCACAAACGGTTGGGATCTTTGCATCTTCTTCTGGTGGCAAGTCATACAAGTTCTTGTCAGCGGCTTCACCTGGATGAATCTTGTTCTGAACACCATCCAAACCTGCCATCATCAATGCTGAGAAGCAGAGGTATGGGTTAGCCAATGGATCTGGGAAGCGAGTCTCGATACGACGACCCTTAGGGCTTGAAACGTGTGGAATACGAATCGAAGCAGAACGGTTGCGTGCAGAGTACGCCAACTTCACTGGAGCCTCAAAGCCTGGAACCAAACGCTTGTATGAGTTTGTACCTGGGTTAGTAATCGCATTCAATGCTTTAGCGTGCTTGATGATGCCGCCAATGTAGAACAATGCGAATTCTGACAAACCTGCATAGCCGTTACCAGCAAACAAGTTCTCGCCGTTTTTCCAAATAGATTGGTGAACGTGCATACCTGAACCGTTGTCGCCAACGATAGGCTTAGGCATGAATGTGGCTGTCTTGCCGTATGCGTGCGCAACGTTTTGAACAACGTACTTCTGCCAGATAGTCCAGTCAGCCCGCTCAACTAATGTGCTGAACTTAGTACCCAATTCGTTTTGGCCTTGACCAGCAACTTCATGGTGATGTACTTCGACAGGAATACCTAAAGATTCGAGGATCAAACACATTTCAGAACGCATGTCCTGGAATGTATCTACTGGAGCAACTGGAAAGTAGCCGCCTTTTTTGCCTGGGCGGTGACCAGTATTACCACCTTCGATTTCAGCAGCTGAAGACCATGGAGCCTCTTCAGAATCTACCTTAACGAAACAACCCTGCATGTCAGCACCCCAACGGACGCCGTCAAAAATAAAGAATTCTGGCTCTGGACCGAAGTAAGCTGTATCGCCTAGGCCAGTGCTTTTCAAATAAGACTCAGCACGCTTCGCAATCGAACGTGGGTCACGGTCGTAACCTTTACCATCTGAAGGCTCGATCACATCACATGTGATTACCAATGTTGGCTCTTCATAGAATGGGTCGATGTAGCAAGCTGTTGGATCAGGCATCAACAACATGTCGGAAGCTTCAATACCCTTCCAACCAGCAATAGATGAACCGTCAAATGCATGACCGCTCTCAAATTTGTCTTCGTCAAAATGGGAAATAGGTACTGTTGTGTGTTGCTCTTTACCCTTTGTATCTACAAAGCGAAAATCAACGAAAGTACATTCTTTCTCTTTAACTAACTTCATCACATCAGCGACGGTCTTCGTCATGCAAATCTCCTCTATTAACTAAATTCGGAATACAAACCTAAGGTGTACACCCTTGTTTATTCCAGGCATCAAATATGCCCTTGGGATGTATCTAATTTACTGAAGCAAACAAACGGGAATAGTCATTATTGCACTAATTAAGTGCTCAAATACCCCTCAAAAACCTAAAAATTACTATATTTGCACCAAATTAGTGCTTACTCAGGTTTAGAAATATCATGAATTGCATAACCCAGAGCCTCAGTGCCTGTGCGCAAAGCAATCCAGGCACTATCGAGCAAGTTTGCATTGCCTTTAATGCCCAACTCGATATGACGTTCGGCATAAACACCACCCTTAGAGGCGTCACCAACAGACGGAAGGCTAAAGACCTTCACGCCTGGGAATGTGGCTTCAATACGCTCCATTAAAGGCGTTAAGGTTGACTCAATACCTTTGGGAACAATAAAGCTCTGCTCTGCCCAGTTTTCACGATGAAATAGGATTTGATAGTGGGTGTCAAGACACCAAGCCATCATCGGGGCAGCCATAACTGGAAAACCAGGTACAAAGAAGTGCTCTCGAATGCAAAAGCCAGGAATCTGGTTGTAGGGATTGGGGATGATGTCGCTACCAATCGGGAACTCACCCATCTTGAAGCGATGCTGGTTTTCAGGAGTGTTGAGATCCGCTTTAATAGGATCCCCTTCTGCCATAGACTGAATACGCCCAGCAATCAATTCTTGCGCAGCTGGATGCAGCTCAGTTTTGGTACCCAGCGCCAAAGCAGCACACTGCCGAGTATGGTCATCAGGAGTGGCGCCAATACCACCGGTACTGAAAACAACATCACCGCTTGCAAAGCTATCCTTGAGGGTTGCAGTAATTTGCTCAGGATCGTCAGCGACATACTTCGCCCAAGATAGACTCAAGCCGCGTTCATTCAGGAGCTCAATGAGTTTGCTGAGGTGTTTATCTTGACGACGACCCGACAGAATCTCATCACCAATCACAATTAAACCAAAGCGACGCGCCTTAAGCTCGGGCACATCAATGCTAACCTGTTTTGATGCCTCAACCATTGTACGGTAGCTCCATATCAATTACACGTGCTTCAATATTTAAAGATTGATCCAACTCATTTCTACGCAACTCTTTTAATGCCTCCAGTAAATAGTGCGTGAACCACAACGCAGCAAATACAAAGATCAAAGAGTAAATCCAAAGAGCCACAAAACTCACAACGGGAAACAGCACCAAAGCCAATGCTGAGGTTGCCCAGAAAAAAGTGGGTACGGCGCCGAGCATTCCTGAAACTATTCCCATAGCTAGCAGTGGCCAGCGGTGTTGATGCAATAGCGTATCGCGCTCTTGCGAAGTAGCATGCTGAGCCAGCACGTCATAAGACATTAAACGCATGGTTAACCAGCCCCAGAGCAATGGCGGCAAAACAGCCACCAATGGTGGAATCCACCATACCGGCAGAGTCAACATCACCAATGCCAAGCAGATCAGGGCAGACCAGATCGTGTAAACAAAACTACCAAACAAGCCACCACCCTTTTTTCGTTCAATATCTTTGTAGGCATGTTGCCTAGTAACTACTTTGACAATCGTTGGGACAGTAGTAAAAGCAATGAAAACCAATAAGCTGATCGAGATTAACGGGATGAGCAGCATGACAAAAAAGAGTGGCGCAATCCAGGCACGCGCATTTTCAAATCCAGCCCAAATCAATCCATCCTGAATCCAGCTAGTGAAAATGGATGTTGTTAGAAAGATGCTCAGCATTTCCAATGCTGGAGTCCAAGTTAGCCAAATTAAGCAGCCCCATAAAACAGAAACGATTAAAAATGGGCGCAGGCTTAACCACAGCATTTTGGGATGCATCGTGCCAACTAAAGCTAAGCCAAAAGACTTAAATACCTGCTGCATGCTATCCATAGATTTCCATTGCTAGCGAGTGAACTGCTATTTATTTACTTCGTCTTAGGGAAAATTTCCCGTACTGAATGCAGCAGACCTTGCCACTGCTGTTGCAATACATTGTGTGAAATAGTCAAATCCCGAACTCCAGTAGGATGAACTTCCTTTGGGAAGATCGCAGTATTGAAGAGCATGTCCCACCACGGAAACAAGACACCAAAATTACAACCACCCAAAACACCTGGTTTACCTTTGGCCTCATGGCCATAACCTACCGCATGGTGCATCCGGTGATACATCGGCGATACCAATAGGTATTTAAAAGCGCCGAGATGAATCTTCAGGTTAGCGTGTTGCCAGCTCTGAATAAACTGACTTAATACCACCAGCAAAATAAACTGGCTCGGAGATACTCCAAAAAGCAATGCAAAGAAAGCAAACACGACTGCATGCAAGATGCTATCGAGAATATGGTTTCGATCATCAGACCAAGCGGTCATGACGGTTTGACTGTGATGCAAGGCATGTAATTGCCACCACCAATTGAAAGTATGTGAAGCCCGGTGATATAGATACTCAACTAGGTCTAGCAATACAAAGTAAATGCAAAAGCTGATCAAGGGAATAGATGTTACGGGTGGCCACCATGACTCTACATTGAGTCTGCCAAACCGGAAGTCATGCAGAACGGAGTCAATCTGAAAGAAAAATCCCGATAAGGCGAGAAAGATCAAGCCGTGAAAAATACCCAGTCGATGAAATAAGGTGTAAAAAACATCTGCCTTAGAACTTGTGGCAAAACGCTCCTGCCTCTCTGCCGGAGAAAATCTTTCCCAAGTACGTAGGATGACAGCAATTAGCAAGATCTGAATGCAACCAAATAAAAACCAATCAATACCATCAAAGACATCTTCTGCCATAGACATCAGGTCGAACTGATACAGAATGGGTCCCGCTACATTAGCAAACAAGAATTCTTGAGTGCTAGCGTAGGCTGATGAGATGGCGGCTATTAAAGGATTGGAATCCATATATCCAATTGTGACTTATTTATCCTGTTTTGGCAGGGTTGCAAAACAGAAGCCTCGAGCCTTTAAATTTACAATTAGTTGTTCTAAGACGGCTGGCGCCCAAGGGTCTTTGCGCGACCAAATACCCAGATGGGCCATAGTGATATCACCATCTTGCAGCTGACTGCTCGCTTTATCTAGAAGCACCTGATTGGGGTGGGTATGTGAGCTCAACTCATCCCCCAGAAAACCGGCAGGACTCCAGCCAAAGTGTTGGTAACCGCATTGACTACCCATTCTAATAGAACGAGGCGAGGTCTTACCGCCGGGTGCACGCCAAATTTTTTGGATATTGCTACCAGTTAGCTCATTGAATCGCTCATCTACCCGCCTGATTTCTCGGCAATAGCTTGCTTCGTTATACAGACTTATCACCCCAGCCTTGGAGCCAAACTGTGGCTTTGCAAAGATCTCTCCGCTGGGACCATCTTTGACAAAGTACAGATGGTCATAGGTATGACTACCAAAATGATGGCCTTCCCGAACGCGATCCTGCCAAAAAGATTTCCAAGAATCGTCTAAAGAGAAATCGCCGCGACTGGTTTTTTCATTTGCCAGAAAAAAAGTGGCTTTGATTTTTTGCCGATTCAAGATATCCGCAACCGTCTGAGCTACGGACATATTGCCGGTATCAAAAGTAAGGTAAATCGTTTTTTTACAATGCGGCTCTTGCGCAAACCCAAGCGATGTAAAAAACGCTAGAGCTAGAAGTGCCGCATATCTTGTTAACGAGGCTTTGAGAAGCATTACCTAAATTATTCCCAACCAGCACGCGGGGTAAAGAAAACACCATGCGGAGATTTACCGACAGGAATCACAGTCACTAGTTTCATTGTTGGGATGTCAATCACCCCTGCCTTTTTGGAAAAGCGGAATGTGACCCACATCGTTTTTCCATCAGGCGTGATCTCCATATCATCCGGACCTGCAGGCAAACCAGTAATATCACCCACCTTCTCCAAAGTCTGCATATTGATCATGCTGATAGTGGATGCAATGCGGTTGCTGACGAACACATGCTTTTTATCGCCCAAGGGACGGAAGTTATGAGCGCCCTTCGCGGTGAGAATTCGTTTTACTTCTTTACGATTCTTCCAGTCAATCACCTGAACATTATCTTCACCAGTAATACCAACCAATAAATATTGGTCTCCAGGAGTCATCCAAACGCCAGCAGGCACTTTACCTGTCGTCATTTTCCAAAGCACAGTCTGGGTATCTAAATCAATTGCCGCTAACTCATTGGAATCTTGTAGGGTAATAAATGCAATCTTGCTATCCGCTGTAAATGCAACGTGACTTGGCGTCTTGCCTAACTTAATCGACTTGGCTAACTTCAGGTCTGCACCTTGAGCGTGATAGACATCCACCCTATCCAAGCGATTACCGTTTGCAACAAACCACTTATGGTTCGGCGAATAGCCAATTTGGTAGGGATCAATGATGTCAGGAATCTTGCCAGTCAACTCACCGGTGGTGGGATTCATTAAGACAACATCATTACCTGCAGCATTTGCAATCAGTAGCGTCTTTTGATCTGGAGTCATCATCAAGTGATGGGGCTCTTTACCAACCGGCACAGTCTTAATCACTTTGCGACTTGGCATATCGATCAAGCTGACTGTTGCTTCCCCAGAGTTCAACACGACTGCTAATTTGGGCTCGCCTTTAGAGTCAGTTGCTGCTGGAGCTTGCGCAAGGGCGACATTCTGAAACCCGATCAGGGTAAATGCAGTCAAGGCTGAAATAGTGCCAAATTTGGCTTTTCTGAGATAAGTATGCATAACTTACATTGTAAGCAATCGATGCCCTAGACTGTGCCCTTAGCCAAGGATCGACTTGACCTAACGCAAGCTGGCCAGGACCTTTTCTAGGCGTTTTAAAGACATTGGGGTTGGAGTCTTTAATTCCTGAGCGTAGAGGGCGACCCTCAACTCCTCAAGTTGCCAGCGAAAATCCGTCAAAGCCTGGTCCTCAGACATGGCATAGTTTGCAGAACCACGGCTTCCTTGAACCAGCTTTTGCCATGGCCGAGCAACAGACTCCCAGTCTTTCTGACACTGCGCATCTCGACTAGGATTGGCACGCAACTTATCGATACGCATTGCAATCGCCTTGAGATAGCGCGGGAAATGCACCAACTGCACATAAGGGGTATCGGATACAAACTTGGGAAATATCAGGCCCTGAACTTGTGTTTGAATGTCCGTATATGCAGCAGCTGAGGCAGCTTTGGCCTGGGCTAGTTTCTTTTGAAGATCTGCGTGAGCCTGAAGAGCTGCCAAAGCGTGCTTTGAAATCTCTTGCGCAATCAGAGCCAAACGTGGCTTACCTGCCTGTAGGCGTTCGGCAAATTGCTCAGCATTCACTGGGAGTGGATCATTCATAAAAGCACGCTCTAGAGCAAGATTGAGAATTTGCTCAATCAAGCCATCTACTGAACCGACATTAATAAACAGTAAACCAAGCTCCCGAATTCCGGGCAGTTGTTTTTGTAATGCCTTAAGCGTGTCTTTATTGGATAAGGCAAACAATCTGCGCAATCCTTGCCAGTGATGTTTTCTAGCTTCAAGCAAATCATCGAAGACCTCAAGATCACATGACTCTGTGCGATCTACTAGAGCGGGATAACCAAATAAAGTACGGTTACCTTTTTGAATCTCCAGGGTTTCAGGCAGCTCACCAAAGTCCCAGCTGCGGTAACCGCCCTGCTCGACATTTTTTACTGCAGCGTTATTAGCGCTCTGAGTTGTTTTGACGGAGGCAGTTGGAGTGGTTGCTGGAACTTCGCCGCCTAGCTCCTCCTGCACCGCTTGTTGGGCTATTGCCTGAAACGCAGTTCGGGCAGTTTCTCCATACTCAGCTCGTAATCGGGATAAATTGCGCTCAAGCTCTAATTGGCGGCCATGCTCATCCACTAGGCGGAAATTCATAGATGAATGCAGTGGTAAGGACTCTGGTCTGAAATCAGTCCGCTTAATTTCCAAGCCACGCTCTTTACGAATATCCGTGATCAGGCTATCTAAAAAGTCGCCGACCCCAAACTGTTTGTCTGCCAGCATGCGCTCTAAGAACGATTTTGCATACTCCGGTAGCGGCACACAGTGACGACGTAATTTCTGGGGAAGAGATTTAAGAAGTAGGTGAATCTTTTCTTCGCACATACCCGGTACCAGCCACTCACAGCGGCGACCATCCACCTGATTCAATAGCGTCAAGGGAACAACCAGGGTGACCCCGTCTTTAGGGCTGCCAGGTTCAAAGTGATAAGTCAAGCTTAACTCACTACCACCAACAATCATTTTTTTAGGGTAGCGATCTACCGTAATACCGGCGGCTTCATGGCGCATTAAATCTGCTTTGGCTAAACGCAAGAGACTGTCGGCGCTCTCTTCATTAGCACCCTCGCTCTTGGCTGCCTTCTTGAGCCAAGCTCTCATACCATCTCTACTGAGGACATCTTTCGGAATACGTGAGTTATAGAAAGCGAATAGGAGATCATCATCTACCAAGACATCAGGGCGCCTAGAGCGATGTTCTAATGCCTCAATTTCTTTAATCAGCCTGCGGTTATGCCAGAAGAATTCAAAACTACCCGGGTATTTTTTTCTAGCGTCAGCCTCAGTCTCCCTCATTAATGCGGGAGTATCCATGCGACCGAACATTTCTTCCTGCACCAAAGCTTGCTTAATAAATAACTCGCGAGCCTCTTCTGGATTGTGCGACTCATAACGAACTCGACGACCGTGATAAATCGGCAAGCCATACAAAGTGCCCCGCTCAAATGCCATGACTTCACCTTGACGACTATCCCAAAAAGGATCGCTCAGGGATTTAACCAGGCGGTGAGCCGCCACCTTCTCAACCCATTGAGGCTCAATCTTGGCAATCGTACGGGCATACATGCGATTGGTTTCTTGCAGCTCGCCTGCCAAGATCCAAGCACCGGCCTTCTTACCAATAGTTGAGCCCGGCCAAATAAATGGACGAATACCGCGCGCACCAACATATCCACCAGTCTTACTACCGCGCTCTTGGGATTTTTCATCCTCTTCTTTTTTGGCAACATACCCCAATAAGCCTGTTAATAAAGATAGGTGAACTTGTTCGTAAGTAGCGGCTGAGGGATTTTCTTTCCAACCCTTTTCGCCCAACATCGTATGGAGTTGGCCATGAACATCTCGCCACTCTCGCATACGTCTTGGGGATAAAAATTTACTACGGCATAAGTTCTCTAATTGGCGATTGCTATGCTTGTGCTTTAGCGCATCTTGATACCAATCCCAAAGCTTCACAAAGCTTAAGAATTCAGAGCGCTCATCAGCAAACTGTAAGTGCGCTTGATCCGCCGCAGCAGCCTGATCCATCGGACGATCACGGGGATCTTGCGTGGCCAAGGCTGAAGCGATGATAGTGACTTCACGTAATGCGTTCTGCTCTTTAGCAGCCAAGAGCATGCGACCAATTCGGGGGTCTAGCGGAAGATCTGCTAGTTGCTTACCTGTAGGGGTTAACTTGAAGCTGTTATTAATATCCTTGTTGTCGCCTGCAGAATCTTCGTCATAAATAATGGCGCCCAGCTCGTCTAGCAATTGCACACCATCGGCAATCGCACGACCTAAAGGCTTATCAATGAATGGGAATTCTTGAATGCGGGGTAAGCGCAAAGAACTCATGCGAAGCAATACAGCCGCTAACGAGCTGCGCAGAATTTCTGGATCGGTAAATTTAGGGCGATTTAAATAGTCTTGTTCGCTATACAAACGAATGCAAATACCATCGGATACACGACCGCAACGACCTGCTCTTTGATTCGCTGCAGCCTGAGATATTGGCTCGATCTGGAGCTGCTCTACCTTATTGCGATAAGAATAGCGTTTGACGCGCGCCAAACCGCTGTCGACAACATATCGAATATTGGGTACTGTTAATGAGGTCTCGGCTACGTTAGTAGTCAAGATGATGCGTCGACCATTGCCAGGATTAAAGACGCGCTCTTGTTCGGCAACGGATTGGCGGGCAAAGAGACTCAGTATTTCTGGATGAAAACGTTGCTGAAGGACGTGATCTTTGCGTAGCGCTTCAGCACAATCCCGAATCTCTCGCTCCCCTGGCAGAAACACCAAGACATCGCCAGCGCCTGAAGCCCCCTCTCGCCAGACATTGGCAATTGCTTCCGCTACTGCATCTGGAATTTCTTTAGCTTCTTTGGACTCTTTTTTTCCATCTGGCTTCGTATCAGGCTCTAGTGGCTCGTAACGCTGCTCTACCGGAAAAAGTCGGCCGCTCACCTCAATGACAGGTGCCGACTTGCCGTTGATGGCGAAATGATCTGAGAAACGCTTAGCGTCGATAGTCGCTGAGGTGATGATGAGCTTGAGATCAGGACGCTTAGGCAACAACTGACGCAGATAGCCCAATAGAAAATCAATATTGAGGCTACGCTCATGAGCCTCATCGATGATGAGGGTGTCATAGGCACGAAGCTGGGGATCTCTCTGGGTCTCGGCCAGCAGGATGCCATCAGTCATTAACTTGATAGAGGCGCCTTGACTGGTCTTGTCGGCAAAGCGCACTTGATAACCAACGTCTTGGCCGATGGGAGTGCCCAGCTCCTGGGCTATACGCTTCGCTGTAGCTGTCGCAGCAATACGGCGAGGCTGTGTATGCCCAATTAGGCGGCCGCCGTTGATAGTGCCCCTACCAAGGTCCAAACAGATCTTCGGTAATTGGGTTGTTTTGCCTGAGCCAGTCTCGCCACAGACGATCACGACCTGATGCGAGCTCAAGGCATCTTTAATGATTTGGCGCTGGCCTGAAACCGGCAGCTCCTCCGGAAAGCGAATTTCTAGCCGTCGCGAGGTGTTGGAAGCAGGCACAGTCGCAGGGCTTGCTTTGGGTTTTTGTTGGTTTATAGGCTCTTGCACCCTATAATTTTCTCACTATGCCAACAAATGCACCAAACCCCGGCTCAAACGCCGAAGAATCAAGCTCCAACTTTCCTTTTGTAGGATGGCTGCGTGATGTTGCGCCCTATATTCATAGCTTCCGCGAGAAGACATTTGTAATCGCCTTTGCTGGTGAGCTAGCCCAAGAAATCGGCCTCGAGAATCTGATTGAAGATATTGCGATGTTGCATGCCATGGGTATGCGTATCGTTTTAGTTCACGGCATCCGCCCTCAAATTGAGGAGCAGTTAACCTTACGCAATATTAAGAGCCAATTCGGCAAGAGCGCCATGCACAGCTATCGCATTACCGATGCCGCGGCTTTGGAGTGCGTAAAAGAAGCTGCTGGTGAATTGCGTTTGGATATTGAAGCAGCATTTAGTCGTGGATTGCCTAATACGCCAATGGCAGGTTCACGCATTTCCGTGATCTCCGGTAACTTCATTACCGCTATGCCTGTAGGCGTAGTTGAGGGTATTGATTACATCCATACCGGCTTGGTGCGCAAAGTAGACTCGACTTCTATCAAGCTCTCATTGGATAGTAATAAGATTGTGTTGCTCTCACCCTTAGGTTTCTCACCAACTGGTCAAGCATTTAATCTGGCATTTGAAGATGTGGCTGCATCAACTGCTGCTGCGCTTAAAGCGGATAAGCTCATTTTCCTCAGCCCTTATGCTGGCCTGAAGGATGAAGAAGGTGATTACATTACCGAGTTGTCAATGCCACAACTGCAGGAATATGTGGCTCAACATCCCGAGCTCGATCTCGGCATGAAGAGTTTGCTCAATATCTCTGGCAGAGCTATTCGTGCTGGCGTAAGCCGTGTTCACTTCTTGCCTTGCAATCAAGATGGCGCACTTCTGGAAGAGCTCTTTACCCATGATGGTATCGGCATGATGTTGGCCTCATCCGATATTGAGAACTTACGTGAAGCCAATCAAGATGACGTTGGCGGCATTCTGCAGTTAACCAGCCCGCTTGAAGAAGAAGGCATTTTGGCTGCTCGCGGTCAAGACGTCATTGAACGTGATATTCAGCGCTTCTCTGTTATTGAGCATGATCGCGTTCTCTTCGGCTGTGCTGCCCTATTCCCTTTCCCTAATGGCGTGGGCGAGCTTGCTTGCCTTGCAGTCGATCCTGATGTTCAAGGCTCTGGTGACGGAGAACGTTTACTCAAGCGCGTTGAGATGCGGGCAAAACGTGAAGGCATTAAAAAGCTTTTCGTTTTGACTACCAGAACAGAGCATTGGTTTTTAAAGCGTGGCTTTAAGCGCGCCTCTGTTGACGATCTTCCCGAAGAAAGAAAGCAGATCTATAACTGGGATCGCAAATCTATGGTTCTCACCAAAGATCTCTAAGCTTCTATAGTTATTTTTTCATTATTTATTAGTACACCGTATTTGAAAGGTATTACAAATGGCACGCATGGTTCAATGCATCAAACTCAATAAAGAAGCAGAAGGCATGGACTTTGCTCCACTGCCAGGCGAGCTAGGTAAGAAGATTTGGAATCAAGTATCCAAAGAGGCTTGGGCTGCTTGGTTAAAGCAACAAACCATGTTAATTAACGAGAATCGCTTAAATATGGCCGACCCTCGTGCTCGCCAGTATCTGCTCAAGCAGGTGGAAAAATACTTCTTTGAGGGTGGTGCAGACATGGCTCAGGGCTACGTACCGCCAGCTGAATAATTATTTTTGAATATCGCTTGACGACTTAAATCCAGAGGCATAGGATTGAATCGTAGCCAGTCAGATCCTGTGATTGGCTACATTGGCGAAAGCCACTACTCGTAAGCATATCTATGTGCTTATGGGCATTGGGAACTAAATCTCTTCCCCTTGCCTGCGCCATGAAGAATCATGGCAAACAAACCCGATGGATCAGCTTGCTGCCCCGTCGGGTTTTTTAATTTAGAAAGTGATTCTGCTCACGCCAGACGCATTGCTCACTAGCAAAATATTGGCCTTCTCTTTTGCAAATAGACCAACAGCAATCACACCAGCAATTTGATTGATTTGTGCCTCAAGTGCAATTGGATCCGCAATCTTCAAACCTGCTATATCTAGAATCCAGCCACCGTTATCTGTCACAAAAGGCTGACTCGGCGTCTGCCCTAAATCTGCGCGAGTCTCTTTGGCCATTCTGAGTGTTACCGCACCGCCGAGCTTGGCAAGTTCCTGAGTCACAATTCCTTTGGACAAGGGAATAATCTCCACAGGCAAGGCAAAGTTACCCAGTACCGTAACCTGCTTGGAAGAGTCACATATACAGATGAATTGCTTTGCCATCGAGGCAATAATCTTTTCACGGGTCAAGGCGCCACCCCCGCCCTTGATCATGTGGCCCGCAGGATCGATTTCATCGGCTCCATCTACATAGGCGGGTAACTGATCCACTTCATTGGGATCCAAGACCTTAAAACCATGCTTTAAGAGGCGCTCAGTCGTGGCGTTAGAACTCGATACTGTTCCCAAGAAATGCGCCTTATGGGGTGCCAGGGCGTCAATAAAGCAGTTGGCGGTAGAACCCGTTCCAATACCCAGGATCTGGCCAGCAGGTAGCTTTAATACTTCATCCCGCGCCGCCTCACCTACCAATTGTTTTAATTGATCTTGATTCATGATCTTTCCCGATACCTTTATCTGAACTGGAACAGCCTTATTTATGCATCTATCATATGATATTCAATCTGTTTTACTAATTAATTAAATAAGAGCATTCAAGATCCTGATGACTTCCTCCGCTACCGCACTGAGCCAACTCAAACAACTGACTACCGTGGTGGCCGATACCGGCGACTTTGAACGCATGCGGGAATACCAACCGCAGGACGCCACAACTAACCCTTCCCTAATCCTCAAGGCTGCCCAGCAAGCCAACTATCAGGCATTGGTAAACCAAGTTAAATCTGCCCATCCCGGTATGAAACCAGTCGATTTAGTTGACTACATCCTGGTAGCGTTTGGTCTGGAGATTTTGAAGACCGTCCCAGGAAGAGTTTCGACCGAGGTTGATGCACGTCTCTCTTTCGATACTCAGGCTACTATTAACAAAGCGAAACACCTCATCGCTCTGTATGAGTCCCATGGCATTGATCGCAAACGCGTCTTGATCAAATTAGCCGGTACCTGGGAAGGTATTCAGGCAGCAAAAGCTTTGGAGGCCGAAGGCATTCATTGCAATATGACACTGCTTTTCTCTTTGGTTCAAGCTGCAGCCTGTGGCGCAGTCAATGCCAAATTGATTTCACCATTTGTGGGGCGCATTACCGATTGGTACAAGGCCAAACTCGGCAGCAATTGGAATGATGTTGATAACGGCGGTGCAAATGATCCTGGCGTTACATCCGTCAAGCGCATCTTCCACTATTACAAGCACTTTGGTATTTCCACGGAGATCATGGGTGCTAGCTTCCGCAATACCAGTCAAATTCTAGAGTTAGCTGGATGTGACTTACTCACTATCAGCCCAGAGTTGCTGGGAGATCTTCAGAACAGTACAGCAGTGGTTGATAAAAAGCTCAACGCCAGCAATGCTGCGAGCGCACTTGCCAGCGAAAACATCTCCCCTCTTAAGCTAGATGAATCTAACTTTAGATTGCAGTTGAATAATGATGCGATGGCCACTGAAAAATTGGCTGAAGGAATACGCAATTTCTGCATCGATACTGAAAAGCTTGAGGCTTTATTAAGTAATTAAGTATTCAGAGTGACCACCAAGGAGTCAAGATGATTATTCATTGTCCGCACTGCAGTAAAGGCAATCGAGTTCCTGCTGAGAGACTGAATCAAACTCCTATCTGCGGGGCTTGCAAGCAGGAGTTGCTATCGCTACCCATCAACGCAACAGCCGCAAACTTTAGCGAGCTGGTTACCCAATCAGTCATGCCGGTGATAGTGGATTTCTGGGCGCCATGGTGTGGACCGTGCAAAATGTTTGGGCCAACATTTGAGGCAAGCGCCATTACTCACGCCAATCAAGTATTGTTTGTGAAGGTAAATACCGAGGCAGAGCAACTGCTCGGGTCACAATGGAATATCCGCTCAATACCAACGCTAGCGGGATTCAAAAATGGCAAAGAGGTTCACCGCGTTAGCGGTGCACTACCGCCAGCTCAATTAGAGCAATTTGTGCAACAACTACTGACCTAAGGCGTTGCAACTTACTTCTTAGCAGTATTAATACCCAAAATGCTATAGGCCGGGCAATTGCCAATCATTCCAGTAAGTAATGGGATGATGCCAATCCAAGCCCAAGGACCAGTAATTCCAAAACCTGCAAGCCCCATCAAAGTAACGCCAACAGTCATTCGTAGAACGCGGTCAGTATGTCCGATATTGCATTTCATAGAAGCCTCTTGAGTAGATGAAGTGATAAGTACTATTTAGCCTCTTTAGCTAAACGCTGTCTTAGTGCTTCATACAAGCATACGCCACTCGCTACAGAAACATTCAAACTCTCGACTACGCCCTTCATTGGAATGCGCACCAACTCATCACAAGTCTCGCGGGTTAGGCGGCGCATGCCCTCACCCTCTGCACCCATAACAATACCAATGGGGCCAGTGAGATCGAGATCGTAAATAGATTTTTCCGCTTCATCGTCAGTACCAATTAGCCAAACACCAGCTTCTTGCATCTCTTTCATGCTACGAACCAAGTTGGTAACCGTAATTACTGGCATGACCTCAGAAGCACCGCTAGACACCTTGCTCACAGTGGCGTTGATAGATGCTGAACGATCCTTAGGAATCACCACCGCATCAACACCAGCACCGTCAGCCACACGCAAGCATGCGCCGAAGTTATGGGGATCGGTTACGCCATCTAATACCAAGAACATCACCTTGCTTTGATTACTTTCCGCATCCTCCACCACTTCGGTAATGGTGCGCGCAATCGTCATCTTCTCGGCCAGAGCAACTACGCCCTGATGGCGATCATGCCCTGCTAGCTTATGAAGACGCTCGGAGTCAGCGGCGTGCAGTCGTTCGCCCAAGATCTCTTCGGCCTGCTTAAGAAAATCACCCATGCGGCGATCACGACGACTCGGATCAAAATAAACTGACTTCAGACTTGCTGCATCCACCCGTAAGCGCGCTTGTACCGCATGAAAACCAACCAATATTTGCTTCATCTTTACTTATCTCGATTCTATATTGCTAATTATTTACGACGCGCTTTAGTGCTACGAACAGGTGGCTTTGTGCCAGCAGGTTTGCCGGTCGGCCTAGAAGACTTACCGGCTTTGCCAGACTTGGCGACTTTGCTTGCAGTTCGTCCAGCTTGATTCTTGGACTGATTGGCGCCAAGATTGCCAGCGGATTTAGCGGCATTAACATTGATGCCCGAGTGCTTCTGCGGCTCTTTGCTACCAGGTCGGCCTTTTTTAGGCGCAGCCTTTTTATTGGGTCTGCCAGTATCGCTAGCCAAAATAATTTGACGTCGATTTGTAGTTCCGCCTGGCTCTAGGCCAACGGACTTGACAAGACTAAATTCAATCTTGCGAGCATCCAGATCAACACGGCTTACTAAGACATGCACGCGATCGCCTAAGCGATAACGAATACCTGTTCTCTCCCCACGGAGTTCTTGGCGAGCTTCATCATATTGGAAGTAATCGCCACCCAATTCGGTGACGTGAACCATACCTTCAACAAAGAGGTTCTCTAGCTGAATAAATAAACCAAAAGATGCCACACCAGTCACTGTGCCAGCATATTCCTGACCTAGATGGTCGCGCATGTAATAGCACTTGAGCCAAGCTTCAACATCGCGAGATGCTTCATCAGCACGACGCTCATTAGACGAGCAATGAACGCCTAATTGGCCCCAGATAGGCAATGCGGCATTAGCGCCTTTGGGTAATTTAGGTAAGCGCGTGCCATTGGCAGCAGCCTCTTTTGCATCGCTGTGAGACTTTTTAGCATTTACAGCATTCTCACGACCTTTACCTTTACGCGGCAGCGTGAGATTGAGTGGGACTTTTGGTGGCAGAACAGGCGTATATGGTTTTTTAGCCAAGATCGCCTTAATCACTCGATGCGTTAGGAGATCTGGGTAGCGTCGAATCGGACTCGTGAAGTGCGAGTACGCAGGATAGGCAAGACCAAAGTGACCTTCGTTATCGGGTTGGTACATTGCCTGCTGCATAGAGCGCAAAACAACCGACTGAAGCATGTTGGCATCAGGACGCTCTTTAATTTCACGCATGAGCTTGGCATAGTCTTTTGGTTTTGGCTTTTCACCACCACCCAATGACAAGCCAGAGGTACGCAAAACTTGACGCAAAGTAACTAATTTTTCTTCAGAAGGTTCAGCGTGAACGCGATACAAACTGAGGTGCTTGTTCTTATCAATAAAGTCGGCAGCACAGACGTTAGCCGTCAACATACACTCTTCGATCAAGCGATGCGCATCATTGCGCAAACGCGGTTCAATACGCAGAATCTTCCCGAGCTCATTACTGATGATTTGGGTTTCAGTAGTTTCAAATTCGATAGCACCACGTTTTTGACGGGCATCTAATAGAATTTTGTACAGGGAATAGAGATTGGTCAGCAAGGATCTGAACTCAGCAAAACGTGTTGCCTCAGGTCCTTTGCTATTAGAAAGAATCTCCCACACCGTATCGTATGTAAAACGCTGGGCAGAATGCATCACCGCCGGATAGAACTGATAGGCCAGCACTACCCCGTTGTTGTCCACAACAGAGTCACACACCATACACAGACGATCAACCCCAGGGTTTAATGAGCAAAGACCATTAGAGATCTTCTCTGGCAACATGGGTATTACCCGTCTTGGGAAATACACCGATGTTGCGCGTAGGAGTCCTTCATCGTCAAGGGGCTGGCCTGGCTTGACGTAATGCGATACGTCGGCAATCGCCACAATCAGACGCCAAGCTTTACTCTTACCGTACATGACTGGCTCGCAGTACACCGCATCATCAAAGTCACGCGCATCGGCACCATCAATAGTGACCAAAGGAACGTCGCGTAAATCCACTCGACCTTCAAGGTCAGATTGCTGTACGGTATCGGGCAATGCATCCGCTTCTTTTTTTACTGCCGCTGAAAACTCATGGGGAACGCCATATTTACGTACGGCGATTTCAATTTCCATGCCGGGATCATCAATCTCACCCAGGACTTCAACAACACGACCAACAGCTTGTCTATAACTATCTGGATAGTCGATGATCTCGACACTCACCACTTGACCTAATTTGGCATTCCCCTGACCTTTTGGTGGAATCAAAATATCGTGACCGATACGTTTATCTTCCGGCGCAACAATCAAAACACCATTCTCATTTAAGAGACGACCGATAACGACTTTATTGGCGTGCAAAACCACATCGACGATCTGACCTTCTGGGCGACCACGGCGATCTGTTCCTAAAACTCTGACATTGACTCTATCGCCGTGCATGACGCGGGACATTTCTCTTTCAGAAAGAAAAATATCTTCACCACCGTCATCAGGGATTACAAATCCAAATCCATCTCGGTGACCTTGGACTGTACCTAAGCGGTCAGCCTCTCGTGGCACCAAGTTTTTTGCTTTACGCATTTAATTCCTTCGGCAATACATGCCTTATATATCAATGATTATTCTTGCTTAGGCTACTGTATCAAACCACCAAGTCTGAGGGGTAAAAGCCAAAAAGGGTTGGAAAGTGGGTCAAAAGGGGCATACCTTTATAATAACGGCATGCCCAGGTGGCGAAATTGGTAGACGCACCAGCTTCAGGTGCTGGCGATCGTAAGGTTGTGGGGGTTCGAGTCCCTTCCTGGGCACCAAATACACCTACAAAGACCTACATGGGGACTAAACAGCCCTTTTCAATAGGCGATTAAATTCCCATCGTTCGATGCAAGATCTTGGGCTTCATTTCATCCCAGAGGCTTTCAAACTCTTCTGACTTGTCTTCAGATAGCTTGATAGGCTCAAAGAGACCACTAAAGAAGATGGTTTTCTTGGGGGCTAAGGTCTTTTCAAACTCAGTAAGTCCAACTGGCTTGTCGTCAATATCTCGGGTTAATTGGGCTGAGCACACAATAGCTTCAGCATCATCCTGGTCGATTACCGCAAACTCAATCAACTGCTGAGATTTTTCCAGAATGACTAAAGTTCCTCGTGCGTAGCAAACAGCCTCATGCTCTTGAACGATGTAGGCCAAGAATTGATCTTCTTCATCCTTGCTCATGCGCAGATCATCGATGAAAAAGAGGTACTGATCCCCCTCCCCATTTACCAAGGTAAAGACCTTGGGAATCACGCCATGCCCTAAAGCAAGGTTGCGATAGTAAGTAGAAAGTTCAACAGCGAGGTTTTCAGTGAAAAGATGCATAAAAAATGTAGTAAAGATTATTCGGTACGAGTTTTAATAGACTCAATAATTTTTAAGAACGGGTCAGCCTTAACGCAGCTCTGGCCTTTAAAAGGTTGATCTGTAATCACCAATAGCGAGATAAGTGCGCCCAATGTAACGGGCAAAATTTTCAAGCCCATGAAAAATGAGTCTGAAGGCAAGAACAAGGTATTAATACCAAGTAAGGCCACCATACAGATGATGATGACTACCCAAAATAGATTCGGTAGGCGTACTGAAGATCGCTCTATGCGCGCCTCTCTACTCTCTGCCACCTCTTCTGCTTTTTTTAGGATATCGGTATACATGGCTGTCTGCCTATTGGTATGAGGCTCTAAGGATAAAAGCTTGCGAGAAATCCCTCTCCACAGCATATGGGTCTTTTTACTACCCAGACCATCCTTAAGCAAATCCCACTCATCATGCACGATGGAATTCATATACTCAAATAACTCCTTACGCATAGGGGGCAATTGTAGGATCCCCATAACGTACGAGCAAGCGATCCAAATTATTAATCTGACCAGCTTCTCTAGAGACTAAGGATTGCACTTCACGAAAATTAGTTTGCGCCTGGTTTAACAAGAAACCAATTAAGAGGCCGCTTAAAGTAATGATCGATCCAAAAAGACTCAAGCCCAATCGAGTACTGTCTTGGGTAGGAGAAAACATTGGGATGGCCTGCAATATACGTGGCATCACATCGAGCAATACAACAAAAAACAACACCAGAATAATTAAAATCTGAATATTGCTACGCTTATAAATCCAATTGAAAAACATATACGCCTTTAATTGCTTGTTAATTACCTAAAGTATCTTTTAAGAAAGTCATCGTGCGATCCCAGGCCAAATCAGCAGCGGCCGGGTTGTACTGCAATGGCGGCAAACCTCTTGAATCCGACTTTGGATTAGCAAACGCATGCTTAGCGTCATAACGCTGGAAATCATACGTGACACCGGCGGCTTTAAGCTTTTCTTCCAATTGATCAACGCCTGCAATGGAGAAGAAATCATCATGAAGAGCCCAGTGTGCCAGCATCGGCTTTGTTATGGCAGATGCATCAACATACTCTAATGGTGGATATCCGTACCAAACCACCGTTCCATCGGACTCAGGAACAAGTCCAGCAGATAAGACCGTCAGCGCGCCACCCATACAAAATCCTGTGACAGCCACCTTATTACTCCCAGTTGATTTAAGGTACTGAACAGCACCGCGGATATCTTGACTCGCAGCATCACCAAAATTGAGATCATTCATAAGGTGCTCGGCTTCATTTGCTTCGAGTGCAAGTTTGCCCCGATAGAGATCTGGAACCAAAGCGCGGTACCCTGCTTTTGCTAAACGGTTGGCGACATTTTTAATTTCATCATCAAGCCCCCACCACTCCTGAATCACCACTACGCCAGGAGCGTTTTTTGGATTAGCAGGCTCAATTAGATAAGCCTCAACTGAAGCGCCGTCCGGTCTTTGAAATGTAATCATGTCGATCTCTCTTTTGAAAATGAATTGGGCTTAGCGTGCCTGTTTATCCGTATGAATATAGCCCACCAACCAGAAGGTAAGCAAGCCACACAGAGCCGCTCCATAGCCAACTAGGTTGTAGTGATCCATTTTCCCATCAGCGCCAATGGTGACCACTACACCAGCGATAACAGAGGCTAGTCCTGAGGCCAGCATCTGCACTGAACCTACGAGACTCATAAAGGTTCCCCGAATTTTAGCTTCCACTACTTGACTCACAATGGCCATAGCCGGAATCATGCGACCAGAAACCAAGACAAAAAATGCAGTGGAATTAATCAAGACCACCCAAAGCGGCACCGGCATGAGATTGGTCGTCACGAGCAAGGGAATAAGACTGATCACCGCAAGGGCTCTAAATACCTTGACCTTGCCGTAACGATCAGCCATATGGCCAATGATGCGAGAACTCATGAGTGTCGCAATACCACCGCAAAGATAAATTAAAGAAATATAGGAGTTATCAATCCCCACATTGGATGTGAGATAGAGGGCGATATAAGGAATCACAGAAAATCCGGTCAACATAATCAGCGCCATAAAAATAAATGCGCGCAGATGCTGATGAGCAACAAAGATATTCCAGATTTGACTGAGGCGACTGCCCTCATGGGTATGCCCTAGGTGTCCAGAAATCTTAGGAATGTTGCGATAACCCAAATACAAGATGAGGCTAGATACCAAAGCGATGAATATAAATGGTGCACGCCACCCTAAGGATGGAATGTTATTTGCCAGAAATAAACTCAGCGGCACGCCTGCAACTGTAGATACAGAGAATGCCGACATGACTGTACCCAAAGCCTTGCCTCTGCGCTCGAATGGAATGGAATCTGCAATGATGGTTTGAACCAGTGAACCCAAGATGCCACCAAATGCTCCTGCAAATGCGCGGGCAATAAATAGCGAATGGTAATCAGGGGCTAAACCACAAACTAAGGTGGCAATAATGAAGCAGGCATAAAGACTGAGAAGAAGCACCCTCCTCTCAAAGCGATCTACAAAATACGTAGCAAAGACACCGGCAATGGCTGCGGCAAAAGTATAGGAAGAGAGTAATAGACCAAACTCATGCGTATTGATGTTGAGCTCACGAATAAATTCGGGGCCCAAAGGCATCATGATCATGAAGTCTAAGATATGGGTGAACTGAATTCCGGCCAGAGAGAATAAGAAAAAGCGCTCTTTGCTCTTTCCGCCTGGCATGTGATGCTCTGTCAAGGGTTTCTTTACATGAAATTAGAGATGTGACATTATCAACCGACAAAGAAATCAATGCCTGAACCCACCCCATACAGACCTCATGAATAACATCATTTCCTCCTTTGCCGAATTCCCTTTTGTACTTCTGGCGCGAGATACCGTCTGGGGAATTGCCTGTCTGATTGTCATTTTGATGTTTCATGGCAGCAGCATTAATCACGTCTTTATGCGCTTCGAGCGTTTGACCCGTAACAATATCAAGCTAACCCAATACAACCGGGTTTTCTTTCATTTCTATGCAACCTTTGTATTTCTAGCCCTGATTCACCTGCTGGAGATTCTCCTTTGGTCCGTCTTCATTATTGGCCTTGGAATCATGAAAACCCCTCTTGCCGCAATTCTGTTTGCAGGCAGTTGCTATACAACCGTGGGTTTTGAGTCTGATACATTGGTTGAGGGGTGGAAAACCTTTGCATTTTTCATCTCGCTCAGTGGTCTTTTTTCATTGGCATGGACCACATCCATCATGATTGGCATGACCGCAGCCTATAAAAATGCTTGGGACCAAAAGTACAAAAATACCCGCGTTTACTTGGCATAACCGATCGAATTCCTACAGCTTGGGGTAATTGGGTGTATCATTAGGGTTAACCCTTAAGGAGCTCACCATGGCACATTCAAACTCAGTACAGTTTCACCAAGCACCAGCTTTTAGCTTTAAGCCTTTCTTCGCAATTAAAGACTTCTTTGCCTTGTTGGCAGCTGCATTTAGCGAAGCTAAAGTATTGGAACAGAAATCACGTAAAACCAGCGGAAATTGGTAATTTATTACTGATTTAGCCCTGTTTTAGGCCAATTTTGGTCAGTTTTAAGTAAAAAGCCTCCATTTGTGAACTGACCCACAAAAGTTGGACACCCAATCCAACCAAAAGGGGTCAGCTTCATGAGCAAACACAGTGCGCAGTTCAAGTTAAAAGTAGTTAATGATTATCTAAGAGGTGGAGGCTACCTGAGGGT
>NZ_JACVOO010000001.1 GCF_018882405.1 Polynucleobacter sp. 31A-FELB | reverse complement strand
TTGTTTTAGACCGCATTCATCGCTGGGGGATCTCCCACCAGCGATGTTTGCAAAGTCATTTTGTAGTTCAACCACACCGCCCGATTTTCTGGCTCAGAGCTGACCGGTTTGTGGGAGGAGGTCAAACGTGAAATCGCCCGTCATTTTGGACGATATCAAAATTGGGGAGCCACATCTTCCAATCTTTTCGTTTTGTCTGAAGTTTATTGGGGTCTGCAATTGCTAAAGATCCCATTTCGGGGGTAAATATCGAAAGGGAGCCATTTTGAATTGAGCACCCTCCAGAAAAAGATAGCCTATCAATTACAGGATTTTTCTTAATCCATAGCGCAATAAATCCATTCAATGTTTCCGGGTCTCTGAAATTAATTAAGTGCTTAATTTCATTAATTTTGGTTAATAGAAAAAGCTTTGCATCAAATTCAGAAGTGAGTGTATTGGGCGATGATTCAAGTAGATTAATCAATAGCCTTGGAAGAGTAAAATACTTTTCCAATTTATTAACTGTTTTGGCATCCGATCGTGACAGAGGAATTTTTTCAATTGGATGAACTGCCTTTACACGGGTAAGTTTTCCTATGGTTGTGGCCTTATTCTCCTGTTTAACGCTTTTAATGGTCATTACATTTCCACCCATGTTTATTTTTTTAGTTAGATGAATTAAATTAATCCGCCTCCTTGTTAAGCCAGTCCACCAGCCAACCGCTATTTGGTCTGGTGCATTTGAAAGCTTCGGGATCGTATGTTCCATCAGTTATTTTTGCCTGGGTAATGGCATTTACTATGGCTCTCCGGGCTTTAAATCTTGTTGATAGTGGGTAGTCGTCTTGATCCCCTGAGTCATATTTAGGTAGGTTATTGTTATTCTTCTGCATAAATTTCCTTTTAATTTCTTGTAATTAAAAAGCAATCAAGGTGCAATTACTTTGATTATTTTTGGTTGCCAGATTTGAAGTCTTCAATTCGTAAGTTGTGGGGTGCTGCATTTAATGGAAGGCGACAAACAAATACATATTTAGGCCCTAATACTCTATCGGTAGTTTTTGCCTGCATCTGTGCTTTTGCTATAACCCTCTGGGCGGAATGACGAACCATAAGTGGATAAGCATTTGTATCTTCAGGCCCATCTTCAAATAAATATGCATTATTTTTGTTCATAACACCCCTTAGTTATTTTGTAATTTCCATGCCAGTAGCTTATCGGCATATTTATCAATGAATCGAGTAAAGTTTTCTTGGCCGCCATTAACTTCAAGATCTGCAATCTCTCTGTCTTCCAACATAATCTCTAGTAAATCAATATATTTAGCTCTGTCATCTTCAGGGTGATTGGGGAGATCCAGTCTTAATTGTGCGGATATTGATTCGAGCTTATGTTTATCTAAGGAGTTCATTTATTTATCCATTTAGAGATCAATTAGATCTCGCTCTTTAATGTTGAGTGATCTAAGCTTTGCTCTTATGCGTACGATGGCCTTAGCCTCTATTTGACGCACTCTTTCTTTGGTTAAATTCATCATCAAACCAATTTCTTGAAGGGTTAGCTCACCTTGGCTTGGATATTTTTTAGCAGTCATTTATTGCCCTATGTAATTTTTTGATCAACTCATCTCGATCAAATGGCTTAAATGCTTCCTCATATGGTTTGATCGTTTTACTTTTAATTACACCTTTAGCAAAATCAAAAACCAAGAAATGGCTATGCTGCCCTTTTTCATCGGGACCCCCGGGGGGATGGCTAATTCACCATTAAACCAATCAGCAAAAACTCCATCGGCGGGTGCTCCGGGAAAAACATCTTGTAGCACCAATTCCTGAAGGTCGAACCCCTCTCGTTTACCCATGTAAAGCTCTGCTTCTTCATCGACTCGAATTTGCGGCACTATGAGGCGAGAATTTGTTTCGTGCCTCCATACAATTAGATCCACAAAATAAAGCTTGTTATCTCGTATTTCCCATGCGCCATGAAATCCACGCAAGTAAAAGTTACCAGTGGGGTGAAATTCAATTTTGGGTTTTACTTGCTCCAATATGTAGCATCTATGGTTGTATTCAACGCCTTCATAAATAATCGTTTCTGGAGATTGGTTGATCATTTCACTCTCTAGGCAGGAAGATGAGCCATGTTAAAAATTAAACCTATCTATTTAGCTTACAGGAAGTGCGTTTCACAATATGAGAAAATCTTATTAAATTTATACAGTTATCAATTTCACGTATGGAAAAATCTAAAAAATCTAAACAAAACTTAGAAGACCTGCTTAAATCTAATCAAGTAGTTACTGGTAAGGTGATTGTTGAGCGTAAAAAGGTTATGGATGAAGCTATTGAGTTTGAGATGCGTGAACGCCGCTACAAGGCTAGCCATTTAAAATGACGATTGAATTCGTTGGGAAGATGAACCCCAAGCCAATTAAGTCTGGCGAACAAGATCTTACAGAAGAAAGAGCGCAGTTCCGTTCCGATGAAGAACGCCGTAGATTAAGGCGACTAGGCCTATTGAATGAGCCCAAACCCGAAGAAACTAGAGAGCACTTCGAAGAGTAATTACTTATTGCTGGGCTTCGAACGCAGATTTAATCGTGATCTTTTGCCGCGTCTTGGTATTTCTTTAATGTTGCGAGAATCTCATTTTTGACTCGCTTGCGTAACGTGGGTGGCGCTATAACCTCAACTCCAGAGCCATACTTCAATATATCCATTACTAATTCAGGATCTTGGTTGTAATCAAACTCAAGAAGGTAGTTACCATCTTTATCAAAAGTTCCTACTTGTTGTCCGTGCCAGGTTTCAGCGCTTACCCATCGTGCTTTTTCAGGATTAAATTTTAGCTTGGCCCTTTGACTGGCTCTGCCCGAAAAGATCCCATAGCTTTCGGCGAAGTGCTCATGCAATTGTTTTTCTGCTATTTCATCGGCCTTAATGTCAGTAACAATCGCTTTACTAATTCCATCAAGCGCAAAGCTACGCAGGGCTTTACGTAGATGACAGTAGGCATCTAAATACCAGTTATCTCTATAAAAGATTAATCGTTGTGGTGATATTTCTCTTTCAGTTGTTTTATCTTTGCCTCGGGCGTAGTAAGTAATCTGTAGTCGATTTCTCGTAAGTAGGGCGCTTCCCACCTCTTCAAAGTTTTCAATAGAGCTCTTGCGAGCAGACATGCCAAACACCTTTAGGCGCTTACGTAGAGATTTCCCCCATCTGCATGGAAGCCATCTTTAAGTTTTTTCAATCCAACGGCTGCTAGTTTATTGGTGGAATGATCTCTTTTTGCCATCCGTCTTTCTCATTATTTGTTGCACTATTTGTGTAACATTTTACGTGGGATGTTGTGATGTTTCAAGGGTTAATATGGCGTAACATTAGCCAAAACATACACACGTTTATTGGCTTGCAGGGCGATTTTTGAATTTAATTGGAACGCTACGGTTCTTGGGGAATGCGGACACCTCTTCCGCCATATACGACAGCAGAGCCCCTAACCACGGGGCTCTTTGTTTTTGGGGCTCTCTATGCGTCAATAAAATTGCCTATTTCCAGGTTAAATGATCAACATTGTCAATAAATCGGCTGATATGGCTCGGGTTAAATAATTGCTAACGGGGGTGATTATTAATAGCCCTTCACCCAATAAAAAAATTGTTAACTAATTTAATAAAATCAATTAATTAACATACTTTACTTCCTATTAACATAGTGTATGTTAATAGCTAAAAACAGTGTTAAAATGGATGCATGAAGAATGCACATGAGTTATTTAACCAAGCAGGCATTTACTTGCAGCAAGCCCTAGGAGAGGATTTGCTGCAGGAGGGTACTTGGGAGAAAGGGGCGCAATTACCACGCTATCTTGCCCAAACATACGATATGGGCAAAGCTAGGCTGGCTGGAATCGAGGTTCTTTTGATGGCCAATAAAGACGGGGTTCAAGCATTGCCAGCATTACTTAAACAAAGGGCACTTATTCAGAAAGAGGCTGGGGTGCCGGTCATTTGGGTTGGAGATGCTCTTCAGGCTTATGCGCGCAGAGAGATGGTTGCGAGGCGAATGCCTTTTATCATTCCGTTTAAACAGGCCTACCTACCCCCGTTGGGAGTGGAGTTTCAAGAGCGCGCATTGGCAACGAGGGTCGATGTCAAAGAAAAGCTACATGTGGCAACCCAAGTATTTTTGATTAATACGCTGCTTGGTAATTTACCTGACACATCAAATCCAAAAGAGATTGCCATGTACTTGGGCTATAGCCTTATGGCTATGACTCGTATTAAAAGCGAGTTGATGGAGCATGGTTGGTTAGATATGGATGCTTATAGAGGAGGGCGACTCTGGCGACTGACGGCTGAAGGGGGCGAGCTCTGGAAAGCCATTAAGCCTTATTTACAAACCCCGGTACGTAAACGCCTGTGGATTCGAAATCCAAATCCACGTATTGAGGGCTTGCCTCTTGCAGGATTGAGCGCCTTGGCTGAGCAAACTATGCTTGGAGAGCCACCAAATATTGTGCGAGCAATTGGAGAATTGGACTGGCGTAAATTAGAGCGCGAGTTGGATGCCGATCAAATTGTCCCTGAGGCGATCGATGGCAGTTTGGAGTTAGAAGTTTGGCGTTATGCGCCACAAAGAATTAAAACCCTCAATACCAAAGAGGGTGATGCGAATAACGGCATCGTAGATCCATACTCTTTGTTTTTAAGTCTTGAGGCCATGGATGATGATCGAGTTCAAGTGGCGTTAAAAGAATTGTTGAGAGGGATAGGTTAATGGCAACGCAAGTAGGGCTGAAGGTCTTTGAGGAAGTATTTAAAGGATTTGAGGATCAGTATGTGTTGATAGGCGGTAGCGCTACGCAGTTGGCTATGGAGAGTGCCGGGGAGCTATTTAGCCGCACCACTAAAGACTTGGATATTGTTGTGATTGTTGATGCGCTGACCCCTGAGTTCATTGAGAAATTTTGGGAATTTGTGAAGGCGGGCGAGTACGAGATTCAGCAAAAGAGCGATGCCACTAGGCAGTTTTACCGCTTTAAAAAACCTAAGACCGCTGGACACCCCTTCATGCTTGAACTCTTTTCAAGGAAACCAGACTTTCTTAGAGAGAGGGATATTGGCGATATGCGGGCGATTCCTCTAGCGGAGGATGTTTCTAGTCTTTCCGCGATTTTGTTGGATGATGATTATTACGGTTTGATAAAAAGAGATAGAAAACCAGCCATGCGGAAAATCCACAGTTCAACCCTTCATTGATCGTTGAGGTCTGAACGACTAAAAGGGTCGGCGTCGGTAAGCTTTCACTGTTATTTACAATTTATAAGTTGTTATGATAATATACAACCCAAGTGTTGTTATTGTATATTACAATTTAAAAGTTGTATTCATAGTGAGACTGCAGATGATTTATCAAATTCAAACCCTAGAGACCTTGAAGTTATTTATTAGGGCTTTCCGAAAGCAAAAGGGGGTGACTCAGGCTGATATGGCGGAAAAGCTCGGAATTAGTCAGCAGGCTTATGCGCGTTTTGAGGGCAATCCGCAATTAGCCACTCTTGAAAGATTGTTCCTGGTCTTGCGGATCCTGGATGTCAACATATCACTAGAGCAGATCATTAAAAACTCAAAAGAAGCAAAAACCAACATGAAATCTGAGTCCAAGGAGATTTGGTAGTCATGGCAGCTCGCACAAAATCAAGGGGCCTAACCATTTGGATGAATGGTGTTCAAGTGGGCACTTGGCAAATCACAAGACAACTTGAAAGCTTCTCCTATTCTAATGAATGGATTATGCGGGCAGAAGCAAGACCCTTATCACTATCCCTTCCTTTCTTGCCGGGTAATGCGGCGCATCAAGGCGATCCTGTTAATTATTATTTTGATAACTTATTGCCTGATAGTGACGTGATTCGTAGGAGGTTAGCGAGTCGTTATCAGGTAAAAAGTTTGGGCGCCTTTGACTTGTTATCTCAGCTTGGTCGCGATTGTGTTGGGGCTATACAGCTCCTGCCCGATGGTGAGTTGCCAGCAGAAATTTATCAAATTCAAGGTCGAGCATTGAGCAATGAGGAGATCGCAGATCATCTTCGTCGCGTCTCGTCGGATTCGGTTTTCAGGCAAGCAGAGCAAAGCAATGATTTAAGACTATCCATAGCCGGTGCGCAAGAAAAAACTGCGCTACTTAAGCGCGATGGACGTTGGCTCTTGCCTCAAGGTAGCACTCCAACTACACATATTTTGAAATTGCCCTTGGGTTTGGTTGGTCATATGCGTGCTGACATGCGCACATCGGTTGAGAATGAGTGGCTCTGCTCTAAAATTATGGCTGCATATGGTATTCCAACTGCTCCCTGTGAAATTAATTCTTTTGAGGATCAAAAAGTATTGGTCGTTGAGCGCTTTGACCGGAGATTAGCTGCTGATGGGCAATGGATTATGCGCCTCCCTCAGGAGGATTTTTGTCAGGCAATGGGCATATCGCCAATGAGCAAATATCAGGCGGATGGAGGTCCGAGTATCACATCTGCAATGAAGTTATTGCTGGGGTCGGTGAACGCAGAGCAAGATCGAATACATTTTTTTAAAACACAAATTATTTTTTGGATCTTAGCTGCAACTGATGGACATGGTAAAAACTTTAGCATTGCGCATCTGCCGGGCTCTCAATACCAAGCAACTCCAATTTATGACGTGTTATCAGCGCACCCAGTAATAGGTTTTGGGGTAAATCAAATAGCACCCCAAAAAGCGAAGCTAGCAATGGCTGTTCGGGGATCGACCAATCACTACCTGCTAGATAAAATTCACTATAGACACTGGCTGGCTCAGGCTCAGCAGGCAGGTCTTGGTGCTGATGTAGCACAGCAATTAATTGGCGAAGTTATTGAGATGACTGGGTTTGTCATCAATCAAGTAAGGACGAGCATTACAGGGCCATTCCCAATGGATGTGGCTGAGTCAATTTTTATGGGAATGGAAGAGAAGGTCCAAATGTTAGCCTCCCAATTTTCAACCTAGAAAATACAAACCCCAGCAAGTTCACACTTGCTGGGGTTTTGTCTTTCAAGTAACTAGAAAACGTTATTGCATTACTTCTTAGCAGCTGGTGCGCTTACTACTGCAGCAATCGCTTCTGTGTAAACCACTTTAACTTGGTCGTTTACAGCGATATCTTTCATCAAGTCAGGGTTCTGAACTTTAACTTTGAAGATGTTGCCTTGTGGGCCTTTTAAAGAAACGATATTTTTAGCTGCATCAATCGCTTCAATATTGGCGGTAGCAGTAACAGTGTTAGTAGTGATGATGCCGGGCTTATCGCCTTTTGGGGCAGTGGTAGTGCTAGTAGTAACTTGCTCACTAGTAGTGCCTGGATTTTTCACCTTAACCAACTCAATAGCAACAGCGAGTTCGTAAACAACGTCAAAACGATCCCCAACTTTAATTTCAGCAAAGTTCTTCACTTCAGGACCAGCAACAACAGTAGATTCACCGTCTTTATTTTTCAAAGTAACAGTGCGAGTTGCAGCATCAATCTTGATTACTTCGCCGTCATAAATGAGGGCAGCTTCTTGAGCAGCTACACCAGCGATAGGTGCTTTTGGCTTAGTGAGGAAAAGGTATGCGCCAACTGCGATAGCAGCAATGACGATAGCAATGATGATTTTTTTCATAATGATTTGGTCCTTAATATTGATCATGTGCAATACCCTATTGAAGGGGTAATGCGGTAATAGATAAAAGCTAATAAATAGCAATTCTGCCAATTGTATTACTCATATCAGTAATCAGAATGATTGTTGAGTCAACTGGATTCAATCTCTTTGCAATACTTGACTATTCTGCTTATCTATCAGGGTTAGATTGTCACACCAAAGGAGCATACTAATACCTGAAAGTAAGCAAACAAGGGGTAAGTATGTTATTTAAAAGATGGGCGGTATGTATTCTGGTTGGCTTAAGTTTCTCTACGATGGCAGCAACTCCACAGGACTTGTTGAAGTCTTATGAAGCTCAATCAGGTAAAGCTTCGCCTGCAAGAGGGGAGCAGTTTTTCAATGCCAAACATGGCAAAGAGTGGAGCTGTGCTTCCTGCCATGAAAATCCGCCCAATCACGACACCAAACATATTGTTACTGGCAAGGTCATTAAGCCATTAGCACCTAGCGCCAATCCTGCGAGATTCACTGATGAAGCTAAAGCTGAGAAGTGGTTTAAGCGTAACTGCAATGATGTGCTGGGTAGAGATTGCACTGCCCAAGAAAAAGCAGATGTGCTCTCTTGGTTAATGACTGTTAAATAAAACCCATCAATATGAAAAAAACTCTATTCATTGCCGCTTCCTTGCTACTAGCATCTTCACCTACGTTTGCCGCCAAAATGACGATGCCTGCTGATGCACCAGCTTCTTACGAAGCTGAGTGCGCAAGTTGCCATATGGCCTATCCGCCAGCACTATTAAGTGAGCAAAGCTGGAAAAACGTGATGTCTAGTTTGTCAAAACACTTTGGCACAGATGCCAGCGTGGATGCAAAGACTCAGGCTGAGCTTACGAACTGGTTAATTAAGAATGCAGCTACTCGTCAAAAATATAGCGAGACTGCCCCAGAAAATCGCATCACTAAAACTTCTTGGTTTATTCGTAAACATGATGAGGTGAGGCCGGATGTCTGGAAGAGGGCTGGGATTAAGAGTCCTGCCAACTGTAGCGCTTGTCACATTGATGCTGCTAATGGCATCTTCAGTGAGAAAAATATTAAGATTCCTGCAAAATGAATACACCTATAAACGACACGATTGGTGCGACTGGAAAAGTGAAGCAAGCAATTATGGTGTGGGATATGCCAGTGAGAGTGTTTCATTGGTTATTGGTGATTTGTTTTGCAGGTGCCTGGCTTACCTCAGAGAGTGAGCGACTGGCAATGATTCATTATGCATTTGGCTATACCGCGTGCTTACTCGTGCTGGTTCGATTGGTGTGGGGTGTCATTGGTACTCGCTACGCCAGATTTAGTCAGTTCCTCAAAAGTCCAAAAGCAGTCATTGAGCATTTCATGGCGATGTTGCGTGGTCATCCCCATCATGATGTTGGCCACAATCCTGCGGGTGGCTTAGTCATGTTTGTGTTGATGCTTCTGATTCTCTTAATTGGATTTACTGGTTACCTGACAGTTAAAGAATTTTTCGGTAATTTTGCATCTGAGATGCATGAAGCGGTTGCAAGCTTAGTTCTCGGCCTTGTGATCGTCCATATCATTGCCGCAATTGGAATGAGCGTTATTGAAAAGCAGAATCTGGTGCGATCTATGGTCACTGGCAAAAAGAAGGGCTTTCCAGAGCAGGGTATTCGATATCCGCAGTATCTGATTGGAGCTTTAGTTTTACTTGGCACCATCTACTTCTTCTATCTAATTCTTAGTGGTAGCTTGCCCAGCCTCACGCAGTAAATACCCAACTCGAGAGGGATGTAGTTCCTTGGCCCTGTCCCTCGTTGTACGATAGATAGTATGAAGCTTCTGATTGCCCTGTATTTCTTTATCCTGGCCATGATCCAGCTGGGTTTGTTATTGGGCATCTATCACTATCACCGATCCCAAAGTGAACTCAGACCCAATCCTTATTGGATGGGTTCATTAATATTGAATGTTCTTGCCCTAGTGATCTTTGGTGGTGGCGCCATGGTAATTCAGAGCGTTGAAAAGACTGAATTTAATTTCACCATCGCGAATTCGCTGTTTTATATTGCCGCCATTTTTCAGCTCTTATTTTGCAAATCACTGATTGGTCCAATTAGTAAGCGCCTGCAATATGGCTTTGCGTTATCCACTGTGGTTTTTATCCCGACTTTCGAGTTTCTTCGCATTTATGGAAACTACGAGATGCGCACCACGTTTATGTGCGTAATAGGGATCATATTTTTCTCTTGGCAAATTATGATGCTCAGGCGCAAGAGAAGTTTTGAGCCTTCTCAGCAGTTAATGTATATGCAATATGCAACTGCAGTTGAGTTATGTTTTTCCTTGGGCCGCCTGGGGGTTTTAGCTTCAACCGGTTTTACTATCAGCAAGATGGAGCAACTTCCGCAACTGCTGATATTGCTGACGGTTGGTCAGTTGGTCGTTAATACGCTTTCTTACATTGCAATTGGGGGTTATTGGGCTGAAAAAGTCGCCTTGGCAAACGCAAAATCAAAAAGTGAAAATGATGAAATTAAAGCCTTATTAATCGAGCGTGAGAATTTAATTTCGAATTTACTTAAAGCCAATAAAACTGCGGCAACAGGGGCTTTGTCAGCCTCTATGGCACATGAACTTAACCAGCCTTTGGGGGCATCGCAACTGAATATTCAGTTTCTACAGAAGAAGTTATCTGAGGGTCATTTGACTGCGGAGCAAAACCAAGAGATTCTGGCTGCGTTACTGGCTGATAACCAGCGCGCCACCAACATCATTCAATCGCTGCGCTCCATATTCTCTGATGGAAAGATTGGGGTAGAGCGTATTAATATTGTGGAGTTGATCGAGTCAATTCTCAAAATTACCAAGCCAGAAATTCAGGCGAAGAATATTCAAGTGGCTCTAGATCTGAGCTCAAGATCGGCAATCAATGTTAATCGTGGCGAGATTCAGCAAGTGCTTCTGAATCTCATTAATAACGCAATCCAGGCTCTTAGTGAATCCACTCGATCCTCTCGAATGCTCCGGATTGAGAGTCGAGATGTTTCTGGGGGGATTCAATTGCTTATCTCTGACAATGGCGGCGGCGTTCCGATTGATGCCCAGATGCACTTATTTGAATTACTCTCCAATAGCAACAAGCGTTCAGGTATGGGCTTAGGCTTATGGCTTTGCCAACACATTGTTTCTCGTCATGGTGGCCGCATTCGCTATGAAGATGCCCCTAGCGGTGGTGCTCAATTTACTGTTTTTTTGCCATCCACGCAGGAGTAGCTTACTAGCTATAGGGCTAATTGCCCAAAGACAGTCGATTCTTTATATTCGATAAGTACTTTTTTACCAATATTTGCATTAGCTCAAGGCCCCCATGAAAACCCACTTAACCCTGATTACTGCATCTATCGCACTAATTTCTGGAAACGCTGTTTTTGCAGCAGGCGGAGGTGGAGTTGTTGCTGACCCAGGTGCAATGCAAGGCAAGCACTTTGACGCTAAGGGTAAGGCGCCATCAACCTATACGGTAGAGTTACAAAACGGTTTGCGCAAAGCTCTTCCGTTTGAAGATAAGCGTGATTTTGAGGAATCTAAGAGGGGGTTTATTGCGGCACCGGCCTATAAAACCATCATGGCTGATGCAGGAAATGTGGCGTGGGATATGGGTAGTTACGAGTTCCTATTGCAAGGCAAGGATTTCGATAGCGTCCATCCATCCTTGCAGCGCCAGGCGATTCTCAATATGGGTTATGGCTTGTACGAAGTCGTCCCCGGAAAAATCTATCAAGTTCGCGGCTTTGATTTATCGAATATTAGCTTTATTAAAACCAATACCGGTTGGATTGTCTTTGATCCATTGACCTCAAAAGAGACTGCCAGAGCAGCTTTGGAGTTGGTGAATGAGAAGTTAGGCAAGCGCCCAGTAGTAGCAGTGGTCTACTCACATTCACATGCTGACCACTTTGGTGGTGTGCGTGGTGTAGTGGATGAGGCGGATGTGAAGAGTGGCAAAGTGAAGATTATTGCCCCAGCCGGCTTCATGGATCACGCAGTTGCAGAGAACGTATACGCGGGCAATGCCATGACACGCCGCTTGTATTTCCAGTACGGCGTTTTATTGCCGCGCAGCCCATTTGGTCACGTTGACCAATCGATTGGTAAAAATACCGCAGCAGGAAACCTCGGTTTAATCGAGCCAACCATTCTCATTAATGAGCCATTTGAAAAAATGACAGTGGATGGCGTGGAGATGGAATTCCAAAATACGCCGGGTACAGAGGCGCCTGCAGAGATGAATACCTACTTCCCGCAGATGAAGGCTTTCTGGGCCGCTGAAAATATTACTGGCACCATCCATAACATCTATACCTTACGTGGCGCTCTAGTACGTGATGCTTTGGCATGGTCTAAGAATATTAACAATGCCTTATATCGCTATGGCAATGAAGCGCAGGTGATGTTTGCCTCCCATTCTTGGCCGCGCTGGGGTAATGATCGCGTGCAAGAAGTGATGCGCACGCAACGTGATAGTTATGCACACTTGAACAATGAGGTTCTTCATTTGGCGAACAATGGTGTAACGATCAATGAAGTGCATAACGTCTACAAGCAACCAGAGAGCTTAAAGTCCCAATGGGCAGCACATAGCTACCACGGTTCAGAGGAGCACAACAGCCGTGCAGTGATTAATCGTTACTTGGGTTACTGGGATGCTAATCCTGCTACCTTGATTCCGCTTTCGCCAAAAGATTCTGCGCCGCTGTATGTAGAGATGATGGGCGGCTCTGCCAAGATCATGGCCAAAGGTAAGCAACTTTATAAGCAGGGTAAGTATCGCGAAGCAATGGAGATCGTAAATAAATTAGTTTACGCAGAGCCAAACAATACCGCTGCTAAAGATTTGCTCGCAGATATTTTTGAGCAAATTGGCTATCAAAAAGAAAGTCCTAGTGTGCGTAACAGCTTCTTGGGTGCTGCCTACGAGTTGCGTCACGGCATGCCTTCTGGAGCATCACCAAAGACCAATGGCCCTGACATGATCAGAGCAATGACTACAGAGCTTTGGCTCAATGCTTTGGCCATCAGCATGGATAGCAAAAAAGCTGCCGGCATGAAGTTTATTATTAACTTGAACACTCCTGATAACGGCGAGAAGTTTGTGGTTGAGATGAGTAATTCTGCGCTGACCAATATCAAGGGTTACCAGGATAAAAATCCAAATTTGACTATCACCGTCAATCGCAGTGATTTAGAAAAAGTCATGGGCGGTCAAACTACTTTTGAAAAACTGCAAGCTGAAGGAAAAGCCAAGTTCGAAGGTGATCGCAAGGCATTTGATCAATTGCGAAGCACAATGACTGCCTTTACCCCGGACTTTGAGTTGATGCCGGGTACAAAGGCTAAAAAAGCTCCGCCAGCTCAACCAATCAAAGACCCGTTTGAGGCTCCTCCGATTGCGAACTCAGATGGCGCTTAACTTAAGTCAAGTGATAGATGTGTATTAAAAAATGGGCTCCTTGGAGCCCATTTCTTTTGCCTGCAAGAGATCAATTCCTTAGGCCGCAAAAGCGCCACCGTCTTCAAGCGCCTTCAGTTCGCTTCCAGCAATACCCAATTCTTGAAGCACCTCATCAGTGTGCTCACCAAGCAAAGGGGGGTGGCGCGTAACTTGTTGTGGTGTACCCATCATCTTGACTGCAAAGCCAATATTGGGAACTTTGCCCTCGATTGGATGATCAATCTCCATGCGCATTTTCCGGTGCTGACCATGCTCGCTATCAAAAGCTTCGGGGTAGGTATTGATCGGCCCAGCCGGGATGCCTGCCGCCAGGAGGAGGTCAACCCATTCCTCGCTGGTTTTGGTGACAAAGGTCTTCTCAAGTTCGGCCGCCAACATTAAGCGATTGGCTAGGCGTAAGGGATTGGTGACAAACAACGGATCTTCAAATAATTCTGGGCGACCAATTTTGTCGCAGAGGAGTTTCCAGAGCTTTTGATTGGTGGCGCCCATCACAAAGTAGCCATCAGAGGCTTTCATGGCCTGATAGGGCGCGCTCATGTGATTGGCAGTACCTAACTTGTATGGCTCAACGCCCGTGCCCCAATACTGCGCCGTATCCCAAATCGAGAATGCTAATGCAGAGTCAAACAGGGAAGCATCAATAAACTGACCTTCACCAGATTTGGTTTTACCAATATAGGCGGACAAAATTCCATAGACCGCAAAGAGGGCGCAACCAATATCTGCTACCGGAACACCCGCTTTTACAGGGGGACCATCCGGATAGCCTGTTACGCTCATGACGCCAGACATCGCTTGTGCCATCAGATCAAAACCAGGGCGATCTGCCCATGGACCCGTTTGCCCAAATCCAGAGATGCTGGCATAAACCAATCCTGGGTTAATGTCTTTCAACGAAGGGTAATCAATGCCCAATTTTTTCATCACACCTGGGCGATAGTTTTCAACGAGGATGTCTGCGGTTTTAACCAGCTCAAAAAATACCTTTTTTCCGGCTTCCGTTTTCAGATTGAGGGTTACGCTACGCTTATTGCGATTCATGTTCAGAAAGCCCATGCTGTCCGAACCCTTCATCTTGAATCCCATTGCCCCACGAGTCTGGTCTCCAGTGCCTGGAGGTTCAATTTTGATGACATCAGCACCCAAGTCCGCAAGCAACATGCAGCAGTAGGGGCCCGCCATAACTTGACTCACGTCAAGAATTCGAACTCCCGCTAGGGGTAAAGGCTTACCGGTAGGTGTTTTCATCATTGTCTCAATTGTTTTTATATGTTTATATTGTTCTGCTAAATACTAGCCTTGAATATAAAACAAAAAATGGAGACCGTATGATCAATCAATCCCCTAAAAGGATTTTGCGCAGATTCGCTTTTTTGGCCCTAGGTATTTGTAGTGCATTGCCATTTTCCGCGAGTGCGCAACAGGCCTTCCCAACCAAACCGATTCGTTTAATTGTCGGTTTTGCTCCTGGTGGCGGCACTGATATTGTGGCTCGTGCTATTGCTCCAAAAATGAGTGAGATTTTGGGCCAAAGCGTCATCATTGAAAATAAATCTGGGGCTGCAGGAACGATTGGTGCGGACCTGGTTGCTAAATCTAATCCAGATGGCTACACATTATTGATGGGACATTCCAACTCGAATGCGATTTCTCCATTTGTGCTGAAGAATGTTCCTTACAACCCAGCGACAGACTTTACGCCGATTACCTATTTAGGTTATGTGCCAAACGTGTTGGTTGTTAAATCTTCTCTTCCGGTGAACTCCGTAGCGCAGTTGATTTCACTGGCTAAGCAGAATCCAGGTCAGATGACTTATGGCTCATCCGGTATTGGTAGTACGCAACATCTCGCCGGCGCCTTGTTCTCCAAGATCGCTGGTGTAGAAATGAATCACGTTCCTTATAAAGGAAGCGGCCAAGCGATTGTGGACTTATTAGGCGGTCAAATCACAATGAACTTTGATACCTTGCCACCAAACTTGCAGCAGATTCGTCAGGGCAATTTAAAGGCTTTGGCAATTTCTACTCCAAAGCGATTGGCATTGTTACCTAACGTACCTACATTTAACGAAGTAGGCATCGTTGGATTTGATGTCACCAATTGGTACTCTGTGATGGGGCCAAAAGGCATGGATCCAGCGGTGGTGAATAGGATCGACCAGGCAGTCAAAGCGGCTACGAACGATCCAGAGATTAAGAAAACATTGGATGCCCAGGGTCTGCAGCCAGAAGGTCCAGCAACACCAGCTGCTTTCAGCCTGTTCTTAGCGGGTGAGCTAGCAAAGTATCAGCGCTTGGTGAAGAGTCTGAACATCAAGTCTGAATAATTTCTAGAATCAGCTTATTCAGTTATAGTATTTACAGACCCTCTCTCTTGAATGAGGGAGGGTTTTTTATTTCATGACAGCAGAAAATAACTCCACTCCAGAACGTATTGCCGAGGTTCGCTTAGAACTTCGCAATGATGTTGCATACATCATCTTTGATCACGTTGCCGCCCGCAATGCAATGACGGTAGGGATGTATCAGAGTCTGAAATCCATTTGTGAAGATTTGGCTAAGAACCCTAAGGCCAAGGTTGCTATCTTGCGTGGTGCTGGAGGCAAGTCCTTTGTCTCTGGAAGTGATATCGCTCAGTTCTCCGGCTTTACGTCCGGTGAGGACGGGATTTCTTATGAAGAGGGTATCGATCAATATTTAGCCCCCTTGGCAACATTGCCTATCCCGACGATTGCGGTGATTGATGGCATGGCGGTTGGTGGAGGTCTTGCAATTGCCAGTTGTTGCGATTTCAGAATCTCCACACCAGATGCCCGCTTTGGAGTTCCGATTGCAAAAACTCTGGGCAATTGTTTATCTGCCGGCAATGTTGCTTGGCTCGTCGCGCATCTAGGTGTCAATATCGTAAAGCGTATGTTGCTATTGGCTGAACTGGTTACTGCACCCGAGTTATTGAAACAGGGCTATCTCCTAGCCACTTATCCAGCCGAAAATCTTGAGCTTGGGGCTAATCAATTGGCTGAACGCTTAATGAAATTAGCCCCCATTACACAAAAATCTACCAAGTTGACTTTAGCTAGATTGATTAAAAATAACTTACCGGACTGCAGTGATCTCATTCGGGAATGTTATGGCAGTGAAGATTTTAAGAATGGTGTTTCCGCATTCTTAGATGGGAAACCACCTGTCTGGACTGGAAAGTAATCCAAGTCCGCAAACACCCATCTTTAGACTTATAAGAACATCTCTTGCAGATTATTGAGATAGCGCAAACCTTGTTCAGTGGCCTTGAGTTTGTTTGGATTCAGATCTAACAAACCTTTTTTGCTAGCTTCTTCCAATCCTTTTGAAACTACATTTAGCGGTAAGCCGGTACGCTCGCTAAAGGTGATGGTGTCAACGCCATCTGTCAGGCGCAATGTATTGAGCATGAATTCAAATGGAAGATCTTTAGCGGGAATCTCTCTTGCTTCAATTAATGCATTGCCTTTGCTTTCCATTGCCTGCATATAGGTTTCTGGATGACGCTCCCGCACTTGGCGGGTAATTTTGTCTGGGAAGGAAATCTTTCCGTGCGCGCCTGCGCCAATTCCGATGTAATCCCCAAAGCGCCAGTAGTTGAGATTGTGTTTGCACTCCTGATCTTTTTTAGCGTACGCAGATACTTCATAGCGCCGATAACCTGCAGTCTCTAATAGCGCCAAGTTCTGTTCAAAGATGGCATCTATCTCATCTTCGTTTGGCAGCTTCGGAGGAAAGTTTGCAAAATAGGTATTGGGCTCTAGCGTGAGGTTATAGAAAGATAGGTGCGGTGTCTTAAACGAGAGCGCAGTTTCAATATCGGCTTTAGCTGCTTCCAAAGTTTGATTCGGTAAGCCAAACATCAAATCCAGATTGACGGATTTAAAGTGTTGCAAAGCAATCGCAATCGCGCGCTTAGCTTCTTCACCATTATGAATACGTCCCAATGCTTTGAGTTGCTGATCTTGAAAACTCTGAATGCCTAAAGAGACGCGATTGATGCCTGCTTTAGCAAAGCCAGCAAACTTCTCCGCTTCAACTGAGCCGGGATTAGCTTCCATGGTGATTTCACAATCAGGCTCTAAGTTCACGCGCGCTCGAATGGCTGAAAGCAATTCGTTCATGCCATTAGCGGACATCAAGCTCGGAGTGCCGCCACCAATAAAGATGCTATGTACTTGACGACCCCAGATGCGAGGTAGTTCTGTCTCAAGATCAGCAATGAGGGCCTTGATATAGCGCGCTTCATCAAATCCCTGAGAGGCTTTTGCGCCTGCATCTGCATTACCAACACCATCTTTAATTTGATGCGAGTTGAAATCACAATAAGGGCACTTCTTTTCACACCACGGAAAATGAATATACAAAGATAACGGGGGAAGGGCAGTGAGTTTTGGCTGGGTTGCCAAAACCGGATTAAGCGGATTGAGCACGGCTTTGAAGTTCGGCGATGAGTTCGCGCAATGCTTGACCACGATGGCTGATGAGATTTTTCTCAGAAGGCTCTAGTTCTGCGGCTGTATTGCCAAGTTCAGGTAAAAAGAAGTGGGGGTCATAACCAAAGCCATGGGCACCTTTGGCGTCATCAATGATTTGGCCATACCAGCGAGTTTGCACAATCAGCGGCTCTGGATCATTGGCGCTATTGACCATGACGAGGGCGCAAACGTAATGCGCCCCACGATCGGCTTTACCTTGTAAGGATGCAATCAGCTTTTGGTTGTTAGCTGCACTATCTCCATCAACGCCTGCATAGCGTGCCGAGTAAACTCCTGGTGCCCCATCTAATGCATGAGCACAAATTCCTGAATCATCAGCAAGTGCGGGCAAGCCGCTGGCAGCACTGGCATGACGTGCCTTAGTAAGCGCATTCTCAACAAAAGTATGGTGCGGCTCTTCTGCTGAAGGAATGCCTAACTCGCCTTGAGGGATGACCTGAAATAGAAAAGGCGCTAAGAGTTCCTGAAACTCCCGAACCTTGCCGGCATTGTTAGAGGCGAGAACGAGTTTTTGCACCATCTACCTTTAATCTTTTATTTAAACGCTTCTTTTTGGAGTTGCGTTAAGTCCGCAATACCTTGTTCTGCTAAATCAAGCAGTGCATTTAATTCAGCGCGTGAGAAGGCAGCGCCTTCAGCTGTGCCTTGCACTTCAATCATGCCGCCTTTGCCTGTCATAACGACATTCATGTCGGTATCGCAAGAAGAATCTTCTGGATAATCTAAATCGAGCACGGGGACGCCTTGATAGATGCCAACAGAAATCGCTGCAACACTATCAATAATTGGGTCGGCCTTGAGTGCACCACTTTGCAGGAGGGTATTAATTGCATCGCGTGCTGCTACATAGGCGCCAGTAATTGATGCAGTTCTTGTTCCGCCATCAGCCTGCAAGACATCGCAATCTAAATGGATAGTTCTTTCACCCAAGACTTTTAGATCAAAGACGCTGCGCATTGCACGACCGATCAAGCGCTGAATCTCTTGTGTGCGTCCAGATTGTTTGCCGCGCGCTGCTTCACGATCGCTACGGGTATGGGTAGAGCGGGGGAGCATGCCGTATTCAGCGGTAACCCAACCTTCACCAGAGCCTTTTTTATGCGGAGGCACTTTTTCTAGAACGCTGGCTGTACAGAGCACCTTGGTGTCACCAAAGGCAATCAGGACTGAGCCTTCCGCATGCTTGGTAAAGGCACGGCTGATGCTCACAGGGCGTAATTGCGTAGGGGTGCGGCCACTAGGGCGGGTGATGTTGTGCTGAGTCATGGGGTGTGGTCCTAAAGATCTACAATGTCCATATGATATCGAGCATGACTGGTTATGGCAGCGCTTCTCGTCAAGTCTCCCTAGGAGCTGGCGTTGTAGCTGATCTGCAAGTGGAATGTCGGGCTGTTAATAGCCGCTTTCTGGATTTGGGCTTTCGTCTTCCGGACGAGTGTCGCGGGGCTGAGCCTGCCTTACGAGAGATGGCTACTCAAAGCCTTTCTCGGGGTAAGGTTGAGTTTCGGGCTGCCTGGCGTGTTAATTCGGGTGCCGCTGGGGCTGCAAAAGCTAACCCCCATGCCTTAGGTGCCTTGAACAAGGATCGCTTGGATGCCCTCTATACACTTCAAGAGCATGCTCAAGTAGCCTTTCCCAATGCTGAAGCATTGCGTATCGCTGATATTTTGCGCTGGCCCGGAATTGTTTCTGAGCCTAGAGGTGAAGAAGAGGGCTGGATTGCTGCGACCGTAGAAGCGGGCCGCGCTGCTTTGGCTGCGCTAATGGATAGTCGCCACACAGAAGGTAAAGCCTTGGTCACAGTACTCACCAATATCACTAGCAAGATGCGTGAGATTGTTAAGGTGATTGAGCCTAAGGTTCCTGTCTATGTAGCCCAGTATCAAGAGAAACTGACTGAGCGTCTGGCAGAAGCATTGGCTGCACAAGAACAAGGTAAAAGTAGTGGGTCTGGTACTGAGTTGATGGAGCGTATTCGTCAAGAAGTTGTTCTCTACGCAGTTCGCATCGATGTGGCGGAAGAGTTTGCTCGCCTCAAGACACATCTTCAGGTGGTAGATACTGCGCTTGCAGGCAAAGGGCCGGTAGGTAAGCGTTTAGATTTCTTGATGCAAGAGTTGAACCGTGAGGCCAATACCTTAAGCTCCAAATCCGTTTCAGAAGAATGCACGCAAGCTGCTTTAGAGCTCAAGCTCTTAATTGAGCAGATGCGTGAACAAGTGCAAAATTTAGAGTAACTGTTACTTACACAAATTATTATGGCCAGCCCCAAACCTAAAGCTAACTTATCTCCTGCCTACCAAGGCAGTATGTTGATGATCGTTGCCCCATCAGGCGCTGGCAAATCTTCTTTGGTGAACGCTTTACTGCAAGAAGATGCAGCACTCAAGCTCTCCCTTTCAACCACAACGCGTGCACCAAGGCCAGGTGAGGTAGATGGCAAAGACTATCGCTTTATCAAAAGAGAAGAATTTATAGTTGAACGCGATCAGGGTAATTTCTTGGAGCATGCAGAAGTGCACGGCAATTTTTACGGCACCTCCAAAGCCTGGATCGAAACCCAGATGAAAACCGGGCGCGATGTGATGCTCGAAATCGACTGGCAGGGTGCCCAGCAAATTCGTCAAATCATTCCGGAAGTGCAGTGGATCTTCATCTTCCCTCCTTCATTTGAGGCTCTAGAGGAGCGCTTGCGCAAACGAGGGCAGGATGATGAGGCAACCATTCAGAGAAGGTTAGCTGCAGCTCATTTAGAGCTCCAGCATGCCCATGAGGCAGATTTCATTGTCATCAACGACGATTTTGAGCAGGCCTTAATTGATTTACGCCATGTGGTGGCAGCCAGCCGCCTGCGCTCAGGGCCGATTATGGCTCGCAACCCTGCGCTTTTAAGGCGTCTTGGGGTCTAATCAGTTATCCTATAGGTATTGAAGCTAAATTTAAGTGAGTTCAGCATGGCCCGTATTACTGTAGAAGATTGTCTAAAAACTATCCCAAATCGTTTTGAGCTGGTATTGGCCGCGACTTATCGCGCACGTCAATTGGTTCAAGGTCACTCCCCACGTGTTGAGTCCAGAGATAAAGCAACTGTTGTTGCGTTGCGTGAAGTTGCTGCTGGTGTAACTGACCGTGACATGTTGACCAAAGTACCTTTGTAATACAGGGGTTCCGTTGTGGAGCTCCCCTTAGGCGACCCAAACACATCGGAATCCAAAGGCCAGGTCTCGCCTAAAGAGACTGTTAAGAGCGATAAGTCTTCCATCATCGCCACCTTGTTGGCTCAGTCGAGCCGACATTTATTTGGCCCTACCTCTGCGCCAACATTACCTTTAAAACATCAAGTTGTTTCTATTGATGGCCTCATTTCTAAATTGGGCTATCTCAAGCCTGATGAAGTGAATCTCATCAAGCAGGCTTTTCATTTTGCTGATGCTGCTCATCTCGGTCAGTATCGTCATAGTGGCGAGCCTTATATTACCCATCCCGTAGCGGTAGCTGAACTCTGTGCCACTTGGCGCTTAGATGCCTCCTCCATCATGGCAGCCTTACTGCACGATGTGATTGAAGACACAGGTTGCACTCAAGCTGACCTAGTCGGCAAGTTTGGCAGCAAAGTAGCTGAGCTGGTTGAGGGATTAACTAAGCTCGATAAGTTGGAATTCCAGAGCCATGCTGAGGCGCAGGCTGAAAGCTTCCGCAAGATGTTTATGGCGATGGCGCGAGATGTGCGCGTCATTTTGGTGAAGCTAGCTGATCGTACACACAACATGCGCACCCTCGATGCCGTCCCAATGGAAAAGCGTCGCAGAGTAGCCGCTGAAACGATTGAGATCTACGCACCGATTGCGCACCGTCTCGGCCTCAATATTATTTACCGCGACTTACAAGATCTCAGTTTCCGTTACTCCATGCCAATGCGCTTCAGAGTGATTGAAGGTGCAGTAAAGCGGGCGCGTGGTAATCGCAAAGAAATGGTCGAGAAGATTTTGCAAAATGCCCGGATGGCATTTGCAAAAGCCGATCTCGAGGTTGATCTGCAAGGTCGAGAAAAAACCCTCTTTAGTATTTACAACAAAATGCGTAGTAAGCACTTGAGTTTTTCTCAGGTACTTGATGTCTACGCCTTCAGGGTCACCGTGCATTCGATTGACGAGTGCTATCGTGCTCTCGGAATTTTGCATGCACTCTATAAACCAATGCCAGGCAAGTTTAAGGATTACATTGCAATTCCTAAGCTCAATGGTTATCAATCTCTACACACCACACTATTAGGCCCATCTGGTGTGCCGGTAGAGTTTCAGATACGTACGAGTGATATGCACGCAGTTGCTGAGGCAGGCGTTGCTGCCCACTGGGCTTATAAAGATGGCACGCCAGATATGAGCGAGGTACAAAACCGCGCGCATCAATGGTTGCAATCTTTAATTGATATTCAGGATAGCAGTGGAGATTCACAAGAATTCTTGGAGCACGTCAAAATTGATTTGTTCCCGGATGCGGTTTATGTCTTCACTCCAAAAGGGCAGATCAGGGCCTTGCCACGTGGCGCTACCGCTTTAGACTTTGCTTACTCAATTCATAGTGATGTAGGTAACACTTGTGTGGCTGTGAAGATTAATGGCATGCAGTTACCTTTGCGCAGTGAGCTTAAGAATAGCGATATTGTCGAAGTAGTGACATCAGCCAACTCTCAGCCTAATCCAGGTTGGTTGGCATTTGTTCGAACCGGTAAAGCGCGTGCCTCCATTCGTCATTCGCTCAAAACCAAACACTATGCTGAGTCTCTGCAATTGGGTGAACGTCTCTTGGCTAGTGCCTTGCGTCAGCAGGGCGTTGATGCAGGATTGCTGTCACCAGAGATCTGGGAAAAGTTACTGCATTGGACTGGCGATAAAACGCGCGAAGAAGCCTGTGTCAATATTGCCTTGGGTCGTAGATCCCCTCAAGAGCTAGCCATTCGCTTAAAGATTTTGATTGATGATGAAGGTGGCTCAGAGCAAATGCGCTTGGGCGCGGCCGATTGGGTTTCGCCTCAGCAAGAAATCACTTCACATCACCATCAGCGTCAGGCTATTTTGGTTGATGGACGCGAAGGTAACTCGATTAGTTTTCAAACTTGCTGTCATCCGATTCCAGGCGACAACATTATTGGTTACCTCGGTAAGGGTGAGGGCTTACAGGTTCATACGAATGACTGCCCAGTAGCCCTTCGAATGCTCTCCAAGGATAGTGATAAGTGGGTTGAGGTTGAGTGGGGCAAAGAGGTCAACCGAGAGTTTGAAGTGGATCTTGCAATCGATACGCGCCAAGGTAAGGGTGTATTAGCAAGAGTGGCAAGCAGTGTGACTGCTGCTGACTCCAACATCATGAACGTGTCGATGGATGATCGCTACAAAGAAGATGCCGTCACCATTCGGTTTACGATCCAAGTATCAGATCGCTTGCACCTTTCCAAGGTGATGCGTAGCTTACGTACCAATCACGATGTGATGCGCGTGACCCGGGTGCGGGTTAGCTAAATTCTTTTAAGTCCAATTACAGGTACTGGACGTCTAGGATTTCAATCTCGCTAGGCCCAGTAGGGGTTTGAATTTTGACGCAATCTCCTACACGTGCTTTGATTAAGGCCTTGGCAATCGGCGAGACCCAGCTGACATGACCCAAATCCAAGTCGACCTCATCAACCCCCACAATCGTGATGGTTGTCTCGTTACCCGCCTCTGGACCCTCTAGGCTGGCATAGGTGACGGTAGCCCCAAAAAAGACCTGCTCGGCATCGGCATCCCCCGATTTTCGGGCTTGGTTATCGACTACTACGGCAAATTCAAGGCGCTGATTTAGGAAGCGAATTCGGCGATCTATCTCCCGAAGCCGCTTTTTTCCATAGATATAGTCCCCATTTTCAGAGCGGTCGCCATTGGAGGCTGCCCAGTGAACAACCTTGACAACCTCAGGCCGATCAAGGTTCAGGAGCTGTAAAAGCTCACTTTTGATACGCTCGTGGCCAGCGGGTGTGATGTAGTTCTTCTCTTCCATGGCATAATTATGGCTGTTGCGGCTGTAGCTCAGCTGGATAGAGTACTTGGCTACGAACCAAGGGGTCGTGGGTTCAATTCCTGCCAGCCGCACCAACCCATACGGGGCCTAGTTGAAAAACTGGGCCCTTTTTTCTTTTTAGCCATTTCATAGTGCATTCATTCAAATCCCTTATAGTTTGCTTATGGCCCTTTCAGACGCTAATTCCGCGATTTCAACAGCCCCAGTAGCCATCTGGGCGCAAACTGACGCAACCCATGCTCAAGTTACCTTGAGTGGCGCTGTCAATGTGTATTCCTTGGCGGGCGTGTGGACTGATATTCGTCAAAAGCAAAGTCTTTGGCTGGGGCAGGGAAATGCTCAAGGCCGCTCACTGGTTTTTGATGCATCGAAAGTGAGTTCTCTAGATGGATCTGCTTTTGCATTCCTGATTGATGTTGAAGAAGCTCAGAAAAAGGCAGGGGGTCTATTTGATATTCAGGGCCTTGATCCAAAGTATCAGCCGCTCTTGCGTGAATTCGATCCGATTGATAATTTATTTCCAACACCTACAGCGAAGCCAAAAACCGGTTTTGTTGTTAGCGCAGGAATGGCTGCTCAAGATCTCATAGATGATGGCCGTGGACTCATTACTTTTGTTGGTCATCTATCTGCGGACTTAGTGTGGTCGATTCGAAATATCAAGCAAGTGCGTTGGGGTGATTTTGTGAATGCCGCAGTAGAGGCTGGTATCTCTGCTTTACCCATCGTTGGCCTGGTTGCTTTTTTAATTGGTGTGATTCTTTCTTTTCAAGCTGCTATTGGTATGCAGCAGTTTGGCGCCGTTTCATTTGTAGGACCGCTCGCCGCTCTGGGTATCGTGCGCGAGATGGGGCCGCTGATTACTGCAATCTTGCTCGCCGGCCGCTCATCCGCTGCGTTCGCAGCTGAGATCGGTACGATGACTGTGAATAGTGAAGTGGATGCGTTGGTTACTGGTGGCTTAAGCCCGATTCGTTTTTTAGTGGTGCCTAGAGTACTAGCAGGAATATTAGTGGCTCCGATCTTGACCTTGTTTGCCGACATTGTCAGCATTTTTTCTTCCATGTTGACGATGCAGATTTATGGCATCCCCTTTATTAATTTTTATAACGGCATGTTAGCTGCCGTGGATGTTGAAGATGTTTTATCTGGCCTAGTGAAAGCTACTTTATTTGGTGTGGTGGTTTCTGCGATGGGTTGTTTGCGTGGCATGCAGACAGGTACTGGGGCAGCTGCTGTAGGTATCTCCGCTACCCGCGCGGTAGTGAGCAGTATTGTCATGATCGTTTTAGTGGACGGCATCTTTGCATACATCTCTTACAGGACGGGATTCTGATGGATGCTCTTGATAACGCAATTGATGTTCAAAATCTTACTGTGGGCTATGGCTCAAAAGTACTGCTGCAAAATCTCAATTTCTCGGTCAAGAACGGCGAGATCTTTGTGATCTTGGGCGGTTCAGGTTGTGGTAAATCCAGTCTCCTAAAGAATTTATTCGGTCTATATGAGCCGCTCTCTGGAGATGTGTTGATCGAAGGTCAAAACATTACTACCTCCCAAGGCGCTGAGCGTCAAAAAATCATGACCAGCTTTGGGGTGATGTACCAACAGGGCGCCTTATTCGGCTCCATGAATTTGCTCGATAACGTGACACTCTTTATGGAGGAGTACACCCAGCTGACCAGGGATCAAATGAATCTATTGGCCCGTTGCAAGCTGGATTTAGTGGGCTTACTCCCATACGAAACGTATATGCCCAGCGAGATTAGTGGCGGCATGCAAAAGCGGGCTGCCATTGCACGCGCTATGGCGCTAGATCCAAAGATATTATTTTTAGACGAGCCATCAGCAGGTCTCGATCCCATTACATCGGCCGATCTGGATAGTACGATTTTGGATCTCTCAAAAAACTTGGGGTTTACCTTTGTGATCGTCTCTCACGAGTTGGCGAGCATTTATTCCATCGCCGATAAGGTCATCATGTTGGATAAGGACGCTAAGGGCATTATTGCTGAGGGCGATCCCAAAGTTCTTAGAGATACCAGTAAAGATCCCCGAGTGCATCAATTCTTTAATCGCATTATGAGCAAGGACGCAGCATGAGTAATAACTCCAATCCCAATTATTTCCGCCTAGGCATTTTTGTCTTGGCGGCAATCGGTGCACTGCTCACCATAATCTTGATCTTTGGCTCAGGCCAGCTCTTTAAAAAGTCATTCATGGTGGAAACCTACATTAAGCAATCGGTGACTGGTCTGGATGCTGGTGCTGCTGTTCGCTTTCGAGGGGTAAAGATTGGTCAGGTAACTTCGATAGACTTGTCGGGCGATGTCTATGAAAAAGAGGTGCCAATGCCAGAGCGTCGTGAATATGTTGTGGTGCGGATGCAAATTTTTGGAGATAAGATTGAGTTGAGCCATTTGCAAACTTATCTAAAGGATAACCTGCGGGCACGTATCCGATCCATGGGAATTACTGGTGTGAATTACGTAGAATTGGATTTCTATACAAGCGCATCTCAATACACCCCACTGCCGTATTCATGGGAGCCAGAATATCCAGTTGTTCCTTCCATGCCTAACCAGGCGGATGAGATTATTTCTGGAATTCAAAAACTCATCAGCGCATTAAATGGAATGGATGTCGATGGAACTCAGAAGAAATTTGATGCACTCTTAGGTAATCTGAATAAATTAATGGCGGGTGATGGAAAAGACAACTCTGGTCTCATTACTTCGGTTAAGGATCTAAACGTGCTTTTGGATCGTATTGCCAAGGTGACGGATAAAGATCAGCTTAATATTTTGATGCGCGAATTGGTTGCCACTATGGTTTCCTTGCGTCAAACGGTTACTAGCGTTCAAGGCGACACCACTGCCACCCTAGAGAATATCCGTCAGGCAAGTGAACAGTTAAATGAATTTACTCGGGTCGCGAGTCAATCACCTTCAAGCTTGATTTGGGGTGAGCCACCCGCAAGAATTACACCTCCAATGAATGGAGCTCAGAAATGATGCCAATGAAAACTCAGGTGATGAAAAACTCACGCCTCTCTAAGTTCACTGCTGTAGCATTCATTGTGCTTGCTTTAAGCGCCTGTTCTTTACCTAAAAGACCGGCACTAGAAACAACTAGTTGGATGGTAGCTCCAGAACGCACAGGCGCCCCTTATAAGCCGCGCACAGATGTTTGGCTGAAGATGGGTTCGGTCTCAACAGCACCTCCTTTTGATGGAAAGTCTTTGGTTTATCGCTTGGGTGACCAACGCTATGAAAAGGATTTCTACAATATTTATTCTGCACTGCCTAATGAAATGGTCAGTAATGCGACCCGTCAGTGGCTCAATAACGCCCAGATCTTTTCTATGACGGTGGGGCAGGGCAATAGCTTCTTTCCGTATTACATCTTGCAGACATCTGTAGAGGAGTTCTATGGTGACTATCGAGTTCGACCTGAGGCCGTAGTTACCGTCGAGTTTTTCCTGACTGCAACAGATCCTCAAAAACGCAATCCTGTCATTGGCAAAAATCGCTATAGCAAGAGAGTTGCCCTTAAAGACAATACGCCTCAGGCTTTAGCACTGGGTCAGCAAGAGGCCTTGGCACAAATTCTCAAAGAGTATGAGGTAGTGCTTTATAAGTACGCTGGTAATTTACCTCCGCCTTTAGGGCAGTAGCGAGCCTGGATGTGGTGATATCGATAAAAAAATAAAAAAGATGGAGAAGACATGGATTTAGGACTCAAAGGTAAAGTGGCCTTAGTAATGGCATCTAGTCGTGGTTTAGGTCAAGCAATGGCCGTTTCATTGGCTCGCGAAGGCGTCAAGGTGGCGGTGACTGGGCGTAATGCTGAGGGTCTAAAAAAATCCGTGGAGTTAATTGAGGCTGCTGGCGGTAAAGCATTGGCTTTAAGCTGGGACTTATCGGATAGCTCAGTGATTGATGCACTAGTTACCAAAGTGGAGCAAGAGCTCGGACCGATTGATATTCTGATTAATAACACTGGCGGACCGCCTCCAACCCTAGCTACTGGGCAAGACCCCGCACTATGGCAAAAGAGTTTTAACGATATGGTCTTGTCGCTTATCAGTATTACTGACCGAGTCCTTCCAGGAATGCGTCAACGTAAATGGGGTCGCATCATTACGAGCACCACTTCAGGCGCGATTGCCCCAATCAAAAACTTGGCAATTTCTAATACCTTACGCGCGGCATTGCTAGCTTGGTCTAAAACCTTGGCAGCAGAAGTGGCTGCCGAAGGAATTACTGTAAATGTCATCATGCCGGGTCGTGTAGCAACGGATCGCTTACGTCAATTGGATGAAGCACGTGCCCAACGTGAAAATGTTAGCTACGATTCTGTTGTGCAGGCTAGCTTAAAACAGATACCGATGGGTCGTTACGGTAATCCTCAAGAATACGGCGACACTGCCGCATTTTTGGCCAGCCAAAGTGCGTCCTTTATCACTGGGTCGGTGATCCGGGTTGATGGTGGTCAGATTCAGGCAATTTAATCTCCGTGTTGGCAAGCTTTCTTCGGACTGTTAAGCGAGACCTTCGATCTAGTGAGCTGGCAGCACTACTAGTTGCGCTGACGCTCTCTGTAGCGGCCCTGTCTAGTGTCAGCTTCTTAGCGGACCGAATGCAGCGGGCTTTTGAGTTTGATGCTCGCCAACTCCTGGCTGCAGATCTGTTGCTAGTAGCTGATCTGCCTTTACCTGAGCGTTTTATTCAAGAGGCCAAGGAGCGGGAGCTCAGTTCTGCCCAAACGGTTGTCTTTCCGAGTATGGCTACAGTTGGCTCTCAAAGTAAGCTGGCATCTTTGAAGGCGGTAAGTACTTCATATCCCTTACGTGGGTCCTTACAAGTGTCACCGCAACAAGTCAACTCAACACCACCAGGTGGTTCAGTTTGGGCGGATCCTGCAATGCTTAGTGCACTGCAAGCCAAAGTTGGCAATCAGATGTCCTTGGGAGATAAAACCTTCCTAATTAGTGGCATCTTGGAGCGTGAGCTCGATCGGGGTGCTGGTTTTATGAACTTTGCGCCACGCGTCATGATGTCGCTTGAAGATTTACCTGCAACGGGTCTTATTGGCTTGGGTAGCCGTGTGACCTATCGTCTGCTACTGGCGGGAAGCGATCAAGCTATTTCTGCTTATGAAAAGTGGGCTACGCAATGGATTGAGTCCGAAGGCCTAAGAGGAATGCGCATTGAGACCTTGGAAAATGCCCAGCCTGTCATGCGTAAAACTTTAGAGCGGGCAGAGCGCTTTTTATCTTTAGTTGCTTTACTGACTGCAATGGTGGCTGCAGTCGCGATTGCATTATCGGCGCGTCGTTATGTTTTGAAGCAAGCGGATGTTTGCGCTGTCATGAAATGCCTTGGCGCAAGCCAAAAGACGATTCTGCTAAATCAAATAAAAGTATTGGGTGCTTTGTGCTTATTGGCTACCATCATGGGATCTACCATTGCATACGGTGTACAAGAGGTCTTGATTCGTATTTTAGGTAACTTGGTATTTGCCAATTTACCTTCGCTGTCCCTCTGGCCCTTGGCCTGGAGTGTTTTATTTTCCTCTTGCTTGTTGATTGGTTTTGCTGGGCCACCTCTATTGAGTTTGGTCATGATTTCACCGGTGCGACTCATTCGGAAGGAGCTGGGCTCAGTAAACATCAAAGTACTCTGGGTAGCGCTTTTTGGGCTTATGACTTGTCTCGCCTTAATTGCGATTGCAGCGCAAGACTGGAAGCTGGCCTCTTGGGTTGCTGCTAGCTTTGGCGCTGCTGTTGCACTCTTTACTCTGGTCTCATGGGGTTCGTTGCGCATACTCAATATTTTGCTTGTTAAGTGGGGTGCTCAGAACTTTGCTCTGCGTTTTGCATTGACTGCACAAGCACGACGCTCAGGATTTGCAGTCATGCAAATTACCGCTCTAGGTATTGCCCTGATGGCCTTGCTGCTGATTCTCTTGCTTAGGCAGGACTTGTTATCTACGTGGCAAGGAAACATTCCGGTCGATGCTCCTAATCGCTTCATGATTAATGTTCAGGAAGATCAAAAGCCAAGCATTACTCAGTCACTACTCGATGCGGGTGTAGCAAAGCCGAGCTTTAGCCCGATGGTTCGCGCACGTTTAGTTGAAGTCAATGGAAAGACCATTGGCCCTAATGATTATGTGGATGAAAATGCCCGTCGCTTGGTAGATCGAGAATTCAATCTCTCTTATACCGAGCAATTACCTGAGGGCAATCGCATTACTTCTGGAAAATGGATTGACGGTAGTGCACCGCAAGTTTCTTTGGAGGCGGGGATTGCGAAAACCTTGAAGTTAAAACTGGGTGATCAGATGACCTTTGAACTCGCCGGTGAAAAAGTAACTGCACCAATTACTTCTTTGCGTAAGTTGGACTGGAGTTCGATGAAGGTGAATTTCTTCGTCATCATGCCGCCTGCCATGCTTGAGCAAATGCCGCAATCCTGGATTACTTCTTATTACCAAGACGCTGCAATTGAGGGCTTGGACTACCGGCTTGCACAGGCTTATCCTAATCTGACCATTGTTGATGTGGCGACCTCATTGCGGCAAATACAAGATGTATTGGATCGACTATCTTCCGTGCTGGGTCTATTGTTTGCTTTCACAATCGCAGCAGCAATTTTGGTGCTAGTTGCTGCAATTGCAGCAACGCAAGACGAGCGCTTTAGAAGTGCAGCCTTGCTCAAGGCGGTAGGTGCATCGCGCGCCTTGCTGAGAAAGATTGCTTTAGCCGAACTCTTAATCATTGGGGTGCTAGCAGGTGCATTGGCTGGACTAGCTGCTGGAATGGCCGCATGGGCGCTTGGTCGTTTTATATTGGAGATTGAGTTCAATGCATTCGCCCAGTCTTTGGCGATGGGAATTTCCTTTGGAGTAGTTGCTTGTCTCTTGGCGGGTTTTCGTTTTCAGAGAAAAATTCAAACCGCTACCGCAATGGAGTGCTTGCGCGAGATCTAGGGCTCACGCATTCTCGTGTTTACGAGAGTGTCACCAAGTTCTTTGGTAATTCCACTAAACGGGTTCTGGCAAAACGGTCTGGTAGGCTTTGGCGCAGAAGAGGGCTAACGCGATCTAAGTAAATGCTCAATGGCCACAGTAATAAAGCAACTGTGAAAAGCATTTCAATAATCTGCCACTTCTGGAGCCCAAAGAGCCATTGCAGCAGGACGCAAGGCACAAGCCACAGAGATCCATAGACATAGCGCCAGACTGCCTGCTTTCGAGTGAGGTTGTAACCTCCCGGACCAATCATGCGAACGCGCCATGTTTGCATTGCCAGCGTCTGACCAGACTTAGTCCAATACCAAACAAAGTAAATGCCTAGGATGGTATATAGATAGAGAAAGGTTAGCCAGCTTGGTAGGGCAAATCCAAACAGAATGCCTAGGCCCAAATTGGGAACTAGGAAAGTCAGCGCGATGACGCCTAATAGAACTAATTGCTCGTAGAGACCACAGGAGACTCTCCGCCAAAATTGTGGAGCAGGGAGCGCGTTTAATTCGGCGGGGGTAATCACAGCTTGGGGATTCTCAGGGATTGCTTGAAGTGCTATCCGGGCTTACGCTCGGAGCCGGAGCATCTGGAGTCGGGCTGCTACTTGCTGGCAGGGTTGGCGCCAGATTGGACTTCTGTGTAATAGGGTGTTGTTGCAATGTAGGTGCACTCGCAGCTGTCGGCTTTTTCTTATTCACCTCTGCTTGAGCTAATTTCTTTTTCTGCTCATCACTCAGTTTTTGATACGCACTCCAAGCCTCTGCTTTTTTCTCTGCAGGGAACTTGAGGCTGCTGAGGTAATTTTCTCGCGCGATACGACGATCTTTTTGAGAGAGGTTGGACCAGCTTGTCATGCGAGACTGAAGTCGCTGTTGATCGCCCTCACTCATCTTTGGATAGAGGTTGGCAACCTGTATCCATTTCTTGCGACTATCTGGGAGCATGTAATCCCAATCGCTTTCCAGTGGTGCCAAGATTTTTTGTTGTGCAGGCTTCAGACCTTCCCATGTGCCATCCGGCTTTTTCTCTGGAGTGCCAGTGGTTTTACCATGGGCAGCTGGAGCTGTTTGAGCAAACACATCTGAACTTTGCACTGATCCAAATGCGCCAATTGACAACATCATGCTGATGCTGAGTAAGGCGCTTAAAGATCGTGGGTTGTTCAGCATTCGCTATGAACTTTAAGATGGTGACTTGGCTGAATCAAGGCTATCTTGATCGGATTCGGCTAAGGGACCATTTTTGAGGAATCCCATGAAGCCGCTGTCGGCGTAAGCATCAGGTGGCACGTCATCCGTTAAGAGGGCCACATCCAATTCGGCTATATCGTTGATGCGGGAGTCTTGCTGCCATTGGGCGATACCAATCAGGCCAAAGACCAACACAATCAGTGGAGCAATCCAACCTACGTTATCCCAAAAAGAGCGTGAGCCTGAAGACCAGCTTCCAGTGGAACTGGTCAAAACATGCTGCTGAATGCGGATTTTTTCTGGTTTTTTAACAGAAATGGCCTTGAGGCGTGCTGCGTACAGACGATCTTTGATGCCTGCTGGTAAGGATTGGGATCCTTGGCGGAGCAGGGTGGCAGCAGCCAGGCCAAATTGGTCGGCTTCTGTTGGGTTTAGGATGTCTTCATTGCGGTTCACAGCGTAATTCCTTTTAATTTCAATGCTTTAGCTAGAGCCTGGGTGGCTCTTGAGCAGTGGGTTTTGACGCTTCCCTCGCTACAACTCATGGCAAGGGCAGTTTCAGTAATGCTCAGCTCATCCCAATAACGCATCAGGAAGGCTTCTCGTTGACGGGCAGGCAATTTTGATATTTCTGACTCCAGGGACTGCAATAGCTGACTACGTTCCAGCTTAAATGCACCATCTTGGTGAATTTCACTGTCATCTGGGGCTGAAAGTGACTCTAGGGGGTCAAAATCATCGTTTTCATCCGATTTCTTGCCCATATTGGAGAACAGGGTGACCCAGGTATTACGAACCTTTTGGCGTCTAAACCAGTCATGAATGCGGTTTTGCAGGATTCGGGTGAAAACGAGGGGTAGTTCTGCTGCGGGGCGGTCACCATACTTTTCAGCCAGCTTAATCATGGCATCCTGAACAATGTCTAAGGCGGCATCGTCATCTCGCACAGCGTAGACCGCTTGCTTAAAAGCGCGCTGCTCAACACTGCTCAGAAAGTCAGAAAGTTCTTGGGGTGAGGCCATTCAGTAGATTAGACCTGAATCAGATGGAATTCGTCTATTTTAGGGGATTGCTATAGAATATAGGGCTTACTACCTAGAATCTCATTCAAGAAGTGGTTTTTTCCGGTAGCAGCGCCGTTCGAACTCAGGCCACAAGCAGGAGACAGAACAGACCAAACAATTTTTTGCCGAAAATTGCAAAGGACGAAAGAAAAATGAATACAAGCAGCGCCGAATTTTTAGCTTCTAAAGCTAACCAAGACACAGCAAACCCAAATTCCACAGCGAATGCGCCTGAAATGATTGGTGCAGAAATGTTGGTACAGGCTTTGCACAAAGAGGGTGTTGAATTTGTTTGGGGTTACCCAGGCGGTTCTGTTCTCTTTATCTACGACGAAATTTTTAAGCAGGACAAGTTTGAACATATCCTTGTTCGCCATGAGCAAGCAGCAGTTCATGCGGCAGATGGCTATGCGCGTGCAACCGGTAAGGTTGGTGTCGCTCTAGTTACTTCAGGTCCTGGTGTAACCAATGCGGTTACCGGAATTGCTACTGCTTACACTGATTCGATCCCGATGGTGATCATCAGCGGTAACGTGCCAACGTACGCAATCGGTGAAGATGCTTTCCAAGAGGCGGATACTGTTGGCATTACTCGCCCAGTGGTGAAGCACAACTTCTTGGTAAAGGACGTCAGAGATCTTCCTTTGGTAATCAAGAAGGCTTTTCATATTGCACAAACAGGTCGCCCAGGCCCAGTGTTGATCGACATCCCTAAAGATGTATCCGCAGCCAAGGCACCATTTGTTTATCCAGAAACTTTGGAGATGCGTTCCTACAACCCTGTAATCAAAGGGCACAGTGGACAGATTCGTAAAGCGGTTTCTCTATTGCAAGAAGCAGAGCGCCCATACATCTATACCGGTGGCGGCATTATCTTGGCTGACGCTGCACCAGAGTTAAAAGAATTTGCTGATTTGCTAGGCTACCCAGTCACCAATACCTTGATGGGCCTCGGTGGCTTTCCTGGTACAAGCCCACAATTTTTGGGCATGCTAGGTATGCACGGTACTTACGAAGCCAATATGGCGATGCAACACAGCGATGTGTTGATTGCGATTGGTGCACGTTTTGATGACCGCGTGATTGGTAATACTGCTCACTTTGCAAGTCATCCACGCAAGATTATTCATATTGATATCGACCCATCCGTGATTTCTAAACGCGTGAAGGTAGATGTTCCTATCGTTGGCAATCTCAAAGAAGTATTGGTTGAGATGACTGCCCAGCTCAAAGCTGCTGGCCCGCGCAAGAATGATGCAAAGCTTGCGGCATGGTGGGAGCAGATTAATGAGTGGCGTAAAAAAGATTGTTTGAAGTACGACGAAGCTTCGCAAATCGTAAAACCTCAGTACGTAGTTCAGAAGTTGTGGGAGCTCACTGGTGGTGATGCCTTTATTTGTTCTGACGTTGGTCAGCATCAAATGTGGGCCGCTCAGTTCTACAAGTTCGATAAGCCACGTCGCTGGATTAACTCAGGCGGCCTGGGTACTATGGGCGTGGGTTTGCCTTACGCTATGGGTATCAAGAAGGCATTTCCTGAAAAAGATGTATTCACCATCACTGGTGAAGGCTCTATTCAGATGTGTATTCAAGAGCTGTCTACTTGCAAGCAGTACGACACGCCTGTGAAGATCGTGTCATTGAACAACCGTTACCTTGGTATGGTTCGTCAGTGGCAAGAGCTGACTTATAACAAGCGCTATTCCAGCTCTTATATGGATTCATTGCCAGACTTTGTGAAGTTGGCTGAGGCCTATGGACACGTTGGTATGCGTATCGAGAAGAAGTCTGATGTTGAGGGTGCGCTCAAAGAGGCGATTCGTTTAAAAGATCGCACTGTGTTTATGGATTTCCAGACAGACCCAGAAGAAAACGTTTGGCCTATGGTTCAAGCGGGTAAGGGTATTACTGAAATGCTTTTGGGTAGTGAGGATCTCTAATGCGACATATTATTTCTGTATTGATAGAGAACGAACCAGGTGCATTGTCCCGGGTTGTTGGCTTATTCTCTGCACGCGGTTACAACATTGAAACCTTAAGTGTTGCACCTACTGAAGATCCATCGCTTTCTCGCATGACGATTGTCACGATTGGTTCTGAGGATGTGATTGAGCAAATTACCAAACACTTAAATCGCTTGGTTGAAGTGGTTAAGGTTTTTGATTTGACTGAAGGCCCTCATATTGAGCGCGAGCTCATGATGATCAAAGTTCGCGCTGTTGGTAAAGAGCGTGAAGAGTTGAAACGTACAACGGATATCTTCCGTGGTCGCATCATCGATGTGACTGATAAGAGTTACACCATTGAATTAACTGGTGATGGTGCCAAATTAGATGCCTTTATTGATTCGATTGATCGTGCATCGATTCTGGAAACTGTCCGTTCGGGTGGTTCTGGTATTGGGCGCGGTGAACGTATCCTCAAGGTTTAATTTTTTTAACTGATTACTGAATTAACTACATTTTCAAAACAAGGAAAGAGCATGAAAGTTTTTTACGATAAAGACGCTGATTTGTCCCTCATTAAAGGCAAAAAAGTAACCATCATTGGTTATGGTTCACAAGGTCACGCACACGCATTGAATCTGAAAGATTCAGGCTGTAACGTTACTGTTGGTTTGCGTAAAGATGGTGCTTCTTGGAGCAAAGCTGCAAATGCTGGCTTGACAGTAAAAGAAGTTGGCGAAGCGGTTAAAGATGCTGATGTAGTCATGATGCTCTTGCCTGATGAGCAAATTGCTGACGTATACAACAAAGAAGTTCATCCTAATATTAAGCAGGGCGCTGCATTGGCATTCGCTCACGGCTTTAACGTTCACTACGGTCAAGTTCAGCCACGCGCTGACTTAGATGTGATCATGATTGCCCCTAAGGCACCGGGCCACACTGTTCGTGGTACTTACGCTCAAGGTGGCGGTGTTCCACATTTGATCGCTGTATACCAAGATAAATCTGGCTCTGCTCGTGATGTTGCTTTGTCATATGCAACAGCAAACGGCGGCGGTCGTGCCGGCATCATCGAAACTAACTTCCGTGAAGAAACTGAAACTGACTTGTTCGGTGAACAGGCTGTTCTTTGTGGTGGCGCAGTTGAATTGATCAAAGCCGGTTTCGAAACTTTGGTTGAAGCTGGTTACGCTCCTGAAATGGCTTACTTCGAGTGCTTGCATGAGCTCAAGTTGATTGTTGACTTGATCTACGAAGGTGGTATCGCCAACATGAACTACTCTATCTCTAACAATGCTGAGTACGGTGAGTATGTGACTGGCCCACGTGTTGTTACTGAAGATACCAAGAACGCAATGCGTCAGTGCTTGAAAGACATTCAGACTGGTGAGTACGCTAAGAGCTTCATCTTGGAAAACAAAGCAGGTGCGCCTACTTTGATTTCACGTCGTCGCTTGAATGCTGAGCATGACATCGAGGTAGTTGGTGCGAAGTTGCGCGCCATGATGCCTTGGATTGCGAAGAACAAGTTGGTTGACCAGACTAAGAACTAAGTAAGACATAAAGTCATAAATAAGCAGTTCATTAAATAAGGCTCAGAACAAAGATGATGTATCCGCACCCCATTATTGCGAAAGAAGGTTGGCCGTATTTGGCATTAGTGGGGGCTGTTACTTTGCTAGTCCACTATCTTGGTGGCATTGCATGGTCATGGCCTTTGTGGATCATCTTTATCTTTGTTCTGCAGTTCTTCCGCGATCCGCAGCGTATTGCTGCTATAGGTCGTGACTTAGTTTTATCTCCGGCTGACGGCCGTATCGTCGTGGTGGAAAAAGCCAATGATCCTTATGCGGGTCGTGAAGCTTTGAAGATTAGTGTTTTTATGAATGTATTTAACGTTCACTCCAACCGTAGCGCAGTGAACGGCCTGGTAAAAGAGATTCAATATTTCCCAGGCAAGTTTGTGAATGCCGATTTAGACAAAGCCTCCACTGAGAATGAGCGTAATGCCGTTGTGATTGATGCCAACGGTCAAATCGTGACATTGGTTCAGGTTGCAGGCCTGATTGCGCGACGCATTCTTTGCTATATCCATGTTGGCGATAGACTTAAAGCGGGTGAGCGTTATGGTTTTATTCGCTTTGGCTCTCGCGTAGATGTATATTTGCCATTAACAGCTGAACCTTTGGTCAGTGTTGGTGATAAAGTTTTTGCTACGAACACCGCATTAGCTCGCGTACCCGGCTTAGATTAATTAAGCCGCTTTAACTAGGGAATATTCTTTGAGTACATTTCGTCGTCGTGGCCGTATAGACCGTAGTCGCTTTGCTCCTAAACGGGCTGAGCGTTCCCAGGCTGAATGGGCTGAAGAGCTCAGCGATGGAATTGATTTCGAGGTAGAAGAGCTGCATGCGGATAAGCCGCGTCAACGCAGCAAAGGAATCTACCTACTACCTAACGCATTTACTACGGCGGCTTTATTCTGCGGCTTCTTTGCGATCGTTAATGCGATGAACCACCAGTTTGAGATGGCAGCTATTGCCATCTTTGCATCCCTAGTTTTGGATGGCATGGATGGTCGCGTTGCCCGTATGACCAACACCCAGAGCGCCTTCGGCGAGCAATATGACTCTTTGGCCGATATGGTGTCATTTGGAGTTGCCCCAGCCTTAGTTGCTTATGAGTGGGCTTTAAAAGATTTGGGTAAGTGGGGCTGGTTAGCCGCCTTTACTTATTGCGCAGGCGCTGCTTTGCGCTTGGCCCGATTTAACGTCAATACTGGCGTAGTTGATAAGAAGTTTTTTCAAGGTTTACCAAGCCCAGCGGCTGGTTCTTTGATGGCTGGTTTTATCTGGTTGGCCGATGACAATAAGATTCCTGTGCGTGACACGGCGATTCCTTGGATTACTTTCTTTATCGCTGTTTATGCTGGTTTAACCATGGTATCGAATGCCCGTTTTTACAGTGGCAAAGCCTTGGATGTTCGATACCGCGTACCTTTTGGTGTGATGGTCTTAATGATTCTGACCTTTGTCTTGATCTCCTCTAATCCACCCTTAACCTTGTTCGGCCTCTTTGTGGTGTATTCCATCTCCGGCTATGTAATTTGGGCTTGGGAGCATCTGAGTGGCCGTCGTTTTAGCTAATTTGGAATATTTAGGTTATATTTAATCCATGTTGATGAATTTCTCACTTATCTCGAACCTGCTTCTACTAGCACTAAGCCTACAGCTTGGGGCAGGTAAGGCCTGAGTTAATGAGATTAAAGTAATTCATTAGCCACGACATACCAGCCCCAGCAAATTGCTGGGGTTTTTGTTTCTAGATTCGCAATTGAGTAGTAAACATAATTAAGCAATACTGAACCGGAGAGTAGTGATGAGTGACAAAGTAATCATTTTTGATACCACCTTACGTGATGGCGAACAATCGCCTGGTGCCTCAATGACCAAGGATGAGAAGGTTCGTATTGCTCGCCAGTTGGAGCGCCTCAAGGTTGATGTGATCGAGGCTGGTTTTGCTGCGAGCTCTGAAGGTGACTTTCAGGCTATCTCGGCGGTAGCAGCAGCCGTGAAAGATTCCATCGTATGTTCACTTGCTCGTGCCAACGATAAAGACATAACTCGTGCAGCAGATGCCTTAAAAGCGGCTAACGCAAAACGCATTCATGCTTTCTTGGCAACCAGCCCATTGCATATGGCTGTGAAATTACGCATGTCTCCAGAAGAGGTTTTAGAGCAAGCTAAGCGTTCTATTCGCTTTGCCAGAAACTTGGCTGAGGATATCGAGTTTTCTGCAGAAGATGGCTATCGCTCAGAAATGGATTTCTTATGCAGAGTAGTGGAGGCAGTTATTAACGAAGGTGCGACCACCATCAATATTCCTGACACTGTAGGTTATGCCACGCCAGAGTTGTATGGTGAATTTATCAAGACCTTACGCACCCGTGTTCCGAATTCAGATAAAGCGATTTGGTCTGTGCATTGCCACAATGACTTGGGTATGGCTGTTGCCAACTCCTTAGCAGGCGTGAAGATTGGTGGCGCTCGACAAATTGAGTGCACCATTAACGGCTTAGGTGAGCGCGCTGGTAATACGGCCTTAGAAGAGATTGTGATGGCTTTGCGTACACGCAAGGATTACTTTGACATGGTATGCGGTATCGACGCCACTCAAATTGTTCCTGCTTCGAAGTTGGTCTCACAAATTACCGGTTTCGTAGTTCAGCCAAACAAGGCGGTCGTTGGTGCCAATGCATTTGCGCACACTTCTGGCATCCACCAAGATGGCATCTTAAAGAATCGCGATACCTATGAAATCATGCGCGCAGAAGATGTGGGTTGGGCAACCAATAAGATTGTGTTGGGCAAGTTGTCTGGCCGTAATGCCTTCAAGCAACGCTTACAGGAGTTGGGTATTGCGATTGAAGCTGAAGCTGATTTGAATGAAGCATTCGTACGATTCAAAGCATTAGCTGATCAAAAATCAGAAATCTTCGATGAAGATATTATTGCCATCATGTCCAATTCAGCCGCCGCTGAGGCGGGCGAGTTTTATAAGTTCATTTCTTTGAGTCAGCATTCTGAAACAGGCGAGCGTCCAAAGTCTAAGGTCACCTTCCGAGTGGGCGATAAAGAAGCGAGCTCTGAGGCTGAGGGTAATGGCCCAGTTGATGCTAGCTTGAATGCAATTGAAGAGATCGTGAAGAGTGGGGCGGAGCAGTTGCTCTATTCCGTGAATGCGATCACTTCAGGCACGCAATCTCAAGGTGAGGTTACTGTGCGACTCGCTAAAGGTGGACGCATCGTCAATGGTGTTGGCACTGATCCAGACATCATTGCTGCATCAGCGAAAGCTTACTTATCTGCATTGAATAAATTGCATGATCCTAGCCAAGCTAAGCTCAATGCGCAGATGACACCTTAATCATTCTTGGTGACATCCGCAGTATCTGAGCAATGCACCTCTTATTTATTGAGGTCTGTGTTCTTGTAGTACTTGGTGCCTTTGCCGGTGATTTCAGCGGCAAGGCCTGAGTCTGTAAGTTGATACATTAATACTCCAGGAGCGACTGTGGCTGCATCTTGGTAGGCATCCCCATTGCTTTCATACTTGGCAGCTGCAGTGACCTGACCGCCAAAGGTCCAGCCGGAATTCACGAAGTCATTTAAGGCTGCTTTTGTCTGAAATACAAAGATGTTCTGGAATGACTTAATTCCAAGGCCAAGGCCAGCCTGGACTTCGGCCATATTCATATAAATCGGCTTAACCCCATCCTTTTGAATAACAACGCCGCTACCCGTGCCTCCGCCTGCAACCAGAATCTTCATGCCAAAGTTGCTAAAGGTGGCGTACCCAACCGATTTTTCAATCACTTCTTTTGCCTTGGGCTGAACTTGGTATAGCGCCTTAAGGGTGTCATTGCTTGTTTTAAGAATGTCTTCCCGTTGCTGAGCAACTGTCTTTTGAGGGCCAAAAGGATTGGAAAATTGGGCAAAAGCAGAGTTGTTGAGGCAAAAAACACTCAAAACCAGGGTAAATATAGGGGTGGTGAGGCGATAAATTTTCATAACTTATTGATTTTATTAGTTAATTTTATTTTAAATGGGATTTGATTTGCTAGAGCATAGCAAGTTCTAGGTGAAGCAGCCCATTTTTTGACCTGTCTCTGCTACAATTCGAGGGCTTTGATTTTTAAAGCTTTTTTGTTTTATTTGATTAATTAATGCACGACACGGATTGGGTGAAAGCTCAAGTGTTCGCAAGTAAGGAGTATGAAAATGGCAGTTGCTGATATTAAAACGGCGGAAATCGTCAAAGAAAACGCGCGCAGCGCAAACGATACAGGTAGCCCTGAAGTTCAAGTTTCATTGCTAACAGCCCGTATCAATGAATTAACCCCCCATTTCAAAGCTAACGCTAAAGATCATCACAGCCGTCGTGGTTTGTTGAAGATGGTTTCACGCCGTCGCCGCCTCTTGGATTACCTCAAGGGCAAGGATTTGGGTCGCTATCGCGCATTGATCGAGAAATTAGGTCTCCGTAAGTAATTCTTATCGGTATTGCAATGCCATCTTTCTTAGGGTTGTTTCGTAACAGAATCAGTCTTAAGCAGATGGCATGTTTTTTGAGCGCTTCAAGATTATTTGTGTAGGGGATCGTGTCATTCCAATGAGTTTCTGGATTATTAAATCCAGTGTCTCCCTGGAATGGCATCCCTTGTGATCTTCAAACGCTCCAGTGTTGTCGTGACACTGCTTTATCCCACGGCAAGCGTGAAATCCATGTGGCTTTTACGTGAACAATTTGGAGAAGATCAGAATGACTATGTTTAAAAAAGTAGTAAAGACGTTTCAATGGGGCAACCATCAAGTAACAATGGAAACAGGCGAGATCGCTCGTCAATCTGGTGGTGCTGTCATCGTTAACGTGGATGACACCGTAGTAATGGGCACAGTAGTTGCCTCTAAATCAGCCAAGCCAGGCCAGTCATTTTTCCCATTGACTGTTGATTACCTCGAAAAAACTTACGCCGCAGGAAAAATTCCTGGTGGCTTCTTCCGCCGTGAAGGTCGTCCATCAGAAGGTGAGACATTGATCTCCCGTTTGATCGATCGTCCATTGCGTCCATTGTTTCCAGAAGGCTTCTTGAATGAAGTTCAGGTAGTAGTTCATGTGCTGTCTATCAACCCAGACGTTCCTGCTGATATTCCTGCATTGATCGCTGCTTCTGCAGCTTTGGCTGTTTCAGGTATTCCATTTGCTGGCCCAGTTGGCGCAGCACGTGTTGGTTACGCTAACGGTCAATACCTCTTGAACCCAACTCGTACAGAGCAAGCTACTAGCGAGATGGATTTGATTGTTGCTGGTACACAAGCTGCTGTATTGATGGTTGAGTCAGAAGCTAATCAGTTATCAGAAGAAATCATGTTGGGCGCTGTTGTATATGGTCATGACCAAATGCAAACTGCAATCAATGCAATTAACGAATTAGTGACTGAAGCTGGCAAGCCAGAGTGGGATTGGACTGCTACTCCTAAAGATGAGCCATTCATCGCTAAGGTAACTGCATTGGCTGAAGCGCCATTGCGTGAGGCTTATCAGATTCGTCAAAAAGGTGCTCGTTCAGACAAGCTCAAAGAAATCACTAAAACAGTGGTAGCTAAGTTACAAGAAGAGGGTGATGTTGACGCTGTTGCCGTTAACGACATCTTGTTTGAAATCGAAGCGAAGATTGTTCGTAGCCAAATTTTGAATGGCGAGCCACGTATTGATGGTCGTGATACACGTACCGTTCGTCCGATCGAAATTCGTAATGGCGTATTGCCACGCACACACGGTTCAGCATTGTTTACCCGTGGTGAGACACAGGCTCTCGTAGTAGCTACTCTAGGTACTGCACGTGATGAACAGATCATTGACGCGCTCGAAGGTGAGTACCGTGATCGCTTTATGTTCCACTACAACATGCCTCCGTTCGCTACTGGCGAAACAGGTCGTGTAGGTAGCCCTAAGCGTCGTGAAATTGGTCACGGTCGTTTGGCTAAACGTGCATTGATCCCAGTATTGCCAAGCGCAGAAGATTTCGCATACAGCATTCGTGTGGTTTCAGAAATCACTGAGTCCAATGGTTCTTCATCCATGGCTTCCGTTTGCGGCGGCTGTTTAGCAATGATGGACGCTGGTGTTCCAGTTAAAGCGCACGTTGCTGGTGTTGCAATGGGCTTGATTTTGGATGGCAATCGTTTTGCTGTCTTGACAGACATCTTGGGTGACGAAGATCACTTAGGTGATATGGACTTTAAAGTAGCTGGTACTGCTAACGGTATTACTGCTTTGCAAATGGACATTAAAGTTCAAGGCATCACTAAAGAAATTATGCAAGTTGCATTGGCCCAAGCTAAAGAGGGCCGTTTGCACATTTTGAGCAAGATGCAAGAAGCAATGGGTTCAGTTCGCACTGAATTGTCTGCACATGCTCCACGTATGGTTTCTTTCAAGATTCATCCAGACAAGATTCGTGAAGTCATCGGTAAGGGCGGCGCAACAATTCAAGCCTTGACTAAAGAAACTGGTTGCAGCATCGACATTAAAGATGACGGTACTGTAACAATCGCTTCTACTTCTGCTGAAGGCATGGCTGAAGCGAAAGCACGTATCGAAGGCATCACTGCTGAAGCTGAAGTAGGCAAGATCTACGAAGGTCCAGTTGTGAAATTGCTCGAGTTCGGTGCTTTGGTAAACATTCTTCCAGGTAAAGACGGTCTCTTGCACATCTCTGAAATTTCCAATGAGCGTGTAAAAGAAGTTAAAGACTACCTAGCAGAAGGCCAAGTGGTTCGCGTGAAGTTGTTGGCTGCTGATGAGCGTGGTCGTTTGCGTTTATCTCTCAAGGCTGCGATGGCTGATGAAGGTGGCACGATTGCTCCTTTGGCTGGCACTAGCGAAGCTACTGCTGAAGCAGCTCCTGCATCTGGCGAAACTGCTTAAGTAAAGTAAGCGAGCGGGGATTCATATGCGCGTAATGGAAATCAAAGAATTTGGCGCACCAGAAATGCTGGTGTCTGCCACTCGTCCAGATCCAGTGGCTCCGGCTGCTGGTACGGGTGAGATTTTGATTAAGGTGATTGCTGCTGGGATTAATCGCCCAGACGTTTTACAACGAAAAGGCCATTACCCAGTTCCTGCAGGCGCATCGGATATTCCCGGCCTCGAAGTGGCTGGCGAGATTGTTGGTGGTGACCTAGCTCATGCTGACAATCTGTTTGGCCTGAAAGTTGGCGATAAGGTTTGTGCGCTTGTGCAGGGTGGCGGTTACGCAGAACTGTGTACTGCTCCCATTGCGCAATGCTTGCCTTACCCAAAAGGATTTACCGATCAAGAAGCAGCCTCATTGCCTGAAACTTTTTACACCGTGTGGAGCAACGTCTTCATGCGTGGTGAGTTGTCTGAAGGTGAAACTTTGTTGGTACAGGGCGGTTCGAGTGGCATTGGTGTAACTGCCATTTTGATAGCCAAAGCTTTAGGTCATAAAGTATTTGTTACCGCCGGAACTGATGAGAAGTGCGCAGCTTGCGTAGCTTTAGGTGCTGACTTGGCGATCAATTACAAGACACAAGACTTTGTAGAAGAAGTAAAGAAAGCTACAGATGGCAAAGGTGTCAATGTAGTGCTCGACATGGTCACTGGTGCTTACGTACAAAAAGAAATTGATTGCTTAGCTGACGATGGTCGTATCGTGATCATTGCGATCATGGGTGGATCAAAAGCAGAAGTAAACACTGGTCAAATTTTGCGTCGCCGTTTAACCATCACTGGTTCAACATTGCGCCCACGTCCAGTGTCATTCAAGAAACAAATTACCCAGCAGTTGCATGCACGCATCTGGCCCTTGTTAGATGCAGGCAAGTTAAAGCCGGTGATTTATAAAACATTTACCTTGGACCAAGCTGCGGATGCCCATCGTTTGATGGAGTCTTCTGAGCACGTTGGCAAGATAGTGTTAACTGTTTAAGTATTGAGCTAGATTTAATGCGTCCACTCACTGTTATCGGCAACTGGAAAATGAATGGCAGTCTTGCGAGCAACGCAGACTGGGTCAAGACCGTTTGTCATGGGATGGAGCAGGGCATGCCAGCAGGCCGTAAGTATGCAGTCTGCGTGCCAGCGCCTTATTTATCGCAGTGTGGTGAATTGATTCAAGAATGCTCACTCGCTTTTTTAAGCTTGGGTGCTCAGGATGCATCGGCTTATGCTGCTGGAGCTTATACCGGCGAGGTTGCCGCATCCATGCTCAAAGAATTACATTGCGCTTACGTGATTGTTGGGCACTCTGAGCGTCGTCAGCACCACCATGAGGCTGATGAGCAGGTTGCTGAGAAAGCCCTTCAGGTGCTTGATAGCGGCATGACTCCGGTGATTTGTGTTGGTGAGTCTGCGGATGAGCGTAACTCGGGTCGTGAGGTTGAGGTGGTTAGAGGTCAAATTTCAAGGCAAGTTGCTGTCTTGCAAGACCGTTTGGCTGACTGCCTCATTGCTTATGAGCCTATTTGGGCGATTGGTACGGGGAAGGTGGCAAGCGCTCAGATGGCTCAGGATATGCACCGAGCAATTCGCTTGCAGCTAGCGGAATTTGATGAAGATGTAGCGTCCCATGTGGGAATTTTGTATGGCGGCAGTGTTAAACCGGACAATGCCGTTGAATTGTTTGCAATGCCAGATATTGATGGCGGATTGATTGGGGGTGCTTCATTGAACCCGCAGGATTTTCTCGCTATTTGTCAGGCCTAGATTTTTTATTTGGAGATAAGCCATGGAATGGTTTAAGACTTTATTGATCGTTTTGCAGGTTATTTCAGCTTTGGCTGTGATCTTGCTTGTGTTGCTTCAGCAGGGTAAAGGTGCCGATATGGGCGCTGCATTTGGCTCAGGATCTTCTGGTAGCCTGTTTGGCGCCAGTGGCTCAGCCAATTTCCTCTCCCACACAACCGCCATTTTTGCTGCAGTCTTCTTTGTCTGCACTTTGGGGATTACCTGGATTGGTAATAAGAAGGAAGTTAGCCCTGGTATTTTGTCTGGAACCGTTGCTCCTGTCGTAGCTCCCGCTGCTGCACCAGCTGCCCCAGTTCAGGACCCCACTAAGCCAGCAGTTCCAAAGTAAAAAAGTAGGAATTCAGCACTTTCTACCCCTGTTTTCGGGGTAGTTCAGTGGTGCAATGCAGTAGAATTGACAGGTTTTACAAGATGCCGACGTGGTGAAATTGGTAGACACGCTATCTTGAGGGGGTAGTGGCTTAGGCTGTGCGAGTTCGAGTCTCGCCGTCGGCACCAAATTGTAAAATTTGTAGGGGTTTATGCTGTAAATCAACGTTTTATGTAGTGGATTAATTGATAATTTGCTGTATCTAAAGATTTGTCAGACGAACGACTCAGGACCATTTTGAATCTCGCTAATTACTTTCCTGTTCTTCTTTTTATCCTCGTAGGTATTGGGGTGGGTTTAGTCCCCATGTTCCTCGGAAAAATTTTGGCTCCTTCGAAGCCAGATGCTGAAAAACTGTCGCCATACGAGTGCGGTTTTGAGGCCTTCGAAGATGCGCGTATGAAGTTCGACGTGCGCTACTACCTTATTGCCATCCTATTTATCTTGTTTGACTTAGAAACTGCATTCCTTTTCCCATGGGGTGTGGCTCTTCGTGATATCGGCTGGTTCGGCTACGCCTCTATGGTGATTTTCTTACTGGAATTCATCGTTGGCTTTGTATATATCTGGAAAAAGGGCGCTCTCGACTGGGAGTGATAGATATGGCATTAGAAGGCGTTCTCAAAGAAGGATTTGTTACCACTACTGCAGACCAGTTAATCAACTGGACGCGTAATGGCTCTTTATGGCCAATGACATTTGGTCTTGCTTGTTGCGCTGTAGAAATGATGCACGCAGGCGCATCCCGTTACGACTTGGATCGATTTGGTGTGGTTTTCCGCCCATCCCCGCGTCAGTCTGACCTCATGATTGTTGCTGGTACCTTGTGTAACAAGATGGCTCCAGCGCTCCGTAAGGTTTATGACCAAATGCCTGAGCCACGTTGGGTTATCTCGATGGGTTCTTGTGCCAATGGTGGTGGTTACTACCATAACTCGTATTCAGTAGTTCGCGGTTGCGACCGCATCGTGCCAGTTGATATTTATGTTCCTGGCTGTCCTCCAACTGCAGAAGCGCTGATCTATGGAATCATTCAGTTGCAATCCAAGATCGCTCGCACCAGCACGATTGCGCGGAAGGCTTAAACCATGTCAGATCGTTTAGTTCAACTCGCTGCCAATCTAGAAAAAGTTTTAGGTAAGCGTGCGCAATCTATTGAGATTGCTTTGGGTGAAGTGACTGTTGTTGTAAATGCAGATACCTATTTTGAATCCGCTATGTTGTTGCGTGATGAGCCATCACTGGCTTTTGAGCAGCTAATTGATTTGTGCGGCGTGGATTATCAAGATTTCCGCGAAGGGCAGTGGGGTGGTCAGCGCTTTGGTGTTGTATCTCATCTCTTGTCTATCGAACATAACTGGCGCTTGCGTGTACGCGTGTTCGCACCAGAAGATGCGTATCCAGTGGTTGCTTCGCTAACTCCAGTTTGGGCAGCTGCTAACTGGTTTGAACGTGAAGCGTTTGATCTCTATGGCATCTTGTTTGATGGTCATGAAGACTTGCGTCGCATCTTGACTGACTACGGTTTCATTGGTCACCCATTTAGAAAAGATTTCCCAATTTCTGGCAACGTAGAAATGCGTTATGACCCAGAGTTAAAGCGTGTTGTGTATCAGCCTGTCACGATTGAAGCGCGTGAAATCACGCCACGTATCGTGCGCGAAGAGCAGTACGGAGGTCCGGTTTAAGTCATGGCACAAATTAAGAACTACACCCTCAATTTCGGTCCTCAGCATCCTGCGGCACACGGCGTATTGCGTCTGGTGTTAGAGCTCGACGGTGAGGTCATTCAGCGCGCTGATCCGCACATTGGTTTATTGCATCGCGCTACAGAAAAATTAGCTGAGACACGTACTTGGATTCAGAACGTTCCTTATATGGATCGTTTGGACTATGTATCGATGATGTCAAACGAGCACGCTTATGTAATGGCGATTGAAAAATTGCTACAAGTAGACGTGCCAGAACGCGCTCAATATATTCGCGTGATGTTTGACGAGTTAACTCGTTTACTCAATCACCTCTTGTGGATTGGTTGTCACGGTTTAGACGTTGGCGCCATGGCCGTATTCTTGTACGCATTCCGTGATCGTGAAGATATTTTTGATATGTACGAAGCCGTTTCTGGTGCTCGTATGCATGCTGCTTACTATCGTCCAGGCGGCGTCTATCGCGACCTGCCAACACAGATGGCGCAGTACTCCAAGTCGAAGATTCGTAGTGCTTCTGCAATCAAGCGTTTGAATGAAAACCGCAGCGGCACATTGCTTGATTTCATTGAACAGTTCTCAAATGGTTTTGATGCCAACGTAGATGAGTATTGCAATCTCTTAACGGATAACCGTATTTGGAAACAACGTTTAGTAGGCATTGGCGTTGTTTCACCTGAGCGTGCTTTGCAGCTCGGTTTCACTGGCCCAATGCTTCGTGGTTCTGGTATTGAGTGGGACTTACGCAAAAAGCAACCCTACGAGACCTATGACAAACTCGACTTTGACATTCCAGTTGGTGTGAATGGTGATTCTTATGATCGCTATTTAGTGCGCATGGAAGAAATGCGTCAATCCAATCGCATCATTAAACAGTGCTTGGCTTGGCTCAAAGCAAATGATGGTCCTGTCATGAGCGACAACCATAAAGTGTCTCCACCAAAGCGTGTAGACATGAAGACCAATATGGAAGAGTTGATTCACCATTTCAAACTCTTTACTGAAGGTATGCACGTTCCTGATGGTGAGGCTTACTCTGCTGTTGAGCATCCAAAAGGTGAGTTTGGTATCTACTTGATTTCTGATGGTGCAAATAAGCCATACCGCATGAAGATTCGTGCGCCAGGTTTTGTGCATCTATCCGCGATGGATGAGATGTCACGCGGCCACATGTTGGCTGATGCTGTAACCATTATTGGTACCCAAGATATTGTGTTCGGGGAGATTGACCGCTAATACAGCGCGCCAAGGATTAATTCATGACAACAACTCTTCAACTTTCAGACAAAACGCTCGCAGATATTGCGCGCAATGTCGCGAAATACCCGCCAGAACAAAAGCAATCTGCCGTGATGGCCTCTTTGATTGCTGCCCAAACTGAAGTAGGTTGGGTTTCACCAGAGGTGATTGAAACTGTCGCCCAGATTTTAGAAATGCCAACCATTGCGGTTGATGAAGTAGCTACTTTCTACAACATGTACGACACCAAAAAAATTGGTAAATACAAGTTGGTGATTTGCACAAACTTGCCTTGCCAGTTGACTCATGGTGAGACTGCTGCAACGTATTTAAAAGAAACGCTTGGCATTGGTTACAACGAGACAACTCCTTGTGGCACTTTCACCCTTAAAGAGGGTGAGTGCATGGGTGCTTGCGGCGATTCACCGGTGATGTTGGTGAATAACAAGCGTATGTGCAGCTTCATGAGTAAAGAAAAGATTGACGCTCTCTTAAATGAGCTCCGTGCAGAAGGGAAAGCAGCATGACCAGCTTGCACGATAGACACATTAAGCCTTTAATTCTTGCTGGATTGAATGGTGAGAACTGGCGTTTAAAAGATTACGAAAGCCGTGGCGGATATCAGCAGCTGCGTCGCATCATCAATGATAAAGTTGCGCCAGACGCCATCATTGCTGAATTAAAAGCTTCATCATTACGTGGTCGTGGAGGCGCAGGCTTCCCAACTGGATTGAAGTGGAGCTTTATGCCCCGTCAATTCCCTGGCCAAAAGTATTTGGTTTGTAATAGTGACGAAGGTGAGCCTGGTACATTTAAAGACCGCGACATCATGCGTTACAACCCACATGCCTTGATTGAGGGCATGATTATTGGTGCCTACACCATGGGCATTACTGTGGGTTATAACTATATCCACGGCGAAATCTGGGAAGTCTATTCTCGTTTCGAAGAAGCACTTGAAGAAGCCCGTGCCGCCGGATATCTTGGCGACAAAATCATGGGAAGTGATTTCAACTTCCAATTGCATGCTGCTCCAGGTTGGGGTGCATACATCTGTGGTGAAGAAACTGCTTTGCTGGAGTCTCTTGAGGGTAAGAAGGGTCAGCCACGCTTCAAGCCACCATTCCCAGCAAGCTTTGGTTTGTATGGCAAGCCAACTACGATCAATAACACGGAAACATTTGCTGCTGTGCCATTCATTATGGCAATTGGTGGTCCAGCGTATTTAGAGTTGGGCAAGCCAAATAACGGCGGTACGAAGATTTTCTCTATTTCTGGTGATGTTACTTATCCAGGTAACTACGAGATTCCATTAGGCACTCCATTTGCTGAGCTGTTGAAGCTTGCCGGTGGTATGCGTGATGGCATCCCATTGAAAGCGGTAATTCCTGGTGGATCTTCTTCACCAGTTATTCCTGGCGCAGAGATGATGACTCTCACAATGGATTACGACAGCATTGCGAAAGCAGGTTCGATGCTGGGATCTGGTGCTGTGATTGTGATGAATGAAACACGTTGTATGGTTCGCGCCTTAGAGCGTCTGTCTTACTTCTATCACGAAGAATCTTGCGGTCAGTGCACCCCATGTCGTGAAGGTACTGGCTGGTTGTGGCGCATTGTTCACCGTATTGAGCATGGTGAAGGGCGTCCAGAAGATTTGGATTTATTGAACGATGTAGCGGCAAACATTCAAGGTCGCACGATTTGCGCCTTAGGTGATGCAGCTGCAATGCCGGTTCGTGGCATGTTGAAGCATTACATGGATGAATTTGCGTATCACGTAGAACATAAGCGCTGCTTAGATTCTGCAAAACCTTTATAAGACATTGAGCACGGGACATCTTAAAGTGAGCATGGTTGAAATCGAATTAGATGGTAAGGCAGTAGAAGTTCCGCAAGGTTCGATGGTGATGCACGCCGCGAACAAGCTCGGCACTTATATCCCTCACTTCTGCTATCACAAGAAATTATCTATCGCTGCTAACTGCCGTATGTGTTTGGTGGAAGTAGAGAAGGCGCCAAAACCTTTGCCAGCTTGCGCAACTCCAGTGACGCAAGGCATGAAGGTGTTTACGCATTCCGCTAAAGCAGTTGAAGCTCAGCGCTCTGTCATGGAGTTCCTGCTGATTAACCATCCCTTGGATTGCCCAATTTGCGATCAAGGTGGTGAGTGTCAGTTACAAGATTTAGCAGTTGGTTACGGTAAATCGAATTCACGCTACGAAGAAGAGAAACGTGTTGTATTTCATAAGAATGTAGGTCCACTCATCTCCATGCAAGAGATGACCCGTTGTATTCACTGCACCCGTTGCGTTCGCTTTGGTCAAGAAGTGGCCGGCGTTATGGAGTTGGGTATGGTCAACCGTGGCGAGCATTCTGAGATCACGACTTTTGCGGGTCAAACCATTGATTCAGAGTTGTCTGGAAACATGATTGATTTGTGCCCAGTTGGCGCATTGACTAGTAAGCCATTCCGCTATGCAGCTCGTACTTGGGAATTGGGTCGTAAGCGCTCAGTAAGTCCGCACGATAGTCTTGGTGCAAACACTACGATTCAAACTAAAGCAAACAAAGTGATGCGTGTTGTTGCTTTGGAAAATGATGCAGTAAATGAGTGCTGGATTAGTGACCGTGATCGCTTCGCCTATGAAGGCTTGAATAGCGCAGATCGCGTAACGACACCAATGGTGAAGCAGGGTGGTCAGTGGCTTGAGACTGATTGGCAATCCGCAATGGATTATGTTGCTCATTCACTTAAAACTATTTCCTCTGAGAGTGGCCCTGAAGCAGTTGCTGCTTTAGCGCATCCAATCTCTAGTACTGAAGAGTTGTATCTTCTCCAGAAGATGATTCGTGGCTTAGGCTCCAAGCAAGTTGAGACGCGTTTACGTCAAACTGACGTAAAAGGCGCAGCTTCCGCCCCTTGGTTAGGCATGCCGATTTCTAAAGTCAGCGAGCTTGATCGTGTTTTGGTGATTGGTAGCTTCTTGCGTAAAGAGCAACCATTGATTGCTGCACGTTTACGTACTGCAGCCAAGCGTGGCTTACAGGTTTCACGTATTGATGCTGGTGGCGATGATTGGTTAATTCCTAATACCGGTATTGCCGCTACTCCAAGCGCTTGGCTCAATACATTAAGTGAAGTGGCATTGGCTGTGGCTAAGGTGAAGTCTGCTACTGCTCCGGCCGGCACACCAAACTTACCAATATCCGCTACTGCGCAAAAGATTGCAGATAGCTTGCTTTCTGGTACATCTACTTCTGTATTGTTGGGCTCTGCCGCAATCGCGCATCCACAAGCATCTGACTTACATGTCTTGGCACAATTTGTTGCCGAGCAAACTGGCGCAACTTTAGGTTTCTTGCCGGTTGGCGGTAATGCGGTTGGTGCTAGCTTGGTGAATGCTAACGGTGCTGGTGTTGAATCCGTGTTATCCGGTGAGCGCCGTGCTGTGATCTTGATGAATATCGAGCCAGATGCGGATTTGCCAAATCCTGCACAAGCGCGAGCTGCTTTGGCTAAAGCCAATACAGTGATTGCCTTAAGTGCTTATAAGAGTGCTGATCTGCTTGAGGTCGCAGATGTGATTCTGCCGATCTCTACATTCACAGAAACAGTGTCTACTTTTGTTAATTCAGAAGGCCGTGCGCAAACGATTCAGCCAGCTGTAAAACCTTTGGGTGATTCTCGTCCAGCATGGAAAGTTCTGCGTGTTCTAGGTGGTTTATTGAATTTAGATGGCTTCCTCTACAACATGCCTGAAGAGGTATTGGGTGAAGCGCTCGGTGAAAATTACTGCACTAAGTTGTCAAACCAATCTACAGCTACTGACTTAACTAATTTAACTAGTGGCAATGCAGGCTCGTCAGCAGGTTTAGAGCGCATATCTGATGTTGGCATTTACGCCGGTGATCAAATCGTCCGTCGTTCATCAGCATTGCAGTTAACGCGTGATGCTAAGCGTGGCAATCAAGTTGGATTAGGTCAAGCGCTCTTTAATGAGTTGGGCTTGAAAGAGGGCGATGCTGTGCGAGTGATCCAAGGTGGTCAGTCCGTAGATTTGCCTGTCACATTGGAAGCGAACTTGGCCAAGGGTGCCGTCAGAATTTCTGCGGGCACTATGGCTAGCGCTAAATTGGGATCGATGTTTGGTCCTGTAACTGTTAGCAAGGCATAAGGGACGAGATGGATAATTTCTTGAACCTCATTACCACCCAAGGTGAGGCCATCTTTGGTTCACTATGGCCACTTGTTTGGGCTTTGGTGCGTATCGTGATCATCGTGTTGCCGATGTTTGGCGCCGTTGCTTACATGACTCTTTGGGAGCGTAAGCTCATTGGCTGGATGCATATCCGTCTTGGACCAAACCGCGTTGGTCCTCTGGGCTTGCTACAGCCTATTGCTGACGCCTTGAAGCTCTTGATGAAGGAGATCATTTCTCCGACACAAGCTAGCAAAGTACTGTATTTCATTGCACCAGTGATGGTGATCATGCCGGCTTTTGCTGCTTGGGCTGTGATTCCCTTCCAAGCCAAAATGGTCTTGGCTGACGTGAATGCTGGATTGCTATATGTCATGGCAATCTCATCTATTGGTGTTTATGGCGTGATCTTGGCGGGTTGGTCATCTAACTCCAAGTACCCATTCCTTGGCGCAATGCGCGCTTCAGCTCAAATGATTTCTTATGAAATTGCCATGGGCTTTGCTTTGGTTACTGTGTTGTTGACTTCTGGCTCATTGAACTTGAGCACGATTGTGGCTTCTCAAGAGCAGGGCTACTTCGCCAACATGGGCTTGAATTTCTTATCTTGGAATTGGTTGCCATTGCTACCAATGTTCGTGATTTACTTCATCTCTGGCGTTGCTGAAACGAACCGTCATCCATTTGACGTGGTTGAGGGTGAGTCAGAGATTGTTGCGGGCCACATGGTTGAGTACTCCGGCATGGCTTTTGCAATGTTCTTCTTGGCTGAATACGCCAATATGATTCTGATTGCTGCCTTAGCATCCACCATGTTCTTAGGTGGTTGGTTGCCTATCGTTGATTTGCCTATCCTCCGTGATATCCCAGGTTTCTTCTGGCTATTTGCTAAAACCTTCTTCCTCTTGTCTTGCGTTATCTGGTTGCGTGCGACATTGCCACGCTATCGCTATGACCAAATTATGCGTTTGGGTTGGAAGATCTTTATTCCTATCTCTGTATTCTGGGTAGTTGTCGTTGGCGCATGGGTTGTATCCCCATTGAATATTTGGAAATAAGTTGATCAATCATGTTTAAGAAAATTTCCCAATTCCTCGATAGCTTGATGTTGAGAGACATTTTGGTCGGCATGGCAATTACCGGTCGTTACCTCTTCAAGCCAAAAATTACTGTTCAATACCCTGAAGAGAAGACGCCTCAGTCTGTTCGCTTCCGTGGCTTACATGCTTTGCGCCGTTATGAAAATGGGGAAGAGCGCTGCATTGGTTGCAAATTGTGCGAGGCGGTTTGTCCTGCTTACGCCATCACGATTGAAACTGCTGAGCGCGATGACGGTACACGTCGCACCAGCCGTTACGACATTGACTTAACTAAGTGCATTTTCTGCGGCTTCTGTGAAGAGGCTTGTCCAGTTGACGCCATTGTTGAAACCAATATTTTTGAGTATTTCGGTGATAAGCGCGGTGATTTGTATTTCACTAAAGAAATGCTTTTGGCAGTAGGCGATAAGTATGAAAAAGATATTGCCGCTAACCGCGCAGCTGATGCGCCTTATCGTTAATCGAATAAAGCACAACGACATATGACATTCGATACTTCTACACTTTTTGCAGCGTTCTTTTATGCCTTTGCTGGCCTTTTAGTGCTCTCAGCATTGCGCGTGATAACAGCTCGCAATCCTGTGCATGCTGCCTTGTTCTTGGTTTTGGCTTTCTTTTGCGCTTCTGGCTTGTGGATGCTTCTCAAGGCGGAGTTCTTAAGCTTGGCCTTAATCCTCGTTTATGTTGGCGCAGTAATGGTGCTTTTCTTGTTTGTGGTCATGATGCTGGACCTCGATCTTGAGCATTTGCGTCGTGATTTTAAGAAATTCTTACCAGTAGCCTTCTTGATGGGTGCGGTCATCGTATTGGAGTTGTCTATCGTCTTGATTCGTAGTTTTATTGGCACTAGCGCACCAGTACAGCCGATGCTTGAGGAAATGGCTACTAGCAATACACAAGCCTTAGGTATGTTGATCTTCGTTGACTATGTTTATGCCTTCGAGGTTGCTGGCGTCATTCTCTTGGTGGCCATCATCGCTGCCGTGGCATTGACACTGCGTAATCGCAAAGATTCCAAGTCTCAGAATATTCACGAGCAAGTGAACGTGAATTCTGCAGATCGTATGCGTATCGTGAAGATGGGTTCAGATATGGCCGCAAAGCAAGACACACGCGGGGAGAAGAAATGACTATTACCCTGGCTCACTACTTAGTGCTTGGCGCAATTTTATTTGCGACTAGCGTGATCGGTATCTTCTTAAACCGTAAGAACATCATCGTGCTCTTAATGGCAATTGAATTGATGCTTCTCTCGGTGAACATGAACTTTGTAGCCTTCTCCCATTATTTGGGTGATATGGCTGGTCAAGTATTCGTATTCTTTATTTTGACTGTGGCTGCTGCTGAGGCAGCAATCGGTCTAGCAATTTTGGTTGTTCTCTTCCGTAAGGTAGACACCATCAATGCTGAAGACCTTGACCACCTAAAAGGCTAGTCATGCAATTGACCTTAACTCTCCCTGTTCTCTGCGCGATTCCGCTGGCGCCATTATTTGGTTCGGCGATTGCGGGATTCTTCGGCACCAAATTAGGTGGTAACCGCATCGGTAACGGCGCTTGCCAGTTCGTAACCATTTTAGGTGTGATGATCGCTTTCGTCCTGTCTTGTTTTGTGCTGGTGCAAGTGATGGATGGTTTCTATTTCAATGGCACCGTGTATCGCTGGATGCAATTGGGTGAACTCAATCTCGATATTGGTTTCTTAATTGATCCGCTGACAGCCACCATGATGTGTGTGGTGACCTTTGTATCTTTGATGGTGCATATCTACACCATCGGTTATATGCAGGGCGAAGAGGGCTACAACCGTTTCTTCTCATACATTTCACTCTTTACCTTCGCAATGTTGATGTTGGTAATGAGTAACAACCTCTTGCAACTCTTCTTCGGATGGGAAGCGGTGGGTGTGGTTTCCTATTTATTGATTGGCTTCTACTTTGAGCGTCAATCCGCTGTTTTCGCCAATATGAAAGCCTTCTTGGTGAACCGTGTTGGTGACTTTGGCTTCATTCTCGGTATTGGCTTGCTATTGGCCAGCACTGGCTCCATGAACTACGACGTGATTTTTGCTCAGAACACAGCACTTGCTGCGCAAACATTGCCTGGTACTAGTTGGAATTTAGTCACCGTAGCTTGCATCTGTTTATTCATCGGTGCGATGGGCAAATCAGCCCAGTTCCCATTACACGTTTGGTTGCCTGACTCGATGGAAGGCCCAACCCCAATTTCCGCATTGATTCATGCTGCAACGATGGTGACTGCCGGTATTTTCATGGTGTCACGTATGTCACCGTTGTTTGAGTTGTCTGATGCAGCATTAAGCTTCATCTTGGTGATTGGTTCGATCACTGCGCTCTTTATGGGTTTCTTGGGCATCGTCCAGACCGATATCAAGCGGGTAGTTGCCTACTCAACACTGTCTCAGTTGGGTTACATGACTGTCGCATTAGGCGTATCTGCTTATCCAGTTGCCATCTTCCATTTAATGACACACGCATTCTTCAAGGCGCTTCTGTTCCTTGCTGCGGGTAGCGTGATTTTGGGTATGCACCACGAGCAAGATATGCGCAAGATGGGTGGCCTCTGGAAATATATGCCAATTACTTGCCTGATGATGTTGTTGGGTAACTTGGCCTTGATCGGAACACCATTCTTCTCAGGCTTCTATTCAAAAGACTCCATCATCGAAGCGGTAGCTGCTAGCCACATTCCTGGTTCAGGCTTTGCTTACTTTGCAGTGATGGCCAGTGTCTTTGTGACGGCTTTGTATTCTTTCCGTCTGTACTTCTATGTATTCCACGGTAAAGCCCGCTGGGGTCATGACGATGCTCATGCGCACGATCACCACCATGATCATGCAGAGCAGGGCGATGATCATGCACATCATGGTTTGGCTCCTGGTCAAAAACCACATGAGTCACCATTTGTTGTGACCTTGCCATTAATCCTATTGGCAATTCCTTCGGTCATCATTGGTTACTACACGATTACACCTTTGCTATTTGGCACCTATTTTGGTGATTCGATCTTTGTTGATATTGGTAAGCATCCAGCGATGAAGGAACTTGCTGAAGAGTTCCATGGCCCGATTGCCATGGCAATGCATTCATTGACCTCCCCAGTATTGCTATTAGTTGTGCTGGGCGTGTTGACTGCTGCGATTGGTTACCTCTGGGCGCCGAAGTTGCCTGGTGTAGTTGCACAGGCATTTGCACCGATTAAGAAGTTGATGGATAACAAATACTATCTCGACGATTTAAACCAAGCAGTTTTCGCCAAGGGCTTGCTGTGGATCGGTGGTGTCTTGTGGCACCGCGGTGATCAACAGGCTATTGACGGCTTCTTGGTTAATGGTAGTGCGCATGCAGTAGGGCGCTTTTCCGGTGTTATTCGCCATTTGCAATCCGGCTATCTCTATCACTATGCCTTCGCAATGATTGCGGGCTTGGCGGTATTGCTGGCTTGGGTTTTGTACGCTTACCTGCCTTTTGTTCGCTAGGCCTTTGTTACTTAAGTAGCCATCATGATTCTTTCTTACGCCATCTGGATCCCGATTTTCTTCGGCATCATTATTTTGTTCTACGGTTCAGAGAAGCCGACTGCCGGTGTTCGCTGGTTGGCTCTCGTTGGCTCCGTTCTTGGCTTCATTGCAACTCTGCCGCTAGTAATCAGTTTTGATATTGCTAATCCAGGCATGCAGTTTGTTGAAAAACTCAGCTGGATTCCGCGCTACGACATCAACTATCACTTAGGTATCGATGGTATCTCTGTGTGGTTCATCGTCTTGACCGCATTCATCAACATTATTGTGGTGATTGCTGCCTGGGAAGTAATTGATAAGAAGGTTTCGCAATACATGGCCTCTTTCTTAATCCTTTCTGGATTAATGATTGGCGTATTCGCTGCTCTAGATGCATTGCTTTTCTATGTCTTCTTTGAAGCAACCTTAATTCCGATGTACATCATCATCGGTGTGTGGGGCGGTCATAACCGTATCTACGCAGCATTCAAGTTCTTCTTGTACACATTGCTTGGCTCATTACTTACTTTGATTGCCATGCTGTACCTGTACAACGTAACGAATACCTTCGATATTTTGGCTTGGCACAATGCTCGCCTCGATATCGTTGAGCAAATTCTCCTGTTCTTCGCTTTCTTCATGGCGTTTGCTGTGAAGGTGCCAATGTGGCCATTACATACTTGGTTGCCAGACGTTCACGTGGAAGCGCCGACTGGTGGCTCTGTAGTGTTGGCTGCAATTATGTTGAAGCTTGGTGCTTATGGTTTCTTGCGCTTCTCATTACCAATCGCCCCAGATGCAAGTCAGTATCTCGGTCCATTTGTTATCTTCCTATCTTTAGTGGCTGTGATTTACGTAGGCGCAGTGGCTTTGGTTCAGAAAGACATGAAGAAGTTGGTTGCTTACTCTTCAGTGGCGCACATGGGCTTTGTAACCCTCGGTTTCTTCCTCTTTAGCCCGCTGGGTATTGAGGGCGGTATTGTGCAGATGATTTCTCACGGCTTTGTAGCCGGAGCAATGTTCCTTTCTATTGGCGTTCTGTATGACCGCATGCATACCCGTCAAATTGCTGATTACGGTGGCGTTGTCCATCGTATGCCGGCGTTCACAGCATTTGCAGTATTGATGGCAATGGCTAACTGCGGTTTACCTGCTACCTCTGGTTTCGTGGGTGAGTTCATGGTGATCTTGGCTGCAGTTGATTACGACTTTGTGATCGGTATCTTGGCAGCGACTGCATTAATCCTCGGCGCCGCTTACTCCCTATGGATGGTGAAGCGCGTGTTCTTTGGTGCGGTTACCAATAAGCATGTTGAGGAGTTAAAAGACCTTAATGCGCGTGAGTATTTCATGATGGCAGTGTTGTCCATCTGTGTAATCGGTATGGGTGTTTATCCAAAACCTTTTACCGACATCATTCATCCAGCCGTGATTAATCTGCTGCAGCATGTTGCTGTTAGCAAACTCTGAGTAAAAGCTAATGCAAGCATTTGACCTATACGCCGTCCTGCCGGAACTTGTTTTACTCGTAGCCGCCTGTCTCTTATTAGTGGCAAGCGTTTATGTTCCCGAGCGTCAACCAGCAACCCCAGGTGTAGAACAAGATATTTTCCATACGCCTCGTGGTGTTGGTTTTGTTTACTTTTTCTCCATCATTTTGTTGGTCTATTTGATCTTTGCCTATGTAGGCCGTATTGGAGATGTTTCCGTTGTTGCCATGAATGGCTTATTTCAGTCTGATCCTATTTCAAACCTATTAAAGGCGTGTTCATGCGGTGCTGTATTGGTGAGCTTGGTGTATTCAAAGCAATACCTCACAGATCGTGCATTGTTCCGCCCAGACTTTATTGTCTTAGCTTTGTTGGCCTTGCTAGGGCAGTGCGTATTAATCTCCGGCGCTAATCTTCTGACTCTGTATTTGGGTCTTGAATTGATGGCCTTGCCTACCTATGCTTTGGTAGCTATGCGTCATAACAATGAGAAGAGTGTTGAAGCAGGTATTAAGTACTTCATTCTGGGCGCATTAGCTTCCGGTTTCTTGCTTTACGGTATGTCCATGCTGTACGGCGTAACCGGCTCTCTGGATCTAATTGAAATTTTCAGAACAGTTGCCGATCCTCGTGTAAATCATTTGGTGATGGCTTTTGGTTTGGTATTTATTGTTTCTGGCTTGGCCTTCAAATTAGGCGTTGTGCCATTCCACATGTGGGTGCCTGATGTCTATCAAGGTGCACCAACTGCAGTAACTCTGATGATTGCTGCGGCTCCAAAGATTGCAGCCTTTGCTTTGTTATTCCGTTTGCTTGTGAATACCTTATTGCCACTCTTGGGTGACTGGCAACCAATGTTAGTCTTGTTGGCAGTCTTGTCATTGGTTGTGGGTAACGTCACTGCGATTGCGCAAACCAATATGAAGCGTATGCTGGCTTACTCTGCGATTGCGCAGATGGGCTTTGTGTTGCTAGGTATGCTGTCTGTATTCGATGACCATGCTTTTAGCGCTTCGATGTTCTATGCCATCACTTATGTGTTGACTACTTTGGGGAGCTTCGGCCTCTTGATGATGTTGTCACGCAAAGGTCATGATTGCGAAACCATTGATGATCTCAAGGGTTTAAATAAGCGCCATCCATGGTTTGCCTTTATTGGCTTAGTAATGATGTTCTCTTTGGCAGGTATTCCGCCAACAGTAGGCTTTGCAGCTAAGTTGGGAGTGCTTGAGGCCTTAGTTGATGGCGAGCATACATTCTTGGCCATCATTGCTGTGATCGCTTCATTGATTGGCGCTTTCTATTACCTCAGAGTGGTTAAGGTCATGTACTTTGATGAGCCAAAAGAAGAGCATGCTTCTGAAGTTACTGGGTCAGGATTTGCTCGTGGCCTTTTGAGTCTGAATGCGGTATTTGTTTTGGCTTTGGGGATTTTCCCGGCTGGGCTCATGGCTGTGTGCCTTGATGCAATGCGCCGCACTTTATTAGGTTCATAAGCAAGCAGTTCTACTGACTTTTGATGAAGGCTCCGAATAGGAGCCTTTCTCTTTTCTGTCATCTGAGTTTTGTATGATGAACATTCAATTAATGAAAGCGTGCCATGACTGAAAAATCATTCAAAGACCTACCCATTGGCGATGCCCATTTGCGGGAGGAGCGTTTGTCTGGCGAGGATATCTACGGCGGCATCTTTCTAAACATGAAGCGTGATCAGGTGAGCTTGCCCGATGGCAATCAAGCGGTACGTGAATACCTGACACATCCTGGCGCAGTTGCTATTTTGGCGATCTTGGATGATGGCAGGGTATTGATGGAGCGTCAGTATCGATATCCCGTTGCAAAGGCTTGCCTGGAGATTCCAGCAGGGAAGCTAGACCCCAAAGAGAATCATCTGGTTTGTGCTCAGCGAGAGCTGGAAGAGGAGACGGGTTATTCCGCAAGTAAGTGGAGTTTCATTCGCCGCATCCATCCAGTGATTTCGTATTCGACGGAGTTTATTGATATCTATCTTGCCGAAGGCTTGGTCTCCGGCAAAAGCCATCTTGATGATGAAGAATTTTTAGATGTATTTGCTGCCCCTTTGGAGCAGTTACTGGAGTGGGTAGAGCAGGGCGAAATTACCGACGTGAAAACAACCATTGCAACTTACTGGTTGGACCGCTATCGCCGCGGTTTAGTGAGTCCTACGCCCATTCCAGGGTAATTCCATAATCCTATTAAAATAGGGGTATTGAATTTAGTATTTTTGCCCCTATATAGGTCTTATGAAAGTTTATAACCTCGCTTGCCCATTGGATCATCGCTTTGAGGGATGGTTCGCCTCTGAAGAGGATTGCCTTGCTCAGCAAGACAAGGGGATGTTGGCGTGTCCTATTTGTGACAGTGCTGAGATTACGCGGATGCCATCGGCTCCACATATTGCTAAATCAAGTTCTAGCAAAGATGTTTCAACTTCAACCGAGCTGACTGTAGCTAGCCCTGCGACAACAGATAATTCTGGTGTCAGTGGCGGCCTAACTGGCGATGTTGTTGCCTTGACTGGAAGCGATCATTCTCAGTTGGAAGCGCAGGTACAGGCAGCCTTTTTAAAGGGCATGCGTGAGTTGATGGGTCGCTCTGAGGATGTTGGAAGCTCTTTTGCTGAAGAGGCTCGCAAAATCCACTATAAGGAATCTCCTGAGCGGAGTATTCGTGGCCAAACCACATTGGATGAGGCCGAAGCTTTGCGTGAAGAGGGTATTGAAGTCATGGCAATGCCAATGATGCCCGCCTTTAAAAACACCCTGCAGTAGCCAGTTTCCCTCCAATTCCCCTATACTTGGTGTGCACCCAGAGACTGGGTATGACCACGTTATTCGGATAGGAGAAATACCCATGAAACGCTTTTTTCTGGCATTGTTTGCCGCTGTTCTGGCGCTCACCATTGTGGCTTGCTCCAAGTCCTCAGATACCAAAGAAATTAAGGTTGCCGTATCACCCGCATCTCCCCCAATGCTGTTTGATGACAAGGGGCGGATCGTAGGCGTTGATATGGATATCTTTCAGGGATACTGCCAGTCTCGTGGCTGCACTTTTAAAGTAACGCCATACGACTGGGCTGGAATGTTGGGTGCCGTATCCAGTGGTCAGGCTGACGTTGCCTTCTCTGGAATCTCTATTACCGATAAACGTAAAGAGGTGATGGATTTTTCACAGCCGTACTATGACAACGCTTGGCATCTCGTGAGCATGAAGAATAAAAATATTCAGATCACCGATTTGAATCAACTCAAGAAATACTCCATTGGCTATCCACGTGGCATGGCTTATGACGATCTCATTAAGAATGAGTTGGAGCCAAAAGGTTACTACTCATTAAGCAAAGTCAAACTCTATCCCTCTTACGCTGAAGTGATTACCGATCTTCAGAATGGCAATTTAGATTTGGCTTTTATTGAAGAGCCTGTATTTCTGAATTATGAAAACAAACTGAAGTTACCGATTCAGAGTAGTTACGTTTTCAAGGGCTTTGATAAGCTTGGCTTTGCCTTTGCTAAGGGCTCCAAATTGCGTGATGACTTTGATAAGTATCTCAATGAGCTCGGCCCTGAAAAGATCAAAGCCATTCTTGATAAGTGGATGAAATAGGCGCCCCTCATCAAGATCTTAATAAGTAGTCGAGAGCCTGCCCTGTGACTTTTCTGGATATTCTTGCCCAGTTAGCTCAGGGCATTTCTTATACGGTAGTGGTAACGCTGGTTTGTTCGCTGACGGGTTTGGTTGTCGGCTTATTGCTATCAAGCTTACGTCGTCTTGATATCCCATGGCTTATCCCGTTAATTGATTGCTATACCTATGTTTTTAGGGGTGTGCCAGTTTTAGTTTTATTGTTCATGGTCTATTTTGGTTTGCCTGGTATCGGCTTTAAGGTTCCTCCTTTGATGGCGATGGCACTCAGTTTGGGTCTGGTGGCATCCGCCTATTTAGCGGAGGTATTCCGAGGCGCATTTAACTCTGTTGATCCAGCTGAAGTGATTGCTGCCAAGGCCATGGGTATGACACGTGTCCAGGTTCTCCTGTTTATTGAGTTGCCACAGATGTTGCGTTTTTCGATTCCAGGCATGGTCAATGAGTTCACCTCGGTTTTAAAGTACTCGCCATTTGCCTATACGGTAGGTATTCCAGAGATTACTAAGCAGGCCATGACTTTGACCTCAACAACGCTTCGCGGCATAGAGGTATACCTAGCAGTGGGTATTTTGTATTTCGTGATTTACCGAATCTGTTTACTTGGCATTCAATTGCTGACTAAGCGTTTTCAAATTCCGGGAATGGCTCCCGCATGAGTATCAATATGACATTATCTAAAGAGGCAAGTTCGTGGCATTAATTCAAGTACGGGATTTGGTCAAAGAGTTTGATGGGCAAACTGTCTTGTCGAATATTAATCTCGATTTAAAAGAGGGTGATGTTCGGGTATTGATGGGTGCGTCTGGCTCTGGTAAATCCACCTTATTACGTTGCCTCAATCGACTGGTCGAGCCCACCTCTGGATCAATTATTTTCAGGGGGCAAGAAGTATTGGGTCCCGGTGTTGATGTGCGTGAGTTGCGTAAGCAAATTGGTTTTGTATTTCAGCAATTCGCTCTTTATAGCCACCTCACGGTATTAGATAACGTGTCCTTGGGGCTACGTAAGTTGCACAAGATGGGTAAAGCAGAGGCTAAAGAAAAAGCCTTGCACGAGCTATCCCATTTTGAAATGACTCCCCATCAAGATAAGTACCCCTCACAGCTTTCAGGAGGGCAGAAGCAGCGTGTTGCCATAGCTAGGGCGTTGGCGATGGATCCTGCTGTCCTGGTTCTCGATGAGCCAACCTCTGCATTGGATCCTGTTATGTCTAGGGATGTTGCTGATCTCATCAATCGCTTGCATAGCGAAGGCATCACCATGATCTGCGTTACCCACGATCTCAACTTGGCTCGCAATATTGCGGATACCGTCATGTTTTTAGATCGCGGCGTGATTCGGGCTGATGATCGTATCGATGTGTTGAGCAAGCATTCTGATCCAGAAATTAAAGCCTTTTTTGCCTCTGAGGAAAAGTTCTAATGGGGGGTTGGCCATCTTTTATTCGTGATCTCACGGAGCAGATGCCCTTGATTTTGACTGGGCTGGTGAAGACCTTGCAATTGGCGGGCTTGATCAGCGTGTCTGGATTACTGCTGGGGATTGTGGTGTTCTATCTCACGCTGAGTAAAAACAAGTATGTACGCAGCGCCATCAATTCCTATATCTCCTTCTTCATAGGAATGCCTTTAATTGTCTTATTGTTCTTGATGTATTACGGCTTGCCGCAGTGGGGCGTTCGACTCTCACCATTTACGGCTGCCTTTATTGGCTTTACATTTAACGTTGCAGCTTATAACGCCGCCTATCTAAAGACTGCCTTCAATGGTTTGGACAAGACTCAATTAGAAGCGGCTAGCGCTCAAGGATTCAGTCCCCTCCAGATTTTTAAGTTGATTACCTTGCCGCAAGTGATTCGACTTTCTATTCCGGCGTTGACCAATCAAGTAATTGCTAATCTCAAAGATAGTTCGGTTGCCTTCTTAATTCAGTACACCGAGTTCTTTGCACGTGTACAGGAGTTGGCTGCAACCAATTTCCAATTCTTCAAGGCTTATCTATTGGCTGCTTTGGTTTACTTAGCGCTGGTATCGGTAATTGTGCTATTCGCCCGCGCCATTGAGAGGCGTTACTTTATTCCTGCTTGAGTATTGCAAGTTAAAGCACAAAAAAATAGCGACCCGAAGGCCGCTATTTTTATTTGTAAAGCTCAGTGCTAGGAATTACTTAGACGTAGGCATTACAAACTCAGCACCTTTAGCTATGCTCTCAGGCCAGCGCTGCATCACACTCTTTTGCTTGGTATAGAAGCGAACGCCTTCTTTGCCGTAGGCATGCATATCGCCAAAGAGGGATTTCTTCCAACCGCCAAAACCGTGCCAAGCCATTGGAACCGGAATAGGTACGTTAATACCAACCATGCCCACCTGAACTCGGCGTGCAAATTCACGGGCAATATTGCCGTCACTTGTGAAGCAGGCAACACCGTTGCCATACTCGCAAGCATTTACCAAGTTCAATGCCTCAGTAAAGTTCGCCACGCGCAAGCAAGATAAGACTGGTCCGAAGATTTCTTCTAGATAGATCTTCATGTCTGGAGTGACGTTATCAAAGAGGGTGCCGCCGATAAAGAAGCCATTGTCATGGCCAGGCACTTTCAAGCCACGGCCATCTACTAATAACTTCGCACCAGAAGCTACGCCACTCTCAATATAGCCAGTGATGCGCTCTAAAGCAGCTTTGGTAACGATTGGACCCATTTCTGCATCCAGCTCCATACCATTCTTAACCTTGAGAGTTTTAGTGCGCTCAATTAGTTTAGGCATGATTTTTTCAGCAACATCGCCAACGAGAACGGCTACTGAGATTGCCATGCAACGCTCACCAGCGGAACCATAAGCAGCGCCAATCAAGGCATCAATCGTTTTATCGATATCTGCATCTGGCATCACGACCATGTGATTCTTGGCGCCACCTAAAGCTTGGGAGCGCTTACCGAAGTGTGCGCAACGCTCGTAAATGTAGTTGGCAATTGGAGTTGAACCCACAAAGCTGACTGCTTTGACATCTGGGTTCTCAATCAAGGCATCTACAGCCTCTTTGTCACCTTGAACGACGTTAAATACACCATCAGGCAAGCCAGCTTCTTTTAAAAGCTTGGCCATCAACAAAGAAGCTGATGGATCGGTTGGGCTTGGCTTCAAAATGAATGTGTTGCCGCAGGCAATAGCCACTGGGAACATCCACATTGGAACCATGACTGGGAAGTTAAATGGCGTGACACCGGCTACAACACCTAAAGGCTGGCGCATTACCCAATTGTCGATATCGGTAGATACTTGCTCGGTGTAATCTCCTTTAAGAAGTTCAGGGATGCCAGTAGCAAATTCCACAATATCAATACCGCGAGTCACTTCACCTTGGGCATCGGTAAATACCTTGCCGTGTTCGGCGGTAATGATGGCTGCTAATTCATCGCGATGGGCATTGAGTAATTCAAGATACTTGAACATGATCCGTGCGCGGCGAAGGGGGGAGGTTTGACTCCAGCTCTCGAAGGCTTTTTGGGCAACCGCCACGGCAGCATCCACCTCTTTACGGCTTGCTAGGGCAACTCGTCTTGCGACTGCGCCTGTAGAGGGGTTGAATACATCGGCAAATCGACCGTCTTTTGGGTTGACAACATTGCCGCCAACAAAGTGGCCAATATCTTCTTTTGATTCAAAGGCTTGTGGTGCGCTCATAGTATTTTGCTTAAATAGTTATTTACTAGTTTTAGGTTCAATAAACTTGTATTGCGACGGAATCGCACAAGTGTATGGTCTCGTTTATCCTACTCATTCTATTTTATCGCTTTCATCACTTTTACGCATTTCAGGATCCCAGGGCCCTCCATGAGTCTTCTATTTTCCAGCTATACGCTTAGCTCTCCCAAGGGTGATTTGACGCTCCCTAATCGCATCGTAGTGGCACCCATGTGCCAGTATTCGGCAGTTAATGGCGAGGCTCAGGACTGGCATTTAATGCACTGGGCTAATCTCCTTAATAGCGGGGCGGGTCTATTCATTATTGAGGCTACTGGCGTGACGCCAGAGGGCCGTATTACCCCCGCCTGTCTGGGGCTGTGGGATGACCGAACTGAGGCCGCACTAAAGGACAAACTTAGCAGGGCTCGTAAGCTGGCACCAGAAACCCCGGTTTTCATCCAATTGGCTCACGCCGGTCGAAAAGCCTCCAGCGCAACCCCTTGGGATGGTGGTCAATTGCTGCCTAAAGATCAAGGTGGCTGGGAGACAGTAGCTCCTTCAGCTATTCCACAGCTAAAAGATGAGCGCTTGCCACACGAACTCTCCAAAGCAGAGTTGCAAGAGCTGATTGACGCATTTGTTGTTGCAGCGCAGCGTTCTGAGAGGGTTGGTGTGGACGGTATTGAGTTGCATGGAGCGCATGGCTATCTCTTGCATCAATTCTTGTCCCCAATCGCCAATCAACGTACTGATGAATACGGTGGCTCATATGAAAATCGCATCCGCTTCCCTTTGGAATTATTTGCTGCAGTACGCAAGGCATATCAAGGTGTGTTGGGTATCCGGATTTCCGCAAGCGATTGGATTGAGGGTGGCTGGACTCCTGAAGAGACTGCTGACTTTGCATCTCGCCTAAAACCCTTGGGATGTAATTTTGTCCACATCTCATCAGGTGGTATTTCACCGCTGCAGAAGATTGCGATAGGGCCAAACTATCAAGTGCCATTTGCCAAGATCGTAAAAGATCAATCCGGTTTGCCTACGATGACAGTTGGCTTGATCACCGAGCCACAGCAAGCGGAAGATATCTTGCAAAAAGGGGATGCGGATCTAATTGCCTTAGCCCGTGCATTTTTGTATAAACCAAGATGGGCCTGGGAGGCTGCTGCAGCCTTAGGCGGTACCGTACCGTCAAATGAGCGTTACTGGCGCTGCTTACCGCGTGAGGCTCAAGCCATATTTGGTGAGGTCAAAGTAGGGCAGCGATAATAGGGGGCTTGCCCAGAACCAAGCCTTTGAACTAAAACATAAATGAGTAATTGATGAAGCAACATTCTGTACGAGAATCCTGGCTGGAAGACGCCGTAAGACATTTAGAGCCTGTGTTCTCAAAAGCCGGTTATGCCATTCCGCCAGTGAGGGTGTCTTGTGGCTTTCCAGCCTCAAGCAGTCCGAGAACAACGCTAGGTCAGTGCTGGCCTCGTGAGCGCTCTGGGGGAGGAGTTAATGAGATCTTCATTTCTCCCAAGTTGGATGACCCTGTTCAGTTGTTGGATACCCTAGTGCATGAGTTATGTCACGCAGTAGATGATTGCTTTAGCGGTCATGGCGAAGACTTTAAAGGCATTGCTCAGACTGTTGGTCTAGAGGGTCCAGCCAGAATGGCGCACGCTACCGAAGAGTTGATGGTGCGTTTGATGATGATTAGCCAAGAGCTTGGCCCATACCCACATCAGGCGATTGTTTTCCCGCCACCAAGACCAAGTAATGCGAGTCGCAACAAAGCCAAATGTGGTCAGTGTGGATACGAAGTTACGCTATTAAAGAAGTGGGCTACCTATGGAGCTCCAATTTGCCCTAAAGACAATATTCGGATGCAAGAGGCGGTTATTGAAACAATTGAAAATACGACCGAGCACGATACTGAATCTGTTACCGGCTCTAAACCCAAGGCAGATGAAATCCGCCGTGCCATTAGCTAGCTAAAGCTTAACTGGTAACAGCAGAAGGACTCCAAACGGGGTCCTTTTTGCTTGCCTTGGCAATTTCACCTAAGATCTTTTCATGAAGCTCACAGTCTTCTGGACTAGCTGTCATGAGTTTGAGGTTGGTAGGCAAAGCTTTCATTTGGCCAGACGCATCAGTGCCGACGGTGTAATCAATGAGATCAATCGAGAGATCTTCTTGACCACGCGTCATGGCTACATAGACTTCGGCCAATAACTGCGCATCAAGTAAAGCGCCGTGTAAGGTGCGGTGTTGATTGCTAATGGCAAAGCGCTCACAGAGTGCATCTAGCGAGTTGCGCTTGCCTGGAAACATTTGACGAGCATCTAACAGCGTATCCGTAACTTTAGATGCAAGACCCCTAAAAGGAGGGCGCTTCAGCAAAGCAAATTCGTTATCCAGGAATCCCAAGTCAAACGCCGCGTTATGAATGACTACTTCAGCGCCATCAACAAACTCAATCAACTCTTCCACAATATTGGCAAATACCGGCTTATCGGATAAGAATTCGCGTGAGAGGCCGTGAACTGCAAAGGCGCCCGCATCAATGTCACGCTCAGGATTAATGTAGTAATGGAAAGTGCGATCAGTTAATCGACGACCCACCATTTCAACGCAACCGATTTCAATAATGCGGTCGCCTGTGGCAGGGTTAAGTCCAGTAGTTTCAGTATCGAGAATAACTTGACGCATTAGGTACCTTCTAAAACAGATGGAGGGATTTCCATTGGGCCGTTACCTGCATATTTATCTAAATAGAGATAGATCACAGGCGTGATGATGAGTGTTACAAACTGCGAGAAGATCAATCCGCCTGCCACGCTAATGCCCAGTGGTTGACGCAATTCTGCACCAGCACCCAAGCCCAAAGCAATCGGTAGGGCACCCATCAGTGCGGCGATCGTTGTCATCATGATGGGGCGGAAACGCAAGATACAAGCTTCACGAATCGCCTTCTCTGGTGACATGCCTTGATTGCGCTGTGCATCCAAGGCGAAGTCAATCATCAAGATGGCATTCTTTTTCACGATACCAATGAGCAGCAAAATACCAATCGAAGCAACAATGGTTAATTCAAATCCAAAGATGCGCAAAGATAAAATGGCGCCAATCGCAGCGGAGGGCAGTCCGGCCAGAATCGTGAGGGGGTGAATGTAACTCTCATAGAGCACGCCTAGCAAAATATAAATCACACCCAGCGCTGCCAAGATCAATATGATTTGACCGGATTGATTGTCTTTAAACACGGCGGCATCACCACCGTAGCTCGTAATGATCGAAGGTGGTAATCCAACCTCTTTAACGAAGCCATCAATCGCTTTAGTGGCATCCCCCAGGAAGACATCTGGAGCCAAGTTAAAGGAGATCGTTACCGCTGGAATTTGACCTTGATGGTTCACGGCTGTTGGTCCAATAGTACGAACAAAGCTAGCCAAGCTTGATAGCGGAATTAATTTATCAGTAGCGCGACCTCTGACATAGACCTTATTCAGATCAGTTTCAAATTGACGATCATTCTCAGCGGTTTCTAGAATGACGTAATAGGTATTCACTGGCGTGTAGATCGTGGAAACCTGGCGCTCACCAAAAGAGTTGTAGAGCGCACTACGAATATCGGCAATGGTGACGCCAGCACTAGCCGCTTGCTCACGATTGATTTCAATCTTGACGTTAAGACCTTTTAGCTGAGAGTCGCTAGTCACATCGCGGAAGATGGGGTCAGCACGCATTTTTTGAGTGAGCTTATCCGCCCATTCATTTACGCCTTCGAAGCCAACGCTCTGCAAAGTAAATTGGTAGCGACTCTTACTGCTGCGTCCACCCAGTTGTAAATTTTGAACTGGGCGCATGTATACCTGCAAGCCTGGGATCTCTTTGAACTTATTACGCAGGCCTTCGATAACCTTACTCATCTTCTCGCGATCTCCCTTAGGCTTCAGGATGATGAAGAAGCGACCTGTATTTCTTCCTGCGCTCAGGCCACCACCAAGGATGGAGATAGAGTTAGCCACATTAGGATCGCTATTAACGATCTCCGCCGCACGATCCTGAAGTTCCAGCATGGTTTTAAAGGAGGTGTCCTCAGAGGCTTCAGTGGTTGCCGTAATTTGACCGATATCTTCTTCTGGAAAAAAACCTTTTGGGCTATACGCGAATAGGGCAATTGTGATGAAGAAGGAAGCAATCGCCCCCCACAATACTTTTTTACGATTAGCTAATGCGAGATCAAGATAGTGAATATAGGTTTTGAGTGAGTAATCAAAAATACGATCAAACTTTTTAGTGATGGCATATTCTTTTGGGTGATCGCCAGGCTTAGGCAAAAAACGACTGCAGAGCAAGGGGACGATCGTGAGTGAGACAACTGCCGATACCAAAATGGATAGCGATACCACCACCGCAAACTCTCTAAAGAGCAGGCCGATTGGACCAGCCATAAAGAAGAGTGGAATAAAGACGGCTACCAAAGAGATGGAGATGGAGATGATGGTGAAGCCTACCTCTTTACTGCCCTTGAGTGAAGCCTTTAGGGGATCCATGCCTTGCTCAATGTAGCGCATGATATTTTCAAGAACAACGATGGCATCGTCGACCACCAATCCGACAGCAAGAGTGATGCCCAATAAAGAAATATTGTCTAAGCTGTAGCCTAAAAAGTAGAGCAAGAAGAAGGCGCCAATCAGCGAGATGGGCAAGCTGACGGAAGGGATCAGAGTTGCGGAAAGACGCTTTAGGAATAAGAAGATTACCAAGACCACCAAAAGAATGGTGAGTGCCAGCGTCAAATTAACGTCATGAATCGCTTCAATAATTGATAGAGAGCGGTCATTAATTAATGTCAGCTGAATCGATGCTGGCATCTGCTCTTTAAATGTCGGCAGTAATTTCTTGACTGCCGCAACTACATCAACCGTATTGGCATTTGGCTGCCGCATGATGCCAATCGCAATCGAACGCTCACCAGCTGCTGTGGCAAAAGTCTTGACGTCCTCAAAGCTTTCTTGGACATCAGCTACATCCCTGAGGTAGACAGGTAGACCATTGCGTTGAGCGATGACGAGGTTAGCGAATTCATCTGCTTTAACAAGTTGCGGATTGGCGTAAATCGTGATGAGCTGACGCGGGCCATCTAAGGTGCCCACTGGACTATTGGTATTGGCCTTATTGATTGCAAGTGCCAATTCTTCCATGGTGATATTGCGGTTGCCCAAAGCATCTGGTCGCGCGCTGACACGAACGGCATAGCGTTTGGCACCGTAAACCAAAACTTGTGAGACGCCAGTAATCGTGGAGAGAGATGGCGCTAGTAGGTTTTCTGCGTAGGCGTTGATCTCGGACAAACTCATCGATGGCGAGCTCATTCGAATCACGAGCACTGCTGTATCCGCAGGATTGATTTTGCGGTAGGACGGTGGCACCGTCATTTCAATAGGAAGCCTTCTTTGTGCTCGTAGGAGGGCTGCTTGTACATCGACTGCCGCTTTATCAATATCACGGTCGTTCGTGAACTCAAGTGTGATGCTAGTCGAGCCAAGCGTATTGGTTGAGCTAATGACTTTGATGCCATCAATCGTTGAAAATTCTTTTTCTAATGGCAGCGCTACAGAAGACGCCATATTTTCTGGGGCAGCTCCAGGCAAACTGGCGCTGACAGAAATAATGGGAGTATTAAAGCTAGGTAGAGCTGCAACCGGGATCTTGAAGTAGGCAACGGTACCAGCGATCACTGTTGCAATCGACAACAGCACCGTCATTACGGGCCGTCTAATGCATAACTCAGAAAGCGTCATTTTGTCTCAGGAGCAGGAGCTGCTGCCTTAGCTGGAGTGGATACGGCAGTTTGTTTTTTTGCTTCACGAATCTTGCTACCGGGACGCAAGTTTTGCTTGCCCTCAACAACTACGCGTGAGCCAGATTCAATACCGCTGATGACAGAGGTGCCTTGATATTCGTAGATCACTTTGATTGGTTTGGACTGAACCTTGCCATCCTTATCAACCACATAAACAAGTCGACCTTTCGGGCTGATCACAATAGCTTCAGATGGCACTGCAATGGCATCCTTGAGGGTATTGGCGTTTAATGAAACGCGAGCAAATTGCCCTGGCAATAAAGTCATCTTCTCATTTGGAATTTGAGCTCGCACACGCACTGCTGCAATGCTAGGGTCTACCTGGTTATCAATCACCAGTACTTCGCCTTCATAAACCGCCTTAGCATCATTGCCAACACTGACTTTTACTTTGAGTGGTGTATCTGCTTGTTTGCCCTCCATTAATAAGGGGATATCTTTCTCAGGGACAACAAATTGAACGTTAATCGGATTGAGTTGGGTGATGGTCACCATGGATCCAACGCTAGAGGTTGCTGTAGAGCTGGTTGCAGTGGTTACTACATTACTTGCCTGCACTAGCGACCCTGGGAATACGTTGATGATGCCCGCGCGTCCGGCAATTGGAGAGCGGATAGAGTCATAGGAGAGCTGCACCTCAGCAGAGCGAGCTGCAGCTTGCGCTGACTTGGCATTCGCCAGTGAAGTTTCTAAGCCTGCCTTAGAGATAAAGTTTTTGGCTACCAGCTCCTTAGCGCGAAGATATTGCTTTTGAGAGTCATCTGCCAGCGCTTTGAGTTTTTCATAGTTGGCGCGATCGTTGCGATCATCCAGGGTAAAGAGGAGTTCGCCTTCTTTTACCTCTTGCCCATCCTTAATGTGGATTGTTTTGACTGTATTGGTAGTCATTGGACGAATATCCACAATGCTGCTGGAAATAATCGTTCCTGTAGCCTCAATAATTAATGGGATATCTTTTTTCTCGACAACCACACTCGTAATTGTTTGTGGTCCACCTGTTTTACCGGTAGCGGGGAAGAAGTAATCAAATGCCTTAGAGCCGGCATACAAAACAACCAACACCGCCAAAATGCGCCACTTGTATTTAATGGTGAATTCCTTGACTGTTGCGTAGTCTAATTTTTTGACTTTATCAAAGTAGGGCGAGAGTTTTTGCCAAAGTTTGCACAAGCGCACCTTTACCGAATTTTTTAGCGCAGGTAGCTTGGCAACGGCTTTATCTAAGGCTGATTCAATTTTTGACACGGTCTCGGCGTTTTTCTTGGTTCTATATGGGGTTAGCGGTAGATTCTGTACCCGCTCTGAATCCGTTCATTCTCTCATAAGACCGTCAAAAACGGGCTTGCCGACACCCATCCAACTTATGGTAGAAATTCCTCAACGCCTTTGTTTGCCAGGAGGTCAGCAAGCTCATTTCCGGGGTGACCGTTGTGGCCACGTACCCAATGCCAAGAGATCTTGTGGTCAGGGATAAGGGTATCTAATTCTTGCCATAAATCGGCATTTTTGACTGGATCCTTGCTTGCAGTCTTCCAGCCTCTCTTTTTCCAGCCTTCTAGCCATTCTGTAACGCCTTTTTGGACGTATTGGGAGTCAGTCCACAGCTCAACCGAGCTGGTTTGCTTAAGGGCTCGTAATGCATGAATAACCGCACTAATCTCCATGCGGTTATTGGTAGTGTGCTCAGCACCCCCGTGCAAATGCTTTTCATGCCCCCCGGAGCGTAGAACTGCACCCCAGCCCCCAGGACCAGGATTGCCTTTGCAGGCACCATCGGTATAAATGACGATGTGAGGGAGCGATTTGGTATGCGGCATATCGTTAATTTACTTGGTCTTGCTTGTTTGTTAAATTTTGCCGGCTTTCAGCAGCAGGACTTAATTGGGTAATGGCTGGAATACGCAAACCTTGGACCTGCCCAATAAGGCGGATACCTTGTTGGCGTTTGATGGCTGAAACCAAGAAAACAGCCCCAAAGATAGGCCACCAGCGATTCCCAGCTGGTTCCATAAAGTCCATTCTGGCCATGCCGGACTCACCACTCAAGGGGAGTTTGTAGCAGCCAAAATGACCTCTATCTAATGAGAAGTTCAGTAGTTGTAACCAGTCTTTAATTCTGAGGAGACTGATAAATTGCCCATCTCTTGGCAAGTAGGGGCTGCCAATTAGCCTGCTCAGATATTGGCGCATTCCCCAAAGACTGGCTGGGTTGAAGCCCGAAATAATCAAGCGACCTTCAGGGCGAAGCACACGCTCAGCCTCTCGCAGGATTTGATGTGGATCAGCAGCGAATTCCAAGACATGTGGAAGTACTAATAAGTCGATAGTTTCAGATGCAAAGGGCAGCTCGCTGGCATTGCCTTCGACTTGATGCCAGTTAAATTGACTAGCGTGTTTTTGACGATCATTTGAATGAATCAACAAGGCTTGCAAAGGCATGCGATTTTCTGCCAGAGTATTCATTTGCGGCAAACCGATCTGTACGGCATAAAAACCAAAGACATCAGCCACGATTTGATTGAAGCATTTCTGCTCCCAGGCAAGCACATAGCGTCCAGGGGGCGATTGCAGCCACTTTTCCCATGAACTCCATGGTGGTGCAGGCATCTGAGATGGGGAGGGAGGGGTTGGTATCATCGGTATATGGTGAAGAATACTTTATTGCAGGTTTGGCCGATACCGGCCTTTGATGACAACTACATCTGGTGCATCCATGATGGGCAATCCGCCTTGATTGTGGATCCAGGTGATGCTGCCCCTGTACTGCAATACCTCGAGGAGAAAAATTTTACTCTGACCGGTATTTTAATTACCCATCACCATGCTGACCATACGGGCGGCATCCTAAATCTATTGCAGGCACTGGGATCAGTCCCGGTTTACGGTCCCGCCAATATTGAGATTCCTGGCCGCACGAATGTCATGATGGAGGGCGACAAGATTGAGGTGGCTGCACCACGTATTAGCCTTGAGGTTTACGAAGTGCCAGGGCATACCTTGACCCACATTGCTTACTTTGCAAACATGCAGGCCAATGTGGTTGAGCCCATGCTGTTCTGTGGCGACACTTTATTCGCATCAGGCTGCGGTCGTTTGTTTGAGGGAACTCCAACGCAGATGAGTCAGTCCCTCGCTAAGTTCATTGCCTTGCCAAAAAATACCCTGGTGTATTGCACCCATGAATACACCTTATCGAATATTCGCTTCGCATTAGCAGTTGAGCCCAACAATGCGAACCTCATTACTTGGGCAGAAACTGCCAAGGCGCTGCGTGATCAACATTTGCCAACATTGCCGACGACTATCGGGCAAGAGTTGCAGGTCAATCCATTCATGCGCTGTGATCAGCAAGCTGTAATTGATGCTGCGCTTGAAGTCTCCGGTGAGAAATCATTGCCTACATCTGCGCATGTCTTGGCAGTAATAAGAGCCTGGAAGGATCGGTTCTGATGTTGTGGCGCTATGCGGCGATCTTATTGATTGCCGTACTCTCAGGTTGTGCCAGCACTGGAGATTGGTCTTCTGATACGCCGACGCGTCAGGATCCGCGCGCTTCGAAAGCAAAGCGCGTCAATCTGAAGAATCAATCTGTCAGCGACTTATATGCTCCATCAAGCAATCTTTGGATTCGTATTCGGGATGGCTTTGAGATGGAGCCGATGAATACGCCGCTAGAAATTGAGCAAGTGCGCTGGCTTAGTGCTCGTCCTGATTACGTGAATCGCTCGATGACCCGTTCATCTCGCTACCTGTTTTATATCGTGCAGGAAGTCAATGCGCGCAATATGCCAACGGAGATTGCTTTACTGCCTTTTGTAGAGAGCGCCTTCGTCACAAATGCAAAGTCTAGCGCTAAGGCAATGGGCTTATGGCAATTCATGCCGGCTACTGGCAAAGATTTTCGTTTAACGCAAAACGTCTTCAGAGATGAGCGCAGGGATGTGTTGCAGTCTACCGATGCTGCTTTAGATTACCTGCAACGTTTATATAAGCAGTTCGGTAGCTGGGAACTTGCATTGGCTGCCTATAACTGGGGCGCTGGTAATGTTGCTAAAGCGCAGAAGCGTAATTTGGCGGCGGGACTACCGACGGATTACCTCAGCCTAAAGATGCCCAATGAGACGCGCAACTATGTGCCCAAGTTGATGGCCTATCGACAGATTGTGTTGGATCCTCAGGCCTACGGCATTGTGTTACCCGAGCTAGAAAACCATCCTTACTTTGTAGCGGTGGACGTTGGTAGTGATATCGACGTTGATCTAGCGATTAAGTTAGCCGAGATTCCATTGGATGAGTTTCATAGTCTGAACCCATCTTTTAATAAGCCAGTCATTTTGAGTAATGCTAACCAGCAGATTTTGCTGCCCTTTGGTCATGCTGAAATCTTCCAGGCAAATCTGAAGCAATACACCAAGCCATTGTCTTCATGGGCAGCAGTTCAGGTGACTAAAACAGAATCCGTAGATCAGTGCGCCAAGACTCTTGGTGTTGATGCCGATACCTTGCGTGAAGTAAACGGCATTCCAAAGGGGATGCGCATTCGCTCTGGATCTACCGTTCTAGTGCCCAAAACCAGCCGTCGACCCGGTGATATTTCTCTAGCAATGGCAGAAAACGGCAGTCTTAGTCTCGACAAGCCAGTGCCCCCGGCGCCTAAAAAATGTGCAAAAGGGGCAAAATGTCCGGTAGCAAAATCTGCAAAAGGGGCTGTTAAGGGTAATTCTTCCGCAAATAATGCTGCATCTCAGCATAAATCCGCATCGACAGGGCTTGCAAAATCTGCGAAAAATGGAACTGCGAAGACGACTGGCTCCACAGTCAAGGCATCAAATAGCAAAGGGGCTAGCAAGATTCAGTAAGCCCAGACACTTTAATTTACTTATTTAGGTTGACCATGTCCTACAAATCAGAACACGAACGCTCCATTAAAGACCCAGATGGATTCTGGGGAGAGCAGTCAAAACTCATTCATTGGGAAAAACCATTTAATAAAGTTCTGGATTACGCAAACCCTCCGTTTGCAAAATGGTTTGAAGGTGGCCTTACTAACCTTTGCTACAACGCAGTTGATCGACATCTTAAAGATCGCCCCGATCAAATTGCTCTCGTTGCTGTTTCAACAGAAACCAATGTAGAGAAAGCCTACACATTCAAAGAGCTCTACGAAGAAGTCAATCGTATGGCTGCTATCTATAAAGCCAATGGCGTCAAAAAGGGCGATCGTGTATTGATCTACATGCCAATGATTGCCGAAGCTTGTTTTGCAATGCTTGCTTGTGCGCGTATTGGCGCAATTCACTCGGTGGTGTTTGGAGGCTTTGCTTCCCATAGCTTGGCATCACGTATTGATGATGCAAAACCAAAAATGATTGTGACTGCAGAAGCAGGCGCACGTGGCGGTAAAGCGGTTCCTTATAAGCCTTTGCTCGATGAGGCAATTACGCTTGCAAGCTACAAACCTGAGAAGGTGTTAATTGTGAACCGCGGTCTGACTGAGTTCACTACGGTTGCTGGCCGTGATTTAGATTACGCCACTGAGCGCCAAAAGCATCTTAACGATTTGGTTCCAATTGAGTGGGTTGATGCAACTCACACTTCATACATCCTGTACACCTCCGGGACGACTGGTAAGCCTAAAGGCGTGCAGCGTGACACCGGTGGTTATGCGGTTGCTTTGGCTGCAACCATGAAGCACATCTTCTGTGGTAATCCTGGCGAAACCATGTTCTGCACATCTGACATCGGTTGGGTTGTAGGTCATAGCTACATCATTTACGCGCCATTGCTCAATGGCATGGCAACCATCATGTATGAAGGTACGCCATTGCGTCCAGACGCAGGTATTTGGTGGGAGTTGGTTGAGAAGTACAAAGTGTCAGTCATGTTCTCCGCACCAACTGCAGTTCGTGTTCTCAAGAAACAAGATCCTGCGTTCTTAACTAAATATGACCTGTCTAGCCTGCGCGCCTTGTTCTTGGCAGGCGAGCCTTTGGATGAACCAACAGCAACATGGATTCATGATGCGATCAAGAAGCCAATCGTAGATAACTACTGGCAGACTGAAACAGGTTGGCCAATGCTGGCAATTCAGCGTGGCGTAGAAGTGATGCCGCATAAGTTTGGTTCACCAGGTGTTCCTTCATTTGGTTACAACATGAAGTTGCTCGATGATGCAACTTCCGAAGAGTTGGGCCCAGATCAGAAGGGCGTTATTGCAATTGAAGGTCCTTTGCCTCCAGGCTGCATGCAGACTGTTTGGGGTGATGACAAGCGTTTTGTTAGCACCTATTGGGAAACTATCCCGGGCAAGACCATTTACTCCACTTTTGACTGGGGTATTAAAGACAAAGATGGTTACTTCTTCATCTTGGGCCGTACTGATGACGTGATTAACGTTGCAGGTCATCGTTTAGGTACTCGTGAGATTGAGGAGAGCATTTCTAGTCATCCAAATATCTCTGAAGTAGCAGTGGTAGGTATTGAGGACAAACTCAAGGGTCAGGCAGCGATTGCATTTGTGATTCCAAAGGATTCTTCAAATACAGCCACCTTGGAAGCGGAGTGCATGAAGACTGTGGACACCACATTGGGTGCAATTGCGCGTCCGGGCCGTGTTTATGTGGTTACCGCTTTGCCTAAGACCCGTTCTGGCAAGATCGTTCGTCGTGCACTTCAGGCTGTAGCTGAAGGGCGCGATCCTGGTGATATCAGCACCATGGAAGATCAGACTGTTTTGGCTCAAATTAAGACCATCATCGAGCAAAGCGCAAAGTCCTAAAGCTGGCTCGGTTTTAGTTAAAATAAGCCCCTCGGTCGCAAGACTCAGGGGCTTATTACCTTCTAAGCCCAATTGGCTGGGAATCCAAGGGTTTATACGCAAAACTGGTATCATTACCAGGTTCAAAACTTAATAAATTACCCTAGCGCTTAAAGACACTCACCTCCCGCACAAACAGTCCTGGGTTGGTCTTTTTGGGGTGTTGAGCGTCGGATGGAGCAGGGACTGGAGATGGTTTGTCACCCTTGCTTCCTTCTTTTCCTCCCGCCGTGTTGGCTCTAGCCGACGGCACCGTATTTCCCGGTCTTAGTATTGGCGCCCCTGGCGAAACTACCGGCGAAGTCGTTTTCAATACCGCACTTACTGGCTATCAAGAGATCATTACTGATCCAAGTTACTCACGCCAAATCGTGACCTTGACTTACCCTCATATCGGCAATGTCGGTGTGAATGGTCAGGATGCTGAGTCGGATCAAATTCATGCAGCTGGTTTGGTTGTAAAAGACCTCTCCAAGCGTGTCTCGAATTTCCGCTCTGAGGAAAGCCTCGATAGCTACCTCACGAAAGCAGGGGTAGTGGGTATCTCTGGAATCGATACCCGTAAGCTCACTCGCATCCTGCGTGACAAAGGCGCTCAGTCTGGCGCGATCGTCGCTGGCAAGATGGGTGATGATGTAGAGGCTCTTAGCAAGAAAGCCTTGGAGTTGGCTAAAGCCTTCCCGGGCATGGCTGGTTTAGATCTCGCTAAAGTCGTTACAACAAAAACTCCATACCAATGGCGCGAAGCTGAATGGGATCTGCATGGTCCTGACGGCAAGCCTGTTTACAGAACTTTAGACACTAGCAAGCCAATCAAAAAAGTCGTCGCTTATGACTTTGGTGTGAAGCGCAATATTTTGCGCATGCTCACAGAGCGTGGCTGCGAACTCACGGTTGTGCCTGCACAAACTAGCGCTGCTGAAGTATTGGCGATGAACCCAGATGGCGTGTTCTTCTCAAATGGCCCTGGAGACCCTGGTCCTTGCGATTACGCGATTGCTGCAGCAAAAGAAATTATCGAAAAGGGTGTTCCAACATTCGGCATTTGTTTGGGTCACCAGATTATGGGCTTGGCTGCAGGCGCTAAAACTTTGAAGATGAAGTTTGGTCACCACGGTGCAAACCATCCTGTAAAAGATTTGGATACTGGGCGCGTAGCGATTACCTCTCAGAACCATGGTTTTGCAGTAGATGCAAATACGCTGCCTGACAACATTCGTGTCACGCATGTTTCTTTATTTGATGGATCGCTACAAGGTTTAGCTTGGAAAGATAAGCCTGCTTTGTGTTTCCAAGGTCATCCTGAGGCCTCACCTGGCCCTCATGACATTGCCTATTTATTTGATCGTTTTGTGGAGCTAATGAATGCTGCCGCTGTTAGCAATAAGGGAGGCAAATAATGCCTAAGCGTAGCGACATTAAGAGCATTCTGATTATTGGTGCTGGTCCAATTGTGATTGGACAGGCTTGTGAGTTTGACTATTCTGGTGCGCAAGCTTGTAAAGCTTTGCGTGACGAGGGCTACAAAGTCATTTTGGTGAACAGCAATCCTGCGACCATCATGACTGACCCAGAGATGGCTGATGTGACATACATCGAGCCAATTACTTGGGAAGTAGTAGAGCGCATTATTGCCACCGAAAAACCGGATGCCATTTTGCCAACGATGGGTGGTCAAACGGCCTTGAATTGCGCACTCGATTTGCATCGCCATGGTGTTCTCGAGAAATACGGTTGCGAATTGATTGGTGCTTCACCGGAAGCGATTGATAAAGCAGAAGACCGTCAAAAGTTTAAAGATGCGATGACCAAGATTGGTCTCGGTTCTGCCAAGTCTGGCATTGCACACTCAATGGATGAAGCGCATGAAGTTCAGCAACGTATTCAGAAAGAAACTGGCAGCTTAGGTTTCCCAGTTGTGATTCGTCCTTCATTCACCATGGGTGGATCTGGTGGCGGTATTGCATACAACCGTGAAGAGTTTGAAGAAATTTGCAAACGCGGTTTAGATTTATCGCCAACACGTGAGCTCTTGATTGAAGAGTCTCTCTTGGGTTGGAAAGAGTTCGAGATGGAAGTGGTGCGTGACCGTGCCGATAACTGCATCATCGTTTGCTCAATCGAAAACTTAGATCCAATGGGCGTGCATACCGGTGACTCGATCACCGTTGCCCCAGCACAAACATTGACGGATAAAGAGTATCAAATTCTCCGAAACGCCTCAATTGCGGTGTTGCGTGAGATTGGTGTGGATACTGGTGGTTCAAACGTTCAGTTCTCCATTAACCCGGTCGATGGTCGCATGATCGTTATTGAGATGAACCCACGTGTTTCACGTTCATCTGCCTTGGCTTCTAAAGCAACTGGCTTCCCAATTGCTAAGATTGCTGCGAAGCTCGCGGTTGGCTACACCTTGGATGAGTTGAAGAACGACATCACTGGTGGCGCTACTCCAGCATCCTTTGAGCCATCAATCGATTATGTTGTTACGAAGATTCCTCGCTTTGCGTTTGAGAAATTCCCGCAAGCGGATTCTCGTCTGACAACGCAGATGAAATCCGTAGGTGAGGTGATGGCAATTGGCCGCACTTTCCAAGAATCATTCCAAAAAGCGTTACGCGGTTTAGAGGTTGGCGTTGATGGTCTAGATGAAGTTTCTACAGATCTAGATGACATCATTCAAGAAATCGGTGAGCCAGGACCAGATCGTATTTGGTATTTGGCGGATGCTTTCCGTATGGGCATGGGTTTAGATGAGATTTTCAATGAGACCAAGGTTGACCCTTGGTTCTTGGAGCAAATCGAAGAACTCATCACTATGGAAACCGAGCTCAAGCAGCGCAAGATCGATAGCTTGTCTGCGCCAGAGTTGCGTTTCATTAAGCAAAAAGGTTTTTCAGATCGTCGCTTAGGGAAATTGTTGGGAGTAGATGCTTCCTCAGTTCGTGCAGCACGTCACCGTTTAAAAGTAGTGCCTGTGTATAAGCGCGTGGATACCTGTGCGGCTGAGTTCTCTACAAACACAGCTTATTTGTATTCCACTTACGAAGCAGAGCATGGCGAGTGCGAGTCACAACCAACCACTAAAGACAAGATTATGGTCTTGGGTGGCGGTCCAAACCGTATTGGTCAGGGTATCGAGTTTGACTATTGCTGTGTACATGCTGCCTTAGCCATGCGCGAAGATGGCTATGAAACCATCATGGTGAACTGTAACCCAGAAACGGTTTCTACTGATTACGACACATCTGATCGCTTGTATTTTGAGCCTTTAACTTTAGAAGATGTGTTGGAGATTGTTGCCAAAGAAAAACCAAAGGGTGTGATCGTGCAGTACGGCGGTCAAACTCCGTTGAAGTTGGCCTTAGATCTTGAGGCAAATGGCGTACCTATTATTGGTACATCACCAGACATGATCGATGCAGCTGAAGATCGTGAGCGCTTCCAGAAGTTATTGCATGATTTGAACTTGCGTCAGCCACCTAACCGAACAGCGCGTGCGGAAGATGAAGCCCTGAAGCTTGCTGAAGAAATTGGCTACCCATTGGTAGTGCGTCCTTCCTATGTATTGGGTGGTCGCGCAATGGAAATCGTTCATGATGGTCGTGACCTTGAGCGTTATATGCGTGAGGCTGTGAAGGTATCTCATGACTCACCAGTATTGTTAGACCGCTTCTTGAATGATGCGATTGAGTGCGACGTGGACTGTATCAGTGATGGTCAGCGCGTATTCATTGGTGGTGTGATGGAGCATATTGAGCAAGCCGGCGTTCACTCTGGTGACTCTGCCTGTTCTTTGCCACCGTACTCACTATCTGATGAGACGATCGCAGAAATCAAGCGTCAAACAGCGGCAATGGCTAAAGGCCTGAATGTAGTTGGCTTAATGAACGTACAGTTTGCTATCCAGAATGTTGATGGCAAGGATGTCATTTATGTTCTCGAGGTAAACCCACGCGCTTCTCGTACCGTGCCATTCGTATCTAAAGCAACTGGTTTGCAGTTGGCGAAGATTGCGGCACGCTGCATGGTGGGTCAGACTTTAGACCAGCAAGGTATTCAGGCTGAAGTGAAGCCTGAGTATTTCTCCGTCAAAGAGGCGGTGTTCCCATTCAACAAGTTCCCAGGCATTGATCCGATTCTCGGGCCAGAGATGCGTTCAACTGGTGAGGTAATGGGTGTTGGTAAAACTTTCGGCGAAGCCTTATTTAAGTCTCAGTTAGGCGCTGGCATTAAGTTGCCCAAGAGTGGCACTGTGGTGTTGACCGTAAAAGATAGTGATAAGCCAAAAGCAGTTGAAGTGGCTAAGCTCTTGCATCAGTTGGGCTTCCCGATGGTGGCTACCAAAGGTACTGCTGCAGCGATTGAAGCTGCTGGATTGCCAGTGCGCGTAGTGAATAAAGTAAAAGATGGTCGTCCGCACATTGTTGACTTAATCAAGAATGGTGAGATCTCACTGGTCTTTACTACCGTTGATGAGACTCGTACTGCGATTGCGGATTCCCGCTCCATTCGTACTAGTGCCCAGGCTAATAATGTGACTTACTACACCACGATTAGTGCAGCACGTGCCGTCATGGATGGTTTGATGACATCGCAAAATGGTAATAAAGAGGCTCTTGAAGTCTATTCATTGCAGAATCTGCATAAGACTCTCAATTAAATTAAGTTAGGTAAGAAGCATGAACACAATCCCTATTACTAAGCATGGCGCAGAGCTCCTCAAAGAAGAGTTGCATCGCTTAAAGCATGTAGAGCGTCCATCAGTGATTAATGCGATCTCTGAGGCGCGCGCTCAAGGCGATCTTTCTGAGAATGCTGAGTACGATGCTGCTAAAGAGAAGCAGGGCTTTATTGAAGGTCGTATTCAGGAGCTTGAAGGAAAGTTATCTGCCGCTCAAATCATTGATCCAGCAACTTTGGATGTGAATGGCCGCGTAGTATTTGGTGCGACCGTTGATCTTGAAGACCTGGAAGATGGCACCAAGCTGACTTATCAAATCGTTGGTGATGACGAGGCTGACATTGAGTTTAATAAGATCTCGATTAGCTCTCCGATTGCTCGTGCATTGATCAGCAAAGAAGAGGGTGATGTCGTGGCTGTGCAAGCCCCTGGCGGTAATCGCGAAGTAGAAATTCTCGCGGTTCGTTACATCTAATAATCCCAAATCAATATGCAGACTCTAGAGACTCCGAATCATATGGGGGCTCAAAGACTGTTTATTCTGATTGCGGGTTTATGGGTCGGTAGTCTCCTCACTGTAGGCTACTTAGTCGCCCCAGCTATTTTTAGTACGATGACTGATCGCCAAGCTGCCGGCATGGTGGCTGGCAGTATTTTTAAGTTAGAGGCTTACCTCAGCTTAATTGTGTGCATCGGTCTAATGGTCTTAGCTAACCTCCTGGTTAATCGCGGCCTCAGTCAATTCAGACTCATTCGTTGGCTCTTATTGGCAATGCTGCTGTGCTCGATCGCAGCAGCTTTTATCTTCATTCCTTGGATGAATACGCTTAGAGATAACGCCTTAGCCCAAGGCATGCCGGTAATGCAGTCTCCCTCAGCTACTTTATTCGGCAGGTTACATGGGGCCTCTAGCATTCTCTTTATGTTGCAGAGCCTTTTAGGAATCACCTTAGTTTGGCGGCTGACTAAGAGGTAAGGAAAGAGGTGGGCAATAAAAAACGCCGACTAGCGGCGTTTTTAAAAACTCTTTGATGCTCTTTGCATCAAGAACCCAATGATTTCTTCTTAGTGCTGCTCATGCGTACTTTACGTTTCTTAATTGGAGCGGGCGCTGCAACAGCCTTGCGGTAGCCAGGTGATGACCAACCAATCTTTGACTCAGCAGCATCAGCGCGCAGAACACGTTTCTTCGGAGTGGCGCTTTTTGCAGCAGCAACTCTTTCAAAAGGTGACTTGCTGGCTGCAGAGCGTCGATCTGACCTCTCGGAGGTGCTAGTACGAACACCAGCTTTTGCGACAACACGATTCGGTTGACGCTTAGTGCGAGGTGCTTGCAATGATTTCTTGGTTTGCTTGCTAGATCTTCCTAAATTGGCGAGGGCCGCATCAACAATATCAATCGGCTTCCACAGTACGAGTAATTTTCCGATGTGCTGAACTGGAGCTGCACCAAGCTTGTCGCAAAGCTCTTCATAGATAGCAATACGCGCATCACGGTCATCACCAAAGACGCGTACTTTAATCAGGCCGTGATGAGAAATCGCTAACTTAGCCTCTTTAACGACCGCAGGGGTCAGGCCATCGCCACCAATCATGACAACTGGACTTAGTCCATGGGCGTCAGCTTTAAGGGATTTACGTTGTGCAGGGGTAATAGTAAGTGCAGTCATGGGCTCGATGATAGAGCATTAGGGCTTGTAAAACAGGGCTTTCAGCCTCATATAGGCTTATATCAAGATGTTTTACGTCGATTCCTTTTGCCTTGTAGGGCATAAACAAGGAAAATGGACGCCGAAAGTGGGTAAGTTGTGGCAAAGAATAAATTTAATAAAAGTTGGTTGCAGGATCACCTCAATGATCCGTACGTGAAGATGGCTCAAAAAGAGGGCTATCGCGCACGGGCTGTCTATAAGCTGAGCGAGATAGACGAGCAAGACCGACTCATCAAAGCAGGTATGACTATTGTGGATCTCGGGAGTGCTCCTGGGAGCTGGTCTCAGTACGCCCGTAATCGCCTGACGGAGCTTGGTAAAAACAATCCCAATATTGAATCTGGCAAGCCAGATGGAACCATTATTGCGATCGATATTCTGCCGATGGAGGATATTGCAGACGTTTCCTTTATTCAGGGAGACTTCCGTGAGGATGAGGGTTTAAAGGCTCTAGAGGCGCTTTTACCGGCCGATGCGGACGGAAAAGTTGATCTAGTGATGTCGGATATGGCCCCCAATCTATCTGGGGTAGGCGTTGCAGATTCAGCTCGCATGGCTTTTTTGGCTGAGATTGCCCTGGATTTCTCGGTTCAGCACCTCAAGCCTGAGGGCGCCTTATTAATTAAGTGTTTTAACGGTAGTGGCTATAGCCAAATCGTGGAATCCTTTAAAAAGGTCTTTAAAACAGTAGCCTCCAGAAAGCCAAAAGCGTCCAGAGCGAAGTCCTCGGAAATCTTTTTGCTTGGCCGAGACCTCAAACCACCTAAATAACCCCCTAAAAGAAGGGGTTTATTAAATAAATTGGCTCTCAGCCCTTGAAAAAGGCTGGTAGTAGAATCAAATACTTAGGTATAGCAATCCGCTTTAACTCCCGGATTAATCCGGCAAAGGTCTCCTTTTGAATAGCAATATGTTGCAGAAAATCGGTGTGTGGCTCATTGTGGGTCTAGTGCTGTTCACTGTTTTTAAACAGTTTGACAAGCCTAAAGATCAGAATCAGGTCACGTATTCTCAATTCATGGACGATGCCAAGGCTGGCAAAGTCAAACGAGTTGATGTGCAAGGTCGCACACTGCAAGTCACTCCAAACGACGGCAACAAATACTCCATCATCTCCCCAGGAGACATTTGGATGGTTGGCGATCTGATGAAGTATGGAGTCCAAGTTACCGGTAAGGCAGATGACGAACCCAATATGTTGGTTTCTGCTTTGTACTACCTCGGACCGACTTTATTGATTATTGGTTTTTGGTTCTTCATGATGCGTCAGATGCAAGGCGGCGGTAAGGGCGGAGCATTCTCTTTCGGTAAATCCAAAGCGCGTTTGATTGATGAGAACAGCAACACAGTTACTTTTGCTGATGTTGCTGGTTGCGATGAAGCGAAAGAAGAAGTCTTCGAGATTGTTGACTTCCTTAAAGATCCGCAAAAGTTTCAAAAGCTTGGTGGTCGCATTCCGCATGGCGTATTGCTAGTAGGCCCTCCGGGAACTGGTAAGACCTTGCTGGCTCGTGCGATTGCGGGCGAGGCAAAAGTTCCATTCTTTTCTATCTCTGGTTCAGACTTCGTAGAGATGTTTGTGGGTGTCGGTGCATCACGCGTGCGCGATATGTTTGAGAACGCCAAGAAAAATTCTCCTTGCATCATCTTTATTGATGAGATCGATGCGGTTGGTCGTCATCGTGGCGCCGGTATGGGTGGTGGTAATGATGAACGTGAGCAAACTCTCAACCAAATGCTGGTGGAGATGGATGGTTTTGAAAGTAATAGCGGTGTAATCGTTGTTGCTGCAACCAACCGTTCTGATGTATTGGATCGCGCATTATTGCGTCCTGGTCGTTTTGACCGCCAGGTACACGTTGGCTTGCCAGATATTCGTGGTCGCGAGCAAATTCTTCAAGTGCATATGCGCAAAGTTCCGATTGATCCAGATGTGGACGCAGCAGTATTGGCGCGCGGCACACCTGGTTTCTCAGGTGCGGATTTGGCGAACTTGGTAAATGAGTCAGCATTGTTTGCAGCGCGTCGTAATAAGCGTGCAGTAGATATGAAAGACTTTGAAGATGCCAAAGACAAGATCTATATGGGTCCTGAGCGTAAGTCTGCAGTGATGCGTGAAGAAGAGCGTCGTAATACGGCGTATCACGAGTCTGGTCACGCAGTGGTTGCGAAGGTGTTGCCTAAAGCGGATCCAGTGCACAAGGTCACCATCATGCCGCGCGGTATGGCGCTTGGTGTGACTTGGCAGCTTCCTGAGTTCGATCGTGTGAACTTATACAAAGATCGCATGATGGAAGAGTTGGCGATTTTGTTTGGTGGTCGTGCTGCTGAAGAAGTGTTCTTGCATTCCATGAGTACAGGCGCATCGAATGACTTTGAACGTGCTACCAAAATGGCGCGCGACATGGTGACGCGTTACGGTATGAGTGATAGCTTAGGTACGATGGTCTACGTCGATACCGAATCTGAAAGCATGTTCGGTCGCACTAGCTCCAAGACGGTTTCTGAGTTGACTCAACAAAAGGTCGATGCAGAGATTCGTGCATTGGTCGATAGTCAATACGCATTGGCAAGATCGATCCTTGAGCAAAATCGTGACAAGGTTGAAGCGATGGTTACTGCTTTGCTTGAATGGGAAACCATTGATGCGGAGCAGATTACCGACATCATGGAAGGTCGTCCACCACGTGCCCCAAAGCCGCCACCAGCAACCCAGTTTGGTAATTCTGCTGGTACGCCAGGTCCTGCTGCGGGCGCCGCTCCAGCGACTGCTTAATTAGCTTTAAGCTAATAGCAAGGTGATGAAGCAAACTCTGCCCGCAACATGGCGTTGCGGGCGTTTTCTTTTTGACTTCAGTAAACGTCAGCGCCCATTAGTCATGGGTATTTTGAATGCCACACCAGATTCATTTTCGGATGGTGGTAAGTTCAGAACCCCAATTGATGCCATTGCTCAAGCTGAGCGCATGATTGCCAACGGCGCGGACATGATTGATATCGGTGGTGAATCTACTCGCCCCGGTGCTGAACCAGTTTCCCTCCAAGAAGAATTAGATCGCGTCTTACCAGTCATCGAGGCCCTAAAAGATTGTGGCGTAGCGCTATCAATCGACACCTATAAAGCCGAGACTATGCGCCAAGCACTCAGGGCTGGAGTAGATTGCGTCAACGACATTTGGGCCTTGCGACAAGATGGCGCAGTAGAGGCTGTCATCGAGAGCGATAAAAGTAATCCGGATAAACAGTGCGGTATTGTTTTAATGCACATGCAACGTGATCCGCAAACCATGCAATTTGATCCTGAGTATCAGGATGTCATCACAGAGGTAAAGGCGTTTTTACAGGAGCGCGCCACCTTGCTAGAGGATCAAGGCGTCGCCAAAAATAGAATCGCTATTGATCCTGGATTTGGATTTGGTAAAAGCCTTGAGCACAACCTCAAGATGCTGGCCGATTTTGATCAATTCTCGCAATTGGGCTATCCGGTCTTGGCAGGGATCTCTCGTAAATCCATGTTGGGTAAGTTAACGGGTCGCGATACCAATGATCGAGTGGCACCCAGTATTGCTGCCGCTATTCTGGCTGCTGATCGAGGCGCCCGCATCATCCGTGTCCATGACGTTCAGGAGACCGTTGACTCCTTAAAGCTCTGGGAAGCGGTCCAGAACTAACTTAGTTGGCTAAATACCCACAAGTTTTATAATCAAGCCCATGAAAAAACAATACTTTGGTACTGATGGCATCCGCGGCGAAGTAGGGCAATTTCCGATTGTTCCGGAGTTCATCACTCGCCTCGGCTATGCTGCCGGCAAAGTACTGAGTAGCCAGGCAAAGCCCGGTGAGCGTTGCAAGATTTTGATTGGTAAAGATACCCGTGTTTCTGGTTACTTACTGGAAGCCGCTTTAGAGGCTGGCTTTGCTGCTGCTGGTGTTGATGTGATGTTGTGTGGCCCAATGCCGACTCCTGGCGTTGCATACCTCACTAAGGCATTACGCCTATCTGCGGGAGTGGTGATCTCAGCATCACACAATGCCTATCAAGATAACGGCATTAAATTCTTCTCCGCTGAAGGCGGTAAGTTAACGGATGAGTTTGAGTTAGCAATCGAAGCCGAGCTTGCAAAACCGATGGGCTGCGTTAGCTCAAAAGAATTGGGCAAGGCATTTCGTTTAGATGATGCTGCTGGTCGTTATATTGAATTCTGCAAATCCACCTTTCCGGGTGAGCTCAATCTCAAAGGCATGAAGTTGGTAGTGGACTGTGCACATGGCGCTGCGTACCATACTGCTCCTCACGTCTTTCATGAACTTGGCGCAGAAGTAATTTCTATTGGTGTTCAACCCGATGGCCGCAACATCAATGATGGCTTTGGCGCAACTTCTCCTGAAGCATTAATTGCAAAAGTTAAAGAAACTAAAGCAGATCTTGGCATTGCTTTAGATGGTGATGCTGATCGCTTACAAATGGTTGACGCCTCTGGCAGATTATTTAATGGTGATGAACTTCTGTACGTACTTGCAAAAGACCGCATCGAACGTGGTCAAGCAATAGGAGGTGTAGTTGGCACCTTGATGACGAATCTTGCTGTAGAAAATGCTATCAAAGGTTTGGGTATTGGATTTGAGCGCGCCAATGTAGGCGATCGCTATGTCTTGGAATTACTCAAACAAAAAGGCTGGATTATTGGTGGCGAAGGCTCAGGCCATCTGCTGTGCCTAGATCAACATTCAACCGGTGACGGCACTATCGCCGCATTGCAGGTACTAGCAGCTATGAGTCAGGCCAAGAAGAGCCTGGCGCAATTACTAGATTCCGTAAAAATCTTCCCCCAAGTACTCCTGAATATTAAATACAAAGTAGGTTACGACTGGAAGGCAGATGGCACCCTTAAATCCAAGATAAGCCAGGTCGAAAGCGACCTCAAGGGCACTGGCAGAGTGCTTATCCGCGCCTCAGGTACAGAGCCCGTCCTGCGGGTCATGGTTGAGGCCCAGGATGGCGGTGTGGCCATGAGCTCGGCTAAGAGCATTGCTAATCTGGTGCCAACTGTTTAAGTTACTGATTTCATTGACTTAATTTTTACTGTGCAGTCTGTCACAAAAGAGTCACACTCTAGTCGTATCGTTCTGTTATCGCAATGTTGCGGTATTAATTTGAGGATCGATCCACATGAAATCTTTTTTGAAAAAAGCGTTAGTTATTAGCGCGATTTCAATTGCCCCAGTTGCTTTTGCAGCGGATATGACTGGTGCTGGTGCAACATTCCCTTACCCAATTTACGCCAAATGGGCTGAAGCTTATAAAGCCAAGACTGGCTCCAATATGAACTATCAGTCGATTGGTTCATCAGGTGGCATCAAGCAAATTAAAGCAAAGACTGTTGATTTTGGCGCAAGTGACAATCCAGTTAAATTTGAAGATTTAGAAAAAGATGGTTTGGTGCAGTTTCCAGCGATTATTGGCGGCGTAGTTCCAGTGATTAACGTTGAAGGCGTAAAGCCTTACGAACTCAAGCTATCCCCAGATACTTTGTCTGATATTTTTCAGGGTGCAATTACTAACTGGAACGATAAGCGTATTGTCTTGAACAACCCAGGCATGAAGATGCCTGATCTAGCCATTACTGTTGTACATCGTGCTGATGGATCTGGTACTACTGCAATTTTTACAAACTACTTAGCCAAGGTTAGTCAGAATTGGAAAGATGCAGTTGGTGAAGGTGCCGCAGTTAAATGGCCTGCAGCTTCATCAGTGGGTGGCAAAGGTAACGAGGGTGTTGCGGCAAACGTTTCACGCGTTAAAGGTGCTATTGGCTATGTTGAGTATGCATACGCTAAGAAAAATAAGATGACCAGCGTTTCTTTGAAGAATAAAGACGGTCAATTTGTTCAGCCTGATGACATTACTTTTGCAGCAGCAGCAGCTGGTACAGATTGGTCTAAGATTCCTGGTATGGGTACATTCATTACCAATGCTTCTGGTGCTAAATCATGGCCAATCACTGGTGCATCTTTTATCTTGATCTACAAGAATCCAGAGAACAAAGCAAATGCTGCTGAAGTAATTAAGTTCTTTGACTTTGCATTTAAAGATGGCAAGAAGATGGCTGAAGAGTTGGATTACGTTCCAATGCCTGATGTAACTACTGATTTCATTCGCAAGAATGTATTCTCAAAAGTAGTTACTAAGTAAGGTTTGGGACTACTGTCTATTTGTCTCTCATATGACAGCTCCACCGAGGGTGGGGCTGTTTCAATTTTTAAATAAGCTCAATCATGATTGAATCAACTCAGTCGCACTCAGCGCCCACGCCTCAAGCTCTTCGGATTGCTAAGTTGCAACGTATTCAAGATTTTTTATTTCACGGAATTACACAATTTTTTGCTCTATCAGTGCTGATTGCGCTGGTTGGCATCATTATTTCGCTAATTATTAATGCTTGGCCCGCCCTTGATAAATTTGGAATCGGGTTTTTCTTTACTAAAGAGTGGGACATTGTTAATGGTGAGTTTGGTGGCCTAATCGCCATTTACGGCACATTGGTGACCTCCTTGATTGCGCTACTCATTGCCGTGCCATTAAGCTTTGGTATTGCGGTGTTTTTAACTGAGTTATGTCCCGGTCCATTACGTAGACCTTTGGGTACCGCTGTTGAATTGCTTGCAGCTGTTCCTTCTATCATTTATGGAATGTTTGGTTTATTTATATTCGCACCACTTTTTGGTGAGTATATTCAGCCAGCCTTAGCAGCAACGCTGGGTCAAATTCCGGGTTTAGGAATTTTGTTCTCTGGTGCTTTTAATGGCATTGGTATTTTATGTGCAGGCCTCATCTTGGCCATGATGATTCTTCCCTTCATCGCCTCAGTCATGCGCGATGTATTTGAAATTGTTCCACCTGTTCTTAAAGAGTCGGCATACGGTATCGGCTGCACTACTTGGGAAGTGGTAAAAAATATCGTTCTTCCTTATACCAAGGCTGGTGTGATTGGTGGCGTCATGCTTGGATTGGGTAGGGCGCTTGGTGAAACTATGGCTGTCACCTTTGTGATTGGCAATGCACACCGTCTTTCTGCATCCCTTTTCGCTCCGGGCAACTCAATTGCCTCCACATTGGCTAATGAGTTTGGTGAGGCTGAGCTTGGACCACATTACTCTTCTTTATTTGCGCTTGGTCTTGCGCTATTCATGATTACATTCGTAGTTTTAGCCATTGCTAAGTGGATGTTGATGAATATGGAGAAAAAGCAAGGACTTAAAACATGAACGGCCTATCCAATATTAATCCAGCAGTTTTTGCTAAACGTAAGCGCGCCAACAAGATTGGCCTAGTCCTCTCTACTGGGGCTATGGTGCTTGGTATGGTTTTCCTTCTCTGGATTCTGAGCATCCTATTTATTAAGGGCTTCTCCTCCATTAATATGGACGTATTCCTGCACAGCACTCCTGCGCCGGGATCTGAGGGTGGAGGTCTGGCTAATGCGATTGTAGGCAGCTTGATGATTGTGGCTAGTTGTACTTTAATTAGTACTCCGATTGGCGTTTTAGCTGGCCTATACCTCTCTGAATATGGTGATAGAAGTAAGGTTGCGTCCGTAACACGCTTTGTTACAGACATCATGCTCTCAGCACCATCAATTGTTATTGGTTTGTTTGTATATGCAATTGTCGTTGCTCAGGTCCGTCACTTTTCTGGTTGGGCGGGGACTATCGCCTTGGCCTTAATCGCTATTCCAGTAGTAGTTCGCACAACAGAGAATATGTTGCGTTTAGTTCCGGGTAGTTTGCGTGAAGCAGCTTATGCATTGGGTACGCCAAAGTGGAAGGTGGCCTTCATGATCACTCTACGTGCCGCCCAAAGTGGTGTGATTACCGGTATTTTATTGGCCCTGGCCCGCGTTAGCGGTGAAACTGCACCACTGCTTTTTACGGCGCTAAATAATCAATTCTTTACAACCAATATGAATGCACCGATGGCTAACTTGCCTGTGGTGATCTTCCAGTTTGCGATGAGTCCCTACGATAACTGGGTAGACCTAGCTTGGGCTGCCGCTTTGCTCATCACATTCACTGTATTGGGATTAAATATCCTAGCCCGGGTAGTCTTCCGTGAAAAAGTACAAAGCTAATGGCCAATATGAAAACAATGTTTGACTTAAATACAATCGATAGTCAAGGAATCAGAATGAACGACAACACTAATATCCAAACCGCTAAAGAAGTAAAAAATGCTATTGAGGTACGCAACCTCAATTTTTTCTACGGAGCCTTCCAGGGTCTTAAAAATATTAATTTAGATATTGAAGAGGGTAAAGTAACCGCTTTTATTGGCCCATCTGGATGTGGAAAATCTACTCTTCTGAGAACTCTAAATCGCATGTATGACCTTTATCCTGGTCAGCGCGCAGAAGGTGAGATAAATTTCTACGGCCAAAATATTTTAGAGTCTGGTCAGGATCTGAACTTATTGCGCTCACGAATCGGTATGGTTTTCCAGAAGCCAACCCCATTCCCAATGTCTATTTATGAGAACATTGCATTTGGCGTGCGTTTATACGAAAAACTGTCTCGATCTGAGATGGATGAGCGCGTTGAATGGGCTCTCAATAAGGCGGCTCTTTGGAATGAAGCAAAAGACAAACTTAATCAAAGTGGACTATCGCTCTCTGGCGGTCAGCAACAGCGACTGTGTATTGCTCGTGGGGTAGCTGTAAAGCCATCCGTTATTTTGCTTGATGAGCCAACCTCAGCATTGGATCCAATATCTACAGGCAAGATTGAGGAGTTGATTAACGAACTTAAGCATGAATATACGATTGCGATCGTTACGCACAACATGCAGCAAGCAGCTCGTGTCTCCGATTACACTGCATATATGTACTTGGGGAGTTTGATTGAGTATGGCAAGACGGACGAAATCTTTATCAAGCCCAAGCGTAAAGAAACAGAAGATTACATTACCGGCCGTTTTGGTTAATTGGAGAAATAAATGCCAGATAAACACCTATCATCACAATTTGATGCAGATCTAAATTCCCTCTCTAGTCGTTTGTTAGAAATGGGCGGCTTAGTTGAATCCCAGATTTCAACTGCTATGCGTGCCTTCACCCAGATGGATATCGATACCTGTAACGTTGTTATCGCTAATGAGAAAACGGTAAATGATCTAGAAATTCAGATTGACTTGGCCTGTACCGAATTGATTGCGCGTCGCCAACCAACGGCTCGTGACTTGCGTTTGGTAATGGCTGTGTCTAAGGCAATCACCAATTTAGAGCGTGCGGGCGATGAGGCTGAGCGCGTTGCTAAGCGTACTAAGCGTTTAATCGAATCCGGTGCAACCCATAACATTAATGTTGCCGAAATTCGTTTGTCTGGTCAGATGGCTATTTCATTATTGCGCCGCAGTTTGGATGCGTTTGCGCGTTTAGATACAAGCGCAGCTGCTGAAGTGGTTCAAGAAGACCGTCAGATCGATGAAGAGTTTAGGGGCTTTGTACGTAAGCTGATTTCCTACATGATGGAAGATCCACATACGATTTCAACAGGACTCGATATGCTCACGATTGCTAAAGCAATTGAGCGTATTGGTGATCATGCAAAGAATATTGCGGAGTTCGTGATTTATATTGCTAAAGGCTCTGATGTGCGCCATATTCCTCATGAGGATTTGGTTCGCGAGGCTAATAAACCTTAATAAATCAAGGCAGAATCTCTGATGACTCACCGAATATTGATTGTTGAGGATGAGCCTTCGATTGCTGAGTTAATTGCGATCAACCTGACTCATGCTGGATATGAGGTTGAAAAAGCATTGCAGACGGATGTAGCCCTCAATGTGATGCGCGATCAACTGCCTAGCTTATTAATCTTGGATTGGATGTTGCCGGGTAAATCAGGCGTTCAATTTGCCAAGGAGTTAAGGGCAAATGAACGTACTCGATCGCTCCCAATTTTGATGTTGACCGCAAAGAGCGAAGAGTCGGATAAGGTTTTAGGTCTAGATTCTGGGGCTGACGACTATGTAACCAAGCCATTTTCCCCCAAGGAATTGGTTGCCAGGGTCAAGGCGCTTTTACGCCGCCAAACCCCAATCGAGGATACGGGGCCACTTTCAGTTGGACCCTTAAGACTTGACCCTGTCTCCCACCGCATTACTGCCGTTTGGCCAAATCTGGATCCTCAGCCTATATCTCTAGGCCCAACAGAATACAGGCTGCTGCAATTTATGATGGCAAATCCTGAGAGGGTTCATTCACGGGCCAACTTGCTGGATAAAGTTTGGGGCAATGAGGTTTACATAGAAGAGCGCACCGTTGATGTTCACATCAAGCGCTTGCGAGCTGCTTTAGCGCCTACTGACTGCGACCGCTATATAGAAACAGTCCGCGGAAGTGGTTATCGCATTACAAAGCTGCCGACTCAGACCTAACTTCACCCTATCTGGCTAAGGTTTTTTAAGTACTTGGCTCAGATGTTCTAAGATTGCCTAATGCTCTCCGTAATTACCCGTTTTGCGCTGCTCATTATTTTGGCATTTTTTGCTGGATTAATGGCTTTATCGAATTTTGGTCCATTTTTTGGCATTGCCGCTGGAATCGCTGTTCTTGCTATTCCACTGATGTATTCATACATTAATCTTGCTCGCCTACGTAAATACACCTTAAGGGACGCCCTAGAAAGGATGTCTTTGCCAAGCGGCTACTGGGAAGAGATTTTTTTTCGCATTCAAAGGTTGGTAAGGGGTTTAAAGCAACAAATTCGATCTATTGAAAAGCAACACAATCGATTTATTGAGGCTTTTCAGGCATCGCCTAATGGCATCCTGATGCTGGATGATCAAGATCAAATCGAGTGGTGCAACGCTATTTCTGAACGTTTTTTTGGACTCAACTTTAAGCGGGACGTAATGCAAAGGGTCAACTTCTTAATACGTCGACCAGAATTTGTTCAGTATCTATACAGGCGCCAATTTGAAGAGCCACTATTGCTCGAGCGTATGGGCCCCAAGGCAAATTTGAGTTTAATGTTGCAGGCTTTTCCTTTCGGCGATAAGAGGCATCTTTTATTGGTGCAGGATGTTACGGATTTGCAGAAGGCGGACGCAATGCGTCGTGATTTTGTGGCTAATGTCTCCCATGAGATGCGTACACCAATCACGGTATTGATGGGTTTTTTAGAGACGATGCAGTCATTGGATTTGGGTAAGGCTCAGCAGCATCAGTATTTTGAAATGATGATGTCACAAGCTCAAAGGATGAAAAGCCTGGTAGAGGACTTGTTAACCTTGGCTAATCTTGAGGCAAATACTTTGCCAGCCCCAATGCAGCTCATCCAAATCCCAACCTTAATGGCATTGCTAAAAAATGATGCGGAGGCTTTATCCCAAGGTCGCCACGCATTTAACTTTGATATTTCTAGTGCCGATAATCTAATGGGTGAAGAGCGGGAAATTCTCTCTGCATTTGGTAATCTGGTTTCCAATGCTATTCGTTATACGCCCGACATTGCCTCAATTAGCGCAAACTGGCGCATCAATGCACAGGGTGAGGGGGAGTTCTCTGTAACGGATACGGGTCCAGGAATTGCTTCCGAGCATTTGTCACGTTTAACTGAGCGTTTTTATCGAGTGGATCGAAGCCGGTCTCGTGACACGGGAGGTACCGGCCTAGGGCTTGCGATTGTTAAGCATATTGCCAATCGACATCAAGCCCAATTAATTATTGAAAGCACCCCTGGTAAGGGAAGTGCTTTTACACTGCGCTTCCCTAAAGAGAGAATTGCACGACTAGATAGTTAAGGGAATTAATCCTTCTTATCTTTTTTCTTGTCTTTACCTTTTTTCTTTTTGGATTCTTTGGGAAGCTTATCTAGCTTACCGTTTGCATAAAGACACCACACCTTGATCTCTTCAAGGAGTTCATGCAGATCTTCGTAGGACAAATTTTTAAAGTCTTGTAAGCCAATGGCACCTGACTCCTGAAGCTGTTTAACAGCATCTTCATATTTATATGCGCTCATGGATTTCCAAATAAGTTAATAAGAACGCACCAATGCTAGCAAAGTAATATGACAAAAATGTCTTTTTAGAGGACTGGTTTACTAGTCCGGATCACCCGAAATCTCTGAACTTCGTTTAAGCCCTGTAATTCTGCCAAGAAGTCGTTCTAGCGGCCCTCCAATAATGAGGGTGATGAGTATGGCGCACAAGGCCATAATGCCCAGCATCAGTTCGCCTGCGCCAAATGCAGCAGCAATCAGTGCGCAGGACCATATGCTGGCAGAGGTAGTCAATCCATGAACCTTTTGAGTGCTGCTTTCCCGGATGATGACGCCGGCTCCAAGAAACCCAAGACCCGTAATCAGCCCTTGCAAAACATGACTTAATGCCTGGGTATCGGTTTTTCCAAAGTATCCAATTGACATAACCGCCGTAGCTGAGCCGATAGCTACCAGAGAGTGGGTTCTAATGCCTGCGGATTTGTGGTGTACCCAACGGTTTAAGCCTAGGACAATTCCAGCAAATAGAGCCAAGGAGAGACGTAAAGCCATTTCCCCATAAAGATTTAGATATTCCATATATTTCCAGTATGGACGTCTTTTCAATAAAACAGTTAGATAATTTTTCTCATTTTGAGGGAAAGATAAACGGCAGCACCAGCCATGGCCATCAACACCATCACAATATAAAAGGATTCTTTAATGCCAGGCAAGTCTTCCATATTCATACCCATAATTCCAGTAATGAGAGTCATTGGGAGAAAGATTACGGTCATTACAGAGAGAACCTGCAGGTTTCTAGCATTAAATTCAGCGACATGAGCAGCTTGTTCATCCTGTAATACTTTGGCCCGATCATATAGGTTAGAAATCTCCTGAACTAGATAAGACAGTAAGTCCAAATCATCGTTAAGGCGATATTTGTCTTCATCGGAAAACCAGTAGGGCAAGCGTTTTTGTAGGCGATTTAATGCGATCAACTCTGGTGAGAACTGGCGACGTAGGCGGCTACATTGAATACGAACTCTGCCAAGATATTCGTGCTCTGGCAATTCTTTTCCCTTCAGCAATATTTCCTCTAGATCATCCATCGTTTCAGACAGGCGCATTAATAATGTTCTAAGATACTCCGCACGTAAATCAATCAACTCATGAAAGAGCTCAATTGCAGAGCAGGGATTTAATAGCCCATCTCTAAGGTCGGAGCGCAATCGATCGGTTGTTCTCAGGGGATTATTTCTGAGTGAGATCATTAAACGAGGAGTGAGAATGGCCCATAAAGTGCCAAGATTTGAATCACCTTCTTTATCGCCGAATTCTTGATGAAAGTCATTCATCACCATCAGTAGGCAGTCATCCAGTTTTTCAATGCGCTCCAGTCGACTGCGAGTAACGCCCTCATCAATCATTTCCACAACGCGATCTGGTATGAGGGGTGTATTTTTCAACCAGCGCTGCACCTGCGAGTTCGCTAAGTTGAGGTGTAGCCAAACGGATAACTCTGGATCATTCAGAGCATCGGCAATATCGAATAGGGGGATCTCATGATTTTTCGCGGAGGATGTCATGGCCCAAGCAAAAACAACGCCATTAATGGGAAAGGGTTGGATTGGAGATGGAGTCATTAAATGAAGGCTTTTATCTGAGTATGCTGATTGTAAGGATGATGTTTGTCTATTTCGTTTTAATGCTGACATGATGCTGACTTAATAAATCCTTAGAGTTGGTCCAATCGCTAATGAAGCGATAACAATTTGAGGTCTAATTACTATGAAAAAATTCCTAATTAAAGTTTTTATTATTTGGCGCGATATTAGAGTGTCATATAGAAATCGTTATGTAGGTCACCGTTTGGGTAGTTAATATCTCCAGGTAAATCCAATTTCAGAGCGGGAAGCGCTAACTCCCGAGTTGCTAATGACTATCCCCATATTGGCAGCACTGCGCATATACGACAAGCCGATGTCGAGCTCATCGGACACGGAAATAATTGCTGCCAGCAAAGCATAGCTTGTCAGGTATTGCTCCGTGCTGGGTGGGTTGGTAGTGATACCGGTATCCAGTGCAAGTCGGATATTTTGCGATGCGCGCCAGACTGGCGCCATAGAAAAAAAGAGAATATTGGTTCTATTGGTTGGTGGGCCCGTGCCAACTGCGTAATTCGTGTTGTAGGGTGATTTCATATATGAAGCATTGAGATGTATTTCAAGTGCATCCCAGTAGTGAGAGTTAATGAGATTAAGGCCATAGCTTGGTAAAGCTAGGTCCAAGCCATGAACTTGCTGTTGGGTTGATCCGGGTAGGGTGAAGCTGGGCTTAATTGCAAGCGCCCATTGCCCATCTTTAGCCTCTAAAAACCGCCATTTCACAGCAAAGACCTTATTTGAGATCGGCGAGTAATTTCCTCGGGGAATTGAGAAATAAGTCGCCCCGATAGAAGCCTCAACGTTTTTACTCAAACCCCTTGTATATGTGAGGGGGAAGGCCTTTGCTCCTCCTCCGCCAAAGTACTCCTCTCCCGGTGTAATGATGTCGACTGTTGAGGCGGTGCCACCACCATGCGCTGCAGTTTTGAAAAAATACTGCTCAATTTGATTCAATCCCTCGGCAACAGTCCCCGCATCATCTGTATTCAGAGGTTCAAAAGCATTCCCGGAGAGGGAAATGAAAATTAACAGGAAAGCGGCGAATCGCATCAATTGACGGCTGAATTTCTAAAGCTCTCAAAATAATCTTTCTTTGTTACATCTTGAAGAAATAATCCTATTTATTGATGGAAGGGCGTGATTCTTGCCCTTATTAATCAAATTGAAATATTCGACTCCTATGATGGATCATCATCATTTTTTTCTATACAAAGGCTGAGAGCCATGGACTACAGGACAAATATGAATTTAGCAACGATATTTCGTTCGCATGAGGCGAAATTGGGCTTAGAGGATACCAATCCTAAAGAGGGTCTACTAGAGCAAAAGGCTTTTAAGGTGGAATCTCGTACAAACGTATTTTTAGTGGATAAAAGATACGCATTGCAATTGGATGAGTTGATCTAAGTGTTGGTAGATATGAGTCACGCACAAAATATTCTATTTCTTTGTTCTGGCAACTCCGCAAGATCGATTATGGCCGAGGCTTTAGCTACGACACTCAGTCACGGCCGCTTTATTGGTTATTCTGCCGGGGCAAAACCAGTTGGTGTAGTGCATCCCATAGCAATCGAGTTAATTAAGCCAATGGGTTACCCGTTAGAGATTTTGAGAAGTAAAAGTTGGGATGAGTTTGGACGTGAAGGTGCGCCCAAGATGAACTTTGTTATTACTCTGTGCGACTCCGCAGTAGGGGAGGACTGTCCATATTGGCCAGGGCGCCCATCAACTGCACATTGGGGCTTTCCAGACCCTGCCGCAGTTGAGACTGGTGATGAAGCGATGCTCCATGCTTTTAAGCAGGTAGAAATGGGTTTGCGTAATCGAATTGAGTTGCTAATGGACTTGCCTATAGACAAGCTTGATCGATTTGAGATCAAAGAGCGACTCCAAAGTATTCATCACCGCATTAAGTTTGCAAAATAGCAAAATTACATCGAAGCATTCCTTAATCTTCTTACCTCCCAATGGACATGTTTAATTTATCTCGCTTAGTTGCCTTATTAATATTCTCGTTGCAATTAGGTGTGGCGAGTGCAGCAGCACTTTATCCGATTGATAATGCCGCAATTTTGCTGGGATCCCAATTTGATATCAAAATTGAGTTCGATGGAGCAGCTACGCCGGAAGAGTTAGAAATCCAGCTGAATGGGGCTCCAATTTCTAAGCTTGTTAAACAGCAGCCCACTTTCATTTCTAATGAATCGGGAAAGGGTAGCTCCTTAATTTATCGTGATGTTCAATTAAATCAGGCTGGAAAATACATCCTGACTGCAAAATCTAGCCAACAAGCCTTACAGGTTTCCTGGGATGTCTATGCTAGCGGACCGAGGAGGGTTAAGAATGTCATCCTATTTATTGGCGATGGTATGACTATTGCAAATCGAACTTCAGCACGTGTATTTTCAAAAGGAATCTCTGAAGGGAAATATCAAGGCAAGCTGTCATTCGACGATATGACCAATACTGCCTTGATCGGTACATCCGGCTCCGATTCTTTGATAACGGATTCAGCAAACTCAATGAGTGCATACACAACCGGTCACAAGACTGCCGTGAATGCAATGGGCGTTTATGTGTCCAGGGCTTCAGATAACTTATCTCATCCGAAGGTTGAGACAATCGCAGAATTAATCAAGCGTAAAACAAAAATGTCAGTTGGCATAGTTTCAGACGCTGAGCTTCAGGATGCCACTCCTGGTGCGCTAGTTGCCCACACCCGAAGACGGGCTGATAAATCCTATATTGCCGATCAACTCCTGGCAAGTGGGGCGGAGGTCATTTTAGGTGGTGGCTCCGCTTATTTTTACCCTCAGTCCAATAAGGGTTCAAAGCGCAAGGATGAGAAAAATCTTGTCGAACAATTTAAAGCTAATGGTTATGAGATTAGCTTTGATAAAGACGAGTTAATTAAGGCTGGAAATGCCGCAAGTACCAAGAAACTATTTGGTGTTTTTCATCCTGACAATATGGATGGATCGCTAGACCGATTCTTTTTGAAGAAAAATACTGTCGAACAATATCCAAATCAACCTGATCTAACGGATATGACAAGATCTGCCATCAATGTACTATCCAAAAACCCAAATGGTTTTTTCTTGATGGTTGAGGCTGCCTTGATTGATAAGTTTAATCACCCCTTGGATTGGGAGCGTGCGGCTTTTGACACCATCATGTTGAGTAATGCAGTCCAAATTGCTAAAGACTTTGCGAAAACCCATCCTGATACATTAATTATTGTGACCCCAGATCATACGCACAGTGGATCCATTAGCGGTGTTGTTCATGATGCTAAGCCAGGACCTTTGCGGGAAAAGGTTGGTGTGTACGCGGAGGCGGGTTATCCAAACTACCCTAAGGCCAACGTGGAAGGTTATCCGAACCAGATTGATGTCTCAAAGCGTTTGGCATTCTTTTATGGAAATTATCCTGATCACTATGAGACCTTGCATCCTAAGCTTGATGCTACGTTTAAGCCAGCAGTGAAAGATGAGGCGGGCAAGTATGTCGCCAATCCTAAGTACATTCAGATGCAAGAGGATGCAATCCATATGCCAGGCAATTTACCTTCAAACCAATCGGTTGGTGTTCATACCGCAGATGACGCTGTACTTAATGCCATGGGCCCTGGTTCGGAAAAGTTTCGGGGCTTTATGGATAACACCGAGGTGTTTAGGGTTATGGTTGATACCCTAGGTCTAGGAAGTAGTAAATCTAAATGAGCGTATTAGCTTGATGGAGTTCTTAAATAATATTAACTTGATCTCGTTGGCTGACACGGCTGTCAGTCTTTCGGCTGCCTTTATTTTTGGTGGGTTCATTGGGCTTGAGCGCCAATTTCGTCAACGTACCGCAGGCTTAAGGACCAACATTCTGGTCGCCTTAGGGGCCGCAATATTTGTGGATGCAGCAAATAGATTGGTGGGGCATGAGGGCGCCGTACACGTTATGGCCTATGTTGTTTCGGGCATTGGTTTCTTGGGCGCCGGCGTCATCATGCGCGAAGAGGGCAATGTCCGCGGAATCAATACCGCGGCCACGCTTTGGGGTTCTGGAGCGGTGGGTGCGCTGGCTGGTGCAGACCTGATTTTGGAGGCAGCCTTGGCTACATTATTTGTTTTAGCTGCAAATACATTACTTCGTCCTGTAGTGGGCCTGATTAATAGCCAGCCTCTAGACACAGAGTCTGTTGAGGTTACAAATTCCGTTTACATCATTACTCCAAAATATTCCCAAAAAATAGCTCTAAAGTACTTTATTGAGGCCCTAGAAGCTGCTGGATATCAAACTCGGGATATTGAGGTTCATCAGTTTGGTAATGATGATGTCGAGATTCAGGCGGTATTGACCGCTACAGCAGTTGATGGCCTTCAAATGGATGGGTTGATTGCTAAATTAGCTGGTCTAGATTACGTTAGTCAAGCATTCTGGAGTCCAAGCACAACTGACTAGTATTCCTCTCCCTTTCATATCGCGTTGTCTTGTTCCTGAAACATTAGGAGTTCAGTATTCAAAAGGTGAATACTTTATCTAAAAACCAGCACTCCATCATTACCTGTCCTACCTGCCAAGGTCATGAGATTCTTGAAATCCCCAGTGGATATTCTCAGCATCTCTATCGCTGCCCGTCTTGCAGCATCATTCTTAAGCCAAAGTCTGGTGATTGCTGTATTTTTTGTAGTTTTGGTAGTCTTGATTGCTCAAGCTCGGAGCAAAACTTAGCGGCTTAGATAATTACCAGTAGACTACTGCTTGGTTTCATGAATGTGTCACGTTATCTTCATAAAATAGACATATTCAAATAAATTAGCTTAGTTATTGGGAATATTTTGGCCCTTTTTAAAGACTTCTCCGGAAAACAATCCTCTGACTTGGTCGCAGCTGTCGATTTAGGTTCCAATAGTTTTCGCATGTTGGTGGCCCAAGTTGTTAAGACGCCTTCTGGTACTCAGCTTCGTCCAATCGATACGCTGCGCGAATCTGTCCGCCTTGCGGCTGGATTGACCGATAGCAAGCTATTGGGCAATGACGCCTATCAGCGGGGCATCTCAGCTCTTCATCGCTTTGGGGAGCGTATTAGGGGTTTTGACCCCTCTAGGGTTCGAGCAGTTGCTACCAATACATTGCGAGTGGCCAAAAATGCCGCGAATTTTGTCCGGGATGCTGAAGGGGCTCTAGGTTTTCCCATTGAGGTGATTGCCGGTGTAGAGGAGGCTCGACTGATTTATATTGGGGCAGCCCATGAGGTTTCATCGGTCCAAGGAAATCGTTTGGTAGTTGATATCGGCGGTGGCTCGACTGAGTTGATCATTGGCAAGGGATACGAGCCAAAGCTGATGGAAAGTCTTTACATTGGTTGCGTTTCCCACAGCTTGCGCTTTTTCCCAAAAGGTAATATTGATGCGCATGCCTTTAAAGAGGCCGAGTTGGCTGCGCGCCGTGAGATTCAGGTGATTTCTGGCGCCTATTTAAAAAGCGGTTGGAAGCAGGTCATTGGCTCATCTGGTACAGCACGTGCCTTAGCTGATTTGATTGCTGAAAATAATTTTAATTGCCATGTCGATGAAGGTCTGACTATGGGTCGTGTTAATGGCTCCAGCGGATTAATCACGCGTGATGGCCTCAAGGCCATGAAAAAACATCTGCTCAAATATGAGCACATAAGCCAAGTTGAGTTACTTGGTCTTAAGGATGATCGACGTGCCGTTTGGCCTGGCGGTTTGGCGATTATGATTGCCGTCTTCGATGAGCTTGGTATTGAGAGTATGGAGGTTACCGATGCCGCTTTACGTGTTGGTGTCCTGTATGACTTATTAGGGCGCTCGCAACATGAGGACATGCGCTTTGTGACGGTAGAGCAATTTATGCAACGCTATGCTGTAGATCGCGATCAGGCAAGGCGAGTAGGGCACCATGCTGCAGAATTTTTGGCTCAACTACCAAAGCCTGACTCTGAAAGTAGATCCGACAACATTGCACTACTTCAGTGGGCTGCCAACCTTCACGAAATTGGCCTTTCGATTTCTCATAATGGTTATCACAAGCATTCTGCATATATTGCTGGTAATGCAGATATGCCAGGATTTTCTAAGAACGATCAAGCCAGATTGGCTGCGCTATTAATAGGACATACCGGAAAGTTAGGAAAGTTGGCCAATAACCCCAGCTTCAAAGATTGGCGCATGCTATTTTGCTTGCGGTTAGCTCAAGCCCTATGCCGAGGCAGAAGTGATGTTAATTTGCCTAAAGTTAAAGTGTCTGAGCATGACGGATCTTACTTAGTTAGTCTCTCGAAAGACTGGGCAAGAGAGCATCCCTTAACTGAATTTAGTCTACTAAAAGAAGCCGCCGAATGGGATCGTATCGGCCGGCCATACAAAGTAAGTTTGAAGTAATTGATTGGGGGGTGTTCAACCCCCTAACTTTCTCACAGGCCCAAGAAATGCTTCGCGTAACGTGGATTAATTTCTGAAAGACGCAGCATTGTCAAAACGTCTGCAGTATTAAAGTCTGGATCCCAAGCGGGTGCGCTACAAATCTTGGCGCCTAATTTGAGGTAGCCCTTAATCAAAGGTGGCGGCTCCACTTCTAGACCGCCGTTTAGTCGGTCCAGTGGTAAGGGTAGGCGAGGGAATGCATGATTTTCTACTGGCGCCATTTGCTCATTGCTCAGAGAGTTATAGAGGCTTGCTGCGAAGTGACCGCCATCAGCCATTGGGATGCTCGCACAACCCAACATGATTTCATAATTATGCTTTTGCATATACTGTGCCAAACCACTCCAAAGAGCCATAATGACTGCTCCAGAGCGGTAATCGGCATGTACACAAGATCTGCCAAGCTCAACCATCTTTGGGCGTAAGTGATTTAAGCGTGATAAATCAAACTCAGAATCAGAGTACAGGCGACCAATCTCCATAGCCTTATGTGGTGGGAGAACGCGATAGGTTCCTACTACCTTGAGTGACTCTTGATCGCGAATTAGGAGATGATCGCAATAGGCATCAAACTCATCAACATCGAGACCCTCAGAATTGGCCGGTAGGTTTGCGCCCATCTCGTCTGCAAATACCTTGTAGCGCAAGCGCTGAGCTTCTTTAATTTCACTTGGATTACTTGCCCAGGTGATTTGAAAGGCAGGGCGTTTAGGTTTTGAAATTGCCTTATCGACTTGAACAGGCTCTATCGCTGTTAATTCAGCGCGAGTACGCAAGGCAAATTTTTTGCCAAATAGCTTTTTAGCAATCTTTTTGGAAAATAACTTCTTAAGCGCTTCGGCTTTATGTTTTTTTAATTTTCTTGGTTTACCTTCAAAACGGGAATTGAAGATATCGAATGCGCCTAATGGGTTTGGAATATCAGACATAGTTTTCCTTAATGTGTATCTTGAGATCGTAAGTGCACTGCATGACTAATTGATGACAAGCGGTATGCAAATCGTTGCCCAGAATGCAGTTGCAATGAGAAGGGAGAGCATGACAGCGGCTGACCCAAAATCTTTAGCTCTTTTGGAGAGATCATGATGATCAAATGAGATCCGATCAATTGCTGCTTCAACGCTGGAATTGAGTAGTTCAACTACCAAAACCATAATTAGTGAAGAGATGAGGGCGCATTTCTCAAGAGGGCTAATGGGCAAGAAAAATGCAATAGGAGAGAGTACAGCTAGTAAAGTCAATTCTTGTCTAAATGCACTCTCTTCTTTGAATGCGTATACAAATCCACACCACGAATTTTTTGCTGCATACCAGGCTCGAGCGAACCCTCGATTTCCTTTGTGTGGATTTTGATTAATGTTGTAAGGTGTAGTCAAAGTAAACCTTAGGCTAATGCTGTAATGTGAACTTCTGTTGACGGTACTGGCTTAAGGTGATTTGCGAACTGCTCGGATGCTGCGCGCCAGGAGAACTTCTCGGCATGCGCTCTAGCGACTTCGCGAGGAATTTTCAAGGCCTGAAGGCAGGCTTCCCGGAGATCTTCATGCATTGCACCAGCTGGCGAGCTTCCTAGGACATCAATTGGACCAGTTACTGGGTAGGCGGCCACTGGCGTGCCGCAGGCCATCGCTTCGAGTAAAACCAAGCCAAAGGTATCGGTCTTACTTGGAAATACAAATACATCAGCTGCCGCATAAACCTTGGCTAATTCGTGTTGTTGCAAGACGCCAAGATAATTAATGTCAGGATACTGTTCCTTGATGCCGGCCATGGCAGGACCATCGCCGACAACCCATTTGGAGCCCGGAAGATCGATCTCTAGGAAGGCGTTGATATTCTTTTCAACTGCAACTCGACCAACGTAGAGAAAAATGGGGTGTGCTGTATTGAGCGCCTTGGAGTCTTGCATTTTGAAGATGTCCAAATCTACGCCACGTGACCACAGTACAACATTCGATAGGCCATATTTCTCTAGGTCATCCTTCACCACAATCGTTGGCGCCATTACTGCCATAGATGGACCGTGGAACCAGCGGATAAAGGCATAGGTGATGCCGAGCGGGATGCCTGTGCGGGCCTTGACGTATTCAGGGAAGCGAGTGTGGTAGGCGGTTGAGAATGGGAGTCTATTCTTCACTGCATAGGAGCGTGCTGATAAACCTAGGGGACCTTCCGTTGCAATATGCATTGCATCTGGAGCGAATTCTTTAATGCGTCGAGCTACTTCCTTTCCTGGAAATAGGGAGAGGGCAATATCTGGGTAAGTAGGGCAGGGAATTGATTTGAATCCATTTGGGGTGATCATCTCAACCTCATGACCCATTGCAATTAATTCAGCACGAGTTTGTTTTAGTGTTCGCACCACTCCATTTACTTGTGGATCCCATGCGTCTGTAATGATCATAATTTTCATAAAGCGGCCTCTTTAATGAGAGATTCAACAACGGGTTGGAGAGTAATTTCGGGGGCTACAACTGGGTCGCCCTTGATGTAGGTCCAGTAAATAATTTTGAGTTCACCGGATGTGGTTTCAACAAGCGCAGAAAGGCTTTCAACCCAGTCGCCATCGTTGCAGTAAAGGAGTCCATCGATCTCACGAATTTCAGCTTTGTGGATATGACCACATACCACGCCATCACAATCGCGTAAACGCGCTTCTCTGGCCATGATGTGTTCGAAATCGGCTATGTAACTTACTGCGTTTTTAACTTGATGTTTTAAGTATTGCGAAAGAGACCAATACTGCAGGCCCATTTTGACCCGCAGCATATTGAAATAGCGGTTGATATATAAAATAAAGGAGTAGAGAGAGTCGCCTACATAAGCTAGCCACTTTGCGTATTGCATCACACCATCGAACAGATCACCATGGGTAACCCAGAGTTTTCTACCATCTAGCGTTGTATGAATAACCTCTTCTTGAACTTTAATATCGCCAAAAGACATGCCGAAGTATTGACGTGCAGCTTCGTCATGATTACCAGGGATGTAAATGACCTCGGCACCTTTTCGGGCTTTTCGTAGTAACTTTTGGACTACGTCATTGTGGGCTTGAGGCCAGTAAAATGATTGCTTAAGGCGCCAGCCGTCGATAATGTCCCCGACCAGATAAAATTTATCTGCCTCATTGTGTTTTAGAAAATCGAGGAGGTAGTTTGCCTGACACCCTGATGTTCCTAGGTGTACATCTGAAATCCAGATAGCTCTGTAATGCATCATGATTAAGCATTAAGCCTACTCAATATGTATGCATCATGACACTTTTAAGTCAGTTTGATGACTTGATTTATATTGTTGTTTCTATATGAATAAATTACCACCGACCATAAATTTGCAACAGACCTCTAAATTCTTGAGGCTATGTCTTTGGTTCCAAATAGGGGCACACGTTCTTAGCGGGGTTTGCACTCTCTCTTTTGTCTTTCCATTTCTCAAGAGGCCTCAGAAAGATCAAAAAATTCAACTATGGTCAAAGCGTCTCTTAAAAATATTTAATATCCATCTATCCATTCAGGGAGATCAGTTATTAATGGATTCTCCTTATCTAATGGCATCCAACCATATTTCATGGATAGATATTCATGTCATCAATGCGTTCAAGCCCATTAGGTTTGTGGCTAAGTCGGAAGTAGAGGGGTGGCCAGTATTTGGGTGGATGGCTAAACAACTTGGCACTGTATTTATTCGCCGGGATAGCTCTCGCCATGCAAGACAGGTGGTTAGTCAGATGGCCAAGGTTTTGCAAACCGAATCGATTTGCATCTTTCCTGAGGGCACCTCTACTGTTGGAGAGTGTGTTTTGCCATTCAGGCCCAATTTATTTGAGGCGGCAATTGTTTCGCGGGCCCCAGTTTTTCCTCTGGCGATCCAATATATTTCCAAGTCCACTGGAGAGCGAAGTGAAGCCCCGGCCTTTGTTGGTGATATGGGCTTGTTGGAGTCGATGGCCAACATTCTGAGTGCGCGTGATTTGCAGGCTACTTTGACAGTTTTGCCACCTTACGAGCATGACTTAGAGTCATCCTTTGATAGGAAGCAGCTAGCAGCCCATGCTCAGGAGCTGATTGCAAAGACCATTTAGCTGCATTTGTAATAAAAGTGTCATATCCTTGGGATACAAAGCTAGTATCGGTTTGAGGAAAAAATGACATCAAAACACAAAGAGATGGCTGAGTGGTATCAGCGTGCACAAGAAGAAATCTTGGATAGCATGGATGAAGAGCTCGAAATGGAGCTCGATGATGATCGCCTGTCGCAGGACGGTGGCAGTAGCTCCATTATTCCGCGAAACGTTTACTTTAAGGAGCTATTTCGTCTTCAAGGTGAATTAGTAAAGCTCCAAGATTGGGTTGTTGAAAATAAACTCAAGGTGGCCGTCTTGTTTGAAGGCCGCGACTCTGCGGGTAAGGGCGGGGCTATCAAACGTATTACCCAGCGACTCAATCCCCGTGTTTGTAAAGTAGTCGCGCTGACCGCACCTAGCGAACGTGAAAAGACCCAGTGGTATTTTCAGCGTTATGTATCCAATTTACCCGCAGGCGGTGAAATCGTTCTCTTTGACCGTAGCTGGTATAACCGAGCTGGTGTTGAGAAGGTCATGGGATTCTGTACCGATGATGAGTACGAAGAGTTCTTACGTACGGTTCCCGAGTTTGAGCGCATGATCATTCGCTCTGGGATCATATTAATTAAATACTGGTTCTCAATTTCAGATGATGAGCAGTACAACCGCTTCATGATGCGTATCCATGATCCCTTGAAGCAGTGGAAGTTAAGCCCAATGGATCTCGACGCACGTCGTCACTGGGAAGCTTATACAAAGGCAAAAGAGACCATGCTAGATCGCACCAATATCCCTGAGGCGCCGTGGTGGGTGGTTGCTGCAAATGATAAAAAGAAGGCGCGCTTAAACTGCATCTCTCATCTACTTGATCAGATTCCTTACAAAGAGATTGATCATCCGGAAATCACTCTGCCGGCACGTGTCCATAATCCAGACTACTTGAGGGGTCCAGTTCCTAAGGATATGTACGTCCCTGAGATCTACTGATCTTGCTTAGATAGTGTTAACCTCTCATCAATATGAGGGGTTAACCGAATGAAATCTAAGCTAGCAATTACCAATAGAGAATTTAAGCTTCTCATCAAGCCGCAGGGTCTTGATCGAAGAAGCAGGATTACAGCTTTAAGTGATCAGATCCTTCAGTTTTGCAAGAAAAGTAAAGTAGAGTTTTTTCATCTGGATAACGCTACTACAGGGCTACGTAATATCTATTTTTACGATACTCCTGGAGAAGATTTTCGACGCAACAATATTATTCTGCGCGTCCGTGAATCGCGACAAAACATCTGGGTCGATGATTGGTGTGAGGTAACTCTAAAGTGCCGGACTCAAGACCTTGCCCAATCCCATCGATTTGACCCGTCGCCAAAGAAAAGCATTAAATCCAGATTGCGCCTTAAGGAAGAGATTCTGAGGGGTGATGCTGTGGGCTCAACAAGATCAATTTATTCGAATAACGCTATTCTTGATGCGGTGCCTATCGATAGTTTATTTGATCGGTCTCTTGCTAGTGCTATTAAATTCTTTCCTGGTTTAAGCACTCTATCTATCAACAAGCAGGAGCCTCTTCGAATTGTTGGTGGACGCACTAATAAAATTTTAGAAGCATGCTTGCCAATTGGTAATTTAGTTTTTGGCGATGGTGTTCAGGCACATTGCGAGATAGCGATTTGGATGAAAAGTGTAGGCGACCCGATTGTTGGCGAGCTTGCTTTTTCATATCGCGTTAATGATGCTAACAGAGGTCAGGCAAAGGCTCATAAGCGAGCAGATAAGTTTTTTAAAAAACTTCAGGTTGAACTATCAAGCTGGCTTGAGATTGGAAGCACCAAAACGGCCTTAGTCTATGGAAAGCCGGAGTAAGCATGAGTGCTGATGTTGAGTTGAGCGTTAAAAAGACCCCACAATTGTTGGATCTTTTTATCCAATTTTTCATCGTTGGCGCTGTTAGTTTTGGTGGCGGAATTATTGCTTATGAACGGATCTTACTGGTCGAGAAGCGTAAGTGGCTTTCTGCCGATGAATTCATGGCTTATTTAGCCATTAGTCAAACGATGCCAGGACTTAACTCCGTCAATTTGGCTGTGCTTGCTGGCGATCATTTCCGTGGATTTCTAGGGGCGCTGATAGCAAGCTTAGGATTAATTCTTCCAGGATCTATCTTTGTTTTACTCATTGGCATCATTTATGTTGGCGCTGCTGATCACCCCTTGATGAATTTTGTCTTAGCCGGTATTGCGGCAGCTGCAACAGGCCTTTTAGCAGCTATTACCTACAAAATTGGCAGTGATCACTGGCGACATTTAAAGTCTTTGCTCATCATTATTTCTACTTTTCTGTTGATGAGTGTTATGAAGCTATCTTTGCCATACGTGATTTTGATCATGGCGCCGATTTCTCTCTATCTTTATCGGCCGAGTGTAAATCAGTGAGCTCATTGATTCAGTTGGCACTCAGCTTTTCTTTGCTCTCTATTTTGGCGGTAGGGGGTGGTACTGCGGTGTTGCCTGAGATGCAAACATTGCTGGCGCATCAGTTTGGTATTGACCATACTCAATTTGTTCACATCTACAGTATTGGCCAATTAGCGCCTGGACCCAATATGTTGATGGTTCTGGTCATTGGCTATCAAGTTGCCGGGCTAGTTGGGGCGGGAGTGGTACTCCTTTCCTTTTTCCTGCCATCTAGCTTCCTATGTTTTTATGTGGGCCGCCTTTGGAATCATTTTGGTGAAAATCCTTGGAGACGATCTATACAAAATGCATTAGAGCCTATTTCAATTGGCTTAATGGGTTCTGGAGTCTATGCCGTTGGCAAGGCATCTCTAGTTAGCGGGATTACTGCAGCACTTGCTTTGATGAGTTTTTACCTGATCCTCAGAACCAAAATAAATCCAGTATTGGTGATCTTAGGTTCTGGAGGATTTGGTGCAGTGCTGATGGCTTATCTGACATAGTCTAGGGCCTAGAACGTACCCCGTAACCCAACCATCAGACTTCTTCCAGGTTGGGGTGCATACAATCTCACAGCCATTGGCGTAGTGGCATAACGAATTTGCTCATTGAGTAAGTTCTTTAAGTTCATATACACAGTCCAATTCACATCCTTAATTTTCTCTGTATAAGAAATTCCGGCATTTAAGAGGTTGTAGCTAGGTGCTGGACCTTGCTCCCATGCTGCCAAGCGGTTTTGTTGATAGCTATAGATATAGCTAGCATTAGTAAGCCAGCCATTGTGTTGATGAGCAATTTCTGCGCCTAAACGTGGAGCCGGCTGGAGGGGTAAATTTCCGCCCGCATCAAAAGTACCTTGAGAGGCATCACCAAATATGCGCCCACCGACACCATGTTGTTGCCAGTTATAGGTGAGCTCACCCTCAACACCTTTAATGGTTGCAGCCGCTTGTTGGGCTGTGACTACGCTAAAGCCATCACCTTCCTGACCGGGATTGTTAATTGCTGCGCCTGTGTAATAACCATAGATGTAATTATTGAAGCGATTTGCGTACACACTTGCTTTGCCGCGCATTAAGCCGCTATTTTTCTGAATGTTGAACTCTAGGTTATGGGAGGTCTCTTTATTGAGATTGGGGTTACCAATGTCGAATGTGGCGGTAGATTCATGTGCACCATATGAGTAAAGCTCTTGAGCGCTTGGAGCACGTTGGGAGACCGTATAGGCGACTCCAGCACCATGACCTTGCATAAAGCTCCACAGGCCACCCGCAGAGTAGGACATGAGATTAAATTTACGATTCTGCAAGGCAATGCTAGGTGTTGTTCCAGTAGGATCAACCGTAGGCTGGGGTTCTAAGGCCGTTCCTAGATTGGGATTCTGCGCAACGTTGTTGTAACGCAGACCTAAATTACCTTGTAGAGAATTCCATTTACCTTCCTCAATCCAAAACAAGGCATTCGAGTTGGTCTTGGTTGGCGGAACAATCGCGTAACTCCCTGTGCCAACTTCGGTGGCGTTTAAAGAGGCTGCAGATACTTGCGCCCCGAAGGTGCCTTTCCAACCAGCCAGTGGATTGTGGGCAAGCTCAAAGCGAGCTTCATTGGCAATGTTCTTCCATAGAGATGCTGCTTCGCCCACATTATTAAATTCGGTATGGTTGTAATTGGAGTTAGCGGCACTAAATTTAAAAGAGGAGAAGCCATCAAATGGATCGCGCGTTTGATGTTGCAGGTCATATCGATTTTGCGACTGATTAATCGATCCACCCTCAGGCGTTGGAATCCCGTAATTATTATTGAGACGCTCAACAGAAACGCCCGTATAACCATTCTGCCCAATATAAGAAACACCAACCCCTAAATTATTTTGATTACTAAAAGAGTTAGGCAACTTACCGCTGTAATTGTTTCCGCCATCACCGCCTGGCGGGATGCTCCACCCAGCAGCAGGCTCACCTTGTGATTGGGTTGAGTTGCCTGGTATACGGTAATTATTGGCATTGTTAATTGCGGTATCCACGTGAACCGCGACAGATCCAAAGGCGCCATCCACCTCAACCGAACCCGCTCTGCCATTGTTCACTGTTTCGTAGCTGGTATTGACTGCACCCGTGGGTCTATCCGGTAAGTTGGTGAGGATGCGATCATTGACTACGTTAACGAGACCACCGCTTGAGCCAGACCCATAGAGTAGGGCGGCCGCACCACGCAAAATCTCTACTTGATGGGTATTTTGCATGTTGTTTCCAACAGCATGATCCTGAGAGATGTTAGAAACATCGCCAACTGACAGACCATTTTGTAAAATCTGAACACGAGAGCCTTCAAGGCCACGAATGACTGGGCGAGATGATCCGGCGCCATAACCTGTTGCGGATACACCTAGCTCATTAGCCAGTGTTGCACCCAATGTTGTGCCTAGCTTGTTTAACAGCTCATCACCTTGCAAAATCTTAGTCGGCGTCAAAATACTTTGCGTTGCCTCTTGAGATCCAGTTGCGGTTATCTCTAAAGAGGGCTGAGATTGTGTAAAAGCAGTAGTGCTAATGAGTCCTGAAACTAAAACAGGGATTAGCTTGTGCTTAGCCAATGGTTTATCGATTTGATGCATGATGTTTCCTTCATTCCAAATGCGCACAGCGTATTCATTGGCGCAATAAATCTAGAGGCCAAACAATTCAATTTGGCGAGTCAGATGATTTACAGAATGAAGCTAGGGGGAGCTCTGGATTGATATAGCCCAATATGAATTCGGGCTGGAGGGGATTGATTAGATGCCAGTTGTGCTTCATGAAAGAAGTTGCTGCCAATAAATAAGTTGGGTGTTGAGGCAATAAAGCCCGCAAGCGTGAGTGCGTCTAATAGATGACAACTTGCAGTGCTATGACCAAGGGTGGGGGCTTGATCTGCGCAACTCAGTTCGATGTTTTGGTGGTGTATTCCGGAGTGGGCAATCCCATGTGCAAAGCCAATCCAGTGAGTGCCTATTAAGCTGGCAAGCAAAAAGCTCAGGGCTATCCATCCCCGGAATTGCTTGTTCAATTTGCTTAAAAATAAGGCGCTCATGCACCAAATCTTACAGTATTTGCCCTTGTAGGCCATCTCAGTGTAGAATATCGATTCCGTCGGAGTGTAGCGCAGCCTGGTAGCGCACCTGCTTTGGGAGCAGGGGGTCCAAGGTTCGAATCCTTGTACTCCGACCACTTTCTCTTTGTTTTACGTTTTCAGTCCCAGTACACACTGCCTATAGCTCAGCTGGATAGAGCAACGCCCTTCTAAGGCGTAGGTCGCACGTTCGAATCGTGCTGGGCAGGCCAAACAACAAAGCCCAAACCAAGTAAATCAATGGATTGAAGGCATAAAGCGGCACTTCTCAAAAACCCACCAGTCATATTTATACATCTTTTTTGGTCAATTTGACCGCTAGATTGACCAGAATTTGACCAAGTTCTCATATCTGTAGAGTTCTAGAGGACGCGCCGCTTCTTCATACTGGGGCGCAATTTCAACCCCACCCGATACCCACCGATCTGATTTGGGTGTTCGGGCCAAACCGATGCATATCAGTGTTTGGCACCCATATTTTAAAAATTACTACTTCTTGTCAAATATTTGACGGGCTATAGCCGCTAGTAAACCTTGTATTGTTCATGGTATGACCAGAGTTTCATCCTACAATATCCACCAGTGCCCGGATTGCAAGCAGAAACATATTCTGCCGAACTATGCCTCTATAAGTTTGACCGTAGCTGTTGATGCATATGTACTTGATGGGGACATAAGGACATGTTTTCGCTGTGGGGCTGTGAAGCCCTTTAAGCAATTTGTATATGTCGGCACAAAGCAGAAGTCTAGGCCTGACCACACCCCGTCTTATGTGAAATTGATCAAGCGGTTATTTGGCATAAGGCAGCCTGCGATAGAGCCGCATCCAACTAAGATATATCCGTATTTGAATCAATCAAGCCCGATAGGCTGATCTAAGTCATGGGGGCTCCAATATCCCAAATCGTCCAATCGGAGCCCTTTATGGTTCTCACTGCCACCTCTTCCGCAAAATCAATATCTATAAGGTTTGTAGGGGTGCAACACCCTTGTTACCAATATTGGTCGTTTGGACCGGCGTTTCATGCCCAATCAAACGTGTGATTAGCCGGTGCCTGCACTTAAAAGATCGAAACACATGGTTAGCTGTAGGTAAAACCTCAATTAAAGAGCCGATAGTTTGGTTTGTGCGTGGCTATTGGTTATAAAATTAACTATTAACTTGAATTGCTTTAAGCGCAAACCTAAATATGAGTCATAAATTAGTCATAATCCTTTTGGCACTAAACGGTTTAAGTCTCTCTGTAAATGCTCAAAACTCCAAATCAAATTCACCGGCTGGTTTATTTCCCGCGGCAGCTGGACTTGGAGGGGTAGAAATTGTTGAGCCTCAAATTAAAACTACTATTCAGCGGATAGATGAGTCTCCTGGCTCTGCAAAAGTAGCTGCTGGGACTATGGAAGAGTTTCTCGTATTTGAAGGCTTATGTAAAAAAGGTGATGCGAAGGGCTGTCTGTCGGCAGGGAAAATCCTTACAAGCGAAACTGCTCCTAAAGAAATATTTGACTTAAGTTCTACACAGCGCATCAATAGAGCTATCAGGAGTTATGAGACTGCAATTAATTCAGGAAACTTAGAGGCGGCAGAATTGGCTTACGACCTCTATTACGACTCAAATTTAATTAATCGCCAATTGAACTCTTATACCGACAAAGACCGGGCGAATGAGTTGATGTCTTTAATGCTTAATAAGCAATACCCGGGAGGACAAATTCGACAGGCAAGGGAGTACATAGAGAATCCTGAATACGCACTGAGTCTGGGTAAGAAAAAGGAAGCTTGCCAAACTTCATCTCAACTTTCTTCAAGGAGTGATTTGACAGCCTCAACAAAGAAAATTGTCGAAGATTTAAATTCAGGAATAGTTTGCAAAATTGCTAACTAACGTAAAAATAAAACCATTCTTATGCAAAAAAAACTCCTAGCAATTGCAACCTTAGTAATTCTTTTGATTCCAGGTATTTCTCATTCTGGAGGGTTGGATTCGAGGTATGCCTCCATTGACTGCAAGGCAAATGCAAGCGAAGGCTTGATGAAGTGCAACTATAGATACGCACCAACCATTGCAATAAAAGATATTTTTTTAAAGGTGAATGGGAGGCCGGTCCAAATTCCAGAAAAGGGCATGACCAGTTATCCATCTGAAGGCCAAAAAACAAGCATCCTTTTTTTGGCCGATATTAGCGACCCATCGAGACGAAATACTGTAGAAAAAATTTACGCTCGTGATATTTCGGAAATGTTGTCTGCTAAGAAGCCTTATGAAGAGATTGGTTTGGCGGTTTTTGATAGCGACATGGAGGTCTTAGCCCCAATCAGCGCTAACGAAGAGGTTGTCTTGAATGCATTGGGTTCAATTAAGGCTACCGGTCAAGCCACCGAGTTTTATAAAAACATAATTGCTGCAATTGATGTCCTAAAAAAGAGCGAGGGTTCGCGTAAGGGTTTAATTATTCTCTCTGATGGCAAGGATGAAGACAAGGCGTATAGAAGTGAGGATGTGCTGAAAGCCGCAAGGGAGGCGAACGTATCAATCTTATCCCTTGGATATGCTGAAAAACAATCGGACTTACCAAGCTTGCAGACTTTAAAAAAACTTGCCGATGATACATATGGGCTTTATGTAAATGTTTCTAATAAGCGGCTTCCTGCCGATTTAGTTCAGCGCCCATTTTCTTTTGTAGAAAAGGGTGGTGATATTAGTTTTGACTCAACTCCGTTTAGGGGTGTGCAGACAATCTCTCTCGAGATGAATGCGGACACTCCTGATCCCATAATAGTTTCTACGACAGCTGATTTTTCTGTTGGCCGGAGTTATTGGCGGAGATCACTTGACTGGTTAATGCATTTTTGGTGGATTTTTTTACTTTCCCTTGCAATGCTAGCCGCGGTAATTGTTGGAATCAAAAGATTTAAAAATAAATCTAGCCCTATTGAATACGCATTTCTAGATGAAATGAATGGGGAGGGAACTAGATATTCAATTACAAAAACTGCAAGTCGTATTGGAAGAGGGGCAGATAACGATATTCGTTTAATGAATGACTCCATCTCCTCTCATCACGCTGAGATTCATAGGAGGAGAGAGGGTGGATTTTATATTGTCGATCTTGCCTCTACTAATGGTGTATTTGTAAATGAAAACAAAATTACCCAAACCGAATTGTCAAATGGGGATTTGGTAGAGTTGGGCGAAGTTAGATTACATTTTATTATTAACAATTAATAGTGGGAGAAGCTATGTCAGATGACGATACAACGCGCATTGTTACAAGAAAATCAAATCAAGGTGTGGATGAGACGCTTGCGAATACAAATGCTATTTCACAAGATCGAGGTCACGTATCATCAAGCAGTAACGATGAGCCTCTTACGAAAATATTCAAGCCCTCCTCAAGCGGTGCAGATTCCATTGATTCTAAGGATGGTTTCTCTGGCGATCCAGTAGTCGGTTGGCTGGTTGTTGTGGATGGGCCTGGTCGTGGAAGATCTGCCAGCCTTGGCTATGGAATGAATAGTATTGGGCGAGACTCCAAAGAACGTGTCCCGCTAGATTTTGGTGATGAGGAGATTTCACGTAACTCTCATGCAATGCTGACATATGATGGAAAGAATAGAAAATTTTATGTGCAGCATGGGGGCGGAATAAATTTAACTTATGTTGGTGACTCCCCCGTACTTCAAGTGCAAGAGCTTAAGGGCAGAGAAATTATTTCCATAGGCAGCACTAAGCTTTGTTTTATACCATTCTGTGGCCAGGATTTTGATTGGTAATTAATGTTTAAAAAGATGCGGGGTATAAGTCCAGTCATGTTTCGTAAAAATGTGAATTTTTCTGCTAAGGAGATCGTTGGTCAAAGAGCTAATCAGGAGGACTATTCGCTTTTTAGATTGCTAAACGGTTCTACAGCCCTGCTTGCAGTCTTATCTGATGGCATGGGCGGCCACTCATCTGGTGAGGTAGCAAGTAGAACTGCAGTTGATTCTTTTGATAGAACATTTAATGAATACCCCTCAGAATCAACCCCTGTAAAGCTAGGGGCCGCCTTACAGCAGGCCAACAGTGAGCTAGCTAAAGCAATACGTTTAAAGAATGACCTAGATGGAATGGGCTGCACACTTGTTGGGGCTTATATTGATAAAAATGGTTTGCAGTGGATCAGTGTTGGGGACTCCCCGTTGTTTCTGTTCAGGGGTGGTAGGTTATCAAGATTAAATGCTGATCATTCCATGGCGCCTTTAATTTCTGAGTCATTGAGCCAGGGAAAGATTACAAAGGATGAGGCACAAAATCATCCAAATCGGCACGCATTACGTTCGGCGGTGATGGGTGATGAATTGCCGCTAATTGATGCGCCAAATTCACCAATAGCACTATTTAAGGGTGATGTCGTTATTCTGGCTAGTGATGGTCTGCTCACCCTTGCCATGAAAGAAATTGAGCAGATTATTAGCAGAAACCTTGGGGGTGGGGCAGAGACCATTGCCCAACGATTACTGTCAGCCGTTGAGGCAAAAAATCATCCCAGGCAAGATAACACCTCTGTTCAGGTAATAGCCATGCCATCCTCGATGATTCAATCGCGATTTGGCTTTAGAAAAGTGATCTTATATTTAATCAGCTTAGTGCTATTCGCGTTTTCTGGATTTGTAACGTACTACTGGATTACGAATGATGAGGGGGCAATCAATAGATTATTTTCTAGCTCGGATGTGAATGCTCCAAAACCAGTTAAGTTGCCTGAGACTGATGGTTTGATACAGCCGCAACCACAGGGATTGGATGGACTTAAGCCTTCTGGTCAAGAAGATGCTGATAAATCTCCGGCCGTTAAGCCTCCGCCTGAAAAGACTAAAGTGATTGAGTCGCCAGCTCAAAAATCTAAAAAGACCCCTTCAGTCGTAAATAAGAAGCTTGCAAATGAAGCGGTGGTAAACCCAAGCCCTGATGCTGACAGCTCCCCCAAAAGTATTCCACAGTCAGATTCAGGGGAGGCAAAGCCTCAATGAGAATGCAGCTGTTTAAAGTATTTTTTATTTCATTCGCTCTCTCCAGTCTTGCGAATGCTGAAAGTACTATTGATAGGGCTGATAAAAGTACTGTGATGATTATTACGGCAGACGGTAAAGGTGATCTTGTTGGTCTTGGAACGGGGTTTGTTGTCGGAGATGGTGGTATCGTTGCAACAAACTACCATGTAATTGATGACGCAAAAGAAGTGTATCTTTTTGCCAAATCAACTGGTAAAGAAGTTAATAACTTTCCAGCTAGGGTTATTTGGAGCTCAGAGACTCTTGATCTTGCTCTATTAAGCTCGCCCACATTAAAGGCTCCACCGCTACCTCTTGCGATAGCCTTGCCAGCAAAGGGTAGTCAAGTCATCTCAATTGGATTTCCTGGCGATGCAAACAGATTTATGAAGCCCGATCATCTTGAGTCCACTGCAACACAGGGAATTATTGGGCGAAATTTCAAATCTCCTTGGTTTAGAAAGGGCGACCCGATAAATATAGTGCAACACAGCGCCCCTATTAACAAGGGGAATAGTGGTGGCCCTCTTATTGATCTATGTGGCCGAGTTCTTGGGGTCAATACTCAAACTTCACTTGGACGTTTGGTCGGCAACGCTAGGGATGGATTTTTTGTTAGCCAGACAGATGGAATCTATTTTGCCTCCCATATTTCTGAACTAATATCTCAGCTCACCTCAATGGGGGTCAAATTTACGGCTGTAGATAGCGAGTGTATTCCAGGGGCGTCAAGCTCGGCTGATGTCATTAAGTCCGGGCCTCAAACATGGCTTTTCCCCGGCTTGATTATTGGGACCTTGCTACTTGCAATTGGAGCGATAGTAATTGCTCTTAAGAAGCCAAAGTTAGTGACTGAAAGCTATACACAATTTCTTAAAAGATCCAGTAAGAGTATTCGATCGCCTTTACCTAACGTTACCAGGGGCTCATCTTGGATATTGAATGGATGCGACTCGCTTGGCAATAAATTAAGGGTCGAACTAAGTCCTCGCGCAATTACGCCATCAGGGTTAATTGTGGGTCGTGATTCCAATCATTCTCAATTGGTAATTATTGATCCAACTGTATCCAGACAGCACGCAAAGTTTCATCTGGAATCCGGTAAATTGTTTGTTACTGACCTTAATTCAAAAAATGGCACCTTAATCGATGGAAGGCCAATTTCTGGCTCAACCCAATTAAAGTTTGGTCATCATATTTCATTTGGAAAAGTGGGTCTAAAAGTTGATGAGGTTTCCGAATGATTTATGCTGGATTTTGGCTTCGAGCGGCAGCATATGTAATCGACTATGTGTTTGCGATTGTATGTTTGACGTTAGTTTTTTTGGTCTTTAGTATCAAAGATGAAACTGGCGGACTTGCTTCGTTGCTTTCAATATGCACCATGTGGATTTACTTTACCCTTTTTGAATCAAGTAAATGGCAGGCTACCCCTGGGAAGCGTTTGTTAAAAATTCGAGTTACGGACTTAAGTGGATCTCGTATAACTATTGGCAGGGCGGCAGCTAGAAATTTGGCCAGGATCCTGTCTGGATTGCTTCTGGGAATTGGTTACATCATGACCGCTTTTACGGACAAGAAGCAGGCGTTACATGATCAGATTGTGAATACTTTAGTTTTAAAGGGTGTACCGAATAATGATTTTGCCTTTGATCAGATTGACTTAGAGAATCCAATTGATAGCAGCGTTGTTGTTACTGCTGAGTCAAGCGGTCGAAAGCGTCAAAAGTGGGTCATGGCTGGCTTTGATTCGGATGGAAGGGTGATTCGTATTAGTTTTGATTTTGATGACCCAAGGTTATTGGAGCGGGGGATTATCATTGGCCGCGATTCAAAAACAGCAGACATCCACATTGGGGATGCCTCAATTTCCAGAAATCACGCACGTTTATTTAGGCTCGATCAAGAAATTTGGATTGAAGATCTCGGTTCGACTAATGGCATTTCTATTTCTGGAAAATTACTTTCATCCCAAGGGAAATCATTGTTGCCTTCTAGAGGGACTCTGACCATTGGGGGCATTATTTTTACTATAGGTAGGGATTAATCAATGTCAGATGATCTTAGGGCGCTTCCCATTGGTTATGTAGTTTCTGACTACCGTATTGACGGAGTATTGGGTCATGGTGGTTTTGGTATAACTTATTTAGCAACAGATACGATGCTTAATAGGCGGGTCGCCATAAAAGAGTACTTTCCACGTGAGTTTGCTGTGCGAGAGGGGACTTTGATAGTCCGCGCTGCAGGTAATAAGGAGGATAGGGAAACTTTCTCTTGGGGTTTAAAGCGTTTTTTAGACGAGGCTCGTGTACTAGCGCTGTTTGACCACCCCAATATTGTTGCGGTCAGACGCTTTTTTGAATCGAATGGAACGGCCTACCTTGTAATGGATTACTGTGATGGTGTTCCTTTGGATGAGTTAATTAAAAATAAGGGGCCACTTAATTCGGATCAGTTGAATAGATTGCTTATTCCCATACTTGATGGCTTGGAGAGGGTTCATAACGCAAATTTTCTTCATAGGGATATCAAGCCGGCAAATATTTTTATCAGATCTGACGGTAGCCCAGTTCTTTTGGATTTTGGAGCGGCAAGGCAGGAGGTCGTCAGTCATAGTAAGAGCGTAACAAGTTTGGCTACTCCTGGATATGCTGCTTTTGAGCAGTACTCTACTCACGGAAAGCAGGGGCCTTGGACTGATATTTATGGTCTTGGTGCAACGCTGTATCGCGCCATTACCGGCGAAAAACCTCAAGATGCACCCGACAGAATTTTGGAGGACACTCTTGAGCCTTTGACAGCTAAGCCTCTCCCTAGCTTCGATGGAAGGTTATTAAGAGCCATTGATATGGCGATGGGGGTTCGTCCAAATCAGCGCCCGCAGTCAGTCCAGCAGTGGCGCAGTCAACTTGGTATTCGAGCTCCCGAAATTAAGCAAATGGAAATTCCAGCTCAAAAGACGGTAATTATTTCGGCCCCAATTCCAGCGGAACCTATAAAGCAGGTTCAGACTGCGGATTCACCACTCAAACAAATCCCTAATACCCCATCGAAAATTAAGGCTACCCCAAGCAGCACTTTTAAACCGATGCTAATTGGAATTGCCATGCTTGCGGTTATCTCTGTAGGATATGTAGCTTTAAATTCAACAACACATGATCAAAGCCTTGTTAAGCCAACTGTAGTTCCCGGCTCTATAAGCGCCTCGAATGAAGGCACCTCATCCCACCCAGTGCAGCAGCCTGCTGTTCAGCCTCAAAGTATTCCGAACTGCATTGGGGCAAATACTTCTTTGTGGACCAATTGCCTTGGTACCCAATCATTTGATGCTGATTCTAAGTGGGCAGGTCAAAAATATATCGGAACCTTTGTTGATGGAAAGCGAAGCGGCGACGGGACTTATTCATGGCCAAATGGTGATAAATATATTGGGCAATTTAAAAACAATGCTCCAAATGGCTCGGGTTCATTTATTTGGGCTGATGGCACTAGCTATGTCGGATCATTTAAAGATGGATTGAAACATGGCAACGGCACCCAAACATTATTGAAGGGGGGTAAGTATGTCGGAGGGTATCGCAATGACCTTATGGACGGACAGGGCACGCTTTACAAGCCTGATGGTTCGGTAGCCGTAAAGGGGGTTTGGGTAGGAGGGCAGCTCCAATCTCAATCAGAGGTTCAGCAAAAGCCAGAGATGAGCGCATCCGAGCGTATGTCGATATGTACTCGAGCTGCAGATGAGATGAATAAGACGCCCGGAAAACAGTTGGACAAAATAACAATATTCAAGTCTGCAACATGTTATTTGAATTCTGGGGTGCCAACCTTTGTCTACACTTATGGTGTTTTAGGTGATACATCATCGATAGGTCAGCAGCAAATAACGAGTCTTTTGCCCAATCGAATCAAGGAGTGGTGTTCAAATAAAGAATTAAAACCACTCCTCGAAATGTTTGAGATTCAGGATAGATATGTCGAGAATTCAACCGGAAAATTTCTGGGGCAGAATTCCATTGGTACAAAGGCCTGCAAGCGCTGAAGTTGAATGCAATAACCCTCTATTTTTTACAGTAAACGCTTCCAATCCTTTCAAAAAAGCTTCCTTTAGGAGCATTTCCCCAGGGGGCGAATTCGGGATCGATTTTTGACTCAAGTGCAACAGTTCCTTGAGGGGATAGAGATTCTGATTTAAGCATTTGATACTTGGAGATTCTGCAGTCGTAAACATTTTCAGTTATGGTAGTTTTTATGGTCTTACCCTCGGATTGAATAGGGGGCGCATATTCAATTTTAGAAATGTAACCAACAAAATTACCCTTTTTTATTACGGATTCCTTTAAGAGGTAAACCGTGTATGAGTTGGAAACATCGGGACCTAGGCTGGCCCACTCAGTGTTGGGTGGATATTTAGCTAACAGCGTGCTATTTACTGCTGTGCTGGAGCTTCCTGAGGATCCACCAATTTTGTAATCACAAACAAATCTCATATTTAGTTCGCCAACACTGCCTTTTCCAATCGTTATAGGGCTTAGGCGTGGGTCATCTGGCTGGAATGCAAAGTCAAATTTAATGACATTTCCGGATTTATCCAGCGTTCTTACTTCGTATATGACAAAAGAACCATTGGTGCAGTTGTAGGCTTGCTTTTGAAGTCTTGAATCAAAGTCGTCAAATATGGGTCTTGGCGTTTCTTTGTACCCTCTCTTGAATCTAAACCAGGCAGACCTTGAGCCATCAGGCAATAGTTGGATGGATGAGGGGTCAATCTCATATGTATCCCCAGATGAATATGTGGATGACACCAAGGTCATCTGACTGAGATTTTGTGAGTTAGCTGTCAGTGATAAAGCTAACAATGATGCTAAGAGTAGTTTGTTGAGTATGCGCATATGAGTGAAGTGGGTCTTAGTTTTTGTATAGTTTCTGCCAATCGAAATCATTTTTGGCACCAGAAGGCAGGCCGGATGGTTCGGCTGATTTGGCAGTAGGTGGTTTATGTTCCGGTGCTCTATCGGGCTTGGAGGAGTTATTTAATTTCGTTAAATAATCAGCTAGGCTAGAATCTTTCGATGTTTGTGCGCTTTGAACTTCGCCGGGAATATATGTCTTTGTAATCTGGCTTGATTTAGGGCAGAACTGATAGAGCAAAACATTTGCAGGCGACCTTTTAGGTGGTCGCTGCCACTGAACTGTATCAACGGGTCTTGAAATACTGTCTTTGCAATTTATTTCAATTTGCCCTGTTGACCAGCTATTGCCACTTTGACCGAGCGTAAGAATGTCAAAACGATAAATATTTGCAATTCTTGAGTTTCTTGCGACCTCATTCTTTGAATAGTAAAACTCATTTTGACTGGAGTCTGCAGATATAAAACCGTATGGTTTGTTATAAAAAGTCTTTCCGCAAATCTTTTCTTTTGCTATGTAGCCTACTGATCCAGGAGGAAAGTCCATATTTTGCGGAGTGGGGGTACCGCCTAGGGTGCCAATTACCTTTCCCGAAGTGTTATCACAATTAAGTTCATACACCCAATTACCAGATGCAGTTGCCGATATAGGAACCTTTGCGGGCGCTCTAAAAGTATTTTTACTTAAGAAAGTAAGTTGGTATGGATCGAAATAAACGGTTCCGTATTGATTTTTTGTAATTGGGACCCACTCAGCCCTGTCATTCGCCGCTACTTCTTCGGGCTTCTGAAATGTTCGGTTTACAGCGGCACTCATACAGCCAGCAAGGGCAAATGCGCTAAGTGTAATTAGCGAGGTAATTAATGATTTCTTATCCATAATTAAATATTCTATTCGTTATAAAAATAGAAATCTTATTTTTTATTTGCAGTTTGGATTGGGTCTATTCCATTGATCGGTGCCGCCACCCCCAGGGCCGGTATAGCATCCACCCCCTGGTCCCGTATATGCACCGCCGCCAGGCCCTGTATAAGCTCCTCCACCCGGCCCGGTATAAGCGCCACCCCCTGGCCCAGTGTATAGGCCACCCCCCGGCCCTGTATAAGCTCCTCCACCCGGCCCGGTATATAAACCGCCTCCTGGTCCGGTATAAGCGCCACCCCCTGGTCCGGTATAAGCGCCACCCCCTGGTCCGGTATATAAACCGCCTCCTGGCCCAGAGTAGCAGGGGCCCCCAGGACCAGAATATCCAATGCAATTTGCAAGTGATGGTCTAGCAAAGAAAGCTAGGAGAATAAGGGTGCAGTAAATGAGGCGAGTATTCATATTGCAAATCCTTTAATGGCAATTGCTTGGCTTGATTATGGGGCTATTTCGAGTTTGGAAGATGAGTGGTTATTGATATTCATGCTCCTTAACGGAGATTAACTCTTCATCTTGGGTTAATAGTCGCCACTTATGTGCTGGTGGGTGAAATTAAGGCGGGGGTAGACTCCACCAAAGACCGCTATGAGTCAATGGGGGGGCGGTCATATCCTGCTGATTAAAGTGGTTTTGATTTTCTTCTAAAATTAATTCCTAGGGTAACTGCCAGTTCATTTAGTTCCGCAAACTTCTTTCTTCTTTCAGCTATCGCTTCTTTTGTGAAGTTCCCAAATGTTGTATTGGCCTTGCGAATTGCCTCAATTCCTTCTTTTGTTCGTGGTCCAGTAGCACAACCTGAATGGAATTTGCAGCGTGATACCTTGCTCGTCTTTAGTGCGACATGACCACACTGTTTTTTTGTTCGCGAGCTGACGCCAACACATCTACGGCATTTAATCTTACCTCCTGCCGTCACCAAGAAGGGTTCGGGATTCCTGATTTGACATTTTTTTGAACGTTGTTGGAGCCGTGCAGTTGTAGTGGTTTTTTCTATATTCATATTAGTCATAGTCGAGATTCTCAATTCATAAATGCACCCCCAATGGGTGCTTATATATATAGGCGCCTGCTCGGATGAGACCCAATAAAATCAATCACTTAGAACGGGCAACAGGCACGCTTGTACCTGCCCGTATAACTTAGTTGCTAGGTGGGGTAAGCTTCTTCGCCCAATTTGTTGCCCGTTCATTTGCCTGCTGCCTTTATGAGTTTGCTAGTTTCTTGCCGCTCTCGGTTACGGTCATCACGCCACGATTGGGTATTGTGATGAAGCCCTCCCGGTTTAGCAGTTCGAGCTTTTCCAGTAGTGCTTTCTCCGCTAGGCCGAACTTCTTTTTAACCCCACCATAAATCTCTTTAAATTGCGTCTTTGATAATGCGCAGAGCTCGATCTCCTTAAGTAGATCGGATTGTTGATGGTCTTTTGCTATTACGTCAAATAACTCAAGGGAGCCGTCATCACGCCTAGCTAATAGAATAGGGTCAATTGGTTTGCCATAGTTTGACTTAACTGACTGTAAGGATAGAAGCGGGGGAAGTGTTTTGGGGTCACCGTAGTTTTTTGAGCTAGCCTCATTTAAAGAGTTCAGTTGATATACAAGTCGAACGCCATCAATAAATGCGCTCGATCCACGAGAATTGTTTTGGCTACCAGCCTGCCCGGCAATTTTATTTACGTGATGAAGGGTTAAAACGCATGTATTAAGTCGATCTCTAATTGTTTGCAGGGATTGCACGAACCTCGTGGTATCTACTGCCAGGTTCTCTTCGCCACCTCTAAAGCGGGCTATTGGATCAATAATTACTAGACCAATTTGATCTCCAATAATGCTCTGTATTTGTTCGCAGAGTCTACTTGGCACTTCTGTTTCAGATACTTCGCCCTTTATATTTTTTTCGGTAAATAGCTCTACCGAATCGGCTAAATCTATGAAATGGAGATTTTCATTAATATTTATTCGTGCCTGAGCTGAAAGCCCCTTTGCCGCTTTATGTAGACGCCTTTGTAGTTCCGTTGCGTCATCCTCACCGCTAATGAAAACCACCCTTGCTGGTGCTTTGACAGTAAACCTCCCCAAAAGACTTGTTCCTGATGCAACGCTTATCGCTATATGCATAGCTAGAAATGACTTTCCCGTTCCGCCGGCAGCTATTACGGCACTTACTATCTTTGAAGGCAAGAAATCCTGTATTACCCATTCACGAGCCGGGGGTTGAGTGCTTAATAAGGTTCCTGCAGGTATTAACTTATAGAGTGTTTTTGGTTTGGTTTGTTTGTTAATCACCTCCGGGTGATTTTGCAAGTGTGTTTTCCAGATGCTGTCATGAGTACGCATAACTTCTGCATAGGGGAGTGGTGGCTCAAGAGTCTGATTCCATTCGATTGCTGTTTTAAGCGTTTCCTGTCTTGTTTCGCCTCTACCAATACATCCACCCACAAGTGCCGCCAAATTTGTATTTCTTGATCCTTCTGTAAAGCCGCCTCCTAGGAGGGCCGATAAAACTCTGGGTTGTGCATGAGGCTGCAGTTCCTTATAGTTTGTATAGGTTGGCGTTCTGTAGTGTCTGGGGTTTATCGGCGAGCCTAGTAGCGCACAACATTTTGCAAATACTGCATTTTTTGGTGGATAGCTAAATACGTAATACGCCCTAGAGATATCCGAGCATGCTGGGTCAATGATTTCGCGTAATCCTGAGTTGAATTCAAGAAAATTTTCTCTAACTGCAGAGTAGTTATCTGCCTCAACTTCATCAGTTAGTGCCAAGCAAACTCGATATCTTGGTTCGGTGGCAGTGTGTGACCATGTTGTGTGTATCACGCCCGAAAAGGCCTTAACTAAATCAATAATTTCTTCAAATGACTTCCCTTGAGCATCATCAATGTCAAATACGAGTGCTGAAACCGCCTCGATATTTCGATTTGCCCGAGTCTTTTCGTTACCAAACCGATAGGGCCCGAATAGATTTACATCTTTTGTTTCAGATACTACCGGAGTGCTTAGGTATGAAAGAAGGTCGGACGTGCTTTTTTCTAGAGTATGGGCCTTAACAGTTTTAATATTATTAAAGACTGCATAAGATTTTTTTGACTCTAGATTTGATTTAAATATGGATTGCATTTTTGTTGCCCTCCAGTTGCCTTGTTTGACACAAAACTTCTAGGAATGTCATTTCTTCGATCGTTATATCGTCTTGGGATTTGATTGCTGTTAAGGCGCCAATCTGTTGACGAAGTTCCAGGAGTTCGCCTGAGTTATTGCTACCGATAATTACAGACAAGCCATTAGCGCAGCCTCCGTAAATCCCAATACCGTCGTTTAGTGTGAATCCCGCTAGCTCTCTTGTTTGAATTTCGACTTCAATTTCTGGGCGCCCATGATTTGGCTCTACGAAAACGATGGGTGACCCGTTTTTGGTTTCCCACCAAGTTATGTGATCACTAGTCGTTTCAAGTTTTCGAATTTTGTTGTGCTGGACTGGCGCTTCAACCACTGTCAGGGGTTCTAGTCCGGTTGCATCAACAAGTTGAATTAAGCGTGCGACCCTCAGTAGCATTGACGCTGCAGCTTCGCGATTCTCGAACCATTGATGTTTTGGTATTTTTTGAATCTTAGTGTTTGCACCCCATATAAAGCTGTATCGGTCGTACAGCGAGAAAGATTGAAGTGCATTAATTGCCAATACTAGTACTCTGGGTGACCCCAAAGGCGAGACGGATTTATAGACGCAGTAAACGTGCATGATTCTTTCCTTAATTAGGATAGTTAATTGGTGGAATTTGTTTGCAGACGTTTTAGGCAACGGACGCTGATCCGTTTTTGGTAAATCACCTGGTGAATTATTGGAGTCTGTTGGGGGCGTCAGTTTTACGTCATGACGATAGGGACTTAACAGAGCTTCCGGTGTCTGAGTTGCGAATTCAGTTTGGCGCTGATTTGATCTTAACCGTTCAGCATTGAATATTCAAGAGTTCCTTCTCCACAACACGTTATGGAGAAGGTTGGTGTTTTTCGGCAACAGAGCTATGTGTTTATCTTGTCTAGCTTGGCAAAAATTGCCTGATGGCTCGGGTGTGTGTAGCGTGCCAACTGACTAAGTGTCTTATGTCCGCTGATATGGCTAAGTTCGATAACATTCAATCCAGCATCCGAGAGGCGGCTCAGCGCTTCGTGACGCAGATCATGGTAGCGGCAGTCTTCAAACGGATTAACCCCATTTAATGCCCAGTTAGCTTTTGCGGTTTTGACAGCTTTTTCAAAATATCTACGCAGCGCATCCAGCTTCAATGGAAAAACATATTCGGGGTCCTCATGCATTACCCCATTTAGTATTTGAACTGCCTTTAGGGTAAGAGGCACTTGTCTAGGGTCACCGTTTTTCGTAATGTGTAAAAAGGCCCTTCGGCTTGGTAGGTCGATATCCAACCACCTTAAGCCCATAAGCTCACCTCTGCGCATCCCAGTTTCTAGGGCAAATTCCACAATAGGCTTTAGTAGTTTTGATTTGGATTGTTCGCATGCAGAAAGTAGGGCAGTTTCTGCTGCCCCATTGATGCGTTTTGTTCTGCTCGGGTTTGCTGGTAGCCTCTTAACCCCCTTTATCGGGTTATCAACAGCGATTGACCATTCCGTTTGTAGCATTTGATAAATCTTGGAGATGGCGTTGTAGTAGTGGTTTACGGTGTCGCCAGACCGCCCCCTGGAAAGTAGGTCATCTCGTAGGGCAAAGACTTTGGTTTTATCGATACTTTGGATGTTTTCACTGCCCCAGTGCCCAATCAGCGTTCTAATCGTGCCGCTCTCTGTTTTGCAGTTGCGCTTATGAATAGAGTGATTCTTGATGTAGTGCGCTGCCGCTTCGCCAAAGGTTAAATCCTGATCTAGCATGCGGTTGGTCAGCGTCTTGTTGGGTTTTATAACCCCTTGATCGATGTCTGTCTCGATCTTTCTTGCCCACTTAATGGCTTCAAGACGGGTTTTAAAGGTTTGCGATAGGGTGGAGTAACCCTTGCGTATGATGCGCACTCTAAAGGTGTCGCCACGTTTCTGTATGGATGCCACAATTGACCTCGTTGACCAAAATTTGACCAAAAGGTTTCTAAGAATGTGGCGCTTCCTCCCAACTCATTGTTTTATCTTGGCTTTTCCCTATGACCCTTTGGGTCCGCAACGCCCTTCTAAGGCGTAGGTCGCACGTTCGAATCGTGCTGGGCAGGCCAAACTCTCCTGTTCTACCCAGCCCACAAGCTCCCCGCTTTAAATTCCCATTTCCGCAAAGACTTCCTTGGCGCATCTAAAGCTATCAATCGCAGCCGGTACGCCACAGTAGATTGCCGTCTGCATTAGGATTTCACGAATCTCGTCTTTCGTAAGACCATTATTAATCGCGCCTTTTAGGTGCAACTTGAGTTCATGAGGGCGGTTGAGTGCCGTCAGCATCGCCAAGTTAATCATGCTCCTGGAGCGGCGATCTAAGCCGGGTCTATTCCAGATTGCATTCCAAGCAAACTCAGTAACCAACTCTTGCATGGGCATATTAAATTCGCCCGCATTCTTGATGGAGTTATCCACGTACTCGGATCCTAGTACCTCTCGGCGAGTTTTCAGGCCTTTTTCAAATGCTTCTTTACTCATCTTGATCTCCTGTGTTGTTGTCATATTGAATCGATTCCATATATTGCCACTATTCATGTAGTGCTGTTTAGCCTAGAATGATTTCCATGAAAATCATCATCCCTATTCGCATTGCTACTCTCTTTTTTGTACTCGCTCTGTTAAGCGCCTGTACCGTTGATAAGCTCGAGGCAAGACTTCAGGCAGACCCTGAATGCAAGCCAATCATGAATGCTAAGACTGGCGCTTTAATGCCTTGCCCTGGGACTGATAAGCAATTTTATAAATCCATTCCCGCCTTAAACGTGAGTACGCCTAAGGCAACTCCAGCTGCAGCGACGCAATCATCTTCAGCTGCCGTTACGCCAAGCCCAAAAGCAGCTACTGCACCAGTTGAGTGCAAGCCACAGCTTCACCAAAAATCAGGTAGTTTGATGCCTTGCCCAGCCCCATAGGCTGGATTTATTTGCGCTCTGCAATGAGCGTATGATCTGATAAAACTAGCTCAAGGGCTAATGCCAATCAAATCACTCACTGGATCTAAAAAATGAATAAATTAGGAACCTTAGTTGCAGCTATTTCTGTAGCTACTTTATTGGCTGCTTGTAGTAACACTCCTAAATTGGCCAGTCAGCCAATGCCAAAGTCAGGTTTCTTGCCAAATTACTCCGTGCTTGTGCCTATGGCTACTTCTGAAGCAGATACTCGCATCTGGAGATATCGTAAGGGTGGCGTTAATCCAGGCTCATACACCGCAGTGATTTTGGATCCAATTTATTTAAATCAGAACGCTACTAAGGAGATTTCTCCAGAGGCGATTAGTCAGGCGCAGATCGCATTACAGGATTCAATGGTGAATGCGGTGAACGGCCGTGGAAACATTAAGATCGTAAATCAACCAGGCCCTGGCGTAGCTCGTATCTCTGTAGGTATTACCGGTGCAGAAAGTTCAACAGACAGCTTGCAGCCATGGAATTTCACGCCGATTGGTTTGGCAATGAACGCGGCTGCTTATGCTGGTGGCGTAAATTCCAAAACTCCAGCGATGTTGGTAGAGAGCAAGATTACCGACAGTCAAACCAAAGAAGTAATTGGTGAAGGCTTGGTAACTATTCAGGGTGAATCATTCCGTACCGGTGGTGGTTCAGTTGAATCCTTTGTTGCAATGGCTAAGAAGGTAGTTAAGGTAGCTATGGAAACTTCTGCTGATCCAAGAGCAACTGCTAGTAAATAAATATGCGAACTCTCACTACATACTTAGGTCTGATTGGCGCAGCCGCGTTTGTGTTTGCAGCAGTTCCTGCACATGCTGATGACGCCTCACGTAATAAAGAAATTCAAGAGCGCTTTGCTAAATGCGATACCAATCGTGATGGCAAGCTCACTCTCGAAGAGGCAAAGGGTTGTATGCCTCGGATCTATGATCATTTCAGCATGATTGATACGCAGGGTAAGGGCTATGTGACTGTTGCTGAAATTCAAGCTATGGCTGCAAGGTAATTGCCAATAGATTGATAGAATGAAAGGGCCTCGAAAGGGGCTCTTTTTATTGGAGCAGATCATGTCGTATGTAATTGAAGGTTTTAAAGATTCCATCATTACTGTGCCCTCGGCGGATGGCCCCATTGATATTGCTTGCCAGACTGCCGGCTCTGGGCCTGCATTGCTATTGCTACATGGCTTCCCTCAAACTAAGGCTATATGGAGACATATTGCACCTGAACTAGCAAAACGATTTTCAGTAGTTGTAACGGATCTTCGGGGTTATGGTGCTTCATCAAAGCCAGTAGGCGCACCTGATCATTCGACTTATTCAAAAAGAGCCATGGCTGCCGATCAGCATGCAGTGATGCAATCACTTGGGCATAACAAGTTTTCCGTATTAGGCCATGACCGTGGCGGTCGGGTATCGCATCGCTTAGCGATAGATTTCCCTGAAAGCGTGGAGCGTTTGATGGTGCTCGATATTTCTCCGACACTGACGATGTATGAGAACACGAGCATGGAATTTGCCAAAGGCTATTGGCATTGGTTTTTCTTAATCCAGCCTCATCCAATTCCAGAAACGCTTATTGGTGCCAATCCCGAGTTCTGGCTCAGAAATCACATGGGTAGACATGCTGGTACCGGAATTTTTGATGCGCAATCTTGGGCGGAGTATCTAGCGGGTGCAAGCAATCCAGAGTCCATGCATGCCATGTGCGAGGACTATCGTGCTGCAGCCACAATTGATTTAATTCATGATCGAGCCGATAGAGATGCCGGCAAAATGCTGGCGATGCCTCTGAGGGTTCTCTGGGGCGAGCATGGTTTAGTTGCTAAATGTTTCTCGCCCATTGAGGATTGGAAGAGGGTGGCGAAGACTGTTTCTGGAAAAAGTGTTCCGTCTGGTCACTACATTCCTGAGGAACTGCCGCAAGAGCTTCTTGCTGAAACGGAGCTATTCTTTATTTGATTGGGTCACTTGAACAGCTTGGGAAGTTTTTTGGATCCCACCGGCCAAGTTAAAACAATGTTTGGATCAATCTTGAGAATTTTCTTGTCTTTCTCTGGATAAGAAAATTTTGATAACAAATCCGCAATCAAATTGAGGTGCGCAAGCTTTTTATCGTTTGCATTAATGACGGTCCAAGGTGCATCTGATGAGCTAGTTTGCTTGAGCATTTTGTCTCGAGCATCTGAGTAAGCGCCCCACATCTTTTGAGCTTTCTGATCTATAGGGCTAATCTTCCACTGCTTCAGCGGATCTTTTGCTCGATCTTTGAGTCTTTTGGCTTGCTCTTCCTTAGATATATCTAGGTAGTACTTGACGATTTGAATATCAGCTCTTACGAGCAAGGATTCAAAATCATTCACTGTTGCCATGAATAATTTGTATTGCTCATCAGTGCAAAATCCCATTACTTTTTCAACGCCGGCACGGTTATACCAACTTCGATTAAAGAGGACGGTTTCACCGGCCGAGGGTAGCTGTGCAATGTATCGTTGAAAGTACCATTCATGCTCCTCAACAGAGGAGGGTGCTGCTAGAGCAACAACCTTGGTATCTCGGGGGCTTAAATTTTCAGTAATGCTTTTAATGCTTCCATCCTTGCCGGCAGTATCGCGTCCCTCAAAAATAACTAAGAGGCGCTTACCTTTTTGAATGATGTGGCGCTGGAGTTTGACTAATTCAATTTGAAGAAGTCGTAAGTCTGCCTCGTAAGTATGTTCTGATATTAAGGATTTACTCACGGGCAGCCTTTGCTAGGAAATTGACTATTAAGCGGTTTTAGCAGGAGCTACTTTTTTCGCCACAACCTTCTTTGCAGGCGCCTTTTTAGCGGGAGCTTTTTTGGCTACCACTTTCTTTGCTGGCGCTTTCTTGGCCACAGCTTTTTTAGCGGGCACCTTCTTCGCCGCAGCTTTTTTAGCTGGCGCTTTCTTTGCTGGTGCTTTTTTCTCCAGCTTATCCAATGCTTTTGCTAACTTATCGATCAACTTCTCTCTTTCGGCTTCGAGCTTGTCTAATTTTTTCAATAATTGCTTAACTAATTTTTTTTGACTCATGATGTATTCCTTTGGAGAGGGTGCTTATTATTAAATCTGTGTAATTGGCTTACGCCTACTCTTTGATGCTACGTTTTATTCGGTCGAGTTTCAAGCGATTGTGACAGTCAAGTGCATATTTAATTTGATGCTAAATTGAGTCAATATGTTCAAGACTTTATTTTCTCTTCCTCGAGCAGTCTGGCTCATTGGACTAATTAGTTTTGTCAATGACGCTGCCAGCGAGATGCTGTATCCCTTAATGCCTTTATATCTTGCCACCGTACTCATGGCTGGACCAAAAGCGCTGGGTTTGATAGAGGGGATTGCTGAAGCTACCTCCAGCATCTTTAAGTTAGTTTCTGGCGTCATTGTTGATCGGACTAAAAAGACAAAGCCCTGGATTGTGATCGGTTATTTCTTGGCCGGTATTGGTAGGCCTTTAATTGCAATCGCAAATTCTTGGACATGGGTTTTATGTATTCGATTTACGGATCGTCTTGGTAAGGGCTTGAGAAGCTCCCCGCGAGATGCATTATTAGCGGAGAGTGTTGCACCTAATCAACGTGGCATTACATTTGGGCTGCATCGTTCAATGGATAATGCGGGCGCTGTCTTTGGACCTTTAATGGCAGCATTTTTGCTTTCGATTCATGTGCCCTTAAGAGATATCTTTCTGTGGGCGATCATTCCTGGGGTTATTGCGGTGGCTTTAGCTCTTTGCCTTAAAGAGCCGCAGCGGGAGCAAGCTGTAGTCCAGCCATTCTCCTGGTCTCTACAAGGATTACCTCCACAATTTAAGCGTTATATTTTGGTTGCTGGTATTTTTGCTCTAGCAAACTCATCTGACATGTTTCTCTTATTGCGAGCCAGAGAGCTTGGTGTTCCCCAAGAGCAAATTCCATTGCTCTGGGCTGCCATCTCTCTGATAACAACTATTTTCGGAACTCCACTTTCATCCTTATCGGATCGATTTAGTCGTAAAAATTTCATTTTGATTGCTTGGAGTGCTTTCGCCTTCTTCTATATCGCAATGAGTTTTTCTGGCATTTCTTTGTGGATGCTGTGCGGGCTATTTGCAATCTATGGATTATTTAAGGCTGCGACAGAAGGTGTTGAGAAGGCGCTGGTGGCAGACTTGGCTCCAAAGGGAATGGCTGGTACAGCCTTTGGTTGGTTTAACCTCATCTCAGGATTGATGCTGCTCCCAGCCTCGTTGATATTTGGATGGCTTTATGAATCCTTTAACCCCAGTTATGCATTTCTGTTTTCAGGCTCATGCGCTGGCCTAGCTTTTCTAATGCTCGGCTTTTGGGTTTTTAGGGCCCCAGAAACACAAAACCCCAGATAAATACCTCATCTGGGGTGGTTGGAAAGCTAAAGGCTCTGCAGAGTTATTCCGGGTGGAAGTTATTACTAGCCATAAAGCTGATAGTGCGCTCAAAGCCCAAAATGCGGATATAACGCCAGGCGATATCGCGGTATTTGCTATCTAAATAGCCAATCGCGACTTCAGGTGTCCTTTTGGACAAGTCGATCTGTTGAATTGCACGGGCCCAACGTTTGAGTCTTGTTGACATATTTGCCACCTCCATGACCATACAACGCATGGAAAAGTGGCTGAGATGACAGGAATAAGTAATATTTTTGAAGAAATTAACAAAAACCAGTCAAATCGACCATTTTTAGCCCTCTAAGCCTGTTTTTCAGCCTCAGCCAGCTCTTTTTTTGCCGCTTTAGCACGTGCTTTGATGGGTTTGAGGTAGATCAGTAGGCAAACAAAGGCGACCGTTCCTAGGGTGGTTTCTAAGACGGCCATCCAGAAATTAGCCCCCGTTTCCAGAATCCGGACCAAGCCCTCGGTGATGTAGAGCAAGATCAGCATCGACGCCCACTGCATAGTGTAGACATTGCCTTTCCATAGCCCTGGAATGGCAAATAACAGGGGGATGGCTTTCAGAATGAGCCAGGAGCCACCAGGTCTGAGTGGGGAGATAAACCATTCCCAGGCTATGCAGAGAATGAATAGGTCAACAAAAGCTGCGGTAGCAATGAGCTGATATGGATTTTTGGAGAGCCAGCTTTTGAACATGAATTGCCTTTAAATAAGTTTGAGAGCTGTCAGTGCCAGGCGCTTGCCTTGAGCGATGGCTAAACGTTGCTCTTCGGCACTAATGGGTGCTCTGCCGTCAGCATGTGCAAGGTGAGTTACGCCGTAGGGACTGCCGCCGGTTGATGTGCTCATCAGATCGGGCTCGCTATACGGAATACCCATGATCATCATCCCGTGGTGAAGCAGGGGAATCATCATGGTGAGCAAGGTACTTTCTTGTCCGCCATGAAGGCTACCTGTGCTGGTAAAGACGCAAGCAGGCTTACCAACGAGAGCGCCGTTCATCCACTCAGAAGAGCTGCCATCCCAAAAGTATTTCATCGGGGCGGCCATATTGCCAAAGCGAGTAGGGGATCCAAGCGCTAAGCCAATACATTCTTTTAAATCGGAGTACTCAACATAAGGAGCACCATCAGCTGGAACAGCAGCCTCAGTAGATTCGCAAACGGTAGAGATGGCTGGGACGGTGCGAAGTCTCGCGTTAACGCCCGGAACACTTTCAATACCCTCGGCAATCAGGCGTGCCAAGTCTCGAGTGGCTCCGTAGCGTGAGTAGTACAAAACTAAAATGTCAGATTGGCTCATATTGTTCTCTTATCTCTTATGATATGGGCGATGCGCTTCATTCAGAATCCTCAATTATGGCTCTCTCTTGGAAAAGAGATATGGGAGCGCAATCGTGGCCAAAATCTGAAGCAGGTTGCAGCTAGTTTGGCCTTTACAACGACACTTTCCTTGGTTCCGATGTTAACGGTGGCTTCCATTCTGATTGGCTATCTACCCAGTGTAGTCAGGATTAAATACGCCTTTCAGGCCTGGTTGCTTGATACCTATATGCCTGGCGGGCTAAACCAGCAGGTCTTTAACTACTTGGATCAATTTTCAGCGCAGGCTAAAGGCCTCACCTTAATTGGTTTGCTTGGGCTGGTGATTACGACCATCATGACAATGGCAGTCATTGAGAGCGCTTTTAATCAGATCTTTCGCGTCACTCAGAGCAGACCCATTTTGAAGAAGATCGCGATCTACTCTGCAGCAACCATATTGGGCCCTATCTTGCTGGGTGTCGGAACCTACTTGAGCGGTCTTTTATTTAGTGCTGCTGAAGGTTGGACGGAGGCCTTGAGTTTTGGCTTGGGATTTATTGCAACGGTGGTGCCGGTGCTGCTGGCAATGTCAGTTTTCTCGGTGGCCTACAAAATTCTTCCGTATGCTCAAATTCAATGGCGTGATGCTCTCAGTGGCGCTTTATTCGCAGCGCTGACTTTTGAATTAATGAAATTCGGCTTTGGCCTGTTTTTAACGAATGTAGCCTTTTACAAAACGGTCTATGGTGCCTTTGCCATCTTCCCATTGGCACTCATTTGGATTTACCTGACATGGTGGATTACCTTGGCTGGCGCAGTCCTGGTTGCCAACCTCCCTAGTATTCGGAGTGGGGTGGTTAGGGTTATTCGTTACTGAAATCCCTCACTAGACCCTTGATTCCTTGGGGGCATAAGAATATATTGTTTAAATGAGAACTCATTGCTGGAGACCACATGAAAGTTTGTGACATATTGCGCGTTAAGGGCAGCACGCTATTTACAGTGGCGCCAGATACTGCTTTGCAAACCGCCGTCTTGGTGATGAGTGAACACGACATCGGCTCTTTGGTCGTGATGGAATACGACAAGCTCGTGGGCATCCTGACATTCCGCGAAGTCATTGCCGCATTGGCTAAACATCACGGTAAATTGGACGATCTCAAAGTGCAAAGCGTGATGAATGCCAAGCCGCTTACCTGCAATATGGAAACAGAGATTGATGAAGTGCGTCGCATGATGTTGGTTGACCATGCCCGTTATCTGCCGGTTATTGATCAAAAGATGCTGATGGGCGTGATTTCTTTCTACGACGTAGCTAAATCGGTAGTTGAGGCCCAAGACTTTGAGAACACTATGCTCAAGGCTTATATCCGTGACTGGCCAGAAGAGGCCGAAAAGGCATCCCCCTAAGCTGCCTAGCCTGATAGCCCTGACAAATGACATAATGTCGATATGTCAGGAAATACTTTAGGCCTTCTCTTTACTGTCACCACTTTTGGTGAATCCCATGGTCCCGCAATCGGCGCTGTTGTTGATGGCTGCCCTCCGGGAATGTCTTTATCTGAAGCTGATTTGCAGATTGACTTGGATCGTCGCAAACCAGGAACTTCGCGTCATGTGACTCAACGTCAAGAGGCAGACAAGGTTGAAATTCTGTCTGGCGTTTATGAAGGCAAAACTACCGGCGCGCCAATTGGATTGTTGATTCGAAATACCGATCAACGCAGCCAAGATTACGGCAACATCCTGCAAACATTTAGACCTGGTCATGCGGACTACGCATATCACTACAAATATGGTTTACGAGACCCTCGCGGCGGTGGACGCTCTTCAGCAAGATTGACTGCGCCTGTAGTGGCTGCAGCAGCAATTGCGAAGAAGTGGTTGAAAGAACAATATGGCACTGAGTTTTATGGCTACATGAGTCAGCTGGGTGAGATTGAGATTCCATTTAAAGATGCGGCGCTGATTGAGAGCAATCCTTTCTTTGCCGCGAATACCGATATCGTTCCTGAGTTAGAGGCTTACATGGATTCACTGCGTAAGGCAGGGGATTCTTGTGGGGCGAAGATTGAGGTGCGGGCGCGTAATGTGCCTATTGGATTGGGTGAGCCTTTATTTGATAAGTTGGATGCTGATATTGCGCATGCCATGATGGGTATCAATGCTGTTAAGGGTGTAGAGATTGGTGCTGGCTTTAAGTCGGTAGCACAACGCGGTAGCGAGCATGGTGATGAACTTCATCCAGATGGTTTTGCTAGTAACCATAGTGGCGGCACTTTAGGTGGCATCAGTAGCGGCCAAGATTTGCGTGTATCGATTGCAATCAAGCCTACCTCTAGCATCCTGAGTCCAAAACAATCGATTGATTTGGATGGCAAGCCTATTACTGTGCAAACCAAAGGCCGTCATGATCCTTGTGTCGGCATTCGGGCAACGCCGATTGCTGAAGCGATGCTAGCTTTGGTATTAATCGATCACGCTTTACGTCATCGCGCTCAATGTGGTGATGTGAAACATACTGTTCCGCCGATACCAGCGGCACGTCCCGGCTCTGCAACTGATTAATAAAAATATTCAGCTAAGAAAAAGAAAATGACACCTTCAGTGCGTTGGGCCTTCGGGTCCTTTTTCTTTTTATATTTTGCTTACGTTGGCTTAGTTTCTCCTTACGCCAGCCTCTTCTTTCTCGATCGAGGTTTTAGTGTCATTGAGATCGCAGTCTTAATGTCCATGCTGCAAATTACACGAATAGTCGGCCCATTCTCTTGGGGGTGGTTGTCTGACTATCTATCCGATCGTATTAGGATTATTCGCTTTTGCGCCTGCTTGGCCGCAGTCACTTTCTTATGCATCTTTTTTCTACATAGCTACATTGCATTCTTCATTTGGATGTTTGTACTCCACACCATCCTCAGCAGCCTGATGCCCTTGGGTGAGTCGGCCACGGTTCACGCATTATTTAAAGATAATTCATTTGATAAGCGCTATGGCCGTTTGCGTCTGTGGGGCTCAATTGGTTTTATCGCAATGGTTCTATTTGCTGGTGAGTTATTTCAGCGTAAAGGTATTGAGTTGTACCCCATAGTGGGCGCGGTGATTCTGATTTTCTTGGCATTAAACACCTTTCGTCTTCATGAGCCGAAGATGGAGCGTCGCAAGATGGTCAAGGGCGAACTCCTAATTGTTTTATTTAATCCTGATGTGCGCTGGTTCCTGCTCTCTGGATTTTTTATGATCTTTGCGCATGCCGCTTTATATGTGTTCTATTCACTTTACTTAGCGGATCTAGGCTATGACAAGTTCCAGATCGGTTTGTTCTGGGCTCTAGGTGTTGGCGCTGAAGTGATCTTCTTTTATTTCCAAAGCAAAGTCCTAAGCCGTTTGGATGCCGAAGTCGTTTTACAAATCGCCTTTGGTATTGGCGTATTCAGATTCATATTGATTGCTTTCTTCCCGGTAACCTGGGTATTAATTCTGGCTCAGCTAATGCATGCGGGCACTTTTGGCGCCCATCATAGTGCGGCCACAAAGCTACTACAACGCTGGTTTACTGGGCCACTGCAGGCACGAGGCCAAGCATTAATGGCGACAGTGTCTTATGGCTTAGGTGGAACGCTGGGTGGTTTAGTTGCCGGCTGGCTCTGGGAAGCAACTCAGCCACGTAATGTGTTTGTGATGGCCGCTTTAGCCTGTGGTCTAGCAGGCATGGCGATTGGAAAACTACGTCCTCGCCACTACCCAGCCAGATAATTAAACTAGCAATCCTTACATTGAACCGTAGTTAGGGCCGCCACCGCCTTCAGGAGTAATCCAAACAATGTTTTGACTTGGATCCTTAATATCACAAGTCTTGCAGTGCACACAGTTTTGCGAATTAATTTGCAGCTGTTCTTGACCATCTTTTTCTACATACTCATACACGCCAGCAGGGCAGTAACGTTGTTCTGGTCCTGCGTAGGTTTTGAGATTCAAATTCACCGGTACCGATGCATCTTTTAAGGTGAGATGGATGGGCTGATTCTCAGCATGATTCGTATTGGAGATAAATACCGATGAGAGGCGATCAAATGTAATCTTGCCATCGGGCTTTGGATAATCAATTGGTTGATGTTGTGCTGCTGGTTCAAGGCACTCATGATCTGCATGCTTTAAATGAATTGTCCAAGGCATGTTGCCGCCCAGAAGCTTTTGCTCTAAACCAACCATCAGGGTGCCGAGATAAAGTCCTTTGGACATCCATGGCTTAAAGTTGCGCGCCTGACTTAACTCAGTATGGAGCCAGCTATTTTTAAATGCATTTGGATAGGCAGCCAACACATCAGCAGAGCGATTCTCAGCAAGTGCGGCAACAGCAGCTTCAGCGGCAAGCATGCCAGTCTTAATAGCCGCATGACTTCCTTTGATGCGAGAGGCATTTAAGAAGCCAGCATCGCAACCAATCAATGCGCCACCGGGGAAAACAGTTTTAGGTAGGCTATTTAAGCCGCCAGCTGTGAGTGCGCGAGCACCATAGGCCAGACGTTTACCACCTTCAAAAGTTTCACGAATTTTTGGATGTAACTTATAGCGTTGAAACTCTTCAAACGGTGAGAGGTATGGGTTCTTATAGGAGAGGCCCACCACCAAGCCAACAGCAACTTTGTTATCACCCAAGTGATACAAGAATGAGCCGCCATAGGTATCGCTCTCTAAAGGCCAGCCTGCGGTATGAACTACTAGGCCTTGTTTACTCTTGGAAGGTTCAACTTCCCATAACTCTTTAATACCGATGCCGTAGCTTTGCGGATCAACATCTTTATCCAATGCAAATTTGCTAATGAGTTGTTTGCCTAAATGACCGCGTGAACCTTCGGCGAACAGGGTGTACTTAGCGCGCAATTCCATACCAAGTTGAAATTGATCGGTAGGTTGACCTTCTTTGTCCAAACCCATAGCACCTGTAATAACGCCACAAACTGCACCTTGGTCGTTGTATAGAATTTCTGCAGCTGGAAAGCCAGGAAAAATTTCTACACCGAGATTCTCGGCTTGTTGACCGAGCCAGCGAGTGACATTGGCTAAGCTAACAATATAGTTACCTTCATTCTTGAAGCAGTGGGGCAGCATCCAATTCGGAACTTGGAATGAGCTGTCTTTTGTCAGAAATAAAAACAGATCTTGACTGACTTCAGTATCGAGTGGCGCTCCTAGCTCTTTCCAGTTTGGGAAGAGTTCAGTAAGCGCCTTGGGATCCATTACTGCGCCTGACAGAATATGTGCGCCGATTTCAGAGCCCTTTTCGAGAACGCAGACGCTAATTTCTTTGCCAGATTCATTGGCTAGCTGTTTTGCTTTAATGGCTGCAGATAAGCCTGCGGGGCCACCACCTACGATGACAAGGTCGTAGTCCATAGATTCTCTGGGGCCAAACTGTTCGAGTAATTCCTGGGCAGTCATTTTATCTCTCCGCATTGCTTAAAAATAGGGTGCTTAAGGTATTTTGGGCGTTTTGAGCATTTCTGCCATTTATTTAGCCTCAAATCACACCCATAGTTTAGTTCTAAGCCAGAAAAACCAGGTTGGTGCCCAACGCTAATAGGCTTAGGAGGCTAAAGCGTTATGATTACTATTTTACCCTTTTTGGCAATATTAGGACGAATTTATGAATAAGACTTACCCATCAGCCGTGGATGCCCTGCGGGATATCTTGAAGGATGGCCAGAAGCTCGCAGTTGGCGGTTTTGGTTTGTGTGGTATTCCTGAAGCCCTGATTCAAGCGGTTAAGGATCTTGGCGCGCAAAATCTGACGGCGATTGCCAATAACGCTGGGGTAGATGGCTTTGGCTTGGGTTTGCTTTTGAACTCAAGGCAAGTGAAGAAGATGGTTGCATCTTATGTAGGCGAGAACAAAGAGTTTGAGCGTCAGTTTTTAGCTGGTGAGCTTGAGCTGGAATTTACTCCGCAAGGAACCTTGGCGGAAAAGTTGCGTGCTGGTGGTTGCGGTATTCCTGCTTTCTATACCAAAACAGGTGTTGGCACTTTGGTTGCTGAAGGCAAAGAAGAAAAAGAATTCGATGGCGAGCGCTACATCATGGAGCGCTCAATCGTTTCTGATATTTCTCTAGTGAAAGCATGGAAGGCTGATAAATCTGGCAATTTGGTTTATCGCTATACCGCTCGTAACTTCAACCCAGTTGTCGCAATGGCGGGCAAGATCACTGTTGCTGAAGTGGAAGAGATTGTGGAGAACGGCGAGTTAGATCCCGATCAGATCCATACGCCTGGTATCTACGTGCATCGCTTGGTGCTCAACACTACGCCTGAGAAGCGTATTGAGCAGCGCACATTGTCTGCAGCTTGATACCCATAGACGCTATATAAAAACAGTACAGAATATTTAGGAAGATTGATATGCCTTGGAATAGAGATGAAATGGCAGCACGTGCTGCTAAAGAATTAAAAGATGGCTACTACGTTAATTTAGGTATTGGTATGCCAACCTTGGTGGCCAACCATGTTCCTGAAGGAATGGAAGTGTGGCTCCAGTCTGAGAATGGTTTATTGGGTATTGGCCCGTTCCCAACTGAAGCAACGATTGATGCTGATTTAATTAATGCGGGCAAGCAAACAATTACTACTTTGCCAGGCTCTTCAATCTTTTCTTCTGCGGATTCCTTTGGAATGATTCGTGGCGGAAAAATTAACATCGCCATTTTGGGTGCAATGCAGGTGAGCGAGCATGGAGACTTGGCGAACTGGATGATTCCAGGCAAGATGGTTAAAGGCATGGGCGGCGCCATGGATTTGGTTGCTGGCGTAAAGCATGTAGTTGTCTTGATGGAGCACGTTGCCAAGAAGAAGGACGGCACAGAAGAAATCAAGATCTTGCCTAAGTGCACATTGCCATTAACTGGTGTGGGTGTAATTAGTCGCATCATCACCGACCTTTGTGTTCTTGATATCACGCCTAAGGGTTTGAAGTTGGTAGAGTTGGCTCCAGGCGTATCCAAGGAAGAGGTCGTGTCTAAAACAGGTGCCCCTGTTGACACATCAGGTTTCTAACCTTTTTCATCGGATAGTGAAATAATGGGGTCAATGACCCCATTTCTATTTCTAAAGAGCCTTTTATGAGTGCTGTTGATCATTCGCTTCATGCACATAAGCAGGGTGATGCTAAGCATTCCCATGCCAAGCAGGTATCCAATCAAAACCTCCTTCTCATTGCTTTAGTTCTGACATTGGGTTTTTCTGGTGTTGAGGGTGCCGCAGCTTATTTTGCGAATTCATTAGCCTTGATCTCAGATGCAGGTCACATGGTGACGGATGCAGCTGCATTAGGCTTGGCCTTACTGGCTCAAATTATTTCTCGTCGTCCACCATCGCCTAAGCATTCGTTTGGTTTCGGAAGGGCTGAAGCCTTGGCGGCATTTGTTAACAGCATTGCGATGTTGGCCCTAGTCGTTTGGATTATGGTTGAGGCAGTCAGTCGTTTTTATGATCCACATAAGGTTGATGGGCTAACGGTGACTGTAGTGGCCGCGATTGGCCTACTAATGAACATCGTCGTGGCTTGGGTGCTTTCACGCGATAAGAAAAGTGTTAATACTCGTGCTGCGTTGGTGCATGTCATGGGTGACTTATTGGGCTCTGTAGCCGCCCTGATTGCCGGTGTCGTGATTCAGTTAACTGGTTGGATGCCAATCGATGCAATTCTTTCTATCCTGGTTTCGCTGCTGATTTTGAAGTCTACCGTTTCCATCTTGCGTGAGTCTTATCACTTCTTGATGGAGGGTGTGCCGCTACATATTGACTATCTACAAGTAGGTAGTGATCTTAAAAAAGTTCCAGGTGTATTGGCTGTTCATGATTTACATGTGTGGGAAATGACGCCTAGCTTTCCAGCTTTGATTGGTCATATTGAAATCGAGCAGATGAATGAGTGGCCAGACATCATGGCGCGCATCAATACAATGCTATTGGACAAGCATGGTATTGATCATGTCACCCTGCAGCCAGAAGTTGCGGGTATGGTGGATGAGCATACTCACGACGAACACCTCAACGAAGAGATTAAGAAGCCGAATGTGACTCATCATGGCGATACCTTCTTTGTCACTTGCACCAGTCCTGATGGCCCACATCGTATGGCTTATCACGCCTGGGGTAATCCCAACAACCCAAAAGTATTAGTTTGTGTTCATGGCTTAACTCGCAGAGGTAGTGATTTCAAAACCCTTGCCGAGGCGATGAGTAATGATTACTACGTCGTCTGTCCAGATGTAGTCGGTCGAGGCGATTCTGACCGCCTTAAGAATCCTATGTTGTATGCCGTGCCTCAATACGTAGCTGACATGGCAAGCTTGATTAAGCAACTTGGCGTTACACAAGTAGATTGGTTTGGAACTTCCATGGGCGGCCTGATTGGCATGGTCTATGCCTCAATGCCCAAGAATCCAATCCGTCGCATGTTGATTAATGATGTCGGTCCACGCATTGAACCAGAGGCAATTAAGCGCTTAGGCTCTTACGTTGGTCAACCATTCACCTTCACTAATCGTGCAGATGCCTTGCAACGCCTAAATGAGATCTGCGCATCGTTTGGCAATCATGCACCCGAAGAGTGGGAAATTTATAACGGGCCGATGCTAGTCCAAAAGGATGGCCTTTGGGTTATGCACTATGACCCAGATATTTCTGTGCCGTTTGCCTCTGTTAATCCAATCATGGCAAAGGCAGGGGAGATGGCGATGTGGCATGCCTTTAAACAAATCCATATCCCGATGCTTATCGTTCGTGGCGGTGAATCGGATTTGCTCTCAGCTAAAACAGTGGCGGAGATGTGCAAAGTCAACCCATACATTCGTAGTATTGAAATTCCAGGGGTAGGGCATGCACCTGCTTTTGTGAAGCCAGAACAAGTAGCTCTAGCAAAAGAATTTTTTAGTTAAGGACTTCAGTCGCCCATGTCCAATGTTGGCAATGCATCTGAGAGCATCAAAATTGTTGATGGCTGGTATGGCGAGCCCTCAGAAAATCATGCCGCTGGCGTTCTTAGTATCCTTAAGCAGTTGCACCTTGATGAGGCTACGCTAACCGCTGCAACTAATATTGCGCGCACCCATGGCAAAGAGGCGCTGACTAAGCTCATCGGTGATGAGTCAGCCAAACTCCTGATTGGATATCGCGGCCTCAGGCAGGCTCAAGCTAAGTTAGTTCGCAATGATGGCGGTCTAAGTATTTCTGGTCAAGAAGAAATGCTTAGAAAGATGTTGCTCGCCTTTGGTGATGACTTGCGGGTTGTTCTCATCTATCTTGCCTCTCGCTTGCAAACACTGCGTTGGGTTACCCAAGAAAAGATGGAGATGCCAAAAGCTTGGGCGCAAGAGATTCTCAACATTGACGCCTCATTAGCTAATCGCCTTGGTATTTGGCAAATGAAATGGGAGATGGAGGACTTGGCGTTTCGAGTTCTTTCCCCCGAGGTCTATCGTGATATCGCCAAGATGTTGGATGGTAAGCGTATTGAACGTGAATCTTTTATTGAGCAGATTGTCAGAAAGCTCAAAGAAGAATTAAATGCCGCGCATATTCAAGGTGAAGTCCAGGGTCGCCCAAAGCACATCTACAGCATTTGGAAAAAGATGCAGGGTAAGTCACTCGACTTTGCCAATCTCTATGATGTCAGAGCATTTAGAGTGTTGGTTGAGGACGTTAAATCTTGCTATGCCATTTTAGGAATAGTGCATAACGTTTGGCAGCCAGTCCCACGCGAGTTCGATGATTACATTGCTAGGCCTAAACCCAACGGCTATCAATCTTTACATACCGTAGTGATGGACGAGCATGGTACCGCCTTTGAAATTCAGGTGCGCACTAATGAAATGCATCAACAAGCTGAGTATGGTTTGGCTGCGCACTGGCGCTATAAAGAGGGCGCTTATATTGGAGCTGCAACACCGCCAAAAAATAAACCCGCATCCAACGGCTCAAGCACGCCAAACCCAAATCATCAAACTGGCACACATAGTGCAGCAGTAGCCTATGAGCGTCAGATTGCTTGGGCTAGACAGCTCATCTCCTGGAAAGAAGATGCCTGGGAGCAATTGAAGCACCACGAGATTGATGACCATATTTATGTCCTAACCCCACTGGGTAAAGTCATTTCATTGGAGAAGGGCTCATCCCCCATCGACTTTGCATATGCCGTTCATACTGATCTTGGTCATCGCTGTCGTGGCGCTCGAGTCGACGGAGCGATGGTTCCTCTGGATACGCCTTTGCAGAACGGTCAGACCATTGAAATCATTGCGGTAAAGCATGGTGGCCCATCCCGCGATTGGATAAGCCCTAACCGCAACTACTTGCGCTCACAGCGTGCCCGTACTCGTGTGCGCACTTGGTTTAATGCTTTGGATGATGAAGAAGCAGGCGCTAAGCCTCCTGAAATCAAAACAGAATCGAAGGCTGAGACCAAGGTTGCTGCACCAGCCCCAGAGATTGTCCTAAGGCAAAGCACTCGCAAGCAGGGTCAAGCTGGTGATGTTTTGGTGGTTGGAGTGGATTCATTGCTGACGCAGTTAGCGCGATGCTGCAGACCGGTGCCACCGGATGCGATTGCGGGTTTTGTGACCCAAGGTCGGGGTGTGTCTATTCATCGTCGATCTTGTAAAACGTTTAGAGGTTTATTGGAGCGCGCTCCAGAGCGCGTGATTCAGACTGCTTGGAATGCAGCTTCTACAGAAGCCTTGCCTGCAGGTGATGCAAAACGGGTGTTTCCAGCAGATTTAGCGGTAACTGGTTTGGATCGTCCTGAGCTCATGCGCGAGTTGTTTGAAATCCTGACAAGGCAGGGCATTCACGTGATTGACTTGCGTAAATCAGCCAAGCGTGGCCTTGCTCAAATCCTATTGACTGTGGAAATTAAAGACTCAGAAGCCTTACGTTTAGTTCAAAACAGTCTCGAAGAGGTCAAAGGGGTGACTCAAGTGCGCCGCCGGTGATAAACTCTATGGCTATATAGGCTCGTAGCTCAGCTGGTTGCACCACCTTGACATAGTCGAGCTCATATTTAAAAAACAGCGTTTAAATGCTTTAAAATAAGGTTTTATACATATTAAGACATTTTAAAACTGACAAAAACATAAAAATAATAGTCAAAGACCATAGTGGATTTTCGGTAAATAGTGTGCTAAAAAGGGAACACCACCCAAATTGGTCTCATGACGAAAATCAAGCAAATTTCTCTTACCATCCAGCAAATCGAGCTTGAATCAGATTTTTCTGAGAATCAACCGTTTCTACAGCAGTTAGTTCAATCCCTAAATTCTGAAGCCCTTGAGACCTTGCTTGTTATGCACCCCATTGTCTTGTTTGAGGAGTCCTCGGCCGAATTCCTAGCTAACGGGGGAGGGGCAAAATATAAGGTAATTTGTGGAAAACCCCAACTTCTCCTAGCAAAAGCAATTTTGGGTCTGAAGACGAAGATCCCAGTTTGGCTTGTTGACGATGCCAAAACCTCAAAATTGGTTGAATTGACTCAAGATCTATTAATCCCATTGTTTTTCTCTGGAAACAGACCTAAAGAGTTGCGAGAGAGAGTTAGATCCTTCCCAAAGGATGAATTGGCCAAAATGGGCCCACCCCTTAACCTGCCTAAAAATTGGTCAAAGTTAATAGATTTAGCCTTTCAAGATCCCGATAAAAAAATAGAAGAGGTGCTCGGTTCGGCTAAGGCATTAAATATTGGGGAGTCGAGGGCTGGTGGATAACGAAGAGTTACCCCAGATTCTCGAGGGGAAGGGCCCCCGTAAATCCCCTGCAAGGGATGAGGACAATCGAACACCATTTCTGTCTGCCTTCTCAAAATATGATGGTTTTGAGGCTTTGCACCAGGTGGCCGAATGGTATCTCGATATCCCTAAATCTTTGGCTGGTCTTTGGCTAAACCTAGATAACTTGCCCGAAATTCTGGCTTGCGCAAAACAGTGGAGTTTGGGCCAAGGGCCAATTTACACCCATGATCTAGATGAGATTTTTCATCATTTAGGGCGGTGGATCGAGATTGTTCAAGCAGAGCGCCAATCCCCTGAGCTCCAAAAGATATACCTTTTAAGTAAGGTTGAAAGAAGATGGGGTCCAGAAGCTGGGGATGGTGAGGCGTCGAATAAGAAGCGGGTTTTGAAATCGATTGGCCCGCCATTTTGGGGGATTGAGGAGGAGCATCCCGTGTGGATGACTCTTTGGTACCGATCAGCTACACCTCCCACTGAGGCTATTTATACGGTGCGTGATCAGGTTTATCGAGGCTTGCAAGGCTTGTATCTAAGCTCCTATATGAGGCTGCGCCGCTCCCAGGAGGAAGCGCAGTCAAAGTATTTTTACGGTAGCGACCTCTATGCTCGCTTGCGGGACTCCGGACGCTTATTGCGCAAAATTCATTCTATTGAGCATGGTTTTTTACTAGAGCGCCTAAGCACGCATTGTTTTGCCTATAACAAGCCCAATGCGATGCATCAGGTGTTCTCGGATATTCACGCCAATCCTGAGGAATTATTCCGTCAGGAGTTTGCTGGGTTTGCCGATGTGGTCAATTTTGGGTATGTATTGAGGCATCCCAGTGAATTTGCAAAAAAATTAGTTGATACCTTTTCTCTTCCTGGTGATAGAAAAAAGATTCCCCAAAAAAAATTGACGGATTCAAGGATTTATGAGGATCACCATTTATTTTGGATTGCCCAAGGTTTTCCCGCCATCGCATCAAAGCGTAAGAGTAATACTCGGCCCCATATCGAATGGATTGGTCCAGAAGTGGATACAGTAGCGACTCTATTTGAGGAGGGCGCTCATCCCGGTGAGTATCTTGAGGCAGAAGAAATCTTTTTTGAGCCTGACGATTTTTTAGACCCAGCCTCCACCGATGGCGGCCCACGAGAGCTGCCTCCATTAAATACCCTTTACGCTGCAGCTAGAGCTAGGTATCGAATGGAAATCATGAGGGCACAATCTTTTCGTAACCGATTGGATCGTGCCAGAGTCCCGCTCTTTGTCAGGGTCATAGGCGTCTTGCAAAATCTTTACAGTCAAAGCTTGATGGATGCTGGTGACCAAGCCAAAGCCCTGCTTAATGAGACCGTCAAACTTTGCGCAGTAGCTTTATTTACTGGCCATAGCCTTAAAGAAGCGACCTCATTGCATTGTTTCACCTCTATTGAAGAGTTGCCATCTGAATGGAGGATTGCTTATTCAGATCAGTATCGTGTTTGGCTTCGACCATATCCAGTACCCGATAGAAATAAGAATGCCCGCATCATTTTTAGCGACTCTGTTGCGGTATCTCCCCGAATTGCCTTTTGGGACATATGGTCTGTGGGTCAATTACTTCCCAAGACTCGTAACAAGAAATGGTTCACCCAAACTGAGGCGGTCTATAAAAAAGTTTTTATTACGCAGATAGCACCCGCCTTAATTGAGGCGGGGGTTGATGAGGATTGGGTCGGGGTCGATAGCATTGGGGAGCTTTTGCCAAGCTGGTTCGAAGGTCTGGAAGAGGGGGAGTTGCTCAGAAACTGTGCTCTTTTTGGCAGAAGTAGCCCCCAGTCTGAGGTCCAGTCTCATTACGCCGCCCTTGATAGAGCGGTTTTGGATGATTACTACTGCAAGATCATGCGTAATCTCTGGAAGCAAATTCAAGTTGCTACGCCTGATGATAAAAAATTACTAAAAGATGGCTCACTAGTAAAGCCTCTCTTTTCTTTATCGAAGAATACTGCGCAGATTCCAAATAGTCTCACGGGCAATGATTGGGCTCCAAAAGTAGAGGGTATTAAAACGCTCTTAGAAATGCTGCGCGCTCAAATTGCCGATCATGATCAACAAGAGCCGCATCACTATCACAACCTGGTAGTGGCCTATACCGGCATTGCTCTAAGTATTGTTACGGCCTTTCGTAATGCCAATACTCCTATTTTGGATTTAGGTCTGATTGATCAGGAAACGGGCTTCTTGCATATGGAGGAGAAAGATCGGGACAACGGTTCGCATGCGCGCCTTGTATGGATTCCTGACGATGTACGTGCTTGTGTAAGCGCCTATTTGAATCACCTCAAAAGATTATGGGTAACCCTTTCCTTTCAAACCAGTCCAGAGCTCAAAGTCCCTGCGACGAAAAATCGCGACATCCGCATCTACGGCACCAAGTCATTTGCGCTGTCATTGCAAAGCTCGCTCTTTCTTTTTGAAGAAGTGGGCGGCATATGGCAACCCAAGGAATTCTCGGGCAGAAGATTGCAAGCGCTATTAGATTCCTTAAAGTTAGGTTCTTGGCCGATCCCCAATAATGGGCGCCATTTTTTAGCAACCACTTTGTTTAATGAGAAGCAGAAAAGTTTTGCAACGGTGATTAAAACGGTGATGGGCCACTGGCAACTCGGGGAATCTCCTTGGGGGCCTGATTCGGCGATGGATCCCTACTATCTGCGAGAGGCACTCAAAAGTCCATTTGAAAAATTATTGGGCAAAGAGGGTATTGATTTTCAGGTGATCGATTTTTAATCATGGCACGAGTCCAGATCTCTGATTTAGATCCCGATATTTGGGTGGGCTGGTCACATTTGGAGGGGTCGTATCCCAAATTATCGGATATAACTCATGCCGAGCAATCGATAGATTTAAGTGACTTAAGCGCGGACACGTTAAAAATCTTGTATCAGGTCCAGCAAAAAAATCCGCAAATTCTCAAGTGCAAACCTGGGACTCTCAAGTTGGACAAGTCCGCTATCAGAGCAATTCTTTTGGAGGTGAAGCACTCCGCAAAAGCTGACTCTGGTTTTAAAGTACGACGTCGATTTTTAGAGGTAATTGAGGCAGGCAATGCTCTGGGTCGTTTTGATATTCCTATTCCCTATGTGCCAGCGCCGCTGCCACCCATGCCGCCATCTCCCTTTACTCATGACAATATGCAAAAGCGAGCAAAGATTACCCCTTTGCTTGAGGCTTTCAATCGATCCTTAAAGGAGACTCGATGTACCGTAGGTTCGCAGGCTTGGTGGGGTCAAGTACTGCTCTCGGCCATGCTAAATGGCGCATTGGTGGATAGTGTTTTTCTGATGGAGCTCCTTAAATCTCTTGTGGAAGGAAAACATGATCCGCGGCTACGCTGGGTTTCTTTGTACCCCGTTAAAGGAAAAAACCCTCCCAAACATCCTGTATTACGGCGCTGGTTTATTGACCCAGTAACCCGTTTAATCTTAGTTAGCTCTAGCGATCAGCAAAAACTAGTGATGCCAGAGCTCAAACGGGTTTCTGATGGACAAAATGTTTATGGCTTGATTAGCGCTTACGCAAAACATCATGAGTTTTCAGATAAATTGCCGGGTGGAATCAAAGCCCTTTTGGATGGAGTAAGGGCACGGCTTCATTTGCATATGCCTCCTTGGCTAGTTCAATATGCAAGCGATCGCCTTGTGAGTACCTCGCTACCCGAGCATGTTTGGGACCGATTGATTCATCCTCCTGCCAAGTATTTCAGTAGCCTCACCAGCAGAGAGATGCCCGCCTTGGCAGGCCCCGTTTCTTTGGTGGGCGATTCAAGCGATGAGAGCCAAGAAGAAGGCGAAGAGGGTGAGCATGAACAAAGCAATATCCCGATGGAAAAAGATGATGCACTTCCAGTGCAGTTGCGAGAATTGGGTGGCGTATTAAATTCGAAACTAGATGAGCCTCAAAAAAGGGTAAAGGCCTGGTTGGCTGCCAATGATAGTGAGCTACTACCAAGTGTACGCATTCTGGGGTTATGGGCAGCGGAGTATCTTTTAGCCAAGGGTCGCGGACGAAGGGTTAAAAGACCGCGCACTACTTATCAAATGGTGAACTGCATTGCCGGGCGCTTAGTGGGGCAGCTGGGGCGACTGGATTTAACGAAGTTAGGTGATGAGGAAGCCTATCTCGAAGTCTATCAGGTTGCCCTAGAAGATACGCCCTCAAATGGTGTTCGCCGTATCGTGGGCCGCGCTCTTAAGTCACTACATCAGTATTTGGAATCTAAACATGGTGTAGTGCCATTAAGCGACCATGATATTTTTCGAGTAAGTGGCCGTGGTAATGCTGCTGTCGATGCCAATCTGATCAGTTTGGATTCTTGTCTTCAAATTTCTAATCACCTTGAGCAAGAAATTACAAAACTCTATGGGGGTTTGGTAGGGAAGAATGAAGCAGCGAGCGCTCTAGTCCAGCAACTTCAGGTTGTTCTGAGTTTGGGTTTTTTCTGTGGCTTGCGACGATCGGAAGTCTTGGGTTTGCAAATCCAAGATATCGACTTTATTGAAGGTGTCTCCATTACACAGGAGACCCCGCCTGAATTTTGGATTGAAATTTGTAAAAATGGATTGCGTGAACTTAAGTCACGCTCTGCTAATCGACTTTTGCCGGCTTTTGCTTTAATGCCTGCACATGCATTAATTGCAGTGCGTAATTTATGGGTGCTTCGCCGCAATCAAATCAGGGCAAGCGATAAAGCACAGAATCCCGATACCCATGATCCGCTCAAGGCGAGTACGGGGGCTGAGCCCTTGTTTAATCTATTTGTTAAAAATGGCAAGGCCAATGACAGAGACCCCAATTTAGAGCGCCTCACTAAAGCGCTTAAGCATTTAAATGATGATGAAGGGCTACGGTTTCATCATCTAAGACATAGTTTTGCCAACTGGCTTGCGGTGATGTTCTGGTTAGGCGAGCAGGGTAAAGGCGTTTTTTTGCCGCAATGGTTCTTGCCAACAGAGCATGATTCCAGAAGATTAATGATTTCTGCATCCGTGCGCCAATCATTGCTAGGATCGGCGCCAACCAATACGAGATCGATGCTTCAGATCAGTAGCTTGATGGGTCACGCAGGGCTTGATATCACGATGGGCTCATACATCCACCTGGCGGATTTTATTTTAGGGCGCATGGCCTATAGACTCACGCCCCAATTGGATATTGCTACTTTAGAGCCTCTAAGTGGTTACTCGACTTCATATCTATACGAAATCGAGAGAAAACTATCGGTTGCTACGCCTCCTCAGATTAGGCAGGGCGTTTATTTGGATTCCCTCTGCGATCGATTGTTGTTGGATGGCAAAAATATCGCCCCAGTTAAAAAGAAGTCGACAGTAAAATTTAACAAGTCATCAGCGGTAATTCCACCAAAGGAAATAACGGCAAAAACTTTGCAGGTTTTAGAGGTTCTGAATTTCATTGAATATGCAAAAACAGCACCATTGCCTGAGAATGAAGATTCTGAGTTGTACCCGTTGAAGTTGGCGTCAGATCGCTATGGCTATCGGTTGGAGGATTTGTATTTATGGATCCAGATGCTACCAAGTCTTCCTCAGGGGGTATTGCGTTCAAAAGGGGTGTTACTAACAAAACCCAAAGCCAATAGGCTAGTTGCCGATTTAGTTGGTAAGCCTGAACAATTCAGCATTGCTATGTCAACTTGTGAATTGCTGAAAAAGGTCTATCAAGGTGAAATGCCATGGCTTGGCAAGAAGTTAGCCTGTCAAAAGCGCGTTCAAGAATTGTTGAGTGACTTTCTTGAGCTTTGGATTGCGGGAACCCATCTTTCCATTGAGACCGACTCGTTGCCAAAAGCTAAGCGCTGGATCTGGTTTTTGCGTGAGTTAAAAATCGAGGAGGCAATAGTGATCGCCCATTCCCCATCCGTTGGCAAGGATTTTCCATCCGCTAAGCGCCAGCGGCAATATTGGGAAGACCAGCTTGAGATAAGTCAGGCCAGAGAGTTGGAGCCAAAAGATTCAGGTAGCACAAGGGGGAAGATTCGGGTAGATCTCGATTTAACTCAAATATCCAAGAAGAAGGGTGTTCCGCAACATGAGGGGATTGCCGCGATGTTTGGGGTCAGGGCGGCATTATCTCTTCTGGCTTTGGTTCGTGCACCTTTCTAGATTAGGCTTTTTCCCAAGTTTTAAAGGAGGGGTATCCGTGAATATGACTTTGGCAAGCTTAAGGCGGGGGTGGTACTTCTTGAACTGGCTTAATATTACATAGCTATATTTTCTATTAAAATAGTAAATAAAGCTAATAATATGATATATTTACTACTATTATGTATAATATAAAAGCCAAGTTTAAGACCAATTCTGAGCTTCAAGTAGAGCTTGGACAGCGTTTACGTCGCCTACGTTTACAGCGCAATATGCCAAGAGCAGAGTTGGCGGAAAAGGCAGGTGTTGCTGCAGGTTCCATCGCTAAAGCGGAGGCAGGCGAAGATATTCGTTTATCAACTTTGCTAGGATTACTGCGAGTATTGGGCGGCTTGGATCAAGTGCTTCAACTAATTCCGGTGTCGCAGGTATCGCCGCTAGATGCAGTTGATCTTGGGCATGAGCGCAAGAATGCAAGACGGTTTGGTAAGAAGGCAGCTACAACAAAGGATAAGCAATGAGTGTTCCCGCAATCTCAGTCAACCTTTGGGGACAAAGAGTCTGCGCTATCGCTGTAGATGCTAGCGGTCAACTGAATACACAGTTTGACCCACAGTTTCTGAAGTTGAATTTAGATATTGCACCGATTAATTTACCTATCGATGACTTACGTCAGAATCCTTCTCAAATACAACGATTTAACGATCTACCAGAGCGAACCTATCGAGGCTTGCCAGCATTTTTAGTCGACTCGTTGCCAGATGATTTTGGTAACGCCTTGGTTAATCAATACATGGCCTCAAAAGGTATTTTGCCAAGAGATGTGACTGTGTTGGATCGATTGGCCTATACAGGCAAAAGAGCAATGGGCGCATTTGAGTTTGTGCCAGCCACTAAAGATATTGTTAAAAATAAAGCTGCTTTAGAAATGTCCAATCTTGTCGAGATGGCAAGAAGGGCGCTAACGGGTAATTTGGAAGATACTCCCGAGGAATCTTTGCAAGACTTACTGTCAGTTGGCACTTCTGCTGGTGGCGCAAGAGCAAAAGCGGTAATTGCTTGGAATCCCAAAACTAATGAAGTATTTGGTGGTCAGTTTGATGCGCCACCGGGCTCAGAGCACTGGCTTTTAAAGTTTGATGGTGTGGGTGAGGATACTGAGCTTGGTTTATCAGAAGGCTACGGCAAGGTAGAGTATGCCTACTACTTGATGGCAAAAGCAGCTGGTATAGATATGGCTGAGTCCAAACTGTTTGAAGAAAATGGCCGCTCACATTTTATGACCAAGCGCTTCGATCGAGAGGGCAATCAAAAGATCTTTTATCAATCGTTATGTGGATTGATGGAAATGGATTTCAGACTAAAAGGCGTGCATGACTATCAGCAGTACTTAAGAGCAATCAATGCGCTCAGCTTAGGGCATGACGCTTTATCCCAGGCATTTAGACGTGTCGCTTTTAATATCATGGCTCGCAATTGTGATGACCATACTAAGAACTTTGGCTTCTTAATGGGTCCAGATGGCGTTTGGAAATTAGCACCTGCTTATGATGTGATGTATGCATATAACCCAAAAGGCGAATGGACTTATCAACATTTATGCGGCATTAATGGCAAGTTCGATGGACATACGAGAGCGGACTTACTGGCACTAGCAAAACAATTTGATATTAAAAAACCAGAATTGATATTAGATGATGTGAAAAGAGCTGTTAGCTCCTGGAGGTTGTTTGCTAAGGAAGTTGGGGTAAACGACAAATTAACGAACGAAGTTTGGTCTAATTTAAAGTTGCTGTAATTAGCCTATAGCAGCCTCGAAATAGATTTTAAGATTTGTAAGCCTCGCGTTTCACTCATTTCTTTGAGTGCTCCAAGTTTATTTTGGGTAAAAATAGCCTGCATCTTTGCAGGCTATTGATTTTTTTTCTAATTCTTGGCCCCTCGATCTTTGCTCGAACCGAGGGCAACGGATTACGACTGTAGGTGATGGGGGGGGGTGAAGTTTGGGTGGTTGAGGTAGGTCCGGGTGCAGCCAACATTCAAGCATTCTCTTTTAAGCCGCTTATTCTGTTCGCAAATAGCCTTTATTGTTCAAATATTATGAGTATTTGGTAGTCCGCCCCCATAGCTCTCCGATCTTATTTTTGGAATAAAGCCTCATTTCTTTGCCAATATTCAATAAATTGAGCTATATCTAAAAGTGCAATTGGAAAGATGGTTTCTTCAAATTGAGCATCAAAACGATGTATTACCTCTTTAAAACTCATGTCAACCAAAGTCTTGCCATGTTTATTACGAGAACGTTTATGTTGATGAATAAAAATAAACATCGCTTCGGCATAGTTCAATTGTTCTTGAGTTGCACCTGGTTTTAGTCCCAGAATGGAAAGCTTGGTCCAGTTGCGGCCCATCGTTTTTGTATGTCCTGAGCAGATACGTTTAAAGACATTCACGCTTTGGCCAATGTAGTAGATTCCGCCGGCTTGATTAAAGAGAAAGTAGATGGCTGGAACTGGGGGTAAATCTCTTCCAAGCAAATAAAGCGAGCGATAGTCAGGGCATGTATAACCTGCCGCTTTGATTTCATTAATAGAAAAGTCGATCAATCTTGTTTTGAGAAGATTGCGAAGAAATTCCTCGCCACGAAGTAGATATTCTTTGTCCTGTTGTGTCATTAGGTAATATGGGGTATTCATTTTTATCCTGGAAGTTGAGAGTTCAGTAGTTGCTCAAAAGCTGAGCCGTCTTTGCGGGTAAGGTTAGGTACATACCTTGAATAGGTAGTAAAAAGCATGCGAGTCGACGTGTGACCCATTTGCCGCGCAATCCACTCTGGGTTTTCACCTGAAGCTAGCCAAAGCGTTGCTGCTGTATGACGAGTTTGATAGGGTCGTCGTCGCTTAATGTTTAATTGCGTTAGCAGGGGGTGCCAGATGCGATTAGCAAAGTTGTGGCGACTAAAGGGGGTGCCATTGCTTGAGCAAAAGACGTATTCAGATTTAATGGATTCTGTAATTTTGCGTTGCTCGAGTAAGGCTTGAATAACCGGAGTAGATAAATCAATGGTTCGCTCGGATCCAGCGGTTTTGGTCGAATCAATTTCACCGCCTACCCAAGCTTGTTCAACAGTTAGGCTAGCGTTTTTTAAATCAACACTGGCCCAAGTAAGGCCAAGTAATTCAGAGGTGCGCATACCAGTAAAAAAAGCCGTGGTGAGATAGGGTTTATATTCCTTGGGGGCTGCCTCCAGGATTTGTCCAACCTCTAGTAGGGAGAAGGGCTCAATCTTTATCTTGGGGATCCGCAAGGGTTTAATGCCGCGAAAACCTATTTCAAATTCGTGGCGATCAGCTGCTTCAGTCAGAATTTGTTTCAAGATGTTCAGAATCCCATTGATCCGAGTGGCTGACAAGACCTTTCCATCTTCATTGGGCTTTGCAAGAAGTCCGCGATAAGACAGGATGTCGGCTTTGGAAATTTCGTGGACGCGTCTTCCGCGAAAGCGGGGTACAAGGTGCTTGACTAGAATGTCTTTTACTTTCCCCTGAGTGGAGCGCTTCCAACTAATTTGACGTTCAGTAAACCAAAGATCGGAAAATTCGGAGAAGCTAGGCATGCCATCAATATTGATGATTGCTTGTTTTGCGCCTGTATTGCGCATCTCGAGAGCAGCGACTTGTGCGCCAGCCAATAACTCTTCATTGGTAGTGGATGTAGTGCATGGAGCTGCGCTTTCAAATAAATCCGCACGTTTGCTATTGGGAAAGTATTTGCGATAGGAGAAGGTTTCTTCGTCTATCTCCTTTTGAATAGTCTTCATGATTGCTTCCAATCTAAAGATATTTGCCTTAGTGGGCTTGAGCTTGGTAAGTTCTTTGCAGCGGATGCCGCGATAGCGAAAATCAAAAAAGAGGGCATTGGACTCTGCTCGTGTGCGAATACTACCCATGGCACACACCTCCATTAGCCATTGGAATTTCTAAGGCTGTTTGTTTGAGGTAATCCGTTTGAATGGTTTCCCAGATGTACATAATGCGTCTGGATCCAGGTAGCCGCACGTAGTGGGTCCCTTCTATGAATACACGATCTTTTAGGTATTCATTAATGTAGCGAGCCTTATATGGAATATGGGCTGCCAATTCTGCTGCTTTCATGTATGTAGTCATATTTATTTCCCGAAGTTAACGTTATTTAAATTACTTTATTACTGTAATACAACTATATTGTATATGAAAACATTGAATTTGTCAATATGTATGACAAATGAGACAATATAAAAACAACAAATAATTCAAATGGGTGGTTTTATGAAATTAAGCGGCGAGAGCAAACAGTTGGCAGTCAGAGTTGATGAATCATTTTTGTCGGCCATTGACCAAAAACGCATTGAGCTATCCAAGGGAATGGGCTCTATTCCCAGTCGTTCGGATATTGTTCGAATTGCACTAGAGCAGTTTTTGCAAATCAACCCAGAGAGCAAATAAGTCTTACGATTTTTTTCTCACTCTATATATAGTATAGAGTGAGAAAAGTAGTGGAGTGGTGTTCATAGTTCATCTCGAGAAATTTATAGCTTGGGCCCAAAACTGTCCCAAAATGGGCCCAATTTGGGCCCAGACAAGTTTTTGAATATTCTTGAGGTGTTTGCAAATGGTGCAATTACTATATGCATGAGTGTGTTTACATCTCAAAGTGCCATACATCGATACACTCGCAATGCCATATAAATCATGGCTTGCAGGGTGATGGTAGTAATGCACAAGTGGTGGAGATCAATAGGGTAAAATAAACAGATTAGGCTCGTAGCTCAGCTGGTTAGAGCACCACCTTGACATGGTGGGGGTCGTTGGTTCGAGTCCAATCGAGCCTACCAACGAATAAAGACCCAAAAGTGCGCGGTTGCCGAAAAGCTCCCGCGCTTTCTTTTTGGTGGATGTTATGCAGTACATCAGTCAATCGACTGAATCTTAATAAGATGGGGTGGTCATGCTTGTAGTTACTCTGCCAGATGGATCTAAACGTGAGTTTGACGCTCCCGTCCGTGTTCTTGATGTTGCCCAAAGCATTGGTAGCGGTCTTGCCAAAGCAGCTCTTGGTGGCATTGTTGATGGCAAGATGGTTGATGCTAGCTTTGTTATCGACAAAGACAGTCACTTGGCCATCATTACCGATAAAAGCCCAGAAGCTCTCGAGATTGTTCGTCATTCCACAGCGCACTTGTTGGCCTACGCCGTTAAAGAACTCTTTCCAGAAGCGCAAGTCACTATTGGGCCTGTGATCGAAAACGGTTTCTATTACGACTTCTCATTTCATCGCGCATTCACACCAGAAGACTTGGTAGCGATTGAAAAGAAAATGGCTGAGCTGGCTAAAAAAGATGAGCCAGTGATTCGCACAGTGATGCCCCGTGATGAAGCGGTGAAGTTTTTTAAAGATCAAGGCGAAAACTACAAGGCAGAAATCATTTCTAGTATTCCGCAAGGTGAAGATGTTTCCTTGTATGCCGAAGGTAAGTTCACTGACTTATGTCGTGGACCCCATGTGCCATCCACTGGCAAGCTTAAGGTATTTAAGCTTCTGAGCGTTGCTGGCGCTTACTGGCGTGGCGATAGCAAGAACGAGATGCTGCAACGGATCTACGGTACAGCTTGGTTGAAAAAAGAAGATCAAGATGCGCATTTACATATGCTCGAAGAGGCTGAGAAGCGAGACCACCGTCGTCTCGGTAAGTTCTTAGACTTATTCCACTTTCAGCCTGAAGCACCCGGTTTAATTTTCTGGCATCCAAAAGGCTGGTCAATTTGGCAAGAAGTTGAGCAATACATGCGTCGCGTTTATCAGCGCGAAGGTTATCAAGAGGTCAAGGCTCCACAAATTCTCGATCGTGGATTGTGGGAGAAGTCTGGTCACTGGGATAACTACAAAGAAAACATGTTTACGACCGAGTCAGAGAATCGCGCTTATGCGTTAAAGCCGATGAACTGCCCGGGACACGTTCAGATTTTTAACTCAGGCTTACATAGTTATCGTGAGTTGCCATTACGTTATGGCGAGTTCGGTCAATGTCACCGCAATGAACCATCGGGCGCATTACACGGCCTGATGCGTGTACGTGGTTTCACGCAGGATGATGGCCATATTTTCTGTACTGAAGATCAGATTCAGTCAGAAGTAGCTGCATTTGATAAGGCTGTTCGTGAGGTTTATCAAGACTTTGGATTTACTGAAGTTGCCGTCAAGTTAGCTTTACGTCCGGCAAAGCGTGTTGGTGACGATGCGATTTGGGATAAGGCTGAGGCTGCCTTACGTGGCGCCTTGACTGCTTCAGGACAAGAATGGGAAGAATTGCCAGGCGAGGGTGCTTTTTATGGTCCTAAGATCGAATATCACCTCAAGGACTCGATTGGGCGTACTTGGCAGTGCGGCACGATTCAGGTGGATTTCTCGATGCCAGCCCGTTTAGGCGCCGAATATGTCACCGAAGAGAACGCTCGCAAGGCTCCTGTGATGCTTCACAGAGCAATTGTGGGCTCTTTAGAGCGTTTTATCGGTATTTTGATCGAAAACCACGCTGGAAACATGCCGGTTTGGCTTGCTCCGACCCAGGCTGTAGTCCTCAATATCTCGGATAATTCCGCTGCATACGCACAAAAAGTCCAGCAATCTCTGAAAAAACAAGGGTTTAGAGTCGAATCGGATTTGCGGAATGAGAAAATTACGTATAAAATACGCGAGCACGCATTACAGAAGCTCCCATTTTTGTTAGTTGTAGGGGATAAAGAAGCAGAAAGTAATTCGGTGGCCGTTCGTGCCCGTGGCGGAGTGGATTTAGGCGTAATGCCTCTTGATGCCTTCGTTGCCCGACTCCAGCAGGATATTTCCCAGAAAGTCGGACCCGAGCCTAGCTAGGGGTGGAATGGTTTTTATTGTTTTTTTAAAGGAATTAAGAAGATCGCTACTGATAAATCGCAGCGCATAAACCGGGAGATTACTGCTCCTGAAGTGCGTCTGATTGGACTGGATGGAGAACCCATCGGTGTAGTTAAGTTGAGTGAAGCCCTGGCTTTAGCAGAAGAGAAAGAGACCGATTTGGTTGAAATTGCTCCGACGGCTGTGCCACCTGTAGTCCGCATCATGGACTTCGGCAAATTCAAGTACCAAGAAGCCAAACGTTTGCATGAAGCTAAGCTCAAGCAAAAAGTGATTCAGGTGAAGGAAGTTAAATTCCGTCCCGGCACAGATGATGGTGACTATGGTGTGAAGCTACGCAATCTAATCCGCTTTTTAGAAGATGGCGATAAGACAAAGATTACGCTGCGGTTTCGGGGTCGTGAAATGGCCCACCAAGAAATCGGAGTCAGAATGTTGGAGCGTTTGAAGTCAGACCTGATTGAGTATGGTCAAGTAGAACAGTTTCCAAAGATGGAAGGTCGCCAGATGGTGATGGTATTGGCCCCCATTCGTAAGGCTAAGTAACAAACCAAATCGCAAGATTAGGTTTGTTGTTTAAGTAGGGAGGAGTCGCAAGACTCTGGTAGTTAGAAGTGCTTCTAGGTACAGGAAGCGTAACCGTCGGTTACCACCTAAGTCGCACATGCAGAAGAAGGGGTGCTTTATGCCCAAGATGAAGAGCAAGAGTAGCGCTAAAAAGCGCTTCACGGTTCGCGCAGGCGGAACGATCAAACGAGGTCAGGCTTTCAAACGCCACATCCTCACCAAGAAGACCACAAAGAACAAGCGTCATTTGCGTGGTTCCACAGAAGTTGCGAAGGCAGACGTTAAGTCAATTCGCTCCATGCTTCCATACGCTTAACCTCAGACTAGATTAGGAGAAATAAATGCCAAGAGTCAAACGTGGGGTTACAGCAAGAGCCCGTCATAAGAAAATCACCGATGCCGCAACAGGCTATCGTGGACGTCGTAAAAATGTATTCCGTATTGCTAAGCAAGCAGTTATGCGTGCTGGTCAATATGCATACCGCGACCGTCGCAATAAGAAACGTGTATTCCGCGCATTGTGGATTGCTCGTATCAACGCGGCAGTTCGTCAGCATGACATGACCTATAGCGTATTCATGAATGGTATGAAGAAAGCTGCGATCGAACTCGACCGCAAAGTGCTTTCTGATATGGCCATTGCTGACAAAGCAGCTTTTGCCGCTTTGGTTACTCGGATCAAATCCGTAGTAAGCGCTGCAGCTTAATTCTTAGTTTATTTAATAACTAAGCTGCAATGGTTTCTCTCGACCACATTGTCGAGGATGCTAAACGTGATTTCCTCGGAGCTGCCGATGCGGCAGCTCTAGAGGACGCGAAAGCCAAGTATCTCGGTAAGTCAGGTGTTCTCACTGAGCGTTTAAAAGCGCTTGGTGGAATGTCGCCTGATGAGCGCAAGAGTGCTGGCGCCCAAATTAATCAAATCAAAACTCAAGTAGAAGCTGCATTACAAGAGCGTCGCCAAGCATTGGCTGATGCGGTATTGATGCAACGTCTTGCCGCGGAATCAATTGATGTCTCTTTGCCTGGCCGTGGCCAAGCTGTAGGTAGCTTGCATCCTGTGATGCGAACCTGGGAGCGCGTTGAAGAGATCTTCCGCTCCATTGGTTTTGATGTAGCAGATGGCCCTGAAATTGAAACCGATTGGTTTAATTTCACCGCCTTAAATAGTCCTGAGAATCATCCTGCGCGTTCAATGCAGGACACCTTCTATATTGATGGCAAAGATTCCAATGGGAAGCCTTTGTTGCTACGCACTCATACCAGTCCGATTCAGGTTCGTTATGCGAGTGAGCATGTTAAGAAATATGCTCATGATGATGTGATGCCACCAATCAAAGTGATTGCACCGGGCAGAACATATCGTGTTGATAGCGATGCCACCCACTCACCGATGTTTCATCAGGTAGAGGGTTTATGGATTGCAGAGAGCGTTTCCTTTGCTGATCTCAAGGGTGTGTATACCGATTTCTTAAGAACCTTTTTTGAAACGAATGAATTACAAGTTCGTTTCCGCCCATCATATTTCCCATTCACTGAGCCTTCAGCTGAAATCGATATGGCCTTCGGTAGCGGCAAGTTAGCCGGCCGTTGGTTAGAGATTTCTGGAGCAGGGCAGGTTCATCCAAATGTATTGCGCAATATGGGCATTGATCCAGAGCGCTATACCGGTTTTGCTTTTGGCTCTGGCTTAGAGCGCTTGACGATGTTGCGTTATGGCGTTGATGATTTACGTCTTTTCTTTGAGAACGATCTCCGTTTCTTAGCGCAATTTCCGGCTTAATTCGCCAACTTTCTAATAGTAGATAGCGCATATGCAATTTTCTGAATCTTGGTTACGCCAATATGTAAACCCTTCGCTCGATAGCAATGCTTTAGGTCATGCAATGACTATGGCTGGCCTAGAGGTGGAAGAGCAGCATTCAGTAGCGCCCCCATTTACAAAGATTGTTGTTGCCCAAATCCTCTCAGCTGAGCAGCATCCTGATGCAGACCGCTTGCGTGTTTGTAAAGTTGATGCTGGCACTGGTCAAGAGTTGCAAATTGTTTGTGGTGCACCGAACGCACGCGCTGGCATCAAAATCCCTTGCGCTATGGTTGGCGCAGAATTGCCACCAGCCGAAGCAGGTGGTAAGCCATTCATGATCAAAGTAGGTAAGTTGCGCGGTGTAGAAAGCCAAGGCATGTTGTGCTCTGGTCGCGAGCTTGGTCTTGGTGATGATCACGAAGGCATTTTGGAGTTACCTGCAGATGCACCGGTAGGTGAAGATATTCGTCAGTATTTAAATCTGGACGACCAGATCTTTGTTATTAAATTGACGCCTAATAAAGCAGATTGTCTATCTTTGATGGGTATGGCTCGTGAGGTATCCGCTATTACTGGTGCCGCATTGTGTGCGCCTAAGTGGACTCCACCAGCCGTCAGCATTCAAGACAAACGCAAAGTTACCGTAGAGAACACAGAGCTTTGTGGGCGCTTTGCGGGTCGTGTTATTCACGGTGTCAATCCAAAAGCTAAAACACCAGATTGGATCATTCAACGACTTTGTAATGCTGGTCAAAGAAGCATTTCCGCTTTAGTGGATTTATCTAACTACGTCATGTTGGAAATGGGTCAGCCAACCCACGTATTTGATATTGATAAATTGCAGGGCGACATCACTGTTCGCTGGGCTAAAGCAGGCGAAACTCTTGAGTTATTAAATGGTCAGACTGTTACTTTGCAGGGCCCTGATTCTGCAGGTAAGTTGCAGGATGCTGGCGTGGTTGCGGATCAATCCGGTCCAGTAGCATTAGCCGGCATCATGGGTGGTAATCATTGCGCCGTGACTGACGATACTAAAAATATTTATGTTGAAGCGGCTTACTGGCAGCCATCAGCAATCCAGGGTCGTGCACGTCGCTTTAATTTCAGCACTGATGCTGCACATCGCTTTGAGCGTGGCGTTGATCCACAAAATACCGTTAATTGCCTAGAGTATCTAAGTTCTTTAATTATTGAAGTATGTGGTGGTCAAGCTGGCCCAGTTGATGATCAAGTATTAAATGTTCCAGAGCGCAAGCCAGTAAAAATGCGTTTGGCTAGGGCGGAAAAGGTGATCGGTATCCCTCTCACACAAGAGGTAGTTGCTGATGTATTTAAGCGTCTTGGTTTTGAATTCAAACAAGAGGGTGATGCATTTATCGTTACACCTCCTAGCTATCGCTTTGATATCGAAATCGAAGAAGATTTAATTGAAGAAGTCGCACGCATGTACGGCTTTGAAAATATTCCTGATGTACCGCCTATCTCGTCTTTGAAGATGAGCGCTAAAGCTGAGGCAAAACGTGGAGTGCATTTACTGCGCCAACGTTTGGCTTTGCAGGGGTATCAAGAGGCGGTGAATTTTGGATTTACCGATCTTGAGAGTGAGCAACGCTTAGCCGCCGCTACTGAAAAAGATTTAATTGCCGTACTCAATCCAATTGCTAGTCAGTATGGCGTGATGCGTAGCAATCTATGGGGTGGCTTACTAGGTAACCTCAAGTCAAATTTGAATCGTGGTGCTGGCCGTGTACGTTTATTTGAAACGGGTCGCGTATTTAAGCGTGATGCGAGCGTTCAAGAGGAAGCTGGCAAAGTAGCTGGTTTTCATCAGCCGCAGCAAGTTGGTGGTTTGGCTTATGGATCATTTGTCCCTGAGCAGTGGGCAAGCGCTGATCGTGCAGTTGATTTCTTTGACGTGAAGGGTGATCTGGAGCGTGTACTCGATCCCCTGCATTTCACAACTGAGTCAGCAGTTCATCCTGCGCTGCATCCTGGTCGTAGTGCACAGATTCAACTTGTAACCCCAGCTGGTAAAAAAAATATTGGCTGGATTGGTGAATTGCATCCTGGATTACAACAGGCCTATGAATTACCTCAGGCTCCAGTGTTGTTTGAAATGGACTTAGAAGCCATTCGCAACCTTGGAATTCCCCAGCCGGAAGAGTTAAGCAAATTCCCTGCTGTACAACGAGATTTGGCGGTAGTAGTGAAGCAGGCTGTTTCTGCGCAGACCTTGCTTGATGCGATGAACGCTAAAAAGCAAAACTTTGTAAAAGCGATTGAGCTCTTTGATGAGTTCAAGCCAAAAGCCGGCTCTAGCAGTATGGCTGACGATGAAAAGAGTTTGGCTTTCCGTGTGACTCTATTGAACCCACAAGAAACCCTGCAGGATGCACAAATTGAAGCGGTTATGACGGCTTTATTGTCATCGCTTGAGAAAAATTGCGCAGCTCGTCTGCGCTAGGTTTAATATTAGTAAAAGATATTACAAAGAGACTTCCGCCATGAATGATTTAGTTAGCAGCGATACCGTTACCAAGAATGAGCTCTCGGAAGCTCTCTTTGATCAAGTTGGCTTGAACAAGCGCGAGGCAAAAGACATGATTGATGCCTTCTTTGACCGCATTGGACAGTCTTTAGAGACTGGTGTAGAGGTAAAGATTTCTGGATTTGGTAATTTCCAATTGCGTAATAAATCTGCGCGTCCAGGTCGCAATCCTAAGACTGGTCAAATGATTCCGATTGCAGCCCGTCGCGTTGTTACTTTTCATGCAAGTCAAAAGCTCAAGGACGTAGTTGAGTCACATGCTCGAGAAAACAGCATTTGATGCTGGGTCGGCGCTGCTCAGTTCGCAGCTCCCCCCAATTCCCGCTAAACGTTATTTCACAATTGGTGAGGTATCGGACCTGTGCGGCGTTCGCTCCCATGTACTCCGTTACTGGGAACAAGAGTTCTCACAGCTAAGCCCTCAAAAGCGTCGAGGTAATCGTCGCTACTATCAACATCATGAGGTTGTCTTAATCCGCAAGATTAGGGCGCTTTTATATGAAGAGGGTTTCACCATTAGTGGCGCCCGCAATCGCCTTGATGAGGCTCGTGGTGAGCTTCGCTTGCGTGATGAATTGCAGGCTGTTCTGCAAATTCTCTCCAAATAGTTACTGATACAATTTTGTTTCTTGTCGGGGCGTAGCGCAGCCTGGTAGCGTACATGCATGGGGTGCATGTGGTCGGAGGTTCAAATCCTCTCGCCCCGACCATTCACTCAATTTCAAACTTCCCATGACATCTAGCTCAAACGACACAACTTACTTCGGCTTAACTATTCCTTTTTTGGCTCACTTAGGTGTTGTGCCTGAGTATGCCGAAGGCGGTAAATCACGTATTAGCTTAGTCATTAAGCCGGAGTTTGAGAATAGCTTTCACATTGCACATGGCGGAGTGGTTATGACTCTATTGGATTTTGCGATGGGGGCAGCGGCTCGTAGCACGATTGATCAGCCGCTTGGTGCCATGACTATTGATATGAGCGTGAGCTTCTTGCGTCCCAGCGTCGGCAAAATCGTAGTTGAGGGGAGTGTTCTCAAGTCCGGCAAAACCATTAATTATTGTGAAGCAGTAGTTTTAAATGAAGCTGGTGAGGTTACCGCTAAATCCAGTGGCACATTTATGCTGCGGAGATAGTGTTTATTTACCTATTATAAATATAGTATTTATAATGATTATGTTAATTATTCCACTATAAATACCCTAATTCGCTTATTTCTAAAGGGTTATTAGACTTAGTGAATATATATTCCGATTTATTAATATGTGTATATAATAACTATTCAGGAATAGCTAATCCTTAGTTATTCCATAAAATTAATATTCGGAGAAATTAATACATGTCTTCTTATAAAGAACTTTTAGCCCAACGTGAATTGTTGGATAAACAGATTAAAGAGGCGGTTTTGCGTGAAAAGGCTGATGGTATTGCCAAAGCCAAACTCATCATTGAACAATACGATTTAACAGCTTCAGACTTATTTAGCCGCAAGGCCGGTGCTCGTAGCTCTAGTGGTAAGGTTGCACCTAAGTACCGTAATCCATCTACTGGTGATACTTGGACGGGTCGCGGTAAGGCGCCAAAATGGATTGAAGGAAGAGATCGCACTAATTTCCTGATCTAATATATTGATTTAAAAAGATTTTTTTATTTAAAAAAGGCCGCTCAGCGCAAATTGGGAGGCCTTTAATTTTTTGGTGTAGACCCAAGGCTTCAGACGCACTTTCGATTGAGGGCTTGGATAAATATAGGCTCCAATAGGTCATGCCGATTTTTGCCTCCCAGCGTAGTCTCAAGCTCCGGATTAGTGGCTGGATAGCCAATAATGAGGGGATTTTGATCAATTAGGCCATTTTCAAGCTCTTCTTTGAGGGCATCTGGGTACTGGGACCTGACCCCAACTGTGTTTTCATCTGCTAAGCCCATTACGCCGGGATGAAGGCGTATAAATCCTTCATCTACTAAAATAGGAATGCGCTGTGTGTCCTTGTTTTTACTCAGGTAATGGATCAGGTGAACCTGCTCAACAGGCGGAATTAGGGCGTCAAGAAATATCAAATCAGGAGAGATTGATACTGCCTTCATGAGGCCCTCCAGGCTATCTACAGCCACCTCCATATCTACCTTTAACTGCCAACATTGAATGGATTCGATTAATTCATGGCTATTTTCAATTCTCCTGAATATCCCCATGGCAATACAGTTTTGGGTTGTTTTTTGCCGCATAGCTCTTTTACGACGAGCAAGCTGTTGATGTAAAGAGCTTGCCAGAATACGACGATGGCCTCCACGGGTCTTCCAGGCGATTAATTCTCCTAATTCAACCATTTTCTGGACAGTGCCAAGAGATACTTGTAATACTTTCGCGCTTTGACGAGTGCTTAGATATTCCAATTCTGGGGTAATAGCTTTCATATATCCTTAATCTCATTAATTCATTTGAAGATTTAGAGAATACGAATCAATCCCAGGGGAATCTGTCAGGAGCGGTTTAAATCAGAGTAGGAAAATTCTTATTCGGGGTCAAAATAGGGAAATACCCCTGACAAGCCCTAAATCAGGGAAAGCCCTTTATGAATCAATGGGTAATCGTGTTAAATTAGCACCGTTGTAAGAGTATTCGCACAGATCAATTCGCAAAGCGGTTTAGCCGTGGAGTGAATGGTTTTAACCACAGTTTTTATTCGGGAAACCCGATGAAAGGTGAGCATCATGATGCAGGATCAAAGAGATAACTCCTATCTCTTCGGTGGAAACGCCCCCTACGTAGAGGAACTCTACGAATCCTACTTGCACGATCCAGCTTCTGTAGCTGATCATTGGCGAGACTATTTTGATAATGTGAAGCAAATTCCAGCGGTCGACGGTTCCTCTCGAACTGATATTGCCCATGGACCTATTGTTGCTTCATTTGCAGAGCGCGCTAAGCAGGGCCCAATCAGAACGATTTCTGATTCCGCTGATTCGGAGTTGGGTCGCAAACGCGTTGCCGTTCAACAGCTTATTGCCGCGTATCGCAATGTTGGTAATCGCTGGGCGAACTTAGATCCATTGAAGCGCACAGAGCGCCAGGATATTCCTGAGTTGGATCCAGCTTTCTATGGCTTTACTGATGGCGATATGGATATCGTCTTCAATACAAGTAATACATTCTTTGGTAAGAATGAAATGTCTTTGCGCGATTTGCTGCAGGCATTGCGTGAAACTTACTGCGGCACTATCGGTGTCGAGTTTATGTTTATCGCTGACCAGAAGATTAAGAAGTGGTGGCAAGAAAAATTAGAGTCGATTCGTTCAACTCCGCAATTTAATGTGGACGAGAAACGTCAGATTTTGGATCGCGTTACTGCGGCTGAAGGCTTAGAGCGTTACCTTCAGGCCAAGTACGTTGGTCAAAAACGATTCTCACTTGAAGGTGGTGAAAGCTTTATTGCCTGTATGGACGAGTTGATTCGTGACTCAGGCAACAAGGGTGTTCAAGAGATCGTCATTGGTATGGCCCACCGCGGTCGTTTAAACGTTCTGGTAAATACCTTGGGCAAAATGCCTAAAGACTTGTTTGCTGAGTTTGAGCACAAGGGCCCAGAAACATTGCCTGCTGGTGACGTGAAATATCACCAGGGTTTCTCTAGCGATATCTCCACACCTGGCGGTCCAGTACATTTGTCATTGGCATTTAATCCATCCCATTTAGAAATCGTTAACCCAGTAGTAGAGGGTTCTGCACGTGCTCGTATGGAACGTCGTGGCGATATGCTCGGTCTCCAAGTGATGCCAGTCTTGGTTCACGGTGATGCGGCGATTGCTGGACAGGGCGTAATGCAAGAAACATTAGCGATGTCCGAGGTTCGTGGTTACTCCACGGGCGGCACAATGCACATCGTTATTAATAACCAAATTGGTTTCACAACTTCGGATCCGCGCGACTTGCGTTCTAGCTTGTATTGCACGGACATCATGAAGATTGTTGATGCTCCAGTATTGCACGTGAATGGCGACGATCCTGAGGCGGTGGTCTTGGCAACCAAGTTGGCTGTTGAGTTCCGCATGAAGTTTCATAAGGATGTTGCGATTGACATCATCTGCTTCCGTAAGCTTGGTCACAATGAGCAAGATACGCCTGCAATGACTCAGCCTTTGATGTACAAAATCATTGCTGCACACCCAGGCACACGTAAGTTATATGCCGATAGATTGGAAACTCAGGGTGTATTGCCTGCTGGTACTGGCGACCTCATGGTTAAAGAGTACCGCGCTGCAATGGATGAGGGTAAACAGACTTCTGATCCAGTATTAAGCAACTTCAAAGGTAAGTTCGCTGTTGACTGGTCCCCATTCTTAAATAAGAAATGGACTGACGAAGCTGATACAGCAATTCCGTTGACTGAGTGGAAGCGTTTAGCTGAAAAGATTTCAACCGTTCCTGAGGGCTTCAAGGCTCATCCATTGGTTGCTAAGGTTTACAACGATCGCGCAGCAATGGGACGTGGTGAAGTCAATATCGATTGGGGTATGGGCGAGCACATGGCTTTCGCATCTCTAGTTGCTAGCGGTTACCCAGTACGTTTATCTGGTGAAGATAGCGGACGTGGCACCTTTACTCACCGTCATGCGGTATTGCATGAGCAAAATCGTGAGAAATGGGATACCGGTACCTACATTGCGCTTCAGCATGTCACTAAAGATCAAGCGCCATTTGTGGTGATTGACTCGATTCTCTCTGAAGAGGCTGTACTTGGTTTTGAATATGGCTACGCAGCTGCTGAACCAAACACCTTAACTATCTGGGAAGCACAGTTCGGCGATTTCGCGAACGGTGCTCAAGTGGTAATTGATCAATTTATCGCTTCAGGAGAAGTGAAGTGGGGCCGTGCAAATGGCTTGGTCATGATGTTGCCGCACGGTTATGAAGGTCAAGGCCCTGAGCATTCATCTGCACGTTTAGAGCGCTTTATGCAGTTGTGCGCCGATACCAATATGCAGGTGATTCAACCTACCACTGCATCGCAAATCTTCCACGTATTGCGCCGTCAAATGATTCGTCAGTTCCGCAAACCGCTGATCTTGATGACACCAAAATCATTGCTGCGTAATAAAGAAGCTGCCTCACCATTAACTGAATTCACAAAGGGCGGTTTCCAAACTATCCTGCCAGAGCGTGATGAGTCTATTGATGGCAAGAAGGTAACTCGTTTGGTAATGTGTTCTGGTAAGGTCTATTACGACTTAGCTAAAACTCGTACCGAGAAGAAAATTGACGATGTTGCCATTATTCGCTTGGAGCAGTTGTATCCGTTCCCGCATAAAGCATTGACCGCTGAGTTGAAGAAGTATCCGAACCTGCAAGAGGTTGTGTGGTGTCAAGATGAGCCACAAAACCAAGGCGCTTGGTTCTTTGTTCAGCACAATATTTTGGAGAACATGTCTGAAGGTACGAAGTTGGCATATGCAGGTCGCCCAGCGTCTGCCTCTCCAGCTTGTGGATATGCCCATCTCCATCAAGAACAACAGAAATCTCTTCTAACTGCAGCATTCGCAAAACTAAAGGGTTATGTCATTACGAAGTAATCGTAGACGTCACTCAATATACAAACACTAAATAGGATTAATCATGGCTATTTTTGAAGTTAAAGTTCCCCAACTCTCCGAGTCAGTAGCAGAAGCTACTTTGTTGCAATGGAAAAAGAAAGTCGGCGATGCCGTCGGTCAAGATGAAATCTTGATTGAAATTGAAACTGACAAAGTAGTTCTGGAAGTTCCAGCACCATCTGCTGGTGTTATTACAGAGATCGTAGTTGCTGATGGTGGCACTGTAGTTGCCGAACAATTGATTGCGAAGATTGACAGCACGGCCGTTGCTTCAGCTGCTCCCGCTGCTGCTGCACCTGCACCTGCAGCAGCTCCCGCTGCCGCTCCAGCACCAGCTAAAGCTGCCCCTGCAGCCAAATCATCTGGCGCAGCTGCTGCACCTTCAGCAGCAAAAATTCTCGCAGAGAAAAATATCGATGCTGGTCAAGTTGCTGGATCTGGACGTGACGGTCGTATTACCAAAGGCGATGCATTAAATGCTTCCGCCGGCGGATCAACTGCCGCTGCTTTGCCAAGCGCACCAATTCCAATGGGTGATCGCCCAGAAGAGCGCGTACCAATGAGCCGCTTGCGTGCTCGTATTGCTGAGCGTTTGCTCGAGTCACAAGCAAACAATGCCATCTTGACTACATTCAATGAAGTCAACATGGCTCCAGTAATTGCAATGCGTAACAAGTACAAAGATCAGTTTGAGAAAGTTCACGGCGTGAAATTAGGTTTCATGTCTTTCTTCGTGAAAGCTGCTACTCATGCGCTGAAGAAATTCCCATTGTTGAATGCCTCTGTTGATGGCAACGATATCGTGTACCACGGTTACTTTGATATTGGTATTGCCGTAAGTTCACCACGCGGTTTGGTTGTTCCAATTCTCCGTGACGTTGATCAAATGAATTTGGCTGATATTGAGAAGAAGATTGCTGAGTTTGGCGTTAAAGCGCGCGAAGGTAAATTGTCATTAGAGGACCTAACTGGCGGCACATTCTCCATCTCTAATGGTGGTGTATTCGGCTCCATGCTGTCTACTCCAATTATTAATCCTCCACAGTCTGCGATCTTGGGTATTCATGCAACTAAAGAGCGTGCAGTGGTTGAGAATGGCCAAATCGTGATTCGTCCGATTAACTACTTGGCTTTGTCATATGACCATCGCATCATTGACGGTCGTGAGGCAGTTCTTGGTTTGGTAGCAATGAAGGATGCGTTGGAAGATCCTTCACGTCTTCTCCTTGATTTGTAAGAGGGAAGAATATGAGCCAATCATTTGACGTATTAGTTATCGGCGGTGGCCCTGGTGGCTACATCGCCGCAATCCGTGCAGCCCAACTGGGTTTCAAAGTTGCTTGCGCGGAATCTAACGCCTACGACGATCCAAAGGGTGAGCCACGCTTAGGCGGGACTTGCTTGAACGTCGGCTGTATTCCTTCCAAAGCTTTGCTTGCATCTTCTGAAGAGTTCGAGAAGATTAGTCATCACGTTGCTGACCACGGTATCACCGTTGGATCAGTGAAGCTAGACTCCGCAAAGATGATCGCTCGTAAAGATGCGATTGTGACAAAGATGACTGCCGGTATTCAATTCTTGTTCCGTAAAAACAAAATTACTTTGTTAAAAGGCCATGCTTCTTTTGAAGGTAAGGGCGCTGACGGCTATCAAGTCAAGATTGACGGTAAAGACAAAGAAGTGGTAACCGCCAAAAACGTGATCATTGCTACTGGATCTAAGGCGCGTCATTTGCCAGGGATTCCTGTCGACAACGTGTTGATTAGTGACAATGAAGGTGGCCTGAAGTTTGATTCCATTCCGAAGAAGTTAGGTGTCATTGGCGCTGGTGTGATTGGCTTAGAGTTGGGTTCTGTTTGGCGCCGTGTGGGCTCTGATGTAACCATTCTTGAGGCGCTCCCATCTTTCTTGGGTGCTTGCGATCAGGGCATTGCAAAAGAAGCGCAAAAGATCTTTACTAAGCAAGGCCTCAAAATCAATATGGGCGTCAAGATTGGTGAAGTTAAAGCCGACAAGAAGGGTGTTGTTGTTAACTACACCGATAGCGAAGGCAAAGCTCAGAAATTAGAGTGCGATCGTTTAATCGTTTCTGTTGGTCGCGTTCCTAATACCGAAAAATTAGGCCTCGATAAGATTGGCCTCAAAGTGGACGAGCGTGGCTTTATTCCGATTGATGATCACACTTGTGCAACGGCAGCGCCAGGCGTATATGCTGTTGGTGACGTTGTTCGTGGACCGATGTTGGCTCACAAAGCTGAAGATGAAGGCGTATTGGTTGCTGAAACTATCGCCGGTCAAAAGCCGCACATTGATTACAACTGCATTCCTTGGGTTATCTACACTGATCCAGAGATTGCATGGGTTGGCAAAACTGAAGAGCAGCTCAAACAGGCTGGCATTGCTTACAAAGCAGGTCAGTTCCCATTTGCTGCTAATGGTCGTGCATTAGGTATGGATCGTGCTGATGGTTTCGTTAAAGTATTGGCCGATGAAAAAACCGATGAAATCTTAGGTGTTCATATCATTGGGCCTAATGCTTCTGACTTAATTGCTGAAGCAGCCGTAGCAATGGAATTTAAAGCGGCAGCTGAAGATATTGCTCGTATCTGTCACCCACATCCAAGCTTGTCGGAAGTGGTTCGCGAAGCAGCATTGGCGACGGATAAACGTGCATTAAACATGTAATTGAAAGCATTAGAGTATTACCATCAAGAGTTAAAGGCGCGCGGGTATCAAAGTGATCCCGCGCAGCTTGCCGCCATTGAGCGCTTACAGCGCTGTGAAGATGAGTGGATTGCTTATAAAGAAATCCGCAGTAGTGGCTTAAAAAAGAAACTCTTTAAACCAAAACTTCCCCGTGGCGTCTATCTGTGGGGTGGAGTAGGCCGTGGCAAATCCTTTCTCATGGATTGCTTCTTTGCGGCTTCACCCTTAGAAAAAAAGATCCGTATTCACTTCCATGAGTTCATGCGCGAAGTGCATCGTGAGTTGCATGAGCTTTCTGGTTTGTCTGACCCATTGGATGAACTCTCCAAAAGAATTGCTAAGCGCTATCGACTGATTTGTTTTGACGAGTTTCATATCAACGATATTGCTGATGCCATGATTTTGTATCGCTTACTGAGCGCGTTATTTGAGGATCGCGTTCAGTTTGTTATGACTTCAAATTACCAGCCAAGCCAACTTTATCCGAATGGCTTACATCGAGATCGCTTATTGCCGGCCATTAAACTTTTGGAAGAAAAGCTAGACGTTATGAACGTTGACGCGGGTAATGACTATCGTCGTGTCCAGATGGCACAAGTTGAGGCTTACCTCACACCGGTTAATGCTGAAACCCATGCAACCCTAATGCAAATGTTTCAGACCTTGATAGGTAATCAAAATGAAACTGTCCGCCCAGTTTTACGGATTGAATCTCGAGAGCTAAGACCTCTGCATATGGCTGAAGGAGTGGTTTGGTTTGATTTCCAAACGCTATGCTGTGGCCCAAGGTCTCAAAATGACTATTTGGAGATTGCCAATCAGTTTCATACGGTAATTCTGTCTGGTGTGCCTTATATGCCCCCCAGAATGACCAATGAAGCCCGTCGCTTTATTTGGCTCATTGATGTCTTATATGACCATAAAATCAAATTAATCATCTCTGCAGAGGTCCCAGCGGTGGATTTGTATACCGAAGGTCAAATTACCAGCGAGTTCTCCAGAACGGTTTCTCGCTTGATCGAGATGCAATCCCGCGATTACCTCGATGCGCCTCGCCGGGTAATTGATACCAGCTTGACCTAAAATAGGGTCATGACCAGTAATTCCAGCCTAAACGCAGATTTACACTGCCATTCCGTTGTTTCCGATGGAACCTTAACGCCTGAGCAGCTGGCTGAGCGCGCCTATGCGAATGGTGTTCGTTTGTGGGCTTTAACTGATCACGACGAATTGGGTGGCCAAGAAAGAGCTCGGGCTGCCGCAAGTTCGCTTGGTATGGACTATCTTTCCGGAGTCGAGATTTCAGTGACCTGGATGGGGCAGACGATTCATATTGTTGGCTTAGGAATTGATGCCGCACATGCCGGAATTCTAGAGGGCTTACGCCGTACTCGCGAGGGTCGTGGTAATCGTGCTCAGCAGATGGCAGAACAATTATTAAAAGCCGGTATACCTGGTGCATACGAAGGTGCCTTACATTTCGCGGGTAATCATGAACTCATTTCTCGAACACACTTCGCACGTTTTTTAGTGGAGCAGGGCATCTGTCGTGATACCGATCAAGTATTTAAAAATTACTTAGTTGAAGATAAGCCTGGCTATGTACCTCATCTCTGGGCCACGCTTGATGATGCAGTTGCATGGATCAAAGGGGCGGGTGGTGCTGCTGTAATTGCGCATCCGGGGCGTTACAAGCTCAGCGCCATGCAAATGGATGAACTCTACAAGCACTTTAAAGAAATCGGCGGTATGGCCATTGAGGTGATTACTGGCAGCCATAGCCCGAATCAATATCAAACCTATGGCAAGATTGCTCAGCATTATGGATTTTTAGCTTCTCGAGGCTCTGATTTTCATGATCCTGAAGAGAGTTATATTGATCTCGGAACATTGCCACATTTGCCGGATCATTTAACTCCCGTATGGTCACTTTTTCACTAATCGATTTCTCCCATTTGCTTAACTAGTTTTAATTACCTTTAAAGAATAAAGATCAAGATGTTTGCAGAACGCGTTCTCTCTGGCATGCGACCAACTGGTAGCTTGCACCTCGGCCATTACCATGGTGTTTTAAAGAATTGGGTTCGCTTGCAGTCCGAGTATCCCTGCTACTTTTTTGTAGCAGACTGGCATGCCTTAACCACCCACTATGAAACCCCAGACGTTATTGAGCAATCTGTATGGGACATGGTGATTGACTGGTTGGCTTGTGGCGTTGATCCAAACCAAGCCACTTTATTTATCCAGAGCAAAGTGCCTGAGCATGCAGAGCTATTTTTGTTGCTATCGATGGGTACGCCTTTGGGATGGTTGGAACGTGTACCAACCTATAAAGATCAAATCGAAAAACTCAAAGAAAAAGATTTGCAGACCTACGGTTTCTTGGGCTACCCCTTGCTACAGGCTGCTGATATTTTGATGTATCGCGCACAATTTGTACCGGTAGGTGAAGACCAGGTACCTCACGTTGAGATGACGCGTGAAGTGGCGCGCCGTTTTAACTATCTTTATGGTCGCGAGCCTGGCTTTGAAGAGAAGGCGCTAGAGGCGGTTAAAAAATTAGGTAGTAAGCGCGCAAAGATGTACGCTGAATTACGTGTTGCGTTTCAGGAGCGGGGCGATGATGAGGCTTTGGAGCAAGCGAAAGCTTTGCTGCAAGAGGCACAGAGCCTCTCGATGGCCGACCGTGAAAGATTATTTGGTTTCTTGGAAGGCGCTCGCAAAATTATTCTGCCAGAGCCACAAGCATTGCTAACAACAGCATCACGCATGCCAGGCATTGATGGGCAGAAAATGTCCAAGTCTTATGGCAACATGATTAGCATTCGTGAAAATCCTGAAGATGTGATCAAGAAGATCAGGACAATGCCCACCGATCCAGCGCGGGTACGAAGAACCGACCCGGGTGATCCTGCGCGTTGCCCAGTATGGCAGTTACATACGGTGTATTCGAATGAAGAAACCAAGACTTGGGTTCAAAAAGAATGTCAGTCAGCGGGTATCGGATGCTTAGAGTGTAAGCAGCCTGTTATTGATGCCATTCTTGCTGAGCAGCAGCCCATGTTTGAGCGTGCCCAGAAATACCTGGATGACCCTAGCTTATTGCGCTCCATTATTGCTGATGGTAGTGATAAGGCGCGTAAGGTTGCTCAAGAAACTATGCGCGAGGTCCGAGAGTCTATGGGCTTGGCGTACGACTAAGGCCACCTTTTGACATCAATGCATGATGCTGTTGCAAGCGCCTCTCCTTGGGTAAGGCGTTTTGCTCCCACCATTCCAAAGAGTGGGGTAGTTCTGGACCTAGCTTGTGGGGCAGGCAGACATTCGGTTTTACTGGCATCTCAGGGCCACACTGTTTTGGCTGCTGACCGAGATATTTCTGCTTTTGGGTCTCTGAAACATGCCCTCATTCAAACCCAAGAGCTTGATCTCGAGAGCTCTGTCTGGCCCTTGCTAGGCAAGCAATTTTCAGGGATTGTGGTTACGAATTACCTTTATCGCCCATTTTTAGATGAATTGCCCAAAATGCTCTGCGAGGACGGTGTCTTGATTTATGAAACCTTTGCAGATGGGAATGCGAAATTTGGCAAGCCTTCCAACCCCGATTTCCTGCTAAAACCAGGCGAATTGCTTGCTTTGGCAGAGCGATCAGGCTTGAAAGTGATTGCCTTTGAGGATATTTACCTCGACCAACCTAAACCAGCCATGGTTCAGCGGATTTGTGCCGTAAAAGGCCATTTAAAAGGGTGCATTCCGTTACAATTTGGTGGTTAACATTCAGATAATTCAGACACATTCAGTGACTAATACAACACAATCCAAAGCTAGTAAAAAGCCTATCGCAGGTAGCATGCCTGCCATTGTGACGCCAATGTTCGAGGATGGAAGTCTGGATTTTCCGGCCTTACGTTCATTATTAGATTGGCATGTTGCCGAAGGTACGGATGGCATCGTCATTGTTGGTACGAGCGGTGAATCGCCTACGGTTTCTGTTGAAGAGCATTGTGAGTTAATTAAGACGACGGTCGAGCATATAGCTGGACGTATTCCAGTGATTGCTGGCACGGGTGGAAATTCAACTACAGAGGCAATTGAGTTAACTCAGTTTGCTAAGTCTGTTGGCGCTGATGCAAGCCTCCAAGTTGTTCCCTACTACAACAAACCAACACAAGAGGGCATGTACGCCCACTTTAAGAAAATTGCTGAATCAGTCGACTTACCTGTGATTCTTTATAACGTCCCAGGCAGAACTGTTGCGGATCTTGCCGGCGAAACTACTGTACGCCTAGCAGGCGTCCCTGGAATCATCGGAATTAAAGATGCTACCGGAAGCATTGAGCGTGGCACTTTATTATTAGCTGATCTCAAGCGTGCCGGCCACCAAGATTTCTCTGTTTTCTCAGGCGATGATCTGAGTGCTGCAATGCTCATGCTCATGGGTGGTAAAGGCAACATTTCCGTAACTGCGAATATTGCTCCACGTCTTATGCATGAACTATGTCAGGCCGCGATGTCTGATGATGTAGTGAAGACGCGCGCGATTCAATATCAATTACTGGCTGTTCATAAAGCCATGTTTACCGAGGCAAATCCAATTCCTGTGAAATGGGCTCTGCATGAAATGGGCAAAGTCACAGCTGGAATTCGTTTACCTTTAACCCCTTTGAGTGTTGCTTTGCGTGAACCTTTGAAGACTGCAATGAAACAGGCTGGCTTACTATGATGAATTTGATGCAAATCCTGCGCCAACATTGCGCAACTCTATTGATTATTTCTTTCGCTAGCGTTGCTTTGCTTGGCTGTAAATCTGTTGCAACCAATGACACCGTTGATTACAAGTCGGCCGGTGCGGTTCGTGGACCTAATTTGTCTTATCCGCCAGATCTCATTACCGCGCAAGCGGATCGCCGTTATATCGTTCAGGATGGTTCTGCCACCATGTCTGAATACAATGCTGCAGTTAAGAAGTCTGTGCAAACCCGCAAAAATGTAATGACTGGTATTCCAGGTATGCGTATTGCTCGCGATGGTGAGCGTCGTTGGTTGGTGGTGGAAAAGCCGGCACCAGAGCTTTATCCGCAAATTAAAGATTTTTGGCAAGAAAACGGTTTCTTGTTGGTCATTGACTCACCGTCAACTGGCATTATGGAAACGGATTGGGCTGAAAATCGTGCCAAGATTTCACAAGACTTTATTCGTAACATCGTTGGTGGCGCCTTAGATTCAATCTATGACACTGGTGAGCGCGATAAGTACAAGACCCGTCTTGAGGTTAGCAAGCCCGGTGAAACCGAGGTTTATATTACGCAACGTGGCGCCATTGAAAAATGTACAACAGATAGTACTGGTAACTGTATCTCCACGATTTGGACTGCACGGCCGAACGATCCTGAACTTGAAGCGGTATTCCTGGCTCGTTTGATGGAGCGCCTGGGCATGACGCAAGAAATGGCTAAGGCTCAAGTGGCGGCGCCTCTAGGTCCTAAGACACCAAAAGCAAAGTTGGTTCAAGAGGGTGTGAATACTGCGCATATTGAAATGGCTGCAGGCTTTGATCGCGCATGGCGTGATACGGGACTTGCTTTGGATCGCTCGAACTTTACTGTTGAAGACCGTAATCGTGCGAACGGTGTTTACTATGTTCGTTACGTTAATCCTAAGGATTTGGGCGATACCAAAGGATTCTTCTCCAACCTGTTTAGCAGCAAGGACGACTCTAGCTTGAAGGCCAAGAAGTACCTCGTAGTGATTAAATCAACTGGGGATAATTCTTCAAGCATCTATGTTCAAGATGCTGACGGTAAACCAGAAAATACTGCGGCCGGATTACAACTCTTAACTTTGCTTACAGAGCAGATGTCTCGCTAAGTCATCGGCCTTAAAAATACCAGCCAATAAAAAAGCCGCTTTTCAGCGGCTTTTTTTCTTCATGAAGAAGATTACTTCTTAGCGTCAGCAGCAGGTGCAGCTGGAGCAGCAGCAGGAGCGTCAGCAGCTGGAGCAGCAGCAGGAGCAGCAGGAGCAGCTTCTACAGGTTTTGCTTCTTCTTTTTTACCGCAAGCGGCCAAAGCGATTGCCAACATTGCTACGAGTGCGAGTGACTTCTTCATTTGTAATTTCCTCTTAAAAAATTATCATTAATAACCGGTTATTAATACTTAGAAAGTACAGGGTTACCCCCTAGGTACTTTCCAGCAATCATTATAGCCATCTCGCAATCCCGAGTTAAAAAACCAACCACCCAGCCTCAAATGCATCAAAAAGGCTATTATTTGCGTCAATTTTGCCCATAGAGCCCTTAAATTGCTTCTTGGCAGCAAGTGCGCGCCAGGCCTTTTTTGTCGCGCTAGCTTGTCCGGCAGTCACATCTTCGCCATTGCAATAAATCCTGGCGCCCAAGGCGAGAAGTCTTGTTTGGGGGTGTGGTTTTACAGCTCGCTTGGCAAGCTCAATACTAAATTCTTCGGGTGAAAAATCGTGCGCGCTTCCGTCAAAATAGGCCTGAGGTTTTGGCTCGCTGAGGTAGGCAGCAATTCCGGGTAGGAAAGTTTCTATCCGGTCCAGTTTTAAGCTATTTAATTTTTCCGCTACTTGTTTAATGAGTTCTTCCGGAAGTTGCTCGGCCTGTGAAGTAGCCGTTTGCTTGGGGTCAGCAAAGCGCTTTTCTAGCCCTGGAATCTCTTCAAGTGATTCTGCTAAACGCCATAAACCTTCCTGCAGTATTTCTTTATAGCTTTGAGCTCTAAATCCAACCGACCAGGTCTGACAACCTGCATCCAAGGCAATACCATCATGAGCAATATGCGGCGGTAGATAAAGCATATCGCCTGGCTCTAAATCCCACTCTTGTTCAGCTTGAAAGCGCTTCAAAATCTTCAATGGAAGATCGGGGTTCAGACTTAAATCCTTCTGCTCGGAAATGCGCCAACGTCTACGCCCCGACATTTGAATTAAAAATACGTCATAAGAATCAAAGTGCGGGCCAACGCCGCCACCAGGACCAGCAATGCTGATCATCAAATCATCTAAGCGTGCATCTGGAATAAATCGAAACCAAGAAAGAATTTTTGCTGCCGCAGGATGTCGTGCTTCCATTCCCTGAAGTAGTAGGGCCCAGTCGGGAGACTCAAGCGAAGGGATCGCTTTCTTCTTGAATGGACCATCTGTAAATGTCCAAGGTTTTGCTTTGATTAATCTAGATTCAACTGCGTCATTGCTTGATATTTTGAATAAGTCTTCAGCAGGTATTGCACTGTCCAGTGGTTCGCCCAGGCGCTTGGAAAGTTCAAAGGCGGGGATAGCGCCGCGGACTAAAAGTGGCTTTTTATGCCAATAGGATTTCATGAACTGCTGAGGGCTATTGCCCCCCAGAAGAGCCCATGGGCGATCTAGTGGAAGGTTTTGGGGTGCCTGTGGGGGATCGTAGGGCTTGCTCAAGTAAAATGCTGTCATATAAGTAAAAAGCTGTTTAAAACACAATGTTGAATGAATTACGCATGAAGATCGAAAAAAATACCGTTGTATCCCTGCGCTACAAATTAACCGATGCGCAAAACAATATTATCGAGGAACCAGATTCTCCGATGGTATACCTGCATGGTGGATATGAGGGTACTTTTCCTAAGATTGAAACCTTATTAGATGGCCAGGATGTGGGCTATGAGGCCAGTATTCAGCTTGAGCCCAGCGAGGCCTTCGGTGAGTACGATCCTGAGTTATTAAAAATCGAGCCACGCGCACGCTTTCCAGAGCCTTTGGAAGTGGGTATGCAGTTTGAGGGAGTTCCTGACGCTGAAGATGAGGGTGAATCTGCTGATGTAGATGATGAGCCCTTGATTTATACCGTTACCGATGTTGCAGACAGTCAAGTGGTTTTAGATGGAAACCATCCGCTTGCTGGAATGGCGCTGCGGTTCTGGGTTCAAGTAGAAGACATTCGCGCTGCTACTGATGAAGAGATTGAGAATCGCCATCCCGAGGGTGGCGAAGCGTTTGCATTCGGAATGCCTGATGATTCCGATGATGGTGATGATGAATTTACAGGAGATGTTTCCAAGCCTGGTAACTCATCACCGACCCTGCATTAGAGCCAATAGACTTACTCTTTAAGCCATTCTTTTAAAGCGCCTAGGTCACGCTTGGTGTCACTGGATTCGCTTGCATCAGATGCTGGTGTATTGCTCAATTTTGCGAGAGCCTTTTCTAGCAAGGCGATTTTGGCCTCTTGCTCAAGCGTGGCATCAATCAATCCTTTTAATGCCATAGACACTGGGTCATCTACATTCGGTGTTACGCCATAAGCAGAGAAGTATTCTTTGACCTTGCTGTCTGGTGTGCTGGCCTGCGGTAAATCTGGGTGCAAAATGCGCGCAGGAATTCCTACTGCAGTTGCCCCAGCCGGAATTTCTTTGAGTACTACGGCATTAGATCCAACGCGTGCACCGTCGCCTACGGTAAAGCCTCCTAGTACTTTTGCTCCCGCGCTAATAACGACCCCTTTACCTAAGGTGGGGTGACGCTTTACACCTTTGTACAGCGATGTTCCGCCCAAGGTGACGCCTTGATAAATGGTGCAATCATCTCCAATTTCGGTAGTCTCACCAATGACGATGCCTAGGCCGTGATCTAAAAATACTCGACGACCGATCTTCGCGCCAGGATGAATTTCAATACCAGTAACAAAGCGGGCTAGCATCGACAGAAGTCGTGCAATCCACTTCAGACCTAGGTTCCAAAGACCATGAGATACCCGATGAATCCATACCGCATGCAAACCTGGGTAGCAGGTAATCACCTCTAAGCGATTTCTAGCGGCAGGGTCACGAACAATGATGGAGTCGACTTGGTCGAAAAGCGAATTAAACATAGGACGATTTTAACGGGTAACGGCTGAATTTATTTTCTCAAAAGCATCTGCTTGGCAATCCCGCGCAGAAGATCGATTTCTTCTTTGTGGAGGCGAGCTCTTGCAAAGAGTGCTTGTAAGCGGGGCATGAGCTTCTTAGGATTGGCAGGGTCAAGATAGCCAATGGCCTCAAGCCCTTCACGCCAGTGCTCCAACATGGCAGCAACAGCGGCGGGATCGGCATAGTCAACTAGCTCGGTATTTGAGTCTGGGGGCGAAGACCCCAGATCATTAACCAAGGACTCTCTGAGTGTGAAGGCACAGACCATCATGGCTTGAGCGAGGTTCAATGAAGGGTAGAGCGGGTTGGCATCAAGCCATACCCGATGCGTACAAAGGGACAGATGATGGTTGTCTAGGCCAGTGCGCTCAGGGCCAAACAGGAGTGCAACCCGCTGATTGCCCGCAATAGCAGCCTGGATTAGGGGGCGAGCATCTTGCCAGTTCATGGCTGGTGGCCCAAATTCACGATCACGACTAGTTAAGCCTAGGACTAGGGCGCAGTCCTGAACCGCCGACTCTAGGGATGGGGATTCTTGGCTGGATTCCAGGATATCGCCAGCACCGCTTGCTAATGCAATGGCCTCAGGCGTTTGCGCAACCCCCGGAATCTTCGGTGAAATCAGGCGCAGATCACTAAACCCCATGGTTTTCAGTGCGCGAGCAGCTGAGCCCACATTCCCTGGGTGACTGGTTTCAACGAGAACCCAGCGTAATAGCTGTGCCTGAGCGGTATTCATATTGAAAAGATTTCTTTAGGGGCTTGGGAGTTCAAATGGGCAATCGTTTAGAATCAGGGTGTTAGCTCCTTATTGTCATGCAGTTTGCAATCTGGTGAGCTTGTTCTTATTTAATTTGTCCATCAATACTATGCATCCCATGTTAAATGTGGCCGTTAAGGCTGCCCGTCGTGCCGGAACCGTGATTAATAGAGCCTCTCTGAATTTAGAGCGACTCCAGGTTGACCGCAAACAACATAATGACTTTGTAACCGAGGTGGACAGACAGGCTGAAGCGGCCATTATTGAAACGCTCAGCGAGGCTTACCCATCTCACGGCTTTTTGGCTGAAGAGACTGGCGCTCAAAATGCAGATGCTGAAAACGTATGGACCATTGATCCGTTAGATGGCACAACAAACTTTATTCATGGTTTCCCGCAATATGCAGTTTCGATTGCATTGGCTGTTAATGGCGTAACACAGCAGGCAGTGGTCTATGACCCAACTCGTGATGAACTTTTTACTGCTACTCGCGGCGCAGGGGCGTATTTAGATCGTCGGCGTTTGCGCGTTGCCACTCAAGATCGTTTGGCTAATTCCTTGCTTGGCACTGGTTTCCCATATCGCGAAGATCAAGACTTAGAAAAGTATTTAAAAATCTTTGGCGACATGTCACGGCAATGTGCCGGTCTTCGTCGCCCTGGTGCTGCATCACTAGATTTGGCATATGTTGCAGCTGGCCGTTACGATGGATTTTTTGAGAGCGATCTCAAGCCATGGGATATGGCTGCAGGCGCTTTATTGATTACTGAGGCCGGTGGCTTAATTGGCAATTACCGTGGTGAAGAAGGATTCTTGCAAAGCGGTGAAGTGATGTGTGCAAACCCACGCATCTTTGCTCAGATGGTGCAGTGCCTATCCAAATATTCCACCTGTTAATTAGGCGGCAGTATTAATTTTTGATCAGATCGGCGTATCGAACGCCATCTTGATTAATGAGAAGTGCACTCGCACGTGGTCGCCCGCTTTCAGGGTGATCTAAATCCCAGTCTGATAAGACCCAGCGTTGCCATTCTTGGTCATATAGGCGCTCTTGATGGTGCTTGGGTAGATGGGTATGCCCATGGATCAATTGATCACCAGCCTGATCTCTCAGGACCGCAGCGCAGGCTGCCAAGGTGACATCAGTTTTAGCTTGCGCTACTTCAGGAGAAGAGCTCATAGCACGTTGATATTGCACGCCACTATTGCTACGTAAATGATTTGCAATGGAGCGACGCCAATTTAAAGGCAATCGTAGAAACAATTTTTGGATCCACGGTTTACGAACCCATCCGCGGAAAACTTGGTAGCCAATGTCTGCCGTGCACAGCGAGTCACCATGACAGAGAATATAGTTAGAGCCAGCAATATTGATTTTGCTCGGATCGGCCAAGAGAGTCATGCCTGTTTTACTTAAAAAATGCTTTCCAACTAAAAAATCACGATTACCATGAAGGTAATAGGTTTTTACTTTGGTGGAGAGTGTTGCGAGCGCATGCTTTACTTCCTGTTGGAAGGGGGAGTGCAGAGCTGCATCATCCCCAACCCAATACTCAAATAAATCACCTAAGATAAATACAGCCTCTACCTTAGGGGCATCCTTTTCACAAAAATCAAAGAATCTTTGCGCCGTCAAAGGCATTGACGGCGTGAGATGCAAATCCGAAATGAGTAGCGCGCTCGCGTATTGCGGAATCATTCCTCGAGAACGCTTGCCTTTTCAATTACGACGTCTTCAGTAGGAACATCTTGGTGAAATCCAGCATTTCCAGTTTTGACCTTGCGAATTGCATCGACTACATCAAGGCCATCAGTCACTTTGCCAAAAACAGCATAACCCCAGCCTTGAGCATTTGGAGCTGTATGGTTCAAGAAATCATTGTCGTTTACGTTAATGAAAAACTGAGCTGTTGCAGAGTGTGGATCGCTAGTGCGAGCCATAGCTACTGTGCCCCGTTCGTTCTTGAGGCCATTGTTTGCTTCGTTCTCAATTTTGGCGCCAGAAGATTTTTCTTTAAGGCCAGCAGTCATACCGCCGCCTTGAATCATGAAGTTATCGATCACGCGATGAAAAATAGTGCCATCGTAGTGACCGCTTTTCACGTACTGTAAAAAATTAGCAACGGTTTTTGGTGCTTTAACGGCATCCAATGAGAGAGTGATGTCACCCTTATTTGTTTTGAGTAGAACCTTAGCCATGATGAATTAACTTTCTAGTGAGTTAGTAGATAAAAACTGTAAAAATTATTTTGAGATTGGTGTAACTGGTGAAGTTACTTTTTTAGGTGGTTTCAGTATTTCCATTAATGCTTTTGCACGATTGGTGTACTGACGTTGATTCAGAACGGCATCTTTTGCCGCATTGTCATAGGCCTGCGCAGCAAGACGAATATAGACTTCGCCTAAGTTAGCTGAGGCAACCGTATAGCTTGGACGTAATTTCAAGGCGAGCTCAAGATAATCCCGCGCTTCAATCCAATTGCCTTGGTTTGCTGCTAGTGCGGCTAAGTTGTTATAAGGCTCAGGTAGCTCTGGAAATTGCTGGGTAATCTCTACCAAAGTTTTCTTGGCTGCTTCCCACTGACGCATTTCAATCTGCATGCGTGCTTTCACGTATCGGAGTTGAACGTTGCCTGGAGTTTTCTTGAGTTGCTGATTAATCTGATCGATGGCCTCGGGATATTTCTTGGCCTTAATCAGTTTTTCGATATTTGATGGGACGCCATTTTTAGTAACTGGATCCGGTTCAATGATCAAAAAGGACAGGAATGGAACCGCTACAGAGTCTGAGAGCTCAGAGTTAAATTGATCGTATCCAGCGTCATTGCCGGCAAGTCTTGGGGGGTCATTAGGACCATAAGAACCAAGATAGGGCGCTTGTGTGCCTTGAGCACTCGTAGAAGCGCTATTTACGGCCTTGATTTCGGCATCCGCCAGCTGTTGCCCGGGGGTGCTGCAGCCCGCAAGCAGTAAAACAGCAAAAAAAGTGCTCAAGCCACCCAAATGGGCTGGACGTAGTGAAAAAAGGTTAGCTGGCATAGGGGGGTGGGGTGAAAAACTGGCTCATTCGATATACTCAGCGCTCAGTCTAACAAATTGGCGCTACTTGCCCACCTTTATAGCCCCTATGCTGCAAATCTATAACACTCTCAGTCGTTCCAAACAGGCCTTTAAACCGATCGAGCCGGGCAAGGTGAAGATGTATGTCTGTGGAATGACGGTCTATGATTTTTGCCATATTGGCCATGCCCGGGTGATGATTGTGTTTGATATGGTGGTGCGCTGGTTGCGAGCCAGCGGCTATGAGGTTGTTTATGTCCGCAATATCACTGATATTGACGACAAGATCATCAATCGTGCGATTGAGAATGGCGAGCCCATCGCTGCACTGACACAGCGTTTTATTGACGCTATGCATGCTGACTCAGATGAGTTGGGTTTGATGCATCCTGATCATGAGCCCCGCGCAACAGATTACATAGCGCAAATGCAGGGGCTTATTGGCCGCTTGATTGAAAAAGAATTAGCCTACCAAGGCGAAGATGGTGATGTGAATTTCGCTGTTCGTTTATTTCCAGAATATGGTCGCCTTTCCGGTAAATCTTTAGACGAACTGAATGCAGGTGAGCGGGTCGCCGTAGGTGGCGGAAAACGTGATCCACTGGATTTTGTTCTGTGGAAAAGTGCAAAAGCGGAGGAGCCTGCCGATACGCGTTGGAAATCTCCCTGGGGTGAAGGTCGCCCTGGATGGCATATTGAATGCTCTGCTATGTCATGTGATTTGTTGGGCGAGCATTTTGATATTCATGGTGGTGGCGCTGATTTGCAATTTCCGCATCACGAGAATGAGATTGCTCAAAGCGAAGGTGCCCTATATGGCCAAGACCACAAAGCCAGTGATCAACCGTTTGTAAATTATTGGATGCACAACGGACACATTCGGGTGAATGAAGAAAAGATGTCCAAATCATTGGGTAATTTCTTCTTAATCCGTGATGTACTGAAAAACTTTGATCCTGAGGTTCTGCGTTTCTTTATGCTACGCGCTCACTATCGCAGTCCTATTAACTATAGCGATGCGCAACTCGAGGAAGCTCGCTCTGGCTTGGTTCGTCTATATACGGCCTTGGCCCAAGTGCCATTGAGCAATAAGCCCGTAGACCCCCATTCACCATGGGCTAAGCGCTTTGCTGATGCCATGAATGATGATTTCAATACGCCTGAGGCTATTGCGGCACTCTTTGATTTAGCGAGCGAGGTCAATCGTGCGCAGGGTGATGAGAAGGCGCAATTAGCAAATACTCTCAAAGGATTGGCTGGAACTCTTAATTTCTTGCAGCGTGATCCAACAGTATTTTTGCAAGAGGGATCTCGAGGCGGCGATGCGGGTTTGTCTGTTGCTGCAATTGAAGAGCAGATTGCCGCACGAGTAGCCGCAAAGCAAGCTAAAGATTTTGCTAAGGCAGATTTAATTCGTAAAACATTATTGGAGCAGGGCGTAGTATTGGAAGATAAACCCGGCGGCCTGACTGAATGGCGTAGAAGTTAAGTAATCCAATTTATGATTGAGAATGTATTTTGACTAAAGTTGTAGAGCAAGAAATTTTTGAAGAATCAGCCCCAGAGTATTGGGAGCAAGCTTGCGCTGAGTTAATCAAGCATGACCGTATTCTCAAAAAATTGATTCCTAAGCATGGTTCAGTTTTTTTGAGAACGCGTGGCGATGCTTTCACGACCCTGGCAAGGTCAATTGTTGGTCAGCAAATATCCGTGGCTGCAGCCCAGTCTGTGTGGAACCGGGTTTTATTAGCGTCTAAAAATAAAGTTACCCCGAAAAATATCCTTGCCTTAAGTATTGAAGAATTACGTGGAGCGGGCTTATCGGGTCGTAAAGTGGAATACATTCGCGACCTAGCCGATCATTTCGATTCTGGCCGTTTGCATGCTAATCAGTGGAAAGGCATGGAAGATGAGGCCATCATCAAAGAATTGTGTGATATTCGGGGAATTGGGCGCTGGACAGCCGAAATGTTCCTCATGTTTAACATGGTGAGGCCTAATATCCTCCCTTTGGATGATGCAGGCCTAATTAAGGCCATTTCCCTCAATTACTTCAGCGGAGAGCCTGTCAGTAGGCATGAAGCCCGTGAAGTGGCTGCAAATTGGGCCCCTTGGCGCACCGTAGCCACCTGGTATATGTGGAGAAGTCTCGACCCCGTCCCCGTTGAATATTAAAATCAAGCTATGAAAACGACTTTCCTGGATTTTGAACAGTCAATCGCTGAACTAGAGTCAAAGATTGAAGAGCTGCAATTTGTGCAAGATGAATCATCAGTGGATATCTCTGATGAGATCAAAACGCTTACCGAAAAAAGTCAGCAGCTGACTAAAGATATTTATGCCAACTTAAGCCCTTGGCAAGTTTCACAAGTAGCGCGTCATCCACAGCGTCCTTACACGCTGGATTACGTGGGTGCATTGTTTACGGATTTTCATGAGCTTCATGGCGACCGTAATTTTGCTGATGATCAATCCATCATTACTGGCTTAGCCCGTTTTGAGAATCAGCCTTGTGTGGTTATCGGCCATCAAAAGGGTCGCGACACTAAAGAGCGTGCCTTAAGAAACTTTGGTATGAGTCGTCCAGAGGGTTACCGTAAAGCAAAGCGTGTCATGCGCTTGGCAGAAAAATTTAAGTTGCCTGTGTTCACTTTTGTGGATACACCAGGCGCATTCCCAGGCATTGATGCGGAAGAGCGTAACCAGTCCGAAGCGATTGGCCACAATCTCTATGTTCAGGCTGAACTAGAAGTTCCAATCATCGCTACCATTATTGGTGAGGGTGGTTCTGGTGGCGCACTAGCTATTGCTATGGGCGATGTGGTGCTGATGTTGCAAAACTCAACCTACTCTGTGATTTCACCTGAAGGCTGCGCATCCATTCTTTGGAAGACTGCTGATAAAGCACCTGAGGCTGCCGAGCAACTGGGTTTGACTGCGCAGCGTTTAAAAGCAATTGGCTTGATTGATAAGATCGTCGCCGAGCCAACTGGTGGTGCGCATCGCGATTACGAGACCATGATGAACAGCATGCGTAAAGCTTTGGCTGAGTCACTCAAGACCTTCGATGGTATGAAAGTAGATGCGCTTCTTGAGCGTCGTCATGAACGCTTGATGAGCTATGGCAAGTTCAAGGAAATCGAAGCCAAGCCTTAAGGCAAAAACCAAAGCAGCCAAACGTATTGGGCTTGCCTTAAGTGGTGGGCTTGATTCGGTTGTGTTGCTCGATACCGTTTGTAAAGCGGTTCAAAAAAATTCAACCCAAGAGTCAACCGAGGTTTGGGTTTTTCATATTCACCACGGTTTGCAAAAGCCTGCAGATCAATGGCTGGAGTTCTGCGAGAAGCTAGCTAAAAAGTATCGGGTGCATTTTGACTTCCGCCTATTGCATTTTGCAGATCCATCCCAAGGCAATATCGAAGCCAGAGCAAGGGTGGAGCGCTATGAGGCTTTAACTGACTTATGCATTGAGCATGGCATTGAAGATCTCCTGCTGGCGCATCACCAAAATGATCAGGCAGAAACCGTGCTCTTGCAACTCTTACGAGGATCCGGAGTGGCCGGTCTTTCTGGTATGCCACTCAATCGTGCCAATACAAAAGATGCCAGTGCAAAAGATGCCAACACCATTACTCTTTGGCGCCCGCTATTAAATCAAACTAAGGCCAAGTTAGAAGCCTACGCCAAAGAACATAAACTGAAATGGATTGAAGATCCTAGTAATCAAAATACGCGCTATCGTCGTAATGCTATTCGCAAAGAAATTATTCCAAGGTTGGAAAAAATTCAGCCTGGTGCAATTGCCAATTTAGCTCGTAGCGCAGACTTGCTAGCCCAATCCCAGGTGCTGCTCGATCGTTTGGCCAAGCAAGATGGAAAAGGAATTATTGAAACTAAGAGTCTGAAGTTAAAACCGCTTCTGGCATTCGCAAATGCTGATAGACCTGCTGCTAATAATTTGCTGCGCTATTGGCTCAAGTTAAATGATTTAGCCATGCCTTCTCAAGAACGGCTTGAATCTTGGTGGCGGGATCTGATCGCCGTCAAATCAGATTCAAGCCTAGAGTGGCAGCATGATGAGGTGAGCATTTATTTGTGGCGTGGCGCCTTGCAAGTAGCCAAGCCCAAAGTCGGGCAGTGGGTGTTCCAGGATGTGCTCACAAAAGGTAAGTCGCTAGGACTACCTGCGGATTGGGTTGCTCAAGCCCAAGCAGAAGGCCGCGTTGAGGAAAGACTGCGTCAGGGGGCGGAAAAGATTCAAATCAAGCCTAATACCCCGCGTAAGACTCTTAAGAACCTCTTTCAGGAGTCCGACACGCCACCTTGGGAGCGACAGGTACCATTGCTCTATATCAACGAGCAGCTTGTGGCTGTAGCGGGGGTGGGGGTCAGTTACCCGCATTTGGTTCCAGGTGGGAAAAGAGTTTTGCCTTGCTGGGAATTGCTTTAACTTAGTAAATCCCGCCCGATTCTTTTTGGTGGCGAACGGCATTGATGAGGATCGTATTTTTTGATTCCTCAAAGCTATATAAGGCGATATAGCCACTCTTTCCCCGAGAAATCACCAGCTCCCTTAGATGGGTATCGCAAAGTCTTCCAACTAGCGGGTGCCTTGCTAGAATTTTTACAGCTTCTTCAATGAGTTCAATTGTGAGAAGTGCAGCACTTTTGTCATTTTCTATTAGGAAGTCAGTAAGTCGCTCTAAATCATCAAGTGCTTGGGGAGCAAAAACAATTCTTACCAATTGCTAACTTTCAATATAGTTTTTTTCCCTGTGATACGGTTTTTCATTGCCTCAAAAACCTTGTCTGATTCGAAGACCTTACCATTCTTGATAACCCCTTGACGAGCAATGTTGGCTTGCTGAATAAAGTTTCTGCGTATTTCCGCATTGAGGCTGGCTTGCTTAATAGCTTCCACCATAAATGCGTGTGGAGTCATGCCAAGCTCTTTAGCTGCATTTGTAGCTTGTAGTTTTATTTCTTCGGTGAGCTTTAGGGAGGTTGTGCTAACAATGCTCATAATGGTCTCCTGGTGTTACTTTAGTAACACCAATCCTATCGCTAGACCTAGCTACTGTCAATGCCCACGTTTTGGACTATAAAAACCCTGTAAAATAAGCCCCTTTTAGACCCTAGGGAATGTAATTCCCTGTAAATAGACAATACGACGGTTTTTATGGCTCTTATCGTTCATAAGTATGGTGGCACCTCAATGGGCTCAGTTGAGCGCATTCAGAATGTTGCTAAACGCGTTGCCAAGTGGATGCGTGCAGGTCACCAGGTAGTGGTGGTGCCTTCAGCTATGTCTGGCGAAACCAATCGTTTACTTGGTTTGGCAAAAGATATCAATCCCAATGCAAACCCACGCGAACTCGATCAAATCGCCTCGACAGGCGAGCAAGTGAGCTCTGGCTTATTGGCCTTGGCATTGCTGCGCGAAGGTGTGGATGCAGTCAGCTATGCAGGTTGGCAAGTCACTGTTCACACGGATTCTTCATTTACTAAAGCACGCATCAAGAGTATTGATGACAAGAAAATTCTCGCTGATCTCAATGCGGGACGTGCTGTGGTGGTAACTGGTTTCCAGGGCGTAGACCCTAACGGCAATATCACTACTTTAGGTCGCGGCGGTTCAGATACATCAGCAGTTGCGATGGCTGCAGCCCTTAAGGCGGACGAGTGCCTGATCTATACAGACGTAGACGGTGTCTATACGACTGACCCCCGTGTTTGCGAAGATGCACGTCGCTTAGACAAAATTACTTTTGAAGAAATGCTAGAAATGGCAAGTTTGGGTTCGAAGGTATTGCAGATTCGTTCAGTTGAGTTTGCAGGTAAGTACAAAGTTAAAACCCGTGTTCTGTCATCACTGACAGACCCGTTGATGCCCCTTGATCAAGAGATGAAGTCGGGCACCTTGATTACATTTGAAGAGGACAGCACTATGGAAGCCGCAGTTATTTCCGGCATCGCCTTTGCGCGTGATGAAGCAAAAATTACCGTTCTTGGCGTTCCTGATCGCCCAGGTATCGCTTATCAAATTTTGGGTCCGATTGCGGATGCCAATATTGATGTGGATATCATCATTCAGAACCAATCCTTTGAAGGTAAGACGGACTTCACTTTCACAGTGCCACGTGCCGATTATCAAAAGGCCTTGGACTTACTTAAGAACAACGTTCAAGCCCATATCGAAGCTAAAGAAATCACTGGTGATCCAAAGGTTTCTAAAGTGTCCGTGGTTGGCGTTGGCATGCGTTCCCACGTTGGTGTTGCAAGCAAAATGTTCCGCACCTTATCGGAAGAGGGCATCAATATTTTGATGATCTCTACTAGCGAAATTAAGATTTCTGTTGTGATCGATGAGAAATACATGGAGTTGGCAGTTCGCGCTCTCCATAAGGCATTTGAGCTGGATCAGAAGTAATAAACACGCAGTAAACGCTTCAAAAACGCAGTAAAAACCCTCAGCCAACGGAATCCGTTAAACTGTGGGTCGTTGTAAAGGCATCAAGCAGGGAGACGTGGCCGAGCTGGTCGAAGGCACTCCCCTGCTAAGGGAGCATCGGGGCTAAAACTCTGATCGGAGGTTCGAATCCTCTCGTCTCCGCCAGTAACTCTGGCAACCTACCTGCTTTTTGCCATACAACAATGACTTAGCCCCTTAATTGGGGCTTTTTCTTTTTCTATAAAAGACTCTACCCACCAGCCTACCCACCACTAAAACATATCTTGATTGAGGATTTTTTTCGTAGATAAGCCAATTGGCCTCAATTCAAGGTATGAAATGAATGGCACTAGGGTAGTTTGTAATCCTCGTGGTTATGTTCGATCTAACCACGCTGAAAACCCAGAATTCAATCCAGCTCTTATTGTTGAAATCTAGTTGTCGGGCAAGATCTTCTTAATGAGGGATTAACTCTTAGCTAAAGTCTTGATTAATTCAGGACTACAAATATCATCAATATGCCTAAAGGCCAGAGAGATTCCTTCAATTTGATCTGCAGGAATTCCAAGGCTTTCGAAGTGTGTTTTCCACTGCCTCGTTACTCGCCATATGCGATCGATAATGGAGCTTGCTTGCTGCGCAGATAAACCAAAGCGTTCTTTAGCCCCATAGGCATTGTCTAGGGTTGCTAGCTTGCCTTGAGGTCCAATGCCTAGATGTTGATAGCGCTCACTTGCAATGACTGCATGGGGCATCACATCATAGAGTGGGCTTAGACTCCAGCCTTTAAGCTTCCGATTCCATAAGAAGGCATGATTGCGTAGATGATCATCATCGTTGCTGACAAAAAGGTTAAAGATCATGCGTGCATATAGTTCTTCAACATCCGATTTGACGGTTTGAACCAGGCAATATCTGCGTATAGCATCCGCAATATCCATATAGCTTTTTGTATTGGACTCTGATTCGTGGCAAGCAACAAGGGTGAGGGCGCTAACCACATGATGACGAATTTCTACTGGTCGAGCACAGGCGATCCAAGAGCGATCAAAGCGTTTGACCATCAACACCTTTTTCTTGCCGACTTGCTCTAATTGAGTTTGAGCTACATTGAGGCCAGCCAATTCTGCAAGTTTGAGGGTGGCGTATTCAATGCTTGGTACATCTAAAGCGCCATCATTGTTGCCTGGGAACTTGGCCATCCATAAAATGTTGTCATCGTCGCGCACGCTTGCCTTTGGGCGCATACCCCCTAGGCCGCTACCCACAATCAAAATTCTGGATAATGCTTCGGAAACTGGTAAGCCAGCCTCGATCTTTTGCGCACCTTCCAGTACGTAAGATAGATTGTGAATACTTTCATGAGCAGGGCGCTCTTCTTGATCTAAGGAGGCTCGAACATCTAATGCCCCAATGCGATCGCTACCAGCCTCAAGAAGGTAGGTTGATTCAGGCAGGCTATTAGCTGGAACCTTAAGTCTTGCTTCAATGACTCTTCTTCCCCAAGAATCAGGAGCAGCGTCCCGAATTCCGCCAAAAACTTCTAGACCATTTGGTGGAACGAGGCGCTTGCCTTTGATCTCACTTTTATTCTTAAGACTAAGGGCAACAGGATCAATTTCCTGTGCAGTGCCCCTATCTAGGTAGCGCAGGCCATAGGCAAATGAAGAGGCAATAAGTCTTGAGCCTTCCTCGTCTACTTGCAGTTGTCCTGCTGGCACAAATTCACCATCAAGATTGGCAAAGACAAACAGGTCTTTGGTTGTGTTTGCCATCAGAAATCAAGCGCTTTCATTTCAGCTGCACTTAAGTCGCGAACGCGTTGTGGGCGCAAACGACGCTCCAAGGCAGCAATCGCAGGATCATTGCCGCTTAAGAGTTGCAGTAGGGTCATGCCTGGAGCTATTGCATCTAAGTAACGCAGGAGCGCGCCAATGGCAACGCCAGGATCACCTTTTTCAATACGCTGGGCAGTTGCACGAGATAGGCCAGCACGAACCGCAGCCTCACCTTGGCGAACATGACGGGCAAGGCGCAAGGACACTAGGCATTGCGCTATTTCAGCGGATTGGCTAAGTTGCTTTGATGCTAGAGATAGTTGTTGATCTACGCGCATAGCTGCCTCATGCTCTTCATTAGGTACAAGGCGCTAATATACCTGTTTAGACCTGATTTGTCAAAAAAATGACTCATAAATAAGTCCTTAAATACATTAATGACTTATTTATGAGTCATTTACTGATTTAAATTGGTGGAATATAGGCGGTCTATTTCCGTCAAGGGCACCCCAAAGGGGTGGCTTGCGAACCCTTGGTATCTTGCCGCCAACCATCCAGAATTAAGGATCGACATAATCAATTGCAATTGCTGTTACTTCCTTCTTCTTGCCCAGAATGCGGTGGGTGAGAGCTAATAATAGTTCGTATATGGCTTTCAATGCCGCACCTTCATCTGCTTGCCGGCATATTCGCTAAATCGCATCTGCTCCTAATATCCGAGCCTTTTTCTTTCTGCGCTTAAATATTTATTACTAAAGTTCACAACTTCACAACTTCTGTGGTATAGTATTACTAAAGGAGGGTAAATGAGAAGAGCGATACCAAAAACACATCAAGCTTTAGATTGGATAGGGAAGGGAATGACCGCAGCTCAAGCCGCTAGGAAGATGGAAATTTCAGAATCTAGCGTCTACGCCGCCTTAAGAAAAACAAAAGCAAAAGATTCAGGTTGTTGTCCAACGTGTGGTCACAAATTAAGGAAATAAGATGAAAAAAACTCTATTAGCTGTCGCCTCAATCTCCGTAGCTGCATTTGCATACGCAAATACCTCATCTGATTCTTCTGAATTAGTTAGCCAGCAGTGCAAGATTTCAGCTGAAGCAGTTTCCACATTGAAAGGTTTACGTTACGGCAATACATCTATTCGCAAGGATGTGGCCGGTCTAATTAATATGAATCTCAAGGTTCAGGAAAATAAAGATGCAGCGCAGATGACCTTAAACCGCATGGTTGACGATCAAGTAAATTCAGCATCCGCATTGGAAGCAAAGTACTGCTCTTAATGCTGCGTGAATGGGTTGAATGGGTTTCCCAATCATCGATAAAGGTGTGTGATGACCCATTCATTTGAATGTCTGGAATGTGGCAACCCCAGGGGGATGATTGGGGAGTGTCGTCAATGCGGAAGCGAGGAGCTTCCTATCCCGCATAGCGATACGATGGTGCTGAATTTGAAGTTCGATAGTCCAAGTGCTGAAGAGGCTTTGGATCGCTTAACCATTGCTCTACGCCGCGCATCAGAAGTGGGCATTAAGGCAATGATCTTGATCCATGGCTATGGAGCAAGTGGCGAGGGCGGAAGAATAAAGTGGGTCGTACATGACGCCCTCGAAAATAACTATTTTTCAGACCGCGTCGATGAATACCATTTTGGCGAGCAAACCGCCTTTGGTAGCGAGTCCTATCATGCGCTTTTGCGAAGAAGGCCAGGCCTTAAAGCCTATCTTAAGCACTTTAAGGAAGGCAATGCTGGGATGACAGTGCTAATACTGTAATTACTGAGTGGAATTGCTTAGAATGGATCAATTAATTCCTTTAAGCCTATCAACTAGGAGCGGTAATGACTGCTAAAAAATCAACTATCCACCATGAAGAAGCTCAGATTAACTCTGAGAATTTGATTGGTGACTTCAAGGCGCTCATGGCGGATGCTGAAGATCTTATAAAAGCAACAGCAAGCCATGAGGATGGACCTCTGAGTGCTATTCGCTCAAAGGCTTTGGATACGCTCAATAATGCGAAAGAAAGCTTTTCTTCAATGGAAGGCACTTTGACTGAAAAGGCTAAAGTAGTTGCTGAGAGTGCCGATGAGTTCGTTCATCGCAATCCTTGGGAGGCAGTCGGCGTTGCTGCTGGTCTTGGCCTGTTAATTGGCCTCTTTATTCGTCGTCGCTAGGCACTCATGTCCCAAGAAAATCTTTTATCGTCCCTCAAGAATCTAGTCTCTACAGGTGCGTCAATCGCCCAGACGCGTCTGGAGTTGATCTCCACTGATGTTCAGATTGCACGCGCTAAGTTTTTGAGTTTGATGGTCATGATCATCTTTACCTTATTTTTCTTGTTTTTTGGTTTAGTGATGCTAGCCTTGCTCATTGTTATTTATAGCTGGGAGGCTAATCGCATCTTCGCATTAAGTTTGCTTACTGGTGGATTCTTATCCGTCGGAATTATTTTGGCGCTGGTAGTCTTGCGTTCTCTCAAGACTATGCCTAAATTATTTGAAGCAACGATTGCTGAGCTATCCAAAGATCGCCAGGAGCTTGCTAAGCGATGAGTCGAAAGATTTCAGAGCTTCTAGCTCGGCAGCGAGTTCTTCAGGAGCGCGCGGCGCAAGAGCGCGCTGATTTTGCCTTGCATTTTGAACCAATAGAAAAGCCCTTATCTTGGGCTGATAGGGGTGTAGATGCCTTTAATTTTGTGAAGAGCACCCCAGTGCTGTGGACTGGCGCATTTGCTGTACTGGCCCACTACAAACCCAAGCTTGCTAGTAAGGTGCTTGCTGTAGGCTGGGGCGCTGTCAAGCTACTCAAAACCGCCAAGAAGCTGGTGTAACTCTAGCCCTTAGGCTATTAGTACGGTTTTATTAGTAATTCCTTTTCGAGTTAGAAGGTCGCCGCCATTTAAACCGGCGATTTCTAAAAAAGTTAAAGCACCAGCTACTTCAAACCCTGCTTTTTTAAGTAACTGACTGGCTGCTATGATCGTTCCGCCAGTAGCCAAAACATCATCTAGAATCAAAACTCGTGCCCCAGCTGGCAGGGTGGATTGCTGAATCTCCAGAGAGTCAGAGCCGTATTCCAGGCCATAGGATTCTCGATGGCTAGCCAAGGGTAGCTTATTGGGTTTTCGGGCTAAGGCGAGCCCCTTATGAGCCTGGTGGGCTAGGGCAGCACCAAAGATAAATCCACGTGACTCAATACCTAGAATATGGCTGTAGTCAAACTGCTGGGCCAGCGCCTCTAGTCGAAGGGTAGCCTCCTTAAATGCTGCTGGATTGGCTAAAAGTGGGGAGATATCCCTGAATAGGATCCCTGGCTTAGGAAAGTCGGGGACTCCGGGTAGATAATCTAATAAATTCATCAACAGCCAATATGAAAACAGAACTTCTTATTATTACCGCATTAGAGTCCGAGCTCAAGCGTGAAGCTCTGCCAAGTGGGGTGGAAATTGTTTATTCAGGCGTTGGCAAAATTAATGCTGCCATAACCAGCATCAAAGCCATTCACCAATACTCACCAAAGAGAATATTGAATTTCGGTACCGCAGGGAAAATCAAAACAGAATTACAGGGGCTACTAGAAATCGGTAAGGTCATTCAGCGCGATATGGATGCTGAGCCACTAGCACCCCGCGGCAGCACTCCTTTTTGCGCTAGACCACAAGAGTATGTATCTACCGGAAGATTTATCTGTGGCTCTGGTGATAGCTTTGTGACGGCATCCGATCCTTGGTTGCATAGCCAAGGTGTTGATGTTGTTGATATGGAGCTATTTGCAATTGCTGCGATTGCACATGATCATCACATACCTTGGCAATCATTTAAATACATCACCGATGAAGCTAATGAAGACTCTGGGGAAGACTGGCAGGCGAAAGTTCATCTCGGCCAAGAACTCTTTTTGGCGGCTTTAAGTCAGGCTCTTGCTAACGATTCCTAGTTACCTTATTCCTTAATTTGAGCCCAAAATCACCCTAAAAGCACCTAAGTAAGGTTTTTTACCCTCATCAAGCTTGTGGTGATTTCTGCTGAGTCGCACCGGCAAAATAAGTTCTTGTGTTATAAAATTCATTGACTAGTCAATTAGTTTTATGAAAAATACCAGCCCTTCACCATCCTCTTTCTACACCCCGGATAATTACCGCCCCCAGGGGAGTGTGGCTTATTTGATGTTGCGTAACAAATCAAGCTATCAACGCCTAGGTGATTTGAGGCTGGCAGATCTTGGTATTACTGCAGCGCAGATGAGCGTGTTGCTCCTCGTTTCACATTCTGAAGCGGCTACGATTTCTTCCTTATCGCAAGCGTTAGGAGTTAATGCCGCAGCAACAGTGCGCGTGGTTCAAAAACTGGAAAAGATGAAACTCATACAAAAAGAGCTCTCCAAAAAGGACGGACGTGTAATTGGCCTATCGCTCACTGCTGACGGAAAGAAGGCGGCAATATCGATTCCACCACTGTGGTGCGATCTATTAAATCAGTCATTAAATGGCTTTACGCAAAAAGAATTTGATCAATTACGCGATTTCTTATTGCGAATTGAAAAAAATAATTTACAGCAACTTGAGGTGAGCTCATGAGGCGCTTAGCTTGGGTATGTAGCGTAGTCCTAGTGACGTCCATAGGCTCTCTCCTATCGGCTTGTGCCTTTTTTCCTAGGCAGGCATTGCCTGAGCAAGCTGCGAAATCCATTGATGTGCTTGAGCCAAAGCTGGCTACACAAACCAATAGCAATAACAGCAGTACTAATCCTATTGAAGATGCATGGTGGACGGCATTTGGCGACCCCCAGTTAAATCAATTGATTCAACTGGGGCTTAAGCAGTCTCCTAGCTTGGATACATCAGGCGCAAGGATAGCGGCAGCCCAAGCGATGTTAGAGAGTGAAAGGGCGGCATTTATTCCTCAGGTAAGTGTTGGAGGTCAGGTTGATCGACAACAACTTTCACAGAATTATATTTTTGTGCCTGGCATGCCTATTTACACTGGATACGGACTAGCCAATGCTTCACTGAGTTGGTCTTTGGATATTTGGGGAAAGCAAAAGAAGTATTTTGATGCCGCCAAGAATCAGGTACTTGTTGCTCAAGCAAATTACAAAGCCTCAGAACTTCTTCTCTCGACAACGATTGTGCGCGTTTATTTTGACTATGACCATATGGTTCAGGCTCGAGCACTCTATGCGAGGGAGCTTGAGGTCAGAAAGAATTTACTGCGTATTGCCATTGACCGCCAGCACGCAGGTCTAGTTGATGCGTTGACAGTAAATCAGCGCAAGGTAGAATTAGAGTCTGCTCAAGCTAATGTAAATCAGTCTAATTTGAGTGTGAAGATGATGCAGCATCAACTTGCTGCTTTGGTTCAAGAGGGCCCATCCTGGGGTGAATCGCTCAAGGCCCCATCGATTCAGGCAACCAATCTTAGTCTCCCCGAAGTTATCCCATCCGATCTATTGGAGCGCAGGCCTGATTTACAGGCATTGTTAAGTCAGATTGATGTAGCAAAGCTGCAATTAGAAGGTGCAAAGTTAGAGTACTTGCCGGACGTGAATCTTGCAGGTTTCATCGGAGTTCAATCATTTGGCTTATCCCAACTTTTTTCTAGCAGAAGTCAGCAATTTAGTATCGGCCCTGCGATAAATCTGCCAATCTTTGATGGCGGCGTAATTGATGCCAACGTAACTGGCAAAGAAGCCAATCGAAACCAAGCGATTGCCTCATATCAGGAGCAACTAGTACAAGCTTTGCGAGAGGTTGCCGATAGCATTGGATCTGTGAAGAATACACAGGCTAATTATGAGGGCTTCGCTAATGCCGAGATAAACGCCAAAAGAAATTTTGAAATTACGCGCAGTAGAAGCGAGGTTGGAATCGCCTCCAAAGAAGCGTCTTTAACTGCGGAGCAGGCTTATCTGTTGCAGGGGCAAAACTATGCAGATGCTAAATCCAAACTGTTAACTGCCAATGTGGTGCTGGTTCAGGCCTTAGGCGGATCTTATCTTCAGTCTAAATCTGAATCTAGAACTCAAGCGAAATTAAGCGGACAAACTCAATAAGTATTTCACTCGGAATATCCATGGACACTACTACAAACAATGGCGGTTTTAATCGACCAAAAGCTTTCAAGATCTTTTTCGCGATCCTGGTTGGCGTCTTTCTTTTAGGACTGCTGTACTGGCTTATTTTTAGCCGTAATTCAGAATCTACTGATGATGCATATGTAGCAGGTTCTCAGATTCAGGTTGTATCCCAAATAGAAGGCGCGATTGCTACTGTCAATGTTTCTGAAACCCAATCTGTCGAGGAGGGCCAAACACTCTTTAGGGTTGACCCTACAGAAGTACTGATTGCATCTGAAAAAGCAGACATTGATTTGCGCAATGCGAATGCAGATTACCAAAAGCGTAAGGTCTTACAGGGCGATGCCAGTGTGTCAAAAGAGGAGCTGGAACACTCTCAGTTGGCCTTGCTAAAGGCGATGGCTAATGCCCGCCAAGCCTACATCAATCTGCTTCGAGTCGATGTTCAAAGTCCAGCTAAAGCCACAATAGCAAAGCGGTATGCTCAAGTTGGCCAGCGTGTAGCTCCAGGCACTCAACTGGCAATGATGGTTGCGGGCGATCAGATTTGGGTTGATGCGAATTTTAAAGAAGATCAGCTTAAAAATATTCGCATTGGACAGTCGGTGAAATTGGAATCTGACATCTACGGAGGCAAGATGGAATTTCATGGCAAGGTAGTTGGCTTTGCCCCTGGAACAGGTTCCACTTTAGCCCTTTTGCCACCTCAGAATGCCACAGGAAATTGGGTAAAAGTAGTGCAGCGCTTACCTGTGAGAATCGCGCTGGATAGTAATGAGTTAAGTAAGCACCCCTTAAATATTGGCTTATCAATGAATGTTAAAGTCGATACTAGTGATCGCGATGGTAGTTCACTACAGGCGATGGATAAAGGTCCCATTAGTGACACTACTATTTATCAAAAGCAATTTGATAAAGCTGAGCGCCATATTCAGTCTCTATTGACGAATTCTAAGAAGCCATAATTAGCCCTTATGAGTGCGCCTGAGCTAGAGCCTCTTAAGGGATATAAGCTGGTACTTGGAACCTTGGCTTTTGCCTTGGGATCCTTTATGAACGTTCTTGATATGTCCATTGCAAACGTTGCTTTACCAACTATTGCAGGAGATTTTGCTATTAGCCCAACTCAAGGGACCTGGGTCATTACTTCCTACGCAGTTAGCGAAGCTATCTTTTTGCCATTAACCGGCTTTCTAGCCAAGAGAATTGGCGAGGTACGTCAGTTTATCTTTGCCACAATACTTTTTACGATAGCTTCAATGCTGTGTGGGTTGGCGCCATCCTTCGAGGTGCTGGTCATCTCGCGCATCTTGCAAGGCATTGTTGGCGCTTCAATGATTCCGCTTTCCCAAACCTTGATCATGAAATGTTATCCGCCAGCAAAGCGGGGTATGGCATTGGGTATTTGGGCGACAACTACCATAGTGGCGCCTGTATTAGGACCCTTAATTGGTGGCTGGCTTACCGATAATTTGGTATGGCGTTGGGCTTTCTATATCAATTTGCCATTTGGCATTTTGATTGCTGTGATGGTTTACTGGTTGTATGGGGCTCCAAAGCCTGAGTCCTCTAAAGAGAAAATTGATCTTATTGGCATAGCGCTACTAGTTGCTGCTGTCGCCTCGATGCAAATTGCACTTGATAAGGGTAGTGAATTAGATTGGTTGTCATCATCATTCGTTGCAACTTTAGCAACGATCTCCTTTATCTCTTGGGTCGCCTTTGTTCTCTGGGAGTTGGGGGCAGAGCACCCCATTGTGGATTTGCGCTTATTTAGGCTGGTGAACTTTCGTACCTCTGCCATCTGCTTGGGGATAGGATCTTTTGCCTTTTACATCTACATTGTGATCGGCCCTTTATGGCTGCAAACCCAATTGGGCTATACCGCATTTAACTCTGGCAAGGTCATGGCAATCACTGGAGTATTGGCTTTATTTTGTGGCCCTTTATTTGGGGCCAATATCCATCGTATTGACGCGAGAATCATTGCTACTATTGGATTTGCCGCCATGGCAATTGGGTGCTGGATGGCTGCCGGCTTTACAACTGGCGTCGATGAAAAAACACTGATGTTTGCTCGCCTCATTATGGGTGTGGGTATTGCAGGATTCTTCATGCCAATGTCTGCAATTTCTATGTCACAGCTCAGGGGGAGTCAAATCGCTTCTGGTACGGGTATCTCTAACTTTTTAAGAAACGTGGGTGCCAGTGTAGGAACAGCGGTTGCCACTACGCTCTGGCAGGACAATGCGATTAGACAGCATGAGAACCTCATGAGCAATATTCAGACGGGGAATCTTGCATACCAACAATTGATGGAAACAACTGCCAAACTCGGCATGACAGAAATGCAGCGATATGCCTTAGTTGATAACTTGGTTACCTCTCAGGCCTACATGCTTTCAACCAATCAGCTAATGCTATTGGCAGGACTCATTTTGGTGGCGCTGATGCCCCTAATCTGGTTATCTAAACCTCCATTCGGATCGGGCCTTATCGGTCACTAATGAGGCTTTAATGGCGCTCCATCATTAGGGATTTCACTAAGGTACTCTGAGCATAGCGCCTAGAAATGCAGGCTATCAAATCAAGCAATTTTTTTGAGTGGAGGCTAAGATGTGGTTATGAACGGCATAACAACAATCCAAGGTCCAGAGTGGAATGATAAGCGCTGGCTTTGGTTATTGAGCCCAACCATTCCATTTGCTTTTACCGCCTCTATTCTGGCATTCGTATTGACCGGTCATTGGCTCTATTTGCTTTTTGCCCTAGCCATCATTCATATCGCCATCCCTATCTTAGATCTGACTTTTAGTGAAGACTTTAGCAATCCTCCGGAATCCGCTGTCGAGAGCTTAAATAAAGATTTCTTTTATCGCGCGCTGGTTTGGGTTTATGTTCCCTTTCAGCTCATTGGCACAGTCTATGGAACTTGGCTGGCAGCGACTCAGTCTTTAGATTGGTATGCCTACATCGCCCTAGTATTTACTGTGGGATCTACCAATGGTATTGGCATTGGAACTGCTCATGAGTTAGGGCATAAACAAGAGTCCGTAGATCGCTGGCTTTCTAAATTGGCATTAGCCTCCAGTATGTATGGCCACTTCTTTGTGGAACATAACCGCGGCCATCATAAGCGGGTGGCAACACCAGAGGATCCTGCTAGCGCCCGTATGGGGGAAAGTTTTTGGGCATTTCTGCCGCGTACTGTATTGGGCAGCCTAATTTCCGCATGGGAATTAGAGCGAGAACGCTTAAAAAGAAAAGGGAGGGTCGTTTGGAGTATTCAGAATGAAAATCTCCAAGCTTGGTCTCTCACGATTCTCTTGTACGGTGCTCTCATATTTTGGTTGGGATGGGCGGCACTAATCTTTCTTGTCCTTCAGGGCATCTACGCTGCCTCGATGTTGGAAGTTGTGAACTATGTAGAGCACTACGGTCTGTTACGTCAAAAAGATCAAAATGGTGGGTACGTGCGCTGTGCACCAGAGCACTCTTGGAACAGTAACCATATAGTCGGAAATATTTTGTTGTATCACCTACAGCGCCATTCTGATCATCATGCTCATCCAACTAGACGTTATCAAGCATTACGTCATTTTGGAGAGGCTCCTCAATTGCCAGGTGGTTATGCATCCATGATTACCTTGGCGTATTGCCCGCCCCTCTGGTTTGCCTTAATGGACAGACGGGTAGTGCGCCATTACGCTGGGGATATGAGCAAAATCAATATACAGCCTTCAGCTAGATCAAAGCTGATGAATCACTGGAGTAATCAACAATGAAGTCTCAGGCCTTTGATTACATTGTCGTGGGTGGTGGGTCTGCTGGTAGTGTGATGGCAGGACGACTTAGCGAGGATGCCGGCACTAGCGTTGTATTGCTGGAGGCTGGCGGTAATGGTGATAGCTGGGTCGTTAAAACGCCTGCGGCTGCCGTAGCTATGTTACCCACATCAATCAATAACTATGCCTTTCAAACGGTACCCCAGAAGGGCTTAAACGGCCGTCGAGGATATCAGCCCAGAGGAAAGTGTTTAGGTGGCTCTTCGGCGATTAATGCCATGATTTACACCAGAGGGCATCGCTCTGATTACGATCACTGGGCAGCGCTTGGCAATATAGGCTGGTCATATGACGAGCTACTTCCTTACTTTAAGAAAAGCGAAAACAACACCACAATTCAGAATTCCTTCCACGGTATTGATGGCCCTTTATCTGTATCAAATCTGCAGTCACATAATCCTTTTCAGCAAATCTATTTGAATGCAGCCAAGGAAGCCGGATTTCCGGTTACGGAAGACTTCAATGGTGCTGAGCAAGAGGGTTTAGGGATTTATCAAGTTACCCATAAAAATGGTGAGCGCTGGAGTGCAGCGCGTGGCTATTTACACCCCCATATGGGTAAACGAAAAAATTTAAATGTGCAAACTGGTATTCAGGTTGAGTGTATTTTGTTCGAAGGTAAGCGCGCTGTGGGCGTGAGCTATATGCAGGGTGGTAAACAGCACATCATGCGCGCTAACAAAGAAGTTATTCTGTGTGCAGGCGCCTTCCATTCCCCACAATTACTCATGGTTTCAGGGGTGGGGCCTGCTCAAGAGTTAAAGAAATTCGATATACCAGTTATCCATGATTTGCCTGGTGTAGGTCAAAATCTTCAAGACCATCCAGACTTTATTTTTGGCTATTCAGCAGATAGCCTTGATCTGATCGGCATTTCTTTAGGTGGTACGGTTAAATTGACTGGTGAAATTATCAAGTATGTTCGTTCACGCGAAGGTATGATTGCCACCAACTTTGCAGAGGCGGGCGGCTTCCTCAAAACAGATCCCAGTCTTGAGGCGCCAGATGTGCAATTGCATTTTGTAGTTAGCTTAGTGGAAGATCATGCTCGTAAATTACATATGGCCCATGGCTATTCGTGTCATGTATGCGTTCTGAGGCCTAAGAGCCGTGGGCAGATTACGCTAGCTAGTAACAGTATGCAAGACGCACCATTAATTGATCCAGCTTTTTTGGCTGAAGAAGAGGATTTGGAAACCCTAGTTAAAGGTTATAAGCTGACCAAACAACTAATGGATGCCCCCTCGTTTACTAAGATACGCAAAAAAGATGTCTTTACACCTAATGTAAAAACAGATGATGACATTCGGAAGATTATTCGGGAGCGGGCTGATACGGTCTATCACCCAGTGGGCACCTGCAAGATGGGCCATGATGCAATGGCAGTAGTTGATGCAAACTTAAAAGTTCATGGCATGGAGGGGCTAAGGGTGGTTGATGGCTCGATCATGCCAACCCTAATCGGAGGCAATACTAATGCTCCCATCATTGCTATCGCTGAAAAAGCAGTAGACCTGATCCGAGCAGGTCGCTAATCTAGCCCATCAAAATTGGGGGTGCGCTTTTCTAAAAAGGAGGTCAGCGCTTCTTTTGCTGCTGGACTATGGAGTCTATCGATGAAGTGCTTGCCTTCAATATCAATTTGATTGAGTACTGCAGCCTTAAGTTCACCCTCTTTTAACAAAGACTTCGTTCTTGAGACTGATCCGGAGGATAAGGTAGTTAGTTTTTTGGCTCTCTGCTCCGCATAAGGCAGTGCAGATGGTTCTGAAATTACTTTGTTTACAAATCCAATTTGATGGGCTTCATCAGCGCTGATGGGTTCACCAAAAAGCAATATTTCTGAAGCCTTTTGATGGCCAGCGAGACGTGGTAGCAATAATGAGACCGCACCCTCTGGAACCAAGCCCAAGGAAACGAAAGGAAATATAAAACGAGCATTCTTCTGCGCGTATACCAAATCGCAATGAAACAGTAATGTTGCCCCAATGCCAACCGCAACTCCATCAACTGCTGCGATTAAAGGCTTAGTTAGTCCTGCTAGCGCCTTTAACAAATTAATGGGTGGCGCATCTTCATGTGTAATCGGCGATTGCATGAAATCCACAATATCGTTACCTGCTGAAAAGGCATTGCCAGCCCCAGAGATCAACATCACCTTCACTTGAGGGTTTTGATCTCCATCAAAGAGTGTCTGTGTAAGTTCACGATACATTGCATTAGTAAATGCGTTCTTTTTCTCAGAACGGTTCAGTAATATCTTCAGAATCCCGTCAGACAGATGGTGATTAATCATGTGATCTACGCTGCACCTTTAAGCAAAATTGCTTTAGTTTGATCATATTCAACTTTTAATCGAGCAACAAACTGCGCTGTAGGCGTAACTGCTTTTACGGCGCCAATACCTTGACCACAGCCCCAAATATCTTTCCAGGCTTTCTGGGCTGCGCCACCAAAGTTCATTTTGCTCGGATCGCTTTCTGGAAGATTATCTGGATCCAAGCCAGCATTGCGAATAGAGGGTGCTAAATAGTTCCCAGAAACACCAGTAAAAAGGTTGCTCAAGATAATATCATCTGAGTTGCAATCAACCACTGCTTGCTTATAGTCTTCACTCGCACGCGCTTCTTCAGTGGCAATAAATGCAGAGCCGATATACGCATAGTCAGCGCCTATGGCCTGGGCTGCTAAAACTGCACCGCCAGTAGCAATGGAGCCACTCAGTACTAATGGTCCTTTAAACCATTCCCGAATTTCCTGAATTAATGCAAAAGGACTTTTAATGCCGGCATGTCCACCAGCACCAGCTGCAACTGCAATTAAGCCATCAGCACCTTTTTCTATCGCCTTTTTAGCAAAAGCATTATTGATGATGTCATGCAATACGATTCCGCCATAGCTATGTGCGGCAGTATTAATTTCTTCGCGTGCACCAAGGGAGGTAATGATGATGGGTACTTTGTATTTGACGCATAGCGCCATATCATGTTCAAGACGATCGTTGCTCTTGTGCACAATTTGATTAATGGCAAAAGGTGCGGCTGGCTTATCCGGGTGTTCTCTGTTGTATTCCGCTAAGGCAGTAGTAATTTCAATCAACCATTCTTCAAGCTGTTCAGCAGGTCTGGCATTGAGGGCTGGCATAGAGCCAATCACACCCGCTTTGCACTGGGCAATCACTAATTTAGGATTGCTGATAATAAAAAGTGGGGCTGCAATGACGGGTAAATTACCATCCGCCAAATGTTTGCGTAGAACTTCTGGAAGAGGTTGATTGCTCATATTTTTTAAATGATCTGTAGATTACTGCTCAGCTTTGTACCAAACTTGGGTGCGACCTAATAATGGAATGCCAATATAGCCGCGGACATCCATCTTTTTGCCATCTTCAGTTGCAACCTTAACTTTGTAGGTTTCGCCATTCTTTGGGTCTAAGATTTTTCCATCTGACCAAGTGCCTGCCCCATCTTGCTTAAGATCACTCATGATTTTCATGCCAATAAGAGGCTTATCTTTACGATCGTCTTTGCACAGATTGCAATAAACTAGCGGCGTTTCGCCTGGGGCTGGGAATGTTTTGATGATGGTGCCCTGTAAAAACCCATTGGCCTCTTCAATCTTAATTAAGGAAGCCGGTTGATTGGTTTTATCGTCAATTGTTTTCCAAACCCCAATAGCTGGATCGGTAGCTTGAGCATACGTATTGCCAGCAATCAGACCAAGAATACAGGCCGATAGAATGATTTGTTTTTTTAACATTCTGATGTCTCCCATTTTTGATAAAAGCTGATTAGCAACGCTCAAATATTCCAGCAGCGCCCATACCGGTACCAACGCACATCGTCACCATGGCGTGTTTAAGATTACGTCTCTGTAGCGCATGAATCGCTGTTGCAGCTCGGATGGCGCCTGTTGCGCCCAAAGGATGTCCAAGAGCAATAGCGCTACCCAAAGGATTGACTTTGCTTTGATCCAAACCAAGATCTCGAATGACCGCTAAAGACTGGGCTGCAAACGCTTCGTTTAACTCGATCCAGTCCAAATCCTGCAAATTGAGTCCAGCCAGTTTTAACGCAGCTGGAATAGCCTCTTTAGGGCCGATGCCCATAATCTCCGGGGCAACGCCTTTGACGGCAAAACTTACAAAACGTGCCAAAGGAGTGAGGCCAAAGGTCTTGATCGCTTTTTCACTGGCTAAGATGAGTGCGCCAACACCATCAGAGGTTTGTGAGCTATTGCCAGCGGTCACGCTACCTCTAGCGGCGAATGGAGATTTGAGTTTCGCCAACCCTTCAAGCGAGGTATCGATCCGTGGGCCTTCGTCTTTCAAAAATTCACGCCACTGTATATCCACTTGGCCTTTATCCAGATTCATCGAGCGATGGGCAACCTTGACAGGAAAGATTTCAGAGTTAAATTCACCGGCGGCTTGTGCGGCCATAGCCTTTTGATGAGAATGAAATGCAAAAGCATCTTGATCTTCGCGACTGATCTTCCATTGTTGCGCAACTTTCTCGGCGGTTAAGCCCATACCGTAAGCAATACCAATGTTTTCATCGGCCATAAAGATTTCTGGTGACATCGATGGAGAGTTGCCACCCATGGGAACCATACTCATTGACTCAACACCGCCAGCAATCATCACATCCGCTTCGCCAACCCGAATGCGGTCAGCTGCCATAGCAATGGCATTTAATCCAGACGAGCAGAAACGGTTGACAGTAATACCGCCAATAGTATTTGGTAGACCACCTAGGAGTAATCCAATGCGGGCCACATTCAATCCTTGTTGACCTTCTGGCATGGCACAGCCAATAATGGCATCCTCAATGGCTTTGGGATCTAGGGTGGGTACTTGCGTCAGAATATGTTGTAAGGCGTTGCCAAGTAAGTCATCCGGACGAGTATTTTTTAATGCACCTCGCCCAGATCTACCAACGGCACTGCGAGTGGCAGCAACGATATATGCGTCTTGAATATTTTTCATAGTGATATCTCGGTAAATTAGTTTCTAACAGGCTTGCCAGTTTGGAGAATACCCATAATCCGTTCCATGGATTTAGGGTGACCAATGAGCTCCACAAATGCCTGGCGCTCCAGTTTGAGCAGCCACTCTTCAGTAACAAGCGTTCCTGCATCGACATCGCCACCAGTAATGATCTGAATGATCTTCTGAGCAATGTGCGCATCGTGTTCAGAGATAAAGCCACCGTCACGCATATTGACTACTTGACCCATCACGGTGGCGGCAACAGAACGGCCACCAACCGGTATTAAGGTTGGTATAGGAGGTCTGTATCCGGAGTAGCGCATTGCTTTGACTTGATCTTGTGCCAAAGCCAGTAATTCATAGACGTTTGCAACGATAATGTCACCCTTTTGGAGGTAAGCCATCTTCATTGCTTCTTGAGCTGATGAAGAAACCTTAGCCATTGCAGCATTTTCAAAAGCGGCTTTGGTAAAATCCAAATAATTGGTGTTCCCAGCAAGCGCAACGCCTTGAGCCGCACGAATGGCTGCTTCTTTAAGTCCGCCACCAGCAGGTAATAAGCCAACACCAACTTCCACCAGGCCAATATAGCTTTCCATAGCAGCAACTCTGCGCGCAGATTGGAGAACTAATTCACAACCACCCCCTAGGGCAATACCAGAGACTGCGGCAACTACAGGCACTTGGGAGTATTTGATTTTCATCATCGTATCTTGAAACTCTTTGACGAACGGCTCAACTCCAGCAGGGCCGCCTTTCATGACCATAGGCATTGCAGCTTCTAGATTAGCACCTGCAGAAAAGGGCCCACCAGGCGTGCCTAGCTTCAATGAAGTAGGTTGCCAGATCACCAATCCTGCATAGTTCGCTTCTGCGATCTCAACGGCTTTTTGTAGGCCACTTAATACGTCTGGGCTGAAGGTATTCATCTTCGAGCGGAATGAGGCAATCAATACCTCGGGCTGATTGGTATCTACCCAAGCTCGGAAGTCCGTGTTTTCAAAAACAGTGGTGCCCGCTGTTTTAGGATCAGGAGAGCCATCCCCTAACAGTGGCGCCCTAAATACTTGCTTTTGGTATACCGGCAAAGCAGAGCGGGGAATGTATTTATTCTCAGATGCAGACCATGAACCTTCAGGCGTGTGGAAAGCTTGCTTATCAGCAACTGGTCCACTAAAGATCCATGCGGGCAAAGGCTCTTTGCTTAGTGTTTTGCCTGCATCAATATCCTCTTTAATCCAATTAGCCACTTGCGTAACGCCAGCTGCTTGCCAGTCCTCAAAGGGGCCTAAATTCCAACCATAACCCCAGCGCATCGCGAAGTCGATTTCTCGAGCAGATTGCGCAATCTCACCAAGGTGAATCGCACAGTAGTGGAAGATATCCCGATAGATAGCCCATAAAAACTGAGCTTGAGGTTCATCGGTCTCGCGTAGCAATGCAAGTCGCTCTGCAATTGGTTTTTTCAGAATGCGCTCAATCAGCGGTTCAATCGTTGCGGTAGATGGTTTGTATTCACCGGTGACAGCATCCAATACAAGAACATTCTTACCGTCTTTTCGATAGAAGCCTGCCTTTGCCTTTTGGCCTAAGGCGCCTTTGGCAATAAGCTGAGTTACTACGTCTGGAATTTTAAATAGAGTTGAGAAGGGATCCCCTTGTAGAGAGTTCTCCATGGTTTTGATTACATGAGCCATGGTATCTAAGCCAACAACGTCGCTAGTTCTAAAGGTCGCTGATTTGGCGCGACCTAGTTTGCTGCCAGTGATTGCATCCACCGCATCAAACCCAAGACCAAACTTTTGCGCTTCAGCAAAGACCGCCAAAATTGAGAACACGCCTACGCGATTACCAATAAAGTTTGGTGTGTCTTTAGCTCTGACAACACCTTTACCCATGGTAGATGTCATAAATGTCTCTAGCGCATCTAATGCTACTGCATCAGTATCGGCGGCAGGAATGAGTTCCAGTAAATGCATGTAGCGCGGTGGATTAAAGAAATGCACACCGCAAAAGCGTTTCTTTAGATCGCCTGAGAAACCCTTAGCTAGTTCGCCAATAGGTAGGCCAGACGTATTGGTGGCAAATAATGCATGCGCTGGAATATGCGGGGCAACTTTCTCATAGAGAGCATGCTTCCAATCTAAACGCTCTGCAATCGCTTCAATTATGAGATCACAGTCGGCTAACAACCCCAAGTCATCTTCATAGTTGGCTGCCTGAATCAAATTAGCATCACTCGCAAGGCCTAAAGGGGCGGGCTTGAGTTTCTTAAGATTCTCAATAGCCTTAAGGGCAATCGCATTTTTATGAACTGGTTTGCCATCATCCGATTTTCCCGGCAGGTCAAATAAGACAACTGGTAACCCAACATTAATGCATTGGGCGGCAATCTGTGCGCCCATGACGCCAGCACCCAGGATGGCTACTTTTTTAATAATCTTGTTTTCACTCATATTCAGTCTCTCAGAAAAATTCAGCTGGCATTGCCATCAACGATTTGGAGCCGGCGCGCGCTTGACGAATCAGCATTGCGGTCTCAGGCAGGAGTTTGTCAAAGTAAAAGCGGGCAGTGGCCAATTTCGCTTGATAAAAAGGATCGTTGCTAGATTTATTGGCAAGTGCAATTTTGGCCATGCGTGCAAATAAATAGGAGTAAATCAGATGACCCACTACACGTAGGTAGGGAACGGCAGCAGCTCCTACTTCTTCGTGATTCATCATGGCTTTCATACCAATCTCTTTAGTGAGTTTTTCAACTTTAACGGCGATATCAGAAAGGGGGTCAATAAATTCCCGCATTTCTTTGCGAACGCCTTCATCCTCAATGAACTTTTCGATAATCTTTCCAAATTTGGTAAGTTTTTTTCCCATATCACCAAGTACTTTGCGTCCTAAAAGATCTAGTGATTGAATCGTATTGGTACCTTCATAGATCATATTGATGCGAGCGTCACGCACATACTGCTCCATGCCCCATTCAGCAATGTAACCGTGACCACCAAATACCTGCATGCCTTCATTGGTAGCTTCAAAAGCGTTATCAGTCAAGAATGCTTTAATAATTGGGGTGAGTAGGGCAACCATCTCACCAGTTTCTTTGCGAACTTTTTCATCTGGATGATTGAGTTCGGTATCGATCATGAGGGCAACCCAGTAGGAGAATGCTCTACCAGCTTCTGCATAAGCTCTTTGGGTGAGCAGCATCCTACGTACGTCAGGGTGAACAATAATCGGATCTGCTGCTTTCTCTGGTGCTTTCGCTCCAGTGAGGCTGCGCATCTGTAAACGTTCTTTTGCATAGACAACTGAGTTTTGATAAGCCACTTCAGTTAATCCAAGACTTTGCATTCCTACACCAAGGCGAGCCGCATTCATCATGACGAACATGGCATTTAAACCCTTGTGAGGTTCTCCAACTAGGGTGCCAATGGCGCCATCAAAGTTCATGACGCAAGTGGCATTGCCATGGATACCCATCTTGTGCTCAAGAGACCCACAGGAAACAGCGTTAGGTTTTCCAAGCGCTCCATCTGTACCAATCTGAAACTTCGGTACAGCAAATAAGGAGATGCCTTTACTGCCGATAGGTGAGTCAGGCAATCGCGCAAGAACAAGATGAACAATGTTCTCAGCAAGATCATGATCTCCACTAGAAATAAAGATCTTTGTTCCGGTGATAGCGTAAGTGCCATCAGCCTGCGGTTCGGCTTTGGTTTTAAGTAAACCCAGATCGGTGCCGCAATGAGGTTCGGTTAAGCACATTGTTCCAGTCCATTGACCAGACACTAATTTCTCAAGGTAGGTTTTTTTCTGTTCATCGGTACCGTGAGCATGAAGGCATTCATATGCGCCGTGTGATAGGCCTGGATACATCGTCCAGGATTGATTGGCTGAGTTCAGAGTTTCATATAGAACGGTATTGAGTAATTGAGGCAATCCTTGCCCGCCATACTCAGGATCACAGGATAGGGCGGGCCAGCCACCAGCAACGTATTGCTCGTAGGCTTGCTTAAAGCCAGTGGGTGTTGTGACCGATCCATCATCATGGCGTGTACATCCTTCCTTATCGCCAATCTGATTCAAAGGAAAAGCAATTTCGCTAGCGAACTTACCGGCTTCCTCGATGATTTGATTCATTGTGTCTTTATCAACATCTTGATAGGCTGGTAGGTTAGAAAACTCCTTACCAGCATCTAGTAGCTCATGAATTACAAATTGAATGTCGCGGAGTGGTGGGTTGTATTGAGGCATATTAGTTCCAGATTTGATAAAAATGAAAGTTATTTGGTGGTTGCTTGGTGATTGAGAAAAATATTCTTAATGAGCTTATTTGCTAGTGCCAAGCTCTTTGGGTTTTGCAGAAATCTTGAATCGTGATGCGCTCCCAACACAATGCTGTAGAGATGAAAGAGCATTTCTTGGGGAACAACGGTTTTCTTGAGGTGTCCAGCTGCAATGGATTCATTGATGGCACGAAGCAGGGCGGAGCGCCAGTCTTCAACGCTGTGTACTAATTCATCACGTACGATTCCAGGGCGATCGTCAAACTCAGCAGCGCCTGCAATAAAGAAGCAGCTAGAAGTATTCTCGCCAACACTGATCTTCAGCCAAGAATCAATCATTTGGCGTAAACGCGGTAGGCCCTTAGGTTTGGTAAGTGCTGGCGCAAATACGCTATCGGCAAAGAATTGGTAGTACTTGCGTATCACTTCAATCTGCAGTTCTTCGCGGGAGCCGAAGTGGGCAAAGACACCGCTCTTGCTCATGCCAACCGAGTCAGCTAAGTGGCCAATGGTGATTCCTTCTAGCCCTGACTTGCTAGAGATCTCAAGGGCGTCCTCCAAAATCATTGATTTTGTAGTTAAACCTTTTTTGGGCTCTGTAGATAAAGCCAGAGAGGTAGACCTTGTATCAAGCATGGGAATCAATATTAGCCTTCATTGTTGTAAAAATAATACGATCGTTCGTTTATATTACGGCATTATCCTACAACCCACAACCCACGTCAAATAAGCACTACAGAATGCTTACTGCCCGTAGGACTAATTTATTTGTTGCATCGCAAAATAAATAAAGGGAAAACCCGAGATACAAATTAAATTAAAACTGATTAAGATTCATCCAGTTGTTTCAGATTAATTAGAAGAATCAAAAATAGGAAGATATATGAAAACAGTAAAGATTAGCGCGTTAGTTTTAGCTATGGCTTGTGTATTCGCAACAAGTGCAAATGCACAATCTGCTAAGACAAATCCATGGGAAGGTTTTTATGCTGAAGCTGCAGTTGGATGGGGACAATTCAACCCTACTATTAACAACGCAAGCATACAGTCCACCGCTTTGCGAGGTAGAACTCTTCCAGTCACAACCCAGCAAGATAATCTATCCACTGGAACGAATAAAATTGGTTTGGGTTATACCTACGGGATCAATGATCGATACACGCTTGGTATAGCGGCGAGCTACTCTCTTGGCGCATCATCAGCTGCAAACGGATCCTTTTACGCGACACTCCCAAACGGAACGACCTCTTCCCCTACTTGGTTTAAGTATCAGATTAAAGATGTCTGGTCGGTAACTGTTAACCCTGGCTACGTGATCGATAAGGATAAGTTAGCTTATGCAAAAGTGGGTATGACAGGTAACACCATGGGTATTAATGGCGGTACGGCTAATTATCAAACTTATAACTTTACAGGATACGTGCTAGGTTTGGGTTACAAACAAATGGTTACTCAATCTGTCTATTTCCTTGGCGAGGTCAACTATGCCGGAATTAGTTCCAAAACAGCAACAATTCAAACTAGCAGGGGCCCGATTACGGGTAACGTAGGTGGTTCTGGCGTTGACCTGATGGTTGGTGTAGGTTACAAATTCTAAACAGCATTGCAGCATTAAATTTAAGCCCTCCTCACAGAGGGCTTTTTATTTATTCCTCATGTTTTTTCTTGCAACATGTGTTTAGATTAAGTCTTGCAGATTTAGAAGTCTAAATATAAATAAAATAAACGAGACAGGAGATAGCTTCATGGTTAATCCCATAAAACCTTGGTTAAAAAACTATCCTGAGGGCGTTCCTCATGATGTTGACATCTCAGAATATGATTCATTGTTGGACATGTTCGAAGAATGCTTTGAGCGCTATCCAAATCGCCGAGCATGTGAGTATCTGGGTAAGTTTTTAACTTATAGCGAGCTTGATCAGCACTCCAGACATTTTGCCGCCTACTTACAAAGTTTAGGCTTAGAGCCAGGGTCTCGAGTTGCCATCATGCTACCTAACGTGATGCAATTTCAGATTGCGATCTTAGGTGTATTGCGCGCTGGTTTTGTTGTGGTTAATGTCAATCCGCTTTATACGGCGCGTGAGCTGGAGCACCAACTTAAAGATAGTGGCGCATCTGCTCTCATCGTTCTTGAAAACTTTGCACACGTTTACCAACATATTGCCTCAAGCGCGCCACTGAAGAAGGTCATTGTTACCTCAATGGGCGAGATGATTGGTCTCAAGGGGGCAATAGTTAATTTTGTCGTCCGCAAGGTTAAAAAGTTGGTCCCTGCTTGGCATTTACCTGACCATACTCTCTTTACACATGCTTTGAGTGAGGGTGGTCGTCATAAATGGAATAGACCCAATACAACTCTTAATGACATTGCTTTCCTTCAATACACCGGTGGTACCACTGGGTTGTCTAAAGGCGCCATTCTGCTGCATAAAAATATTCTGTCCAACGTTATTCAGACGGACTTATGGTTAGAGCCAGGATTGAAACGTAAGCAGGTAGACCAGCTAGTCTTTTTGTGCGCATTACCGCTCTATCACATCTTTGCTTTAACAGCATGTGCGCTTATGGGAATGCGCAAGGGCGGCCTTTTAATTTTGGTGCCCAATCCACGTGACTTTGATGGCTTTATTAAGTTATTGAAGAAGCATCCAGATATCAACATCTTCCCTGGAGTAAACACTTTATTTAATGCCTTGATGCATAAGCCAGAATTTGCTTCAGTAAAGTTCCCTAATATTTTGGCAACCATCGGCGGCGGTATGGCAATGCAAAAAGTGGTTGCTGATCAGTGGCAGAAAATGACTGGTGCTCCTATTGCTGAGGGTTATGGTCTATCAGAGACCTCTCCAGTCGCTTGCGTTAATTCTGCATTGATCGAGAGTTTCACCGGATTCATTGGCTTGCCAGTCCCTGGTACTGAGGTCGTTATTTTGGGTGATGATGGCATAGAAGTGCCGTTTGGAACTCCAGGCGAGATTTGTATTCGGGGCCCACAAGTGATGGCTGGCTATTGGAATAAGCCCGAAGAAACTAAGAATGTGATGACGGCTGACGGCTTCTTTAGATCGGGCGATATCGGCATCATGAATGCAGATGGCCTAACCAAGATTGTGGATCGCAAGAAAGACATGGTGCTTGTCTCTGGATTTAATGTGTATCCAAATGAAGTGGAAGAAGTGCTATCGCTCATTCCGGGTGTATTGGAATGCGCTGTCATTGGTGTACCAGACGAGGATTCTGGTGAGGCAGTAAAGGCGTTTATCGTTAAGCAGGACCCTGATTTATCGGAGGAGACTATCTTGGCGTATTGCAAAGAAAATCTCACCAACTACAAGCGCCCCAAGCACATTGTCTTCCGTAACGATTTACCGAAGACCAATGTTGGAAAAATTTTAAGACGTGAGCTCAGGGATCTATGAGTCATATCCCTAAAATATTGCAAGGGCTTCGATTGCCGGTCATCTCGGCACCGATGTTCACTGTGAGCTATCCAGAGCTCGTCCTTGCGCAATGCAAGGCAGGTATTGTGGGATCGTTCCCAGCTCTAAATGCTAGACCACAAGAAAAGCTGGATGATTGGTTAAGTCAAATCCAGAGTGAGTTGGTGGATTTTCAGAAATCCAATCCAAACTCTAGGGTTGGGCCATTAGCGGTTAACCAAATCGTTCACGTCTCCAATGCACGACTAGAACAGGATATGTATTCCTGTGTAAAGCACCGCATTCCGATTTACATCACTAGCCTGAGGGCTCCTGTTAAGGAGATTATTGATGCCGTACATAGCTATGGCGGCATTGTCTTGCATGATGTTGTTAATATTCGCCATGCTGAAAAGGCTTTAGAGGCGGGTGTGGACGGTTTGATATTGGTCGCTGCTGGAGCAGGAGGCCATGCCGGTGCATTGTCTCCATTTGCACTGGTAGGGGAAGTAAGAAAGATATTTCAAGGGCCACTCGTACTATCTGGGGCAATCTCAACGGGTGATGCAGTATTGGCCTCACAGGCAATGGGTGCTGATTTTGCTTATATGGGGACTCGCTTTATTGCCAGTCAAGAAGCGCATGCGAGCGAGCAATATAAACAAGCCATTGTGACTGCACAAGCCGCCGATATTGTCTATACGGATCATTTCACAGGCATTCATGGCAACTATATTAAGCAGAGCATCATTAATGCCGGCCTAGATCCAGCCAATCTTCCAGATGGTGATCCGCAAGCGTTTGCCAAACTCTCGCAAGCGGGTAAAGATGGTTCTAGCGCTAAAGCTTGGAAAGATATTTGGGGTGCAGGTCAGGGCGTAGGTCTTATAGACGGGGTACCCACGGTTGCTCAGATCATGGATCAACTCGAGAGTGAGTATCAGGCGGCAAAGAAGCGCTTAGCTATCTAAAATTTGCCTAATATAATGAGGGATTAATATTTTCCTCAATTGTCTTGGGTAATTAACTGCTCATCGTGATTCTTTGGCTACGCTCACTACTGTTTTACCTATTTGGCTTTACATCAGTCACCATTTTTGCGACTGCGATTATTTTGGTCATTCCATTTACTAGTATTCGTACTCGCTACAGTATGGGTGTAGCTTGGTGCAGATTAATTCAGAAAGTTTTGTATTTACTCTGCGGTATTAGGTCTCAAGTTAAGGGATTGGAAAATATTCCAAAAGATCCTAATAAGCCTTTAATTGTTCTGGGCAAGCACCAGTCTGCCTGGGAAACCTTTGTTTATCTATCGATATTTCCAAAAGAACTCTGTTTTGTATTTAAAAGGGAGCTTTTGTATGTGCCATTCTTTGGATGGGCCCTAGCTTCATTACGTATGATTCATATCAATCGTGGCGATCGAGAAAACGCCAGAGAAGCCGTTGCTGCCCAGGGTAAGGTAGTTTTAAAAGAGGGTAGATGGATTGCGATTTTTCCAGAAGGTACTCGCACTCCTCGAGGATCGTTTAAGCCTTATCGCAAAGGTGGCGTACGTCTCGCCATCAGTACGCATACCGATATTCTGCCAGTCGCACAAAACTCAGGTGCAATTTGGCCAAGAAAAACTTTTCTTAAGCGCCCTGGTTTGATTACGCTTTCAATTGGCCCAGTCATTTCCGTTCAAGGAAAAACTGAAGAGCAGTTGCAGCTGGAGGTGGAGGCTTGGATTGAAGGTGAGATGCGCATGACCTGTCCTGGGATTTTCAGACCAAACGCTTTTAGAGATAATGACTCCTTCAACCTAAGGAGCGGGTATGAAGAGAGCACGGTTTTCAGACGAGCAGATTGTTCGGATATTGCAAGAGGCAGATCGTTCGCCAATAGCAGAGGTAGCCAAGCGCCACGGGGTCAGCGAACCCTCGATTTATAGCTGGCGTAAGAAGTTTGGCGACCTAGGTGCAGATGACGTCAAACGCTTAAAGCAACTTGAGCAAGAGAACGGTCGTTTAAAGAAGATCTTGGCAGAGCGCGATCTCGAGATTGAAGTGATGAAGGAGATCGCAGTAAAAAAGTGGTGAGCGTGCAGGAGCGACTGGAGCAGGTTCGCTATGCAGTTGGGCGGGGCATCTCCCAAAGACGAGCTTGTACGCTGCTAAGTGTTGCTAGATCTGGATTGGGTTACCAATGCAAGATGCCGGTTAAAGATCAGCCGATAGTGGCTGCCATGCGCCAGTATTCCGAGCAATATCCTCGCTATGGAGCAAGGCGCATTCGGATCTTTTTGCGGAGAGATGGCCTTATCCTGGGCCGTGATCGTGCAGCACGTATTTGGGCTGGAGCGGGTCTGCAGGTGCCCGCCAAAAGGACCCGCAAGCGTTACCGTAGTCAAAACCGTCAACCCTTTATCGCAACCGGACCCAATGAAGTTTGGGCATATGATTTTGTATTTGACGCTTGTGCCAACGGACAAAAGCTCAAGTGTTTAACCCTGATAGACGAGTTCACTAAAGAGAGTCTTTGCATTGATGTGGCAGGATCGATTAAAGGCGAGCGAGTGGTGCAAGTGCTAGAGGAGGTCATCGCAGAACGTGGTTACCCCAAAGTTCTGCGCAGTGACCATGGCCCTGAGTTTGTCAGTGCCATCTTATTGGAATGGGCTGTAGAGAGAGGATTACGCAATCTACACATTGAGCCAGGAAAACCTTGGCAAAACGGTACTAACGAAAGCTTTAATGGCAAATTTAGAGATGAGTGCTTAGCGATGAGCTGGTTTCATAGCCGAAAGCATGCGAAGGTTTTAATCGAGCAGTGGCGGGAACATTACAATACGATCAGGCCGCACTCAAGTTTGGATTATCAAACCCCATCTGAGTTTGTGGCGGGATGGCAAAAGGAATTAATAACGGGAGCCAGAGTTTCTAGATGAAATTGGTCCGATAAAATCAGATAGGTCACGCAGACTTGATGCGCCTGCTTATAGCAATTAAATAAGCAACAAAAATCTAAAAATATACCTAGCTTTTCTTAATCTTCTTACGTATGTAGAGTGTCTTGGTAATGCGCGCAACGACATCTTCTTCTCGGTCTTTCACATCGACGACAAAATCCCTCAGGACTTTATTGCCAGACTCGGCGGCGTTAATAATCTCGTCAATTTGAGATTGAGTAAGCTCAAAGGAGGCATGCACAGGACCCTTACCAGGCTTAAGGAACTCAATTTTTGCTGCTTGATCCCAAACAATGTAGCCTTTACCAATATTTTGAGACACCATCATCATGAAGAAGGGGTCAGTCATTGCAAATAGGCTTCCGCCAAAGTGAACCCCTAGGATGTTGCGATTTAAAAGACCATGCTTTAAGCGAACTTTGGCGTGACGAAAATCTTTAGCAATACTTTCCACGGTAATGCCCGCACCCAAGAATGGGGGCCATATATTCATTCCCTTACGCAAGAGGTTTGCATTCATCATGGCTTTTAAACCTTACTTTGACCAAGGAGTCTTGCCAACCATCTTGGCTGCCCTCAAGAAATCAAAGTCGACACCTTGGTCTGCTTGAGTAACGGTATCCAAAAAGAGCTTTTTATATCCACGCTCAGCTGTTGGTGAGGTGATGGGGTTATCTTTCATGCGCTGAGCTAATTCTTCATCGGAAATTAAAAGGCTTATCTCACGATTTTTAACGCTTAAGCGAATGTGATCGCCATTGCGTACTTGAGCTAAAGGTCCGCCAATTGCAGATTCAGGAGTAACGTGCAGCACAATTGTGCCAAAGGCGGTGCCGCTCATACGTCCATCAGAAATACGTACGATGTCTTTCACGCCTGCACGTGCCAATTTCATTGGGATCGGAATATAACCAGCCTCAGGCATACCAGGAGCACCTTTTGGCCCAATATTCTTGAGCACTAAAATATCTTCAGCCGTGACATCTAATTCTGGACTATCAATGCGGTTAGCTAAATCAGCGGCATCCTCAAATACTACGGCTCGACCTTCATGCTCCATCAGTTTTTCATTAGCCGCTGACTGTTTAATAATCGCGCCACCAGGAGCAAGGTTGCCGTGCAATACGGCAATGCTGCCACGTGGATAGATAGGCTTATCAAAAGGGCGAACGACATCTTGTTTAAAGCTCGGCGGCGCAGCATCAATCTCTTCACCTAATGTTCTACCCGATACGGTCATGGTATTTAGCTTTAGTAAAGGCTTAAGTTCGCGTAGCAGGGTAGTCATGCCGCCTGCGTCATGGAAATTCTCCATGTAATGATCGCCAGAAGGCTTTAAATTAACTAGAACCGGAGTCTCGTCGCCCATCTTATCGAGAGCATCTAAGTCGATCTCCAACCCCATGCGTCCGGCAATAGCGGCGAGGTGAACAATGCCGTTCGTTGATCCGCCAATCGCTAGCAATACGCGCATAGCATTTTCAAAAGCATCTGCAGTGAGCACTTTGTCTATGGTTAAACCTTCTTTTGCCATCTTCACCGCGCAAGTTCCAGTTTCTTCAGCAACGCGGATACGATCGGCCGTAACGGCGGGAGGAGTGGCGCCACCTGACACAGTCATGCCAAGCGCTTCAGATATGCAAGCCATAGTGCTGGCGGTACCCATAACAGAGCATGTGCCTACGCTGGCAACAAGCTGATCATTCACTTCATCTTTTTCTACTTCATCAATTTCACCAGCGCGGAACTTGCCCCAATAACGGCGGCAATCAGTACAAGCACCTACGCGTTCACTACGATGTGAGCCAGTCAACATGGATCCTGTAATAAGTTGGATTGCTGGCAGTCCTGCGGAAGCGGCCCCCATCATTTGTGCGGGTACAGTTTTATCGCAACCACCAATCATGACAACAGCATCCATAGGCTGTGCGCGTAACATTTCTTCGGTGTCCATTGACATCAAATTACGCAAATACATACTGGTTGGCGCAGCAAAACTTTCATGAATGGAGATTGTTGGAAATTCCATTGGCAAACCACCAGCTAACATAACGCCACGTTTTACTGCTTCAAGCAGTTGCGGCATATTGCCGTGACAAGGGTTATATGCGCTACCAGTATTAATGATGCCAATAACAGGGCGATCTAATGCACTATTGGTATAGCCGGCACCCTTAATAAAAGCTTTGCGCAAGAATAGAGAAAATCCTTTATCGCCATAGCTAGTCAAGCCTTTGCGTAAACCGCTCTCTGCAGGATCTTTTGGTTTATTGCTCATGAATGTCTCACATCTCTTTTAAGTGTTCTTTTGTATCATTGTAGCGATTCAAGACCTTATTTACCTACAGTCCGCCACCCCAGCGATATTGCCAAGAGAGTCCCAGTGCAGTGTAGTCAGTATTGGTATTGGAATAAACACCCTTGCTGCCAGTTAGGCGGATTGAATTGTGCTTATTGATGGGATAAGACATAGTGCTTCCAAAGCGCCAGTTTTCTTGTGAACCAGTGATTGCTGTGCCATTGACATATTTTTGACCGCCAGTAAAGTAGGTGGCATCAGCAGATATATAGGCCATGTTTTGAAAGTAATAAATGACGTGGGCTTCAGATGAATATATCGGATTTTGGGAGAGCGTATTGCTTCCCAGAAAGCTGGTGTTACTTGTATAGATCGTAGCCATACCCGCTAATTCCAAGCGCCATGGACCAATTGCTTGCGATGCTCCGATAGCAGGTTGAATCAGCGAGCGATTAGCGCCTACATTGAGCATTTGTTCGCTGTTGTACTTACCCCATGGAATAGATGTGGCTAGGCTGGTGCCGATAATAAGATCTTGTTGATAACTTTTAAATTCATCTAAGGAGAGTGCTGGTGCTCCATAAAGATTGGCTGAGACTTTCACAACAGGATCAGATAATCCTTCAGCAGATGCGTTTATATTTTGAGGGCCAAGAGTGCCTGTCCCAGAGAGTTGAGCGTACGGAACCAAGAGGCTGATTCGGCCAGACTGCCCAAAGACGTCGATGATGCGAGTTAGATTTACCGCTTCAGTAGTCAGTGTATAAGAACCACTTTTGGCCTGTGCAATACCGCCTGTAACAAAATTGATGCCAATTGGCGCATTGGAATATGCACGGGCTTCAATTTCTTGAGCTTGAGCCTGCTGATAAGTAAATACCAATAGGCATAGCCAAAAAATTCTCACGCAATACGAGTAAAACAATTATTTTTTCGAGCCAAAAAGAATTGCCAGTGTGGCTGTATTGCCTATTGCTTGGTTGACGCCCATGAAGATTAAGTAAGGCCAAACAATAAGCCAATAGAGGATAGCCATTGCAAAAATTCTGATGGGCTCACCATTGCCAAAGGCTGCCATAGAATGGATGAATTCTTTGCCATGAATTAATCCATCGACTCCAGCCTCAAGGAAGTTCAAAGCTAGAACGAAAGCTAAATAAACAATGGATTCAAATATTAGTGAATTAACAATCCCATGTTCTTTGTTAACTTTGATTGGATAAGCAGCCTGAGCAATCAACATAAATTTAGCTGCAATACCCGCCTTGATGATTGCAAAACCAAAAATAGATAGCGGGATCGGGCGCTCCTCAAGAGCGGTAGCGGCAAAAAATGTAATTGCACAGAACCAAGTGCCGAGATAAAGGGTCAGGGCAAAAGCCTTTTTAGCCTCCTCTTTAAGCTTATCTATTAAGCTGTGATGGTTAGGTTGGCTAACGGTATTGTTTGTCATTAAAAATAATCAATCAGAGAAAAGTGGGGCGATTACTCGCCGCAAGTGGCGCAAGAGCCTGCAGTTTCCACTGGAGCAGGCTCCTGTGTATAGCGTGCAATAAAGGCGTGCTTGCTGGTCATCGGAATTTTTAGCCAAACAAAGTGACCTGAACCAGGCGCAACATCTATTGATTCGCCACTCATATTCCACATTTCAGACAAGACAACATCAGTATTGCCGTTAGGCTCAATGATCTCTAATTTGTCACCAACGGAAAAGCGGTTCTTAACATCAACCTTGACGCGGCCCGAAGCAGAATCGACATCCAGAGTCTCGCCTACATACAAGCTGCGCCCTGATAAGGAGTGGCCGCGCATATAGAGTTGATACTCTTTATCGTGGTGGCGCTCATAGAAGCCATCGGTGTAACCTCGGTTAGCCAAGCCTTCTAGTTGACCTAATAAAGCGGTATTAAATGGTCTACCTGCTACAGCGTCATTGATTGCTGCTCGGTAGGCTTGTACAGTACGAGAAACGTAATAAGGCGATTTGGTGCGCCCCTCAATCTTGAATGAATCCACGCCCATCTTCGTCAAGCGTTCAATATGCTCAATCGCGCGCAAATCCTTGGAGTTCATGATGTAAGTGCCATGCTCATCTTCTTCCATTGGCATCAAATCATCTGGACGACGCGCCTCCTGGAGGAGAACGACATCACCACTGGTATTTTGTTGCCCTGGCTTGACCTTGTAATCCCAGCGGCAAGCGTTGGTGCAAGCACCTTGATTGGAGTCACGATGCGACATATAACCAGAGAGTAAGCAGCGACCAGAATAGGCAATACACAAAGCGCCGTGAACAAATACTTCCAATTCCATTTCTGGGCAGTCCTGACGAACTTCTTCGATTTCATCAAAAGAAAGCTCGCGTGACAAGATGACTCGACTAATGCCAACGGAGCGCCAGAACTTCGCAGAAGCTCCATTGACGGTATTAGCCTGAACCGATAAATGAATGGGCATATCTGGCCATGCTTCTCTGGCCATCATGATGAGACCTGGATCCGACATGATCATGGCATCGGGCTTTAATGCAACTACAGGATCCATGTCTTTAATGTAGGTGCGCGTCTTACCGCCATGAGGAAGTAAGTTAGAAACCAGATAAAACTTTTTGCCTAAAGCATGGGCGGTATCAATACCTTCTTTGAGCGTTTCCATTTTTCCGAAGTCGTTATTGCGTACTCGGAGTGAATAACGTGGCTGCCCCGCATAAATGGCATCAGCGCCAAAGTCAAAGGCAGTGCGCAGCATAGAGAGGCTGCCGGCAGGGGCTAGAAGTTCTGGAATCTTGGTCATGGGGGCTATTTTAGTGAATACAGGCATTCTTGCTTGATTTGCAGCAACACCAAGCCCTGGAGGCCAATAGGCATGTGTTTATCTCATCATTCCAGCTAAATAACCCCCTATGCAGAGTATCCTACGGGGTCTGTGGCCAGCATTGCAACAATGAACAGGGAGCCTTCCCCTTGAGCTGTCCACCCGAAATTGAAGGCATTTATTAAAGAATCAGAAAGAACGCAATGACAAAACTCACATCCAAGCCAATCCTCAAAAAAGCGAGCGGCATTCTGGCGCAAGAGTTTGCGATACCCAAAGATATCGCTTGGGCCTGGGTCACATTATTGCTGTCACAAGAAGAGCAAAAGCGCGATAGCGAGGAAAAGCGCTATGCCCGCATCGCAGAATTCGAAGCTTGGATTACAGAGCTCAATTTACCAACGGATCCAAAAAATCCTGCAGGCGGAGCCGTAAGTCCAGAGTCGGTCAAGAATTCAGCTAGAAACGTATTTGAGTGGCCGCATGACTACATCTTTGAAGAGCCGGCAGCAGCTAAACATCCAGATTCCAAGGTGACATATGCCGATACGATTACTAAGCCAATCTTAGATGCCATTAAAGATGCTGGTGGATCCGATGATCGTCCTGCACTCATTGCTATTTTGGAAGGCTACGCAAAAGAGGGTAAAGAGCCATTTGCCAATGTCACACCAGAAGGTATTGAGTGGAAAGGCAGTAACTGGGCTGAGGGAGACAAGCTTAATCTCCTCACTATCAAGACCTTAAACAACCGCCTGGCTAATCTAAGAAAGAAGGGATTGATCTAAGTCCAATCACTTCACGCGGATTGCAAAAGAAAAACCACCTAAAAAGGTGGTTTTCTTGTATTTGGCTCCTCGACCTGGGCTCGAACCAGGGACCTACGGATTAACAGTCCGGCGCTCTACCAACTGAGCTATCGAGGAATAAGCCGATATTATAGCAAGATGAAATCATCTACTCCAAGTTCTGTACAGATCCCTAAAGTATTGACCATCGCCGGGTCCGATAGTGGCGGTGGCGCGGGCATTCAGGCTGACCTCAAAGTCATTACGGCCCTAGGCGGATATGGGATGTCGGTCATCACTGCCATTACTGCCCAGAACACTTTGGGGGTTAGCCGTATTCAGGATATAGACCTTGATGTGGTTGAGGCTCAGATCGATGCCGTATTTTTGGATATTGGGGTGGATATCGTCAAAATTGGCATGTTGGCCAGCCCAGAAATCGTCCGTACCGTGGCATCAGCCCTCAAGCGCCATGGGGCCAAAAGAATTGTTCTTGACCCTGTATTAAGAGCTACCTCAGGCGCCAGCCTTGGAGGTGACGATACTGCCCAAGCCATTATTAAAGAGTTGTTTCCGATGGCGACTTTAGTAACCCCTAATCTCGAGGAGGCCTCCTTGCTATTGGGCCGAGAATTAACTGGCCCTGAGGATTTCAAGTTGGCTGCAGAAGAGTTGCTCGACATGGGCCCGCAAGCGGTCTTGATCAAAGGTGGTCATCTCGATACCACCCATACTCAGCTGACTGATTTTCTGATGTGGCGAACCATGGAAGATGGTCTTGAAGTAATTCAATCAAAAGAGTTCAAGCATTACCGCGTCAATACAGCCAATACCCATGGCACCGGTTGCTCATTAGCATCCGCCATTGCAACGTATTTAGCAGATGGTCATGATCTTTCTCATGCAGTTGCTAAAGCAATTTCTTATGTTGAGGCAGGGCTTGAGGCAGGGCGCTTCTTAAGTATTGGTGAGGGCCCCGGACCCTTGTGGCACATGCATGATTTCTATAAAACGGCATTGCCAGAAGAAGAGGGTAAGTATTGAGTTTTTTTGTCTTAGGTCTTAAGTCTCATCTCTTATGTCTCATGTCTTCATCAACTCTTGCAGCCGCTTCACGGCTGCTTTGGGGTCGCTAGCGCCATTAATTGCTCTGACAACAGCAACTGAGCCAACTCCACTTTGTGCCACCGCATGAATGCTGCTTTCATCAATGCCACCAATCGCCACTAATGGATAGTGGTTCATTAATTGAGCGTACTTATATAAACGCCCTAAACCCTGAGGTGCTGTGGCCATCTTTTTGAGATTGGTTGGAAAGACGGCGCCCATAGCGATATAGCTTGGGCAGAAGCGATCTGCATAAACCATCTCTGCATATCCGTGAGTACTTAAGCCAAGTCGAAGGCCTTCAGCTCGAATGGCATCCAAATCTGCAGTCTCTAAATCCTCTTGTCCCAAGTGGATTCCGTAGGCGCCAGCCTCAATCGCATCTTGCCAATAATCATTAATAAAGAGCAAAGTCTTACTACCTTGAACTGCATCAACAGCTTGCGCGATCTGTTTGCGAATAAGCTTTTTATCCTCGGATTTGAGGCGTAGTTGTACGGTCGGCACTTCAGCTTCCACCATGCGCTTTACCCAATCAGCATCCGGCATCACTGCATATAAACCTAAGCGCTTTGGACACTCTGCAAAAGCATTGGGATTCATATTGCGGGTCCAGGGAAGCAAATCAAAATGCTCGGGTCTAGATGGCCACTTAAAGGGATTAAATCCACCATCTTGGTGAACCATGCGAGACCAGGCCTTACCTAAGGTTTTGGCATCACATTCAATAAAGCCCATTTGGATTGCAGCAACCATGCCGGCGAGTTCGTAATGATCGACAGCATGTTCGTTATCAATTAATGGTGGTGGCGATGCCAGACTGAATTCTGGAATCGGAATGCACAAATCCGCTTTGCTATGGGCTGCAACAATTTGGTCTGCAAGATCGCGAACTAAGCTCATCAGTGCCTTATTTAACTTTGATGCCAAAAAGGCGTGCCAACTAATGGCGTACTAGCTTGTGCGGATTGCTGGGCTTTCATAGCGCCAGAAAGGAAGGCAGTGCGACCGGCATCTACAGACATTGCAAATGCTTTAGCCATTGCCACTGGGTCATCAGCCAGTGCAACAGCAGTATTGAGTAAGACGCCATCAAAACCCCATTCCATGACGCTACAGGCATGCGATGGCAGGCCTAAGCCGGCATCTACTAACAGTGGAACTTTCAAGCGATCACGCAAGAGTTTTAATGCATAAGGATTTAAAGGTCCTTGGCCTGTTCCAATCGGCGCAGCCCAAGGCATGACCGCTTGGCATCCCACATCAACTAAGCGTTGGCACAAGATAAGATCCTCTGTGCAATAAGGTAGAACCTTAAAACCATCTTTAATTAAAGTTTCTGCGGTAGACACTAGGCGCAATGTATCTGGCTGTAACGTATAGTCATCGCCGATCAGCTCTAACTTGATCCAGCTAGTTTCAAAAACCTCACGCGCCATCTGCGCCGTTGCAATCACTTCTTTTGGGCTATGGCAACCGGCGGTATTTGGTAAAACCGGCACAGCCATTTTCTTTAAGAGATCCCAAAATCCAGAGTGCGCTTCTGCTGTAGAAGTGCCTTGCCTACGCAAACTGACAGTAATCATTCCAGGATTAGATTGCTTAACAGCGTTCTCTAAAACTTGTGGGGAAGGGTAACGCGAAGTCCCTAGCAACAAACGGCTAGCAAAAGTCTCTCCATACAGAACCAAGGGATCTGCAGTATTTAAAGGATTTGGCAAAGGGGCAGTCATGTAAATAGATTACTTATGTATTAATTTTATTGATTCGTAGATGAGTTACCCACCGGTAACTGGTGCAATGACTTCCATCTCATCGCCTTCACACAAAACTTCTTCTGCATGTCTGGTCTTGGGAACGAATTCATAATTGATGGCAACAGCAAAAGGTGGTTTTGCATCGATGAGCAATAGAACATCATCAATCGTGCTGTTATCCGGAACCTCTTGAGCAACTTGGTTGACCATTATGCGCATGCACTTAGCTCCTGATGGGTCGAGCCTGTGACTTCTAATCCTAATTCAATTGCAGTAGAGCTAGATCCTGAGCTCAATACTTCTAATGCGCAATCCAGAATAGCTGGAGAGATCATGAAGCCATGGCGATAGAGACCATTGATCATCATGAGATCAGCCTGGTTGGATTTTTGATCAACTGAAATCTCGGGCAAGTTGTCTTTGAGTGTTGGGCGGCACTGTGTCGCCATCTCCAAAATACGCGCTTCGGCAAAACCACTATGCACGGTATAAACCGCACTGAGTAATTCCATGGCGGAGCGCACGCTCATCGGAGATAAATCCTCGGATTCAATTTCTGTAGCGCCAACTACATAGACGTCATCTTCTTTTGGGGCGATATAAATTGGATAGCGCGGATGAATTAAACGAGTAGGGCGACGCAGTTTGACCTCTGGTGCTTGCAAGCGAATAACTTCGCCACGCACGCCACGCAAATCTTTAGATTCGTCACCAAGCTGTTTCCAAGAATCCTTCGCACCCAGGCCCCGACAATCAATCACCCAATCAAAACCATGCGCTTTGCTACGGAGCTCTTCAGGATTGGCGGCTTGATTCCAATGACAGGGTACCTTCATTAAAGTGAGCTCGACTAACAAAGCTTCCAGTAATTGGCGGTTATCGAGTTGGCCTTCATTCGGAAGATAGAGACCTTGGGTAAAGCGATCAGCAACCCCGGGCTCGATTTCCGCTAGAGACTGACTATCCAAATGAATCGGTTTAGAAAGCGCCTGATTACGATCACAATTTCTTTCAAGATGGGAGGCAAAACGTTCCGCATCACTGGCATCTTGACGATGCCATAAGATCAAAGTGCCATCTTGCTGAAAGTAAACCGGCTTAGCTAGTTCATCGATGAGTTGCTTCCAACGCGGTAGGCTATGAACACCCATCCGCACAACGTTATCTTCCGTAATGGCAGATTCCGCCAGTGGCGCAAGCATTGCGGCAGCAATACGTGCAGCCGCATTAGCAGCATCTGAGCCGCCTTTCTCAAACAGCTCAACTTGAGCGCCGCGTTTAGCAAGCGCAACCGCTAGCAACCGACCCATGAGGCCGGCGCCAACGATGGCATATTTGCCGTTTGAGAATGCCTTAGTCACTTACTGATAAATCTCGCTACCGCGCTTACGAAACTCTGCAGACATCTCTTCCATGCCTTTTTGTGGATCGGTTGAGGCTTCTGCAGTAATCGGAATCACTTTTGCTTTGGGATTGCCATCAGCATCTAATGTAGCTGCGTAATCACGTACTTCTTGTGTGATCTTCATCGAGCAGAACTTCGGTCCACACATTGAGCAGAAGTGGGCAATCTTGGCGCCTTCAGCAGGCAATGTAGCGTCGTGATACTCACGAGCACGCTCAGGATCTAAGCCAAGATTAAATTGATCTTCCCAGCGGAACTCAAAACGCGCTTTAGATAAAGCGTTATCGCGAACTTGTGCACCAGGCAAACCTTTGGCCAAGTCTGCGCCATGGGCTGCAATCTTGTAAGTGATGATGCCGGTACGGACATCTTCTTTATCCGGCAAACCTAAATGCTCTTTTGGTGTGACATAGCAAAGCATCGCTGTACCGTACCAACCAATTTGCGCAGCACCAATACCGCTGGTGATGTGATCGTATCCAGGAGCGATATCGGTAATCAATGGTCCAAGGGTATAGAAGGGGGCTTCTAGGCAGTGCTTTAATTCTTCGGTCATGTTTTCTTCAATGCGCTGCATCGGAACGTGACCAGGGCCTTCAATCATCACCTGAACATCATGCTTCCATGCTTTGGCAGTCAATTCGCCAAGAGTGTGGAGCTCACCAAACTGTGCAGCATCATTGGAGTCAGCGATACAACCAGGGCGCAAACCATCACCCAAGCTAAATGACACGTCATAGGCTTTCATGATCTCGCAGATCTCATCAAACTTCGTATAGAGGAAGTTTTCTTTATGGTGAGCTAAACACCACTTCGCCATAATCGAGCCACCGCGAGAAACAATGCCAGTAATACGGTCAGCAGTGAGTGGAACATAGCGCAGTAATACGCCGGCATGAATGGTGAAGTAATCCACACCTTGCTCAGCTTGCTCTACCAAGGTATCGCGGAACATTTCCCAAGTGAGGTCTTCTGCAATACCACCGGTCTTATCGAGCGCCTGGTAGATTGGAACAGTACCAATTGGAACAGGCGAGTTACGAATAATCCACTCACGCGTTTCATGAATATGTTTACCTGTAGATAGATCCATGATGGTGTCTGCACCCCAACGAATGGACCACACCATTTTCTCTACCTCTTCATTAATAGAGGAGGTTACGGCAGAGTTACCGAGGTTGCCGTTAATCTTCACGCGGAAGTTACGACCAATAATCATTGGCTCTAGTTCAGGGTGATTGATGTTCGCAGGAATGATTGCGCGCCCAGCAGCAATTTCTGAACGTACAAATTCACCAGTAACAATGTCAGGCAAATTCGCGCCGTAGCTCTTACCAGGATGTTGCTTGAGCAGTTGTTTGTATTCTGGATTCTTGCGCAATTGCTCAAGGCCCATGGACTCGCGCAAAGCAACATATTCCATTTCAGGAGTCACGATGCCTTTACGGGCGTAATGCATTTGGCTCACGTTTTGGCCAGCGCGTGCAATGCGAGGAGGATTGATATGGGCAAAACGCAAACTTTGCGTAGCTTCATCTTGTGAGCGAGCAACGCCGTACTCAGAGCTCGGTCCAGCCAATTGCACCGTATCACCACGTTCTTCAATCCAGTTCTTACGCAATAAAGGCAAACCTTTTTCAAGGTTGATCACAATATCGGGATCGCTATAAGGACCTGAGGTGTCATAAACCGGTACAGGTGGATTAGGCACCATTTCTTCACCAACACGCGTTGATAGTTGCTCAATCATTCGGATAGGCGCTTTGATATCTGGACGTGAACCTTCTAGATAGGTTTTGGTCGAAGCGGGATAGGCAAATTTTTGGCCAAAGTCTCGCTCTAAGCTTTTAAGGCTAGGAATTTCTTGTTTAGATTTATTTTTGGTATCGCTCATGCCCATCTCCTGACTGTAATTAGATGGACGAAACCGGGTGACGGTCTGATGGAAAACTCCCCACGCCAGCATTACCTGGATCGGGTTATAGGGTCTTTCTCAGCGCCTCACAGTAAAAATCACCATCAGGGCACCCCTGTTTCATCCTTAGATCTAATTTAACCACGAATTCACACCAAGTTGGGTGACCAAAATCAAGTGGTGAAGAGTGCTTCAGTCTAGGGCGGGGAAATCTAGCCTGCTTTGGTATTACGCAATATGAAATCCGCCGTCACAAAAGCGGCATCGCTAGTGAATTCATCGGCCAGAATGCGCGCTGCAGCCTCTGAAATCGAGATTTCGATAAAACCACTGACTTCACCATCGTGGTTGGTTGGTACAAAATTGTCCGCTAGCTCCAAGTCATAGATATAGAGCTGCTCATCATGAAAACCTCGCCCTGGAATGGGGCGGCGCATATGAATGCGGCCCACTGGCTCAATTTGGTCAGAAATCTGCGGTGGAACGCCAGCTTCTTCCCATAATTCTCGGCGGGCATTAACCCAGGGGGTTTCATCGGCCCCAATACCGCCAGCAGCAAGGTTATCTAGTCGACCTGGGTCAGTAGCCTTGGTTTCACTCCGGCGTCCAAGCCAGAGATTGCCGGCCTTGGTATAGCCATTAATGTGGGTTGCCATGCTCTGAAAGCCAAAAGTACGGAAGGCAGAGCGCTCTAAACGGAAGTATTCATGCCCATTTTGGTCAATCCAGGCGAAATCTTCATGTCGCCAGCCCGGAATAAAGCCACCTTGGTGCATCCGGTCAGCCAATTTCGCCATGCTCTCGGAGAGTGCCACGGGTCTTGCATGGCGGATAGTCAGACGATCGTGACCCATTTCTATATGGGGGATTGGATTTTTAGCCAAGGATTCCTGTAAATACAGGGTGAAATCAGGATTTAAGTGCCCAATAACCTGCCCAGAGGTGGCACCACCCAGAAAATGAATAGGTAAAAAATCTTGTGGAGCTGATCTTGCCGTGTTTTGGAGCATCTCCTCAAGGGCGGCAATGGTGCTGGTAGTGACTTTGTGCATGCCCTAAGTGTAAGAGAAATTAAAAATACTAAAAAAGTAATCTAAAAATCTATAAACGAATTTCAATTGTCAATAGATCTTTATTTATATTTTTGTCGGAGGTGGATGCTCATAATTTAAGCAAGCTAGGTCACTCTATACAAATCTGCGACTTACGAAAACTTTCGAGTATTTATCCACAAAACCTGTGGATAAGTTTTTTATTCCGGAGTGGTCCCGCCGACAGGAATCGAACCTGTATCCCACGCTTAGGAGGCATGTGCACTATCCATTGTGCTACGGCGAGAATAAAAAATTAAAAACTATTTTTTCAAAAAGATGTTAGGACGTGAAACATTATCCACTGATTACCAGCCACACATTGCCCATACTGAATTGGTGATGGCAACCATCATGTCAGGTGCAAAGTAGGCAAAAAAAATCATGCCCAGAATAATGATTGCAAATGGATATAGGAGCCATTGCGGGAAACGAAGTTTGGCTGGCATGTTGTCTTAGGCGATCGCAGCGCGATGAATCGCACGCTCTTTCACTGGCAAGTTGACCAAGAATGCAAACACGCCTAATGCAATCGCAATATTCCAAACAATCAAATAGGAGCCAGTACGATCAAATAAGTAGCCGCCAAAATAAGCACCACAGAAGCTGCCCAATTGATGTGAGAAAAATACTAAGCCAGAAAGCATGGTGAGGTATTTAACGCCAAAGATCTGTGCCACGATTGCATTGGTTAAGGGGATAGTGGAGAGCCACAAGAAGCCCATGATGGCTGCAAAGATGTAGGTAGAAGTCGGGCTGAGCGGCAGCCAAACAAAAGCCATGATGGCAACAGACCTGAGGATATAGATCCCCGATAGTAGGTAGCGCTTAGGGAAGCGCTGGCCTAATATTCCAGCGCTATAGGTGCCAAAAATATTGAAGAGACCAATTAATGCCAGTGCGGTCGTTGCAACTGCTGGTGCACCAACATCGGGATAAATCTTAGATAAATCTTTGAGGTAGGGTGCTAAGTGCACGGCGATAAATACCACCTGAAATCCGCACACAAAATAACCTAAGGTGAGCAATCTAAAACTGGGATTGCCGATAGCTTCTTTAAGTGCTTGTTTAATTGTTTGATCACTCGCTTGCTGAGAGTTGCTTAAATTAGGTTCACGCAACATAAACGCAATTGGAATCATCAAGCTGGCCATCAGCGCCAACATGAGTAGCGCATCATTGGCGCCAAAGCTGCTGAGCAATCCTTGCTCAACCGGAATCATGAGGAACTGTCCAAACGATCCAGCGGCTGCAGCAATGCCCATTGCCCACACCCGTTTTTCTGCGGCAACGTTGCGACCTAAGATTCCATAGACCACGCTATAGGTTGTTGCAGTCTGCGCAAGACCAATCAGCAATCCACCAGCCAATGAAAAGTTCAAGGCATCGGTAGAGATCGCCATGCCTGCTAAACCAAGCGCATAAAGCGCACCACCAGCGACCATAATTTTGAGGGCGCCATAACGATCGGCTAGTGCTCCGGTGATTGGTTGAACTGCACCCCAAATTAAATTCTGTAAGGCAATGGTGAGGGCGAAGGTTTCACGACCCCAACCATTGGCCGAGGTGATGGGTAAATTGAAGAGGCCGAAACCATGGCGTATGCCCATGGAGAAAGTCACCATCAGTCCGCCAAAAATCAGCACCTGTCTCAGGGATAGCTTTTGGCTTGAATGGCTCGATGGCATTGGGTTAAATAATGCCTTTATCTTGAAGGGCGGCGATAGCCTGGGGATCTAAGCTTAAGCGTTCCTCCAAAATCTCATTCGTATGTTGACCCAAGGTCGGGGGAGCCATGCGCACCTCAACTGGGGTTTCAGACAGTCGCATTGGGCTGGCAACGAGTTTCATATTGCCGGCAGTAGGGTGCGGAACGTCAATTTGGACCCCTCGAGCCTTAACTTGCTCGTTATCAAAGACTTCCTCGAAGTTGTTGATAGGGCCACAGGGTACGTTCGCCGCCTCTAAAAGGCTGATCCATTCAGCCTTGGTTTTACGACGAGTCATTACTTCTAGTAATGAAATCAATGACTTACGATTCTCTACACGCAGAGGATTGTTGATATAGAGGGGATTCTCGGCCAAATGCGCCTCGCCACCCGCAGCAACAAAGTGCTTGAATTGGCCATCGTTGCCGACCGCCACAATCATCCAGCCATCTGAGGTTGGGAAGGTTTGATATGGGACGATGATGGGTGAGGCATTGCCCCAGCGACGAGGCACTTTATCCGAGCATAAGTAGGCGCTAGAGACGTTGGCCATAACAGCAATTTGAGTATCTAGAAGGGCCATATCGATATATTGACCCTGACCAGTCTGATCACGATGCACTACTGCAGCCAAAATGGCCGTACTGGCATACATGCCGGTAAAGATGTCCGCAATTGCCACGCCAGCCTTTTGCGGGCTGGCTCCCGGAAAGTCATCTGCCTCACCTGTCACACTCATAAAACCCCCCATGCCCTGGATGATGAAGTCATAACCTGGGCGATGCGCATAGGGGCCATCTTGGCCAAAACCCGTAATAGAGCAGTAAATAAGGTCAGATTTCACCTTTTTAAGGCTTTCATAATCAAGGCCGTACTTGGCTAGATCCCCAACCTTATAGTTTTCGATGACTACATCAGACTCTTTAGCGAGCTGGCGAATGATTTCTTGGCCCTCAGGCTTGCTGATATCGACCGTAATAGAGCGTTTATTGCGATTTATGCAGATGAAATAGGCTGTCTCTAGGGTGTCATTGCCTTGGGCATCTTTTACAAAGGGAGGGCCCCAATGGCGGGTATCGTCTCCAACGCCTGGGCGCTCCACTTTAATGACGTCTGCGCCGAGATCGGCGAGATTTTGTGCGCACCACGGGCCGGCAAGCACACGGCTGAGGTCTAAAACGCGAATATGACTTAAGGCTCCCATCTGCTAATTTTGGCATGAATAGAGGGGTAATTTAGGAAAATTCGGGTTTTGTTTTACACATGACTACAATTTGCCCGCATGGCTACCCGTAAAACATCCGAATACAGCGAATCATCGATTCAGGTCCTAAAAGGACTCGAGCCCGTCCGTCAGCGGCCGGGAATGTACACCCGCACCGACAACCCTTTGCACATCATTCAAGAGGTGCTCGATAACGCTTCCGACGAGGCTTTAGGTGGGTTTGGTAAGCAAATCATCGTGACATTGCATACCGATAGCAGTGTCAGCGTTGAGGACGACGGTCGTGGAATTCCGGTTGGAATGCATCCTACCGAGAAGTTACCTGTTGTAGAAATCGTATTTACCCAGCTCCATGCTGGCGGTAAGTTCGAAAAAGGCACTGGTGGTGCTTATGCATTCTCTGGTGGTTTGCATGGCGTTGGTGTTTCGGTAACCAATGCTTTATCCAAGCGACTAGAAGTGACTGTATGGCGTGAAGGTCAAGTGTCTACTTTGACTTTTGCTGATGGCAAGGTCATCGAAAAGCTTAAAACTAGTGCTGCTGGTAAAGAAGATAAATCGCACGGGACGCGCGTCCGTGCATGGCCTGATGGCAAGTACTTTGATAGTGCTGCGATCCCAATGCCAGAACTCATTCGTCTATTGCGCTCTAAGGCAGTCCTATTGCCAGGCGTCAAAGTCACCCTGATTCAAGAGAAGTCTGGCGAGAGTCAAACTTGGCAATATGCCCAAGGCTTACGCGGTTATTTAAATGAAGCAATGGCTCAAGCGGGTCATGGTGCTGAAGTCATCCCTCCATTTGAAGGCGAGCAATACGCTACCGGTAATGGTGATGATGATTCCTTTGCTGAAGGCGAGGGCGCGGCATGGGTGGTGACCTGGACTGAAGACGGCGCACCAGTGCGTGAGAGTTATGTGAATTTGATTCCAACTCCAGCAGGCGGAACGCATGAGAGCGGATTACGTGAAGGTCTCTTTAATGCCGTCAAAGGTTTTATTGAGATGCATGCTTTACAGCCTAAAGGTGTGAAGCTCATGCCTGAGGACGTGTTTGCCCGTGCCTCCTTCATCTTATCTGCCAAGGTTTTAGATCCACAGTTCCAAGGTCAAATTAAAGAGCGCTTGAATTCCAGGGACGCAGTGCGTTTGGTTTCTGGTTACGCTAAATCTGCTCTTGAGCTTTGGCTTAACGAGCACGTGGATTACGGTCGCAAATTAGCGGACTTGGTTATTAAGCAGGCGCAAGCAAGGACTCGCGCAGGTCAAAAGGTTGAGAAGAAAAAATCTTCTGGCGTTGCAGTGCTACCTGGAAAGCTGACTGATTGTGAGAGTCAAGACATTAGCCTGAATGAAATCTTCCTTGTAGAGGGTGATTCAGCGGGCGGCTCAGCCAAGATGGGTCGCAATAAAGAATATCAAGCGATTCTGCCTTTACGCGGTAAGGTTCTTAATACCTGGGAAGCAGAACGCGATCGTTTGTTTGCGAACAACGAAGTACATGACATTGCGGTTGCGATCGGGGTTGATCCGCATGGCGCTAATGACACGCCGGATTTATCGAACTTGCGTTACGGCAAGGTGTGTATCTTGTCTGATGCGGACGTCGATGGCGCACATATTCAGGTATTGCTGCTTACCTTGTTCTACAAGCATTTCCCGAAACTCATTGAATTAGGTCATGTGCATATTTCAAGACCACCTTTATTTAGGGTAGATGCGCCAGCACGTGGCAAAAAGCCAGCGCAAAAGATCTACGCACTAGATGCAAATGAACTTCAAGCAATTGAAGATAAATTACGCAAAGATGGTGTCAAGGAATCTGCTTGGCAAATCTCCCGCTTCAAAGGTTTGGGTGAGATGAGTGCTGAGCAATTGTGGGATACCACTTTAAATCCAGACACCCGCCGCCTCTTGCCGGTGACATTAGGCACTTGGACAGAAGACGAAACGATTAAAACAATGGACATGCTGATGGGTAAATCCGAATCCGGGGCGCGTCGTGATTGGTTAGAAGAGCGCGGTAACGAAGTAGAGGCGGATATCTAATGGCAACTAAAAAAACTCCAGGCGGTACTGGTTCAGATGATCAAGCAGACTTATTTGCTGGCGAACCCATTGAAATGAATATCGTTGAAGTGGATGAGCCAATTGCTGCTCAAGCAGGTGGCACTAAGGATCCGCATGATCCAAAAATTGTTGAGCTCAATGAGGATGACAAAGACAGCCTAACGCTGGCAGTCTATGCAGAGCGCGCTTACCTTGATTACGCCATTAGCGTAGTTAAAGGCCGTGCCTTGCCAGATGTATCGGATGGTCAAAAGCCGGTTCAACGTCGAATTCTGTTCTCCATGAGCGAGATGGGTTTACGTGCTGATGCTAAGCCGGTGAAGAGTGCCCGTGTGGTGGGTGATGTATTAGGTAAGTTTCATCCGCATGGCGATCAATCTGCTTATGATGCATTGGTACGTCTTGCCCAGAGCTTTTCATTACGTTACCCATTGATTGATGGTCAAGGTAACTTTGGCTCACGTGATGGCGATGGCGCGGCGGCCATGCGTTACACCGAAGCACGTTTAACCAAAATTGCTGGCCTCTTATTGAGTGAGATTGATGAAGGTACGGTTGATTTTGCGCCGAACTACGACGGATCTTTCCAGGAGCCTAAGTTGTTACCAGCACGCTTACCATTCGTTCTCCTGAATGGAGCATCTGGTATTGCCGTAGGTATGGCGACAGAGATTCCTTCACATAACTTACGTGAAGTAGCTAGCGCAGCGATTGCTTTGATGAAGTCGCCAAAAATGAGTACTTCAGAGTTGTTAGAGATCATGCCTGGCCCAGACTATCCAGGCGGCGGTCAAATTATTTCTTCTCCAGCAGAGATTGCGCAGATTTATGAAGCCGGTCGCGGCAGCTTAAAAGTTCGTGCTCGCTGGTCTATCGAAGAATTGGCTCGTGGACAGTGGCAAATTGTGGTCAATGAGTTACCTCCATCTACTTCATCACAACGCGTACTGCAAGAGATTGAAGAGATCACCAATCCGAAGGTGAAGGTTGGTAAGAAGACTTTAACTCCAGAGCAGAACAATCTCAAATCTACGATCTTGAATGTGCTTGACGGTGTCCGTGATGAGTCGAGCAAAGATGCCGCCGTGCGCTTGGTATTTGAGCCTAAGAGCAAAAATATTGATGTCAATGAGTTTGTCAACTTATTACTAGCCCACACATCACTAGAGTCCAATGCGCCAATGAATTTGGTGATGATTGGTACTGACGGCCGTCCTCGTCAAAAAGGCCTCAAAGAGATTATTGCTGAGTGGATTTCTTTCCGAGTCGGCACCGTTACACGTCGTACTCAGCACCGCTTGGGCAAGGTTAACGACCGTATGCATATTTTGGAAGGGCGTTTAATCGTTCTTCTGAATATTGATAAGGTTATTAAGATCATTCGTAATAGTGATGAGCCGAAGGCTGACCTGATTAAAGAATTCAAGCTCAGCGATCGGCAAGCAGAAGATATCCTAGATATCCGCTTGCGTCAGTTGGCTCGCCTTGAGGGCATCAAGATTGAACAAGAGTTGAAAGAACTCAAGTCCGAGCGTGATGATCTTGAAGGTTTATTACAGAGCGACACCGTTCTCCGTAAACGCATCATCAAAGAAATCGAATCCGATATGAAGGATTTTGGTGATGATCGCCGGACCTTGATTCAGGAAGATAAGCGCGCTGTTGCTGAAACTAAAGTATTGGACGAGCCAGTAACAGTCATCGTGTCTCAAAAAGGCTGGGTGCGCGTGCGCCAGGGCCATGAGCATGATGCAACTCAGTTTGGCTTTAAAGCAGGTGATGCTCTCTATGGCACATTTGAGTGCCGCACAGTGGATGTGATGCAAGGTTTTGGCAGTGATGGTCGCGTCTATACCGTACCGGTTAGCGAGTTGCCTGGTGCCCGTGGCGATGGTTCGCCATTAACCAGTTTCGTGAACTTGGCGGCTGGATCGCAGATGGTGGCTTACTATGCCGGCCAACCAGATGACCTCGTACTCATTTCTACAAGATCGGGTAACGGCTTCCTTGCAAACGTGGCGGATATGACTACCCGTAACAAGGCCGGTAAATCTTTTGTTGGTATTGATAGCAAGTTCCCAGGTGGTGATGCACCGCTTGGAGCATCTAAAGTGACTGCTGGCATGAAGCAAGTCGCTTGCTTATCTGAAAGCTCTAAGCTATTGGTTTTCCCGTTGGATGAACTCAAGCGTTTACCTACTGGCGGTAAAGGTGTCATTCTGATGGGCTTAGATGACAAAGAGAAGTTGGCGTCTGCAATTGCTGTTGGTCCAGATGGCGCTACGTATTCTGGCGCTGGACGTGCTGGTAAGCCAACCGAGTTAAGTCTGGATGCAAAAACCTTGAAATCGTTTGCGGGTAATCGCGCGCGTAAGGGTCATTTCGTAGAACCAAGACTGAAGGATGGAAAGCTCAAGGCAAACTAAGTAGCGAGCCTAGTTTGGTAGAAGTTGAAAAACCCGATCATTAGCTGATCGGGTTTTTTATTTCCCCTTAAACCTTTTTCGGAATTGGGACGCCGTACTTCACGGCAATCACTTCAGCCAAAATCGATACGGCGATTTCAGGTGGCGTCAAAGCGCCGATAAAGAGACCAACGGGTCCGTGAAGACGCTCTACCTGCTCCTGTGTCACATCAAATTCCAATAAACGAGCTTTGCGTTTTTGGGTATTGATTCTGCTGCCCAAAGCACCAACATAGAAAGCGGGGGACTTTAATGCTTCCATCAAGGCCATGTCATCGAGCTTGGGATCATGCGTTAAAGCAACTACCGCCGTATGAGAGTCAACACCAATTTCTAGCAATACATCATCTGGCATGCCCTTGATAAATTGAATATGCTCGCGATTGATGCCTTCTGCATACTCTTCACGAGGGTCAATGACGATGACTTCAAAGTCGGATGCAAGCGCAAAGTCTGCCGTGTAGAGCGAAAGTTGTCCCGCGCCAATAATGACCATGCGCCAACGAGGACCATAAGTGGTTTTCATTAATTGCTCATCGCAAATAAAGGCCTCGTTACGGTTGCCAGTATCTAACGTGGATTTACCTGTCGCCAGATCCACCGTGCGGGAGGTAATTTGGTGATTGGAGATGGAATGCAGAATGGCTTCCAGAATTGCCAATTCCGGTTTTGGTTCGACAAGCAAGCGCAGTGTTCCGCCACAAGGCAAACCAAAGCGCGCGGCCTCTTGCTGGCTCACTCCGTAGACGACCATCTCTGGCAAGTCTTTGGTCAGGATTTCAGTTTGAACTCGACGAATCAAATCGTCCTCAACACACCCACCAGACACCGACCCAGTAACCTGCCCATCACCCCGAATAGCCAACCAAGAGCCAATAGGTCTTGGGGCTGAACCCCAGGTTTGAACCACTGTGGCGATAGCAACAGGATGGCCCGCCTTGAGCCAGTCAACGGCGGCTTTTAATACGCTTAAATCAGTGCTGTTCATTTCTTGTCTTTAATTTCTTATATTTAATTTTTTATATTTATTATTTTTTCTGGCAATGTAATTATTATCACCTTAATGACAAGTTCTAGCCCGTCCACTAAAGCTTCACATTTACGCCTTGCCGTTCTCTTACTAGCTGCGGGAGAGGGTGGTCGCCTGGGGGCACATCCCAAAGCCTTGCTCCGCAAGGACGGTCAGACTCTATTAGGGCTATTTTCAGGTGCAATTCAAGGATTTGCTCCAACCGAATACATCGTAGTGACTGGCTTTCATGCTGGAGCGATTGAGTCTGAGATCAAGAAGATAAACAGCTCCCTAACGCATCCAATTGAAGTCATTCAGAATCCTGCTCCAGAAAGAGGCCAGGCCTCATCTGTGCGCCTGGGCCTCGAATCCCTTAAAGGAGAATTTCATGTCTTGTTGGTCGCACTCTCAGATCAACCTGAGATAGGGGTAAGAGAAGTTCAGGAGCTAGTCGATGCATTTCTCAATCGAGAGACCGGCAAGGAAATCATTCTCCCAATGGTGGAAGGCAGGCGTGGCAATCCTGTGCTCTTCTCTCGAAAAGCTATATCTGAAATTCTTGCGACTCCGGGGATGGTTTGTCGGGAATATATGGATACTCATCCTGACAAAGTGATGGCTATACTCACCAGCAATCAGGCATTTGTAATGGATGTCGACACACCGGAAGACATCCAACAGCACAAATTAAGCCTGACTTAGTTTTTTAAATCTCGGCAATCAACTCGATTTCAACACAAGCACCCAAAGGGATTTGCGCGACACCAAATGCACTGCGTGCGTGCTTACCGGCATCCCCAAATACTTCAAAGAGCAGTTCTGAGCAGCCATTCACTACCAAGTGTTGCTCAGTAAATTCAGGGGTGGAGTTGACTAAACCCATCACTTTCACAATACGCTTCACTTTGTCTAGAGAACCCAAGTGATTTTGTAAGGTGGAAATCAAATCAATCGCAATTGACTTGGCCGCAGCTTTGCCGGTCTCTGTATCCATATCTTGACCAAGTTTTCCAACCCAAGGCTTGCCATCTTTCTTGGCAATATGCCCTGATAGAAAAACAGTGTTGCCAGAAGTGGCTGCCATGACATAAGCGGCAGCAGGGGGTCCGGCCGGAGGTAAGTCAATACCAAGAGTTTTAAGGCGATCGCTAATGTGATTTGTCATAGAGTTCAGTGGCGTTAAATAAAGGATGAGAAAAAATAAAAAGAAAATAGGTCAATAAAGACTTAATTACAGCAAATAGTACTTGATTACTTTGACAGTTGACGCATGGCATTTTCAAGACCATTCAAAGTCACAGGATACATGCGGTCTTTCATCAAGCCTTTCATGATGTCAATGGACTGGCGGTACTGCCAAACAGATTCTGGCTCAGGATTGAGCCAAGCAAAGTGGGGGAAGTGATCAATCAGGCGATTGATCCAGGCTGCCCCAGTTTCGCGGTTGTTGTATTCAACCGATCCATTAGGACTCAGAATTTCATAAGGAGACATTGTGGCATCCCCAATAAAAATCAACTTGTAGTCGGGCCCATACTTGTTAATGATGTCTTGAGTGGCCGTTACCTGGTCTCGCCTGCGTCGATTACTTTGCCAAAGGTGTTCATATACGCAGTTATGAAAGTAGTAATACTCCAAGTGCTTGAACTCAGTTTTGACGGCAGTGAACAATTCGGAAATCCGTTGGATGTGGTCATCCATCGATCCACCGACATCCATTAACAATAAGACTTTGACTTGATTGTGACGCTCAGGCCGCATTTGGATATCAAGCATTCCTGCATTTGCTGCAGTGGAGTGAATGGTTTTATCGAGATCTAGCTCTAGACTTGAGCCTTCTCTGGCAAATCGACGCAAGCGACGTAATGCCATTTTGATATTGCGAGTACCCAAGCTGAGATCGCTGTCGTAATCTTTAAACTCGCGCGCTTCCCATACTTTGATGGCCGTTCGATTGCCAGCACTTTCACCACCAATCCGAATACCTTCTGGGTGATAGCCACTGTGACCAAAAGGGGATGAGCCTCCAGCTCCAATCCACTTGTTGCCACCACCGTGCCATTCCTTTTGTTCCTTCATGAGTTCTTGAAGGCGTTTCTGCAACTCCTCAGGACCGCCTAATTTTTTGAGCGCCGCTTTTTCTTCTTCAGTTAATACGCGCTGTAATTTTTTCTCAAGCCAGTCCAGTGGAATATCGGGGGCTAAGGCCATGATTTGCTCTACGCCATTAAAGTAAGAGCCAAAGACTTGATCAAAGCGATCAAAATGCTGCTCGTCCTTTACCAAAGTCATGCGCGCTAACTGATAAAACTCATCAATCGAAGGTTCAATGACACCTTCCTTTAAGGCTTCCAATAGAGTTAAAAATTCTCGAACAGAAACCGGCACCTTGGCCTCTTTCAGTTTGAGAAAAAATTGAATCAACATGATTCAGCTATCGCAGTATGGAGGTGCGTGAGATCAGCGGTGATTGCGGTTCATCATGACGAGACGTTCAAACAAATGAATATCCTGTTCGTTTTTCAGAAGTGCACCATGTAGCGGTGGAATCGCAATCTTGTCTTCGCTGCTATAAAGCGCCTCAGCTGGAATATCTTCAGCTAACAATAGCTTCAACCAATCAATTAGTTCAGAGGTAGAGGGTTTCTTTTTTAACCCCGGTAGTGATCTGATTTGATAAAAGGACTTAAGGGCTGCATCCAGCAATTCTTGTTTGATGTTGGGGTGGTGGACATCCACAATGCTTTGCATGGTTCCAGCATCTGGAAACGAGATGTAATGAAAAAAGCAGCGACGCAAAAATGCATCGGGTAATTCTTTTTCATTGTTTGAGGTGATGATGACAAGAGGGCGGTGCTTAGCTTTAATCAGCTCTCTGGTTTCATATACGTAGAACTCCATGCGATCAATTTCTCGTAAAAGATCGTTCGGAAATTCGATATCCGCTTTATCAATCTCATCAATTAACAGCACAACCGGCTCATCAGCTTCAAATGCTTGCCAAAGGACACCTTTAACAATGTAGTTGCGTATGTCATTTACTTTTTCATCGCCAAGCTGGGAGTCTCTTAGTCGACTAACCGCATCGTATTCATAAAGGCCTTGTTGGGCTTTAGTCGTGGATTTGATGTGCCATTGCATCAGAGGCATATTCAAGGCTGCAGCAACTTCCTCAGCCAGCATCGTCTTGCCTGTACCTGGTTCACCTTTAATTAAAAGAGGGCGCTGCAGTTGAATTGCCGCATTTACGGCCAATTTCAAGTCATCAGTAGCCACATAGCTTTGGGAGCCATCAAAGCGGGATTTGGTCTTAGTCATCTCTAGGGCAATCAATTTGTCTTTAAATAGCGTTCAAGTATAGGTAAAAGGGCTGATATTTTCAGTGTTTTCACTGATTTCAAGCTCTTAAATGGTGGATCTGCTCCTGTCTCCGCTATACTCTGAGCAAATTGATCTAAATCAAACTCGTTAATGATGATTTCTATGAAAAAACACCTCATTCTTTCCCAATTGGCCCTTTGCGCTGGCTTGGCTTTTGCTGGTTTTGCTGCTCAAGCTCAAGACGTCAAAGGTTCCGCTCAGGCTGGACAAGGTAAGGTTTGGCTCTGTATTGGTTGCCACTCCATTCCTGACTACCGTGCTGACTATCCTTTGGTTTACAAGGTTCCAATGCTGGGCGGCCAAAATGCTGCTTACATTGCAAGCTCCTTGTCTGCCTATAAGAAGGGCGAAAGAAAGCATCCAACCATGCGTTCTATTGCTGCCAGCTTGTCTGATCAAGACATGGCTGATCTTGGCGAATACTATGCTGCGCAAACTGCCAGCTCACCAAATAACCCATTGAAGTGATATTTAGAGGCACGTTTATGAAATTCGCACTAATTACCGCCATTTTGTTATCCACGATTGGCGTTGCTCAAGCAGCTAGCGCTGAAAAAGGTCAGGCACTCGTAGAGAAGGCTAATTGCGCCTCATGTCACGGCGCTGGACTTAATGCCCCAATCCTGCCTGCCTACCCAAAGTTGGCTGGTCAATATTCTGATTACCTCTACTACGCATTGCGTGCTTATCAAGTTGGCGGATCCAATGCTCAATTTGGCCGCAATAACGCTGTGATGTCTTCTCAGGTTCAGGCATTTTCTGATGCTGACCTTCACGACATTGCTGCATACATCTCAAAATTGCCAGGAAATTTCGTAGTTAAGAAGTAATCCAGCAATTCTTGTCGCATAAGCAAAAAGGCTTAGGTTAATCACCTAAGCCTTTGTTCTTTATGGACTTTCGATTTTCCCCATGCCTTTATTTTGTTGCTTCAAGCCCTCTGGTCAGGTGTTTGCGCATAGCCAGATCTGCTGCCAGAGGATCTCTTTTCAGAATAGCCTGAAGAATCTCACGGTGCTCTACCAGTGAGCTTAATAAGCGTCCACTCCTAGTCAAAGAATCCCGTCTTTGAAGTTTGAGCACCTTGCGAAGGTCTTCAATCACGCCATTCATCCACTTGTTCCCAGCGATTTCTTGAATCAGATCATGAAATTTGACGTTAATTTCAAAGAATTGCTCGGTATCACGATCTGCCGCAGCCTTTTCTAGGCGGTGGTGCAGGTTATCCAGTTGTGTGAGTTGAGCCTCAGATGCCTTTATGGCCGTCTCTTTAGCTGCTTGACCCTCCAGCAAAGAAAGAACTGTAAATATTTGCTCTAGATCCCGCCGATCAACTTCGGTGACGTAAGCGCCTTTATTCATCTTGGTTGTCACCAAGCCTTCAGAGGCTAAAACCTTGATAGCTTCACGCATTGGTGTACGCGATATACCAAAGGCTAACGCCAAGCTTTGCTCGTCAAGCCAGCTCCCAGGGGCTAATTCATGGGAGAAGATCTGCTCGCGTAGTCGCTCAGCTACATCTTCGTACAGCGGTCTGTTGATTAGTTTTGTATTCATAATTATGTATACAGTATCTAGACAAATTTAAAAATGTCAAGCAAAATAGCCCTACAAATTTAGCAACAATGTAATAAAGCCAACCGGGAGTGCTTTATGAGTACAAGTGAAAAAAAGTCAGCATCGAATTCATCTAATACTTGGCCAAATGTGCCAGACAGCAATTTAGATGCTTGGAAAAAATCAGCCCAAAAGTCGGCACCGAATGGTGATGTCGATAAATTAGGTTGGCAAACACCTGATGGAATTCATCTAAAGGCTTTGTATACCGCCGAAGATACTGAAGGTCTCCAATACACACATTCATTGCCAGGGTTCGAGCCATTCGTTCGCGGCCCTCAGGCAACGATGTATTCAGTTCGTCCTTGGACTATTCGTCAATACGCTGGCTTCTCAACTGCAGAAGAATCTAATGCGTTTTATCGCAAGGCCTTGGATGCAGGTGGTCAAGGCGTTTCTGTTGCATTCGACTTAGCAACCCATCGCGGCTACGACTCTGATCATCCACGCGTTACTGGCGACGTTGGTAAAGCTGGTGTGGCAATTGATTCTGTAGAAGACATGAAGATTTTGTTTGATGGCATTCCATTAGACAAGGTGTCCGTTTCAATGACGATGAATGGTGCCGTATTGCCGGTGTTGGCTGGTTATATTGTTGCCGGTGAAGAGCAGGGTGTGAAGCAGGAGTTGTTATCTGGAACGATTCAGAATGACATTCTGAAAGAGTTCATGGTGCGTAACACTTACATTTACCCACCAGAGCCTTCCATGCGCATCATCGGTGACATCATTGAATACACCGCTAAGCACATGCCGAAATTTAACTCGATTTCTATTTCGGGTTATCACATGCAAGAGGCTGGTGCGAACCAAGTTCTCGAATTGGCATTCACATTGGCTGACGGTAAAGAGTATGTAAAAACCGCCTTAGCTAAAGGCTTAGATGTCGATGGCTTTGCTGGTCGCCTTTCATTCTTCTTCGCTATTGGCATGAACTTCTATTTAGAGGTTGCTAAGTTGCGTGCTGCGCGTCTCTTGTGGTGGCGCATCATGAAGTCCTTCGAGCCAAAGAATCCAAAGTCACTGATGTTGCGTACGCATTGCCAAACATCGGGCTGGTCCTTAACTGAACAAGATCCGTACAACAACGTTGTTCGTACAACTGTTGAAGCTATGGCTGCAGTCTTTGGCGGGACTCAATCCTTACATACGAATTCATTTGATGAAGCCATTGCATTACCATCTGAATTCTCTAGCCGTATCGCTCGTAACACCCAGTTAATTCTTCAGGAGGAAACTCACATCACTAGCGTGATTGATCCATGGGCTGGTTCTTACATGATGGAGAACCTCACTCAAGAGATGGCTGATAAAGCCTGGGAAATTATTCAAGAAGTAGACGCCATGGGTGGCATGACCAAGGCTGTCGAAAGTGGCTGGGCTAAGTTGAAGATTGAAGCAGCAGCTGCCGAGAAACAAGCCAAGATTGACTCTGGCTCTGATGTCATCGTCGGCGTTAATAAATACAAGCTCGGTAAAGAAGACTTAGTTGATGTCTTGATGATTGACAACGATAAGGTTCGCGAAAGCCAAGTTGCACGATTAAAAGAAATCAAAGCTAAGCGTGACTCCAAAAAAGTTGAAGCTGCATTGGAAGCATTAACAAAAGCCGCAGAAGAAAACACTGGCAACTTATTAGAGTTAGCTGTCCAAGCAATTCGTTTGCGCGCCACGGTTGGTGAAGTTTCTGATGCATTGGAAAAAGTTTACGGGCGCCATCGCGCCGATACTCAAAAGGTGACCGGTGTGTATGCAGCTGCTTACGACTCAGCAGAAGGCTGGGAAAAATTGAAGGTCGAGATTGCTGATTTTGCAAAAGACTTTGGCCGTCGCCCGCGTGTGATGATTGCGAAGCTTGGCCAGGATGGTCATGATCGCGGTGCAAAAGTGGTTGCAACTGCCTTCGCCGACTTAGGTTTTGACGTGGATATTGGACCTTTATTCCAAACTCCGGAAGAGTGCGCTCGCCAAGCAATTGAGAATGACGTGCACGCTTTAGGAATTTCAACATTAGCTGCGGGACACAAGACTTTGGTGCCGGCCATCATTGCTGAGTTGAAAAAGCAGGGTGCTGATGACATTATTGTTTTCGTTGGCGGTGTGATCCCAAGACAGGATTACGACTTCTTGTATGAGGCGGGTGTGAAGGGTATTTATGGCCCAGGCACTCCGATTCCAGCATCAGCCAAGGATGTGCTTGAGCAGATTCGTAAATCTGTAAAGCCAGAGTAATTTAAAGATCGAAGACATCAGCATGCTCAATGCAGTTGACCAAGCTTTGGTGAATGATCTCACCGGTGCGCCTTCATCGGCGCAGCGTCGGGCCTTGGCCAAGATCATCACCTTACTTGAATCTACTCGCATGGATCATCGCAAGCGTGCAGATGAGGTGCTTAATACCTTGTTACCAAAGACAGGCAAGTCATTTCGCTTGGGAATCTCTGGTGTGCCTGGCGTTGGGAAATCCACCCTCATTGAAACTCTTGGTCTGTATCTGATTGAAAAGGGGCATCGCGTTGCTGTCCTAGCTATTGACCCATCATCCAGCTTATCTGGCGGATCTATATTGGGCGATAAAACGCGCATGGAGAGATTATCCGTTTTGGATAACGCATTCATTCGTCCGAGTCCATCATCTTGCACATTAGGCGGCGTGGCTGAGAAAACGCGTGAAGCGATGTTAGTCGCTGAAGCGGCAGGCTTTGACATTGTGATTGTTGAAACTGTCGGTGTGGGTCAAAGTGAAATTGCAGTTGCAGGTATGACGGACATGTTCTTGCTATTGCAATTACCGAATGCCGGAGATGATTTGCAGGCAATTAAAAAAGGCGTTATGGAAATTGCCGATCTGATTGTGATCAACAAGGTTGATATCGATCCAGATGCCGCTATGCGCGCACAATTATTCATTACCAGCTCTTTGCGCCTTTTGGGTTTCCAGGGCAACCCAGATCATGCTTCGCACGATCAAGAATATTGGCATCCTACTGTCATGACCTTAAGCGCGCTAGAGGGTAATGGCGTGCCTGAGTTATGGGAAAAAATTCTCCATTTTCAGAAGCTGCAAAACGCGAATGGAAAATTGCAATCCCGCCGTAAACAGCAGGCTGGGGCATGGATGTGGGATCGCATTGATGCTGGCCTTAAGAATGCTTTTCAGAATCACCCAGCAGTACAAACACTTTTACCTGGTCTGAGTGCCGAGGTAAATCAAGGAACCATGGCCGCTTCTGTTGCTGCGAGACGTTTGCTCGAAGCAATGGGACACGAATTTTTCTAAGGAGTAGTTATGAAGGAAATCATTCAACAGCTTGAAGCAAAGCGCGAACTTGCCAGATTAGGTGGCGGGCAAAAGCGTATTGCCGCTCAACATTCCAAAGGCAAGCTCACTGCACGTGAGCGTATTGAGCTCTTGCTAGATGCTGGCACCTTTGAAGAGTGGGATATGTTCGTAGAGCATCGTTGCCACGATTTTGGTATGGCTGATCAAACTGTTCCAGGCGATGGTGTTGTTACTGGTTACGGCATGATTAACGGCCGTTTGGTTTTCGTCTTTTCTCAAGACTTTACGGTTTTGGGTGGTTCTCTTTCAGAAGCGCATGCCGAGAAGATTTGCAAGATCATGGATCAGGCTCTCAAAGTAGGCGCTCCAGTGATTGGTTTAAATGACTCTGGTGGCGCACGTATTCAAGAGGGTGTTGCTTCCTTAGGTGGCTATGCTGAGATTTTCCAGCGCAACGTGACTGCCTCTGGCGTTATTCCACAAATCTCTTTAATCATGGGTCCATCAGCTGGTGGTGCTGTGTATTCACCAGCACTTACTGACTTCATCTTCATGGTGAAGGACAGCTCTTACATGTTCGTTACTGGCCCAGAAGTGGTTAAGACAGTTACGCATGAGGATGTCACTGCCGAAGAGTTGGGTGGTGCGGTAACTCACTCCACCATTTCAGGTGTTTGTGATTTGGCTTTTGATAATGACGTTGATGCCATCATGATGCTGCGTCGTTTCTTCAACTATCTGCCTTTATCCAATCGCGAAAAGCCACCCATGATCAATGGGGCGCAGCGTACTGAAGAGCCTGATTTCTCGCTTGATACATTGGTGCCAAGCAATCCAAATCAACCTTACGATATGAAGGAGTTGATTGAGAAGATTGTTGATGATGGCGAGTTTTTTGAACTCCAGCCTGATTACGCAAAGAACATCTTGATCGGTTTTGCTCGCATGGAAGGCCGCTCAATTGGTATTGTTGCTAACCAGCCTTTAGTTTTGGCGGGTTGCTTGGATATCAAAGCATCCATTAAAGCTGCTCGTTTTGTTCGCTTCTGTGACGCCTTCAATATCCCTGTTGTCACATTGGTTGACGTGCCTGGATTTATGCCTGGTACATCACAAGAATACGGCGGCATTATTAAGCATGGTGCGAAGTTGCTTTACGCCTATGCGGACTGCACCGTTCCTAAAGTGACGCTAATTACACGTAAAGCCTACGGTGGTGCGTATGACGTGATGGCATCTAAGCATTTGCGTGGCGACGTTAACTTTGCTTGGCCTTCTGCTGAAATTGCAGTAATGGGTCCTAAAGGCGCCGTTGAAATTATCTTCCGTGAAGAAAAATCGGATCCAGCAAAAATCGCCGCACGTGAAGCTGAGTACAAAGCGAAGTTTGCAAACCCATTTGTGGCAGGTCGACGTGGCTACATTGATGATGTGATCCTGCCGCATGAGACACGTAAGCGTATCTCACGTTCTTTGGCGATGTTGAAGGATAAAGAACTCACAAACCCACCACGTAAACACGGCAACATTCCCCTCTAAGGCGCCGATAAATCATGACTACGAAAATGTTTAAGAAAATTTTGATTGCAAACCGCGGTGAGATTGCTTGCCGTGTAATGAAAACCGCCAAGAAGATGGGCATCAAGACAGTAGCCGTCTATTCCGAGGCGGATAAAGAGGCGCGTCATGTGCAGCTGGCTGATGAAGCCGTTTGTATTGGACCAGCTCCTTCACGCGAATCCTACTTAGTCATGGATCGCATTATTCAGGCTTGTAAAGATACTGGCGCTGAAGCGGTTCATCCAGGCTATGGTTTCTTATCTGAGAACGAACAGTTTGCTAAACGCTGCGAAGAAGAAGGCATTGTATTTATTGGGCCAAAGCATCAGTCAATTGCAGCCATGGGCGACAAAATCGCCTCGAAAAAGCTTGCTCTTGATGCTAAGGTTAATACCATTCCTGGCTACAACGAAGCGATTGATACAACTGAAGAAGCAGTCAAGATTGCCCAAGGTATCGGTTACCCGGTGATGATCAAGGCATCAGCAGGCGGTGGTGGTAAGGGCTTGCGTGTTGCATTTAATGATAAAGAGGCTGCCGAAGGCTTTGCTGCCTGTAAAACAGAGGCAATGAATAGCTTTGGCGATGACCGTATCTTCATTGAAAAGTTTGTCGAAGGCCCGCGCCATATTGAGATTCAGGTTCTGGGTGATTCACATGGCAATGTAGTGTATTTGGGCGAGCGTGATTGCTCGATTCAGCGTCGCCATCAAAAGGTTATCGAAGAAGCTCCATCTCCATTTATTGATCCTGCAACTCGTAAGGCAATGGGTGAGCAAGCTGTTGCTTTGGCAAAGGCTGTGAACTATCAATCCGCCGGTACAGTCGAGTTCGTAGTTGGTAAAGATAAGTCTTTCTACTTCCTCGAGATGAATACCCGCTTGCAAGTTGAGCATCCAGTAACTGAAGGCATTACCGGCTTAGATTTAGTTGAGCAAATGATTCGTGTAGCTGCTGGTGAGAAGCTGGCATTTAAACAAGAAGATATTAAGCTTGATGGTTGGTCAATGGAGTGCCGTATTAATGCGGATGATCCATTCCGTAACTTCTTGCCGTCTACCGGCCGATTAGTGAAATACCGTCCGCCAGAAGAGTTAGATGGCGTGCGCGTAGATACTGGTGTGTACGAGGGTGGCGAGATCCCAATGTACTACGACTCGATGATTGCGAAGTTGATCGTTCATGGCAAGGATCGCACTGAAGCAATTGAGAAGATGCGCGCTGCTCTCAATGACTTTGTCATTCGAGGCATTCATTCAAACATTCCTTTCCAGGCAGCACTTTTGCAGCATCCACGATTTGTCTCAGGCGACTTCACTACTGGCTTTATCGCTGAAGAATATCCAGATGGCTTCAAAAAGGATTCTGTTCAGCCAGCTGATCCGAAGCGTTTAGCAGCCTTAGCGGCATTTATGCGCTATCGATACCTTGAGCACATCAAGATGATTGATGGCCAATTGGCCGGTCATGAAATGACGATTGCGAAGAAGTTTGTCGTGGTTACTGGCTCACGAGTAGGTTCAAGCGAAGAGATTCAAGAGATTCCAGTTCGCGTTGATCTGAAAGATGGCGTCTACTCTGTCTACATAGAAGAAGAGAGCGATGTTAGTCGTTACAACATCGTTAGCAATTGGCGTCCAGGCGAGCTTTGCCTACGTGCAACCATTAATGGCACGCACAAGATCACCGCACAAGTAGAGCGTAAGGGTGTTAAATACGCACTCGTCTTAGATGGTGCGCATTACGAATGTATGGTCTTAAGTCCTCTGGGTGCCGAACTCCAACGTCGCATGTTGGTTAAGGTTCCGCCAGATACTTCTAAGCTTGTTATGTCTCCAATGCCTGGTCTATTGACCAACATTTCTGTCAAGGTGGGCGAAGCTGTAACTGCCGGTCAGAAATTGGCTGCTATTGAAGCAATGAAAATGGAGAACACGCTCGTTGCTGGACAAGATGGTGTCGTTGCTGAGATCTGCGCCAATGTTGGTGAAAGCTTGGCGGTTGATCAGTTGATCATTCGTTTTGAATAAGGCTAGTCATGACTAAACCATTCAAGATTTTGGGGATTCAGCAAGTTGCTATCGGTGGCGAAAACAAAGATCGCCTCCGTAAGCTTTGGGTTGAGTTGTTAGGCTTTGAATACAAGAGTACTTTTGTCTCTGAGCGTGAAAACGTTGATGAAGATATCTGCGCGATCGGTAAAGGTGCTCATGAGATTGAAGTTGATCTCATGCAACCTTTCGATATCGAAAAGAAGCCTGCCGTTCATCAGACACCTTTAAATCACATTGGCCTATGGGTAGACGACCTACCAAAGGCTGTTGAATGGTTGTCAGATCAAGGCCTGCGCTTTGCTCCAGGTGGTATTCGTAAGGGTGCTGCGGGATATGACATCACCTTTGTTCACCCAAAGGGAAATGAAGAGTTTCCGTTCTGTGGTGAGGGTGTATTGATTGAGCTAGTTCAGGCGCCACCAGATATCATTGCGGGTCTGAGTTCATAGAATCTAGAGAGTCCAAATTGACGCGTATATTGGCCATCGACACCTCCTCAGCTTGGTGTTCGGTGGCTTTATCTTTACCTGATGCCGCACCTTTAGTTCGTCACCAAAAAGTGTCGGCTGGCGCTAGCCAACTCTTATTGCCTTGGGTGGAAGAGTTGTTATCCGAAGCTTCGATTAAACTTTCTTCTCTAGATGCGATTGCGATTGGTAATGGCCCTGGAGCTTTCACTGGAGTGCGCTTAGGTGTGGCTGCTGTTCAGGGTCTAGCCATTGCGGCAAGGCTGCCAGTTTTGCCTGTAGCCAGTCTAGATGCCATTGCTAGTCAACTTGTTCAAACTCCAGCATTTATTTCTTCGGGGGCTCAATCATTTGTCATTGCAGTTGATGCCCGCATGGAAGAGGTTTATTGGGCTAGCTACAAGATTCTGGCCAATCAATTGCCTCAGCGGCAGGGAGAAATACATCTGACGCCACCAGAGGCATTGGAGCTTTCAAATATTGATTTTCTAGCGGGCAGTGCGCTTCTAGAATTTGGTGATCGACTATTTACCAACACTTCACATCCATTAGCCAGTACTCATCTTGATTCCGCTATCGGAGTGAATGCTCTAGGCGTTTTGGCTTGTGCGGAGGAAATGTGGGGTAAAGGCCTGCAGCAAGATGTACATCTACTGGAGCCTCTATATATTCGAAACAAGGTGGCATTGACTACTGCGGAACGAATTCAGCAACATGGTTGATAACATCGATTCCTTGCACTCCAGTACCGAAGGAGTATCAGAGCTCTCATTTCTACCCATGACGGTAGCAGATTTAGATTCTGTTCTAGCCATTGAATCTGTTTCGCACATTCATCCATGGACAAAGGGTAATTTTTCAGATTCACTTGCTGCTGGTCATTGGGCATACTGTGTGCGACCTCAATTGACAGATACAGTTAAGGGTAGTTATTTGGATCCAGAAGTGCTTTGGTCTTACTGCATTTTATTTCCGGCGGTAGATGAGTTGCATCTCCTGAACATTACCGTTTCTCCAAAATTGCGTCGTCTAGGTATTGGCATAAAAATGATGAATGCAATCGAGGGTGTAGCAGCGCAGCAAAAAATGCCTCGGATTATTCTTGAGGTTCGCCCCAGCAACGATGCAGCCTTAAAACTATATCAAAGCCTGGGATACGAACAGATTGGTTTGCGCAAAAACTATTACCCAGTTGATGCGGCAAGCGGATTGCGTGAAGATGCTCTGGTTTTGGCTAAATCGATTAAGCTTGAGGCATGAACATGAGTGCAAATTCTGCCTTTCTGAAAGAGATGGGTATTACCGAGTGGACTTCACGGGATGCTATTCCAGCGCAAACTCAAGTAATGGCTTCTGCAGAAGTGCTTACCCAGGATGCTGATCCACTGGCTACTTCAGCCCCTGTTGCCTCAGAAGCACGCGAGCGAACCTCTTCTGGAATATGGTGGTTTTTTGGTAGCAAACCTCAAGGTGACGCAGAAGTGCTTTTTCAGAACATCATTCGTGTTCTGGGTTTAACCCCACAAGAATGGTCTTGGAAAAATCCTGCGGATAAGTTCAATCCGGAATTGTTGCCGCAAGATGGAGCTCCGATAGTTGCTGTAGCTTTTGGTGGCTCAGCCGCTCAAAAATTATCGGGTGAACGTGATGCTCTTCCAGAGCTTCGCGAAACAGTCTTAGCTATTAATGCTGATGGCGCAGAGGATCTACCGCTGATTGCGACTTTTGAGTTAAATCAATTGATTGCTAGACCAAAAGATAAGGCGCTATTTTGGCAGGATTTATTGCTTGCTAAATCAGTATTGCAAAATATCTAAGCCTTCCGCTTAGTGCTTGTGCTCGCCAATTAAATGCATTGAGTCATATTCAGCTTGATTGGCAGCATGACGTTTAATCACTAGCCACATAATTGCGCTTACAGCGACACCAAAGCCAATAATTACCGCCTGAATCGGAGCATCCAGCCAAATTAATCCAGAGTAGATTAAGAGCATCATCAACACTGAAATATTTTCATTAAAGTTTTGCACGGCAATGGAATGACCGGCAGACATCAGAACGTGCCCACGATGTTGAAGCAGTGCGTTCATTGGCACCACGAAGTAACCAGCCAGCCAACCAACCAATATCAATAAGAAATAAGCTGGCAATAGGTTTAGGGAGATCTCAAACTTACCAATAGTCCAAAGCGTTGTATTGGGCAGCATGTCTGAGTTGTAGATTGCCATGACGCAGACCACAAGACCCATGGCAATGCCATAAGGAAGGACTTTGAGGGAGCTACGTAGAGGTACGCGCCAAGCTGCCCAAACAGCCCCTCCGGCAACGCCAACCGCAGAGATTGCCTGAAGAATCGCTCCTTGGGATAAGGTCATATGCAAGGCAACTTGAGCCCACTTAATCACAATAAACTGCAAGGTAGCGCCAGCACCCCAAAATAGGGTGGTCACTGCCAAGGAGATCTGTCCAAGGCGATCATCCCAGAGGGTCTTAAAGCAAACAGCAAAATCTTTTACCAACTCAATCGGATTGGTTTTCTGGGATTCATAGCGCGCCCCGGTATCTGGAATGCGTAAATTGATTAGGGCAGCCAGCACATAAATCATCATGATGATGATGATTGCTGATTCTGCGGCAGTATCAATACTAGTCTCAAGGATGGGCATATCAAACCCCAAAAGACTTTGGGATACAGACTTGCTAATCAGGACGCCTCCAAGTACTGTGCCCATAATGATCGAGCCAACAGTGAGGCCCTCAATCCAACCATTGGCGGCAACCAGCTTCTCCGGAGGGAGCAATTCGGTCAGGATGCCGTATTTAGCTGGTGAGTAGGCAGCAGCCCCAAGGCCAACAATGGCATAGGCTAGCAAAGGGTGGCTACCAAAGAGCATCACTACACAGCCAACAAACTTAATCGTATTGGTAATGAACATGACATTACCCTTGGGGCGGGAGTCAGCAAAGGCTCCCACAAAGGCTGCCAGCAATACATAAGAGAGAACGAAGAATAATTTGAGTAAAGGAGTCATCCAGGCCGGAGCGTTAAGCTGGACCAAGAGGGCGATTGCTGCGATCAGCAATGCGTTATCAGCAAGCGACGAAAAAAATTGCGCCGCCATAATGATGTAAAAACTACGGTTCATTCGTACAATCTAGTCATTAATGTAATTAAAACATGAAAGGAGGGGTGGATATGAGCTCGTCGGCTAATCGCTTGATAAATAGGCCAATTTTGGCAACTATACACACTGATGCCTTTCGTCATAATTTAGGTCGTATTCGTGAGCTGGCCCCGGAATCCAAAATCTGGTCGGTTGTAAAGGCTAAAGCCTATGGGCACACCCTTGAGGCTGCATTTAAAGGGCTGGAGTCTACCGATGGTTTTGCCTTGCTGGATATTGCAGATGCACAATGGCTCAGAGATCATGGGTGGGATGGCCGCATCCTGCTTTTGGAGGGTCTTTTTAGTCAAAAAGAGCTTGAGTTAGCAAGTAAGCTCCGATGTGATTTGGTGGTTCATAGTGAGAAGCAAGTCTTATGGCTGGAGTCTTTTGTTAATCATTCGGGCAACCCAATCAATCTCTTTTTGAAGCTCAATTCCGGCATGAATCGCCTTGGCTTTAGGCCGGAGCAATACCGGACAGCTTTTCACCGTTTGCATGTTGCTGGTTATCACATGCATCACATGACTCATTTTGCTAATGCTGATCAAGTCGATCAAGCTCCATCGGTAGGTGAGCAGCTGGACTGTTTTGAGCAAGCAACTGAGGGCTTGGTAGCTCCAAGCTCCTTGGCTAATTCAGCGGCAATACTCTGGCATCGCAACGCATTGGGTGATTGGATTCGCCCAGGAATTATGTTGTACGGCGTTTCACCTACTGGAGTGGATGCCGACATTGTTCGCTCTGAGTTTCAAGCAGTTATGGAGCTCCGTAGTGAAATCATTGACATTCAAGAATTAAAGAAGGGTGATCACGTTGGCTATGGTGGTCGCTACCAAGCTCCGGAAGATATGCGTATCGGTGTGATTGCGTGTGGCTATGCTGATGGCTACCCCCGTCATGCGGAAGATGGCACCCCAGTGTGGGTTGATGCTGCTGATGCTCAAGGTGACGGCGTGATTTGTCCAATTGTTGGTCGGGTATCAATGGACATGCTAACGATTGATTTGCGTGAAGCACCCAATGCCAAAATCGGTAGTGTGGTTGAGCTATGGGGTCAAGAAGTGCCGGTGGACGATGTGGCTCAGATGAGCGGAACCATTGGCTATGAACTTATTTGCGCATTGGCACAACGGGTGCCCGTAGTAATCAAGTAAGGCGCTGTGCTACTTGATAGCACGCACCATATTTAAATTTACTTATTCCAGATCTGCCACCAACGGCGCTCTTTTTGAACGCGTTGGCCAGTAACCATCATCTGGCTATCAGGGAAGTTGAGCTTGAATACACGCAGCGAATCATTACTCAAGTCAGTCATGCCTAGCTTCTCATAAGACTTCGTTAGAAGGTAGAGCGCTTCTTCAACAGCAGGTGCGCGATCGTAATCACGGATAACAAGTTGTGCTCTATTAGCTGACGCTAGATAAGCGCCGCGCTGATAGTAGAAGCGAGCAACAATCACGTCAGCCTCTGCTAAAGAGTTCACGATATAGCGCATACGATCCAAAGAGTCGGGCGCATATTTACTATCAGGGAAACGCTCAACAACGACTTTGAATGATTCAAAAGCTTCCTTAGCTGCCTTAGGATCTCGTTCACTTAAATCTTGTCCAGTAAATTTACCAAGCCAACCCAGGTCATCATTAAAGCTAATCAAGCCCTTGAGGTAGTAGCCGTAATCTAAATTTGGACTTCCTTGATGAAGCTTAATGAAGCGATCGATGGCAACTTGAGCTTGCGCTTGTTCTTGTGCTTTCCAGTAGCAATAGGCTGCATTAATTTGCGCTTGCTGAGAATAGGGGCCAAAAGGGAAGCGTCCCTCTAGCTTTTCAAAGTACTTGCCGCACTTTGCATAATCAGCATCTTTCAGTTTGTCGGTTGCCTCAGAGTAGAGCTTTGTTTCTGACCAAATATCCGCATCATCTTTTTGACCGTCACTACCAGCGCACCCACTGAGAACTAAGCATGCAACGCCAGCTCCAACAAATAGGGAAACAAGTGATTTTCTAGAAGATGACCCAACAGTGGCAGCAAGCCTTAAACTGGCGTCTGTAATAACGTCCGACATAACTAAAAGGCTCTTTAAGCGTGGCATTGCCGCATACTCCCGATTCGAATCCCATTGATTATATCGATGATGAGGATTTCATTGCCCTAGAAGTTCCCTCTGAGGTCAGTGGAGAGCGTTTGGACAAGTTCCTTGGTGGTGCTTTGCCTGATTATTCGCGAAATCGACTTAAGGCCTGGGTTGAGGCTGGGGCCGTTACGGTTGATGGAAAGGTCACTAAAGTCCGCCATTTGCTCCGTGGAAGCGAGAGTATTAAGGTCTTTCCACAAGAAATGCCGGAACAATTTGCTTTTGCACCAGAAGATATCCCCTTAGATGTCGTTTATGAGGATGACACGGTCATTGTCATTAATAAGCCCGCTGGCCTAGTGGTCCATCCTGCAGCTGGTAATTGGACGGGCACTTTGTTAAATGGCCTATTACATCGCTTTCCAGAGCTAAAACTGCTCCCAAGGGCTGGAATTGTGCATCGCCTGGATAAAGATACCTCTGGATTAATGGTGGTGGCCCGCACGGATATCGCCCAAACCTCCCTGGTAAGGCAGCTACAGGAGAGGACAGTAGGTCGACGTTATCTCGCTTGGGTTTGGGGTGATGCCCCATCTCAGGGTAAGGTATTGGCAAGCGTTGGCCGTGATCAGCGTGATCGCCTCAAAATGGCAGCTGGCTCACCCCAGGGCAAGCCTGCAGCAACACTGTTTCGACGCTTGGCTAAAGGGGCTTTTGCTGAAAGTCCTACGGTTTTGCTAGAGTGCCGCCTAGAGACAGGCCGCACCCATCAAATTCGGGTTCACTTGGAATCCTTGGGTTTTCCACTTTTAGGTGATCCTGTTTATCGCAAACGTACCCCTGGTGCAGCCAAATCATTGCCTTTCAGCCGCCAAGCTTTACATGCTTACGCTCTTAGCCTTCAGCACCCAGCAACTCATGAAATCATGACCTGGTTTAGGCTTCCCCCACAAGATTTAATCGATTTATTGCCACTGGTGGGTATGACTGAGGAAGATCTGCCTAAAGAAGAGGCGCTAATGGCATCCATCAAAAATGATCAACGCAATTAATCTGATTGAGCCGAGCTTGGTTGCACCGCAGCAAGTAAGGGCCTTTTGTACAACTCGCCATGGCGGTGTCAGCAAGTCACCATTTAATACTCTCAACCTTGGGTTGAATGCGGGCGATGATTCGGCGGATGTTCTCCAAAACCGCATCATCGTTAGATCACATCTTCCAACTGAACCACTTTGGCTTAAACAGATTCATGGTGCGACTGTAAGCACTCCAATCAACAGGAACGCTTCCAGTGGCAGACCATTTGAGGCAGATGCTGCCGTCACCAATATTCCAAATGAGGTCCTAGCGATTCTGACTGCGGATTGCATGCCGGTATTGTTTGCAAGCAAGAGTGGGGGAGTTATTGGGGCAGCACATGCTGGTTGGCGTGGTTTAAGTGGTAGTGTTCTTGAAAATACCCTTCAAGAAATGCTTGCCATATCACCAGGCTTGAGTCCAAGAGATATTGTTGTGTGGATGGGTCCCGCCATAGGTCCAACCGCATTTGAGGTGGGTGAAGATGTGCTGCAGGCTTTCGCTCCCCAAGGCCTAGATATTCTGTCAAAGGCATTTACGCCAATTGTTGCTAGCCCCGGAAAGTACCTGGCAAACTTATATTTACTAGCCCGAGATCGTTTGCGCTCATTGGGTATCGAGCAAATTGATGGTGGCGACTTTTGCACCTTCAACGATTCAGAGAGATTCTTTTCTTATCGCAGAGATAAAGAAACCGGCCGTTTTGCTTCCTTGATTTGGATATCTGCCGATAGATAAACTCGGGGTTATTACTAGCTTAGCCCTAGGGCTAGGGTTAGTGCGTATAACCCTTCCAGCCCGATAGATGGAGAATGGTCTCAATAACTTTACGAGATCATTATGTTTGCAGGTATGAATACAGGTGTTGCGCCATCATTGGCTCCACACCACATGGCGTTAATTCCACCAGAGCGTTTGGCAGAAATTCAAAAAGAATACTTCGCTGAATTCGCGCACCTTGCAACCAATCCAGAATCTATTGAAGTAAAAGATCGTCGCTTCTCTGGCAAAGCTTGGCATTCGTCTTGGAGCAAGATGATTGCCGCAACTTACTTGTTGAACTCTAAGCATTTGCTAGCGCTCGCAAATGCGGTTGATGCTGATGAAAAAACTAAGGCCAAAATTTTGTTCGCTACAGAACAAATGATTGATGCTTTATCGCCATCAAACTTTATTGCTACCAATCCCGAGGTTCTTGAAAATATTATTAGTTCACAAGGTCAGTCTATTCAAAACGGAATAGTGAACTTGTTGGGAGATTTGAAAAAAGGCAAAGTTTCATTAACCGATGAAAGTGCTTTTGAAGTTGGAAAGAATATTGCAACAACAGAAGGTCAGGTGGTATTCCGCAATGATCTCTTTGAGTTGATTCAATACACGCCACTGACTGACACAGTCTATGAGCGCCCATATTTGATGGTCCCGCCTTGTATTAATAAGTACTACATTTTAGATCTGCAGCCTGATAACTCTGTTGTGCGCTACATGGTTGAGCAAGGTCACACGGTTTTCTTGGTTTCCTGGAAAAATCCTGATGCCTCCATGTCTAAAGTAACTTGGGATGATTACGTCGGCGAAGGTGTCATTAAAGCAATTGAGGTAACCAGGGAAATTGGAGCGACGGATCAGATTAACGTGCTCGGCTTCTGCGTTGGTGGAACATTAACTTCTACTGCTTTAGCTGTATTAGCGGCTCGCAAAAAAGATTACGTTGCCAGCTTAACTTTGCTCACTACGCTATTGGACTTCACTGATACTGGAATTTTGGATGTCTTTATTGATGAAGGCATGGTCAAGTTACGCGAAACCACCATTGGCGGTGAGGGTGGTCAATTCGGAATGATGTCGGGTTTAGATCTGGGCAATACATTCTCATTCTTGCGTCCAAATGATTTGGTGTGGAACTATGTTGTTGAGAATTACTTAAAAGGAAATTCTCCGCCGCCATTTGATTTGCTTTATTGGAACGGCGACTCGACTAATTTACCTGGTCCAATGTACTGCTGGTATCTACGCCACACCTATCTACAAAACGAACTGATTAAACCAGGCAAACTCACCGTTTGTGGTGAAAAGGTTGACTTGGGAAAGATCACGGTTCCAGCCTATATTTATGCATCGCATGATGACCATATCGTGCCCTGGAAATCGGCTTATGAATCTACCCATATTTTGAAGGGTAAGAATCGATTTGTCTTGGGCGCATCGGGTCACATTGCTGGCGTGATTAATCCACCGGCAAAAAATAAGCGTCATTATTTTGAAAACAATAAGTTAGCTAAGACAGCAGACGAGTGGTTAGCTGCGGCTAAAGATATCAAGGGTAGTTGGTGGCCCAACTACGCTCAATGGTTAGAACAATTTGGTGGCAAGAAAATTAAAGCCAGCAAGTCGTTTGGTAATGCACAGTACAAAAAACTAGAAGCGGCGCCTGGTAAGTACGTGAAAGAAAAAGTATCCGCAGCTGCTCAATAATATTTTCATAAGGGGTAAACATGTCTCAAAAGATTGCATACGTAACTGGTGGTATGGGTGGCATTGGAACTGCTATTTGTCAACGTCTCGCCAAGGATGGCTTTAAAGTCATCGCTGGTTGCGGCCCAAACTCCCCGCGTAAGGATCGCTGGATTGGCGAGCAAAAAGCTTTAGGTTATGACTTCATTGCTTCTGAGGGTAACGTTTCCGACTGGGATAGTACCGTTGCTGCATTCGATAAAGTTAAAGCTGAAGTAGGGCGTGTGGATGTTTTGGTTAATAACGCTGGCATTACTAAAGACAGCGTCTTCCGCAAAATGACTCCAGAGCAATGGAAGGCAGTGATTGATACCAACCTCAATTCTTTGTTCAATGTGACTAAGCAAGTAGTCGATGGCATGGCTGATAACGGCTGGGGTCGCATTATCAACATCTCCTCAGTAAATGGTCAGAAGGGCCAGTTTGGTCAATCCAACTATTCAACAGCAAAAGCAGGTTTGCACGGATTTACGATGGCTTTGTCACAAGAGTTAGCCTCTAAAGGGGTGACTGTAAATACAGTTTCTCCAGGCTACATTGGTACAGATATGGTCAAGGCTATTCGTGAAGATGTTCTGGAGAAGATTGTTGCTGGTGTTCCGGTTAAGCGTTTAGGGACTCCTGAAGAGATTGCTTCCATCTGCTGCTGGATCGCGTCTGATGATGGTGGCTATGCCACTGGTGCTGACTTCTCCTTGAATGGCGGTCTGCATACAGGCTAAACGCCTTAAAAATGCAGTTTTAGTAGTGTGCTCATCGGCATATTTACCTTTAGGTCAAACTAGGGATAAACTATGCCGATGTTGCATTGCAGTACAGAGAGTTAGGAAAAAATTACATGGCCACACGTTCAAAAAAAACCGGCGATAGCCGCTTGATCAAGAAATACCCCAATCGTCGTTTATATGACACCCAAACCAGCACCTATGTCACGCTGGCTGATATCAAAAATTTAGTGATGGCCGGTGATGCTTTTAGCGTTGTTGATGCAAAAACTGAAGATGATTTAACGCGTAATATCTTGTTGCAAATTATTTTGGAAGAAGAGGCTGGCGGAGCGCCGGTATTTTCAACTCAAATGCTTTCTCAAATCATTCGCTTCTATGGAAACTCCATGCAAGGTTTGATGGGTAGCTATCTTGAAAAGACAATGCAGTCTTTTGTCGATATCCACAATAAGCTAGGTGATCAAACGCAGGGCTTGGGTGCAGGTAGCACCCCCGAGGCATGGGCCAAGATGATGAATCTTCAAAACCCAATGATGCAGGGTTTGATGGGCAACTACATGGAACAAAGTAAAGATCTGTTTGTGAAGATGCAAGAGCAAATGCAAAACACCCCAACAATATTCAAAGGCTTCCCATTTCCAGGTCAACCTAACCCAACAGAAAAAGAATAGTTGTGGCGGGTAAAGTTGGTTTTGTTTCCTTGGGATGCCCCAAGGCGCTTGTTGATTCTGAGCTCATCCTCACGCAATTAAGTGCTGAAGGTTACGAGACTGCCAAGGATTATTCCGGTGCCGACCTCGTGGTTGTGAACACTTGTGGCTTTATTGACTCCGCTGTTGAGGAAAGTCTTGCCGCAATTGGTGAGGCCCTATCCGAGAATGGCAAGGTGATTGTTACGGGCTGTCTTGGAGCTCGTAAAAACGCTGATGGTAGTGATCTTATTCAGAGCATTCACCCTAAAGTCCTTGCCGTTACTGGCCCACACGCCACGCAAGAGGTGATGCAGGCTATTCATTTGCATCTGCCAAAACCACACGATCCCTTTACCGATTTACTGCCGCCGATTGGTGTGAAGCTCACGCCAAAGCATTATGCGTACCTTAAGATTTCTGAGGGCTGTAATCACCGTTGCACCTTCTGCATCATTCCTAGCTTGCGTGGTGATCTAGTTTCACGTCCGATTGGTGAGGTTTTGCTAGAGGCTAAAAAATTATTTGAGTCTGGCGTAAAAGAGTTATTAGTCGTTTCTCAAGACACGAGTGCCTATGGTGTTGATATTCAATATCGAACTGGCTTTTGGGATGGCAAACCAGTCAAGACGCGCATGTTTGATTTGGTAAATGCTTTAAATCAAATTGCCAGAGAACATCAAGCTTGGGTCCGTTTGCATTATGTGTATCCCTACCCACACGTTGATGATGTTCTGCCTTTAATGGCCGAGTTCTCTGATCATGGTTATGGCGTACTTCCTTATTTGGATATTCCTTTGCAACACGCGCATCCAGATGTGCTTAAGCGCATGAAGCGTCCCGCTAGTGGAGAAAAGAATTTAGAGCGCATTCAGGCATGGCGTGCTGCATGCCCAGATTTGGTAATTCGTAGTACTTTTATTGCGGGCTTTCCAGGCGAAACCGAAGAGGAGTTTGAATATCTCTTGAATTTCCTGGACGAGGCTCAAATAGATCGTGCCGGTTGTTTTGCTTATTCACCGGTTGATGGTGCAACTGCCAATGCCTTGGATAAGCCAGTTCCAGATGCATTGCGCGAAGATCGCCGAGCTCGATTTATGGCCAAAGCCGAAGAAATCTCAATAAAACGCCTTGCTAAAAAAATAGGCAAGCGTATTCAGGTCATTATTGACCGCGTGGATGAATCCGGTGGAATTGGCCGAACTATCGGCGATGCCCCTGAAATTGATGGTTTAGTGCGGGTTTTGCCCCCTAGCAAGCCTTCTAAGCGCTATCGTGCAGGTGAAATCATCAAAGTGACGGTGATTAGCTCCCAAGGGCATGACCTAATAGCCGAAACTTGACTATTAGAATAAAAATAGTGTTTTGACCTGTTCTCGGGGTCATTATTTTGCCTAATTAGGTACCGTAAAGGGGATTGATATGAGTCGTGATGTCGTCGTTTTAAGTGCTGTACGTTCTGCCATTGGTACATTTAATGGATCACTAAGCAGCCTGGAGCCATCTGAGCTCGGCGGTATCGTGATGAAGGAAGCGGTTGCCCGCTCCGGAGTAGATCCAGCTTTAATTAATTACGTTACTGTTGGCAATACCATTCCTACAGACAACCGTTACGCCTACGTAGCTCGTGTAGCTTCGATCCAAGCTGGCCTGCCAATGGAATCCGTTGCGATGGCCTTGAATCGTTTATGCAGTTCTGGTTTGCAAGCGATTGTGTCTACTGCTCAACAAATTATGTTGGGTGACTGCGATTACGGTATCGGTGGTGGTGTTGAAGTGATGTCACGCGGTATGTACGGTTCTCCAGCAATGCGCAGCGGTGCTCGCATGGGCGATACCAAAATGATTGACTTGATGGTTTCTGTTTTGACGGATCCATTTGGCGTTGGTCATATGGGTGTTACTGCAGAGAACCTCGTTGAAAAGTGGAAGCTCACACGTGAAGAGCAAGATGCTCTCGCAGTGGAATCACATCGTCGTGCAGCGCATGCAATCAAAGAGGGTCGCTTCAAATCTCAAATCGTTCCAATCACCATCAAAACTCGTAAGGGTGATGTTGTGTTTGATACAGACGAACATTGCAAGCCAGATACCACTATGGAAACATTGGCGAAGATGAAAGCAGTCTTCAAAAAAGAGGGTGGTAGCGTTACTGCAGGTAATGCATCAGGCATTAATGATGGTGCAGCATTCTTTGTATTGGCAGAAGCTGAAGCCGCTAAGAAGGCTGGTCATAAGCCAATCGCTCGCCTAGTGTCTTACGCTGTTGCTGGCGTACCTAACCACATCATGGGCGAAGGCCCAATCCCAGCAACCAAGATTGCTCTTGAGCGTGCTGGCCTGAAATTGGATCAAATCGACGTGATCGAATCCAATGAAGCATTTGCTGCACAAGCTTTAGCAGTGACTAAAGGCTTGGGTTTAGATCCAGCCAAGACTAACGTAAACGGTGGAGCGATTGCATTGGGTCACCCAATTGGTTGCTCTGGTGCCGCAATTGCTACTAAGGCTATTCATGAACTGCATCGTGTTCAAGGCAAATATGCTTTGGTCACAATGTGTATTGGTGGTGGTCAAGGTATCGCAACTATTTTTGAGCGTCTGTAATCAGCGCTCATTTGCTGCTCTAGCCTAAACCAAGTGCTTTAGGCAATGAGCAGTAAAGCAGCATCTAAGCCGACTCGGTCAAAAGCCGCGTCGGCTTTTTCTTTGACGATTGGTTTTGCTTTATAGGCAATACTCATTCCAGAGCCATGCATCATTGGTAGGTCATTTGAGCCATCACCCATGGTGATGGAATTACCTTTTTTGCAATTCATCAACGCGCAGGCTTGCTCTAGATAAGCATTCTTCGCTGCGCCATCAACGATATCGCCAATGACTTTACCGGTCAGCTTGCCGTCAATGATTTCTAAGGTATTTGCTTGGGTTTGCTTGAAGCCCAACTCCTGTTGGAGCTTTTGGGTAAAGAAGGTGAAGCCTCCGGAAACTAGTAAGGTGTACAAGCCTTTAGCATTTGCCCCGGCTAGCAATTCAGCGGCACCTGGGTTAGGTTGCAAACGTTCGCGATAGACTGAATCCAATACATCAGAGGAAACGCCTTCCAGAAGGGCTACGCGTCTGCGCAAGCTTTCTTTAAAGTCTTTAATTTCACCGCGCATAGTGGCTTCAGTGATTTCTGAAACGGCAGCTTTCTTGCCTGTGAAGTCGGCAATCTCATCAATGCACTCGATATTAATCAGCGTTGAGTCCATATCCATTGCCAGCACCTTCACTTCACTTGGATTAAATCCTTGGGAAAGAAAAGCTAAATCGGTCTCGTGTGCTGCAGCAATATCACGCATAGCAACCCTTGCTTCTGGAAGTAAAGCTTGAGAACAAGTCCAGCGGGCAGTGAAATACTTTAAATGGCTTTGTTCATTGCCGTCCTTGGCAATCTCAACACCTAAGACTTTCGCATGCGCAATCAATGCAGTATTTAATTGCGAAGAGATTGGGGTATTAGCAAGTGCTACAAGAGTAAGGTGCTTAGACATGGGCATTAACGATCAGTAATTAATTTGCTTGAACAGTATTGAGCATGGCGGACTCATTGAGGCTTCTGAGAATTTTTCGGATATGGTCTAGACGTTGCTCTAGTTTCTCAAAATCCTTCTCTTTTTGGGGAAGAATTTTGAGCTTATCTTGCCCATTGAGCTGAATGTATTTGGATGACTGAATCAATTGAATAATCTTCATTGGATCAATCGGAGGATTGGGGATGAACTGAATCTGTATCGATGCTGGGCTAGCATCAATTTTCTTAATTCCAAAACCAGCCATTTCTAAGCGTAATCGATGGGTCTCATATAGGGATTTAGCTTGGTCAGGCAAATCACCGTAGCGATCCACTAATTCCTCGCGCAATCCCATGAGTTCGGAGAAATCATTTGTACCGGCGAAACGCTTGTACATGGAGAGGCGTTCATGAACATCAGGGCAATAGTCATTCGGGAAGAGGGCGGGTACGCCGAGATTGACATCAGTGGTGGCCTGCAGTGGAGATAGTAGATCTGGCTCTTTGCCGCTTCGCAGAGATTTAACTGCTCTATTGAGCATCTCGGTATACAGCTGAAATCCAATTTCATGAATTTCACCAGATTGTTTATCACCTAGGACTTCACCGGCACCACGGATTTCTAGGTCATGCATCGCCAAATAGAAACCAGACCCCAGTTCCTCCATGGCTTGAATCGCATTTAAACGTAGCTGCGCTTGCTTACTGAGGGCTTCGGGGTCAGGTACTAGTAAATAGGCATACGCCTGGTGATGTGAGCGCCCAACGCGACCGCGCAATTGATGCAACTGAGCTAAACCAAACTTATCTGCGCGATGCATGATGATGGTGTTAGCGGTCGGAACGTCAATACCTGTTTCAATAATGGTGGTGCATAACAAGATATTGGTGCGTTGAGTCACAAACTCACGCATGACTGATTCCAGTTCACGCTCATGCATTTGACCGTGCGCTACGCTGATGCGGGCCTCGGGAATAAGTTCTTGCAAGGCATGCTTGCGGTTTTGAATCGTTTCGACTTCGTTGTGTAGGAAGTAGACCTGTCCACCACGCTTAATCTCCCGAAGAACGGCCTCACGAATAACGCCGTCACCTTCACGGCGCACAAATGTTTTGATTGCTAAGCGTTTTTGGGGTGCTGTCGCAATGATTGAGAACTCACGTAAGCCCTCCATAGCCATGCCAAGCGTTCTCGGAATAGGGGTTGCAGTCAGGGTCAGGATATCTACTTCAGCGCGCAATGCCTTGAGTGCATCCTTTTGACGCACGCCAAAGCGATGTTCTTCATCCACGATTACTAAACCTAAATTAGCAAACTGAGTTTCTTTTGAAAGAAGCTTATGTGTGCCAATAATGATGTCAGCCTCGCCTTTGGCTATTGCTTCAAGGGCTGCATTGATTTCTTTAGTGGTTTTAAAGCGTGAGAGCTCAACAATGCGCACAGGCCAATCGGCAAAGCGATCTTTCCAGGTTGCGACATGTTGTTCAGCGAGTAGGGTAGTTGGCGCAAGGATGGCTACTTGCTTGCCGCCCATAACTGCTACAAAGCTGGCGCGCAATGCAACCTCAGTCTTGCCGAAGCCCACATCGCCACATACCAGTCGATCCATTGGCGTACCGCTGGTCATGTCACCAATCACTGCGGCAATCGCATTGGCTTGATCTGGCGTTTCTTCAAAGCCAAAGCTTTCTGCAAATGCAGCATAGTCATGTGCTGAGAATTCAAAGGCGTGACCTTTGCGAATCGCTCTTGCCGCATAGAGGCTTAATAGTTCTGCGGCGGTATCTCGAATTTGTTGCGCAGCTTTACGTCTCGCCTTATCCCACTGACCAGAACCTAATTGATGCAGTGGTGCTGAGTCAGGATCAGAGCCTGCATATCGGGTCACCATCTGCAGTTGTTGCACAGGTACATACAGGGTTGCATCTTTGGCGTAAACCAAATGCAGGAACTCTTCAAAAATGGGTTCTTCTTTGGGTGGCGCTAAATTAAGTAGCACTAAACCTTGATAGCGACCAATGCCATGATCTGAGTGAACAACGGGGTCACCAATCTTAAGCTCAGATAAGTCCTTGAAGAGCATATCCGGATCGGCGCTCTCACTTTCTTTACCCTTGCGTCGTTGACGTGCAGTGGTGGTAAAGAGCTCAGCCTCAGTAACAACGATGAGGTTTTCAGCTGGCCATGTAAAGCCGTTAAAGAGTTGCGCTGTGACTAAGCCGAATAGTGCATCACTCTTAATAAAGTCTGCAACACCTTCAAAGCCTTCTGGCTTTAGTGGGTACAGCGGTTTGCCATTTTGTCCGGCAACCGAATTACTCTCTTCAAAGAGTTGACGAATCGATTCTTTACGGCCATTACTATCACTACAAATAAGTACGCGGACTTTTTCTTGAGAAACCAAAGCGCGCAAGCGATTGATTGGATCAGCATCACGACGATGGACTGCTAAATCAGGTACGGCTAAAAATTGTGGGGCTGCTTTTGATTCTTTATCTGCCTCTTTATCTAATGCCAAACGCGCATTGGGTTTAGCTGCTGTAAAGAACTGATCAACATCCAGGAATAACTCTGCCGGCGGAAGAATAGGGCGATCAAGATCATGCTTTAAGAATTCATATCTAGAAAGCGTGTCCTTCCAAAAGCTCTTAATAGATTCTTCAACATCACCGATGCTTACTAGCCAGACGGGATCGCCTGAGCGGGGGAAATAATCAAAGACTGTCGATGATTCTTCAAAGAAGAGGGGTAAGTACGATTCGATGCCAGCGCTGGGGATTCCGAGATTGGCATCTTTATAAATTGAGCAACGTGTTGGATCGCCTTCAAATACTTCGCGCCACCTGCCGCGGAATGCGGTACGTGAAGCATCATCAAAAGGAAATTCATGTCCGGGTAATAGGCGAACTTCTTTAACGGGATAGAGGCTACGCTGGGTATCTGGATCAAAAGCTCGAATTTGCTCAATCTCATCGCCAAAGAGATCCAGGCGATAAGGCAGACTAGAGCCCATCGGAAATAAATCAATGAGTCCGCCGCGAATACTATATTCACCAGGGCGCATTACTGCGCTCACAGGATCGTATCCAGCCTGCTGCAACTGAAGTTTTAGAGCCGCCTCATTAAGCTTGTCACCTTGTCTAAAAAAGAAAGTGTGACCAGATAAAAAGTTTGGTGGTCCGAGTCTTTGTAATGCAGTGGTGATGGGCACCAAGACAATGTCGCAACTGCCGTTGAGTAATTCATAGAGCGTCGCTAAGCGTTCTGAGACTAAATCCTGATGAGGTGAGAAATGGTCATACGGCAGAATTTCCCAGTCAGGTAATAAGCGCGTCTTGAGCTGAGGGGCAAAAGCTGGAATTTCCTCAAGAAGACGCTGGGCTTCCTGCGCCTGAGCGCAGAAAATAACCATGACTGAGAATTCAGATCGGTACCGAAGGGCGGATTGGGCTATTAATGCAGCATCTGATGAGCCAACGAGGCCCGAAAAGGTAAAGCGCTGCCCAGCCCGGGGTGCGGGTATGGGGGGTGCTAGTTTTAATGCATCAGACATCTGCGCTCATTATAGAATCAGGTATGCACCCGGGAAATCAATCTTCACCCCAATGTCACACCTTGTTACCTACGGCTGGAACAGGATCTAGACTTGGTGGAATTTTGCCAAAGCAGTTTCAGGAATTGGCGGGCAAACCAATGCTGGCCTATGCCTTGGAAGCCTTTGCTGCCACCCCAGAGATTGCCTCTATTTGGGTAGGTGTTAGCCCCGGCTTTATCGACAATCCTATTCTGAGCTCACTTTCCAGCAAGTCTACCTCCATTCAATTTCTTCCCAGCGGCGGCCCAACTCGTCAAGAAACCGTCAGAAATACTCTGGCAGCCATGCTTAAGGCGGGCATTCCGGAGACTGATTGGGTGCTAGTTCATGACGCCGCCCGACCTGGAATTTCCCCCGAGCTGATTCAAAAACTGATTCGTGCCGTCACTCAAGCTGGTGAGGGTGGCCTCTTGGCAATGCCCTTAGCGGATACCTTAAAAATGGCTGATGCCAATTCCGCAATTGCAGGCAATCCCAATAGGGCAATGAAGACAATTTCTCGAGATCATCTTTGGCAGGCACAAACACCACAGATGTTTGGTCTAAAACGCCTGCATGATGCAATTGAGGAGGGCATACGACTAGAGGCCGATATTACCGATGAGGCAAGTGCAATGGAGCTCTCAGGCTCTAGCCCATTATTGATAGAGGGAGCTACTCGCAACTTCAAGGTGACTCACCCAGCAGATTGGGATTTGATGCAAACCATCTTGCAGGCCTCCTGCCAATAAGATCTCAGAATCTATAACGACAACTCAATGACTTCAAACACTCCTCACATCCCCCAGTTTCGTATTGGTCAAGGTTATGACGTTCATGCCTTAGTTGCGGATCGTAAGTTGATATTGGGCGGTGTTCATGTCCCTAGTGATAAAGGCCTACTGGGGCATTCGGATGCGGATGCCTTGCTACATGCATTAACAGATGCATTGCTAGGCGCTGCTGGATTGAATGACATTGGCCAGCTATTTCCAGATACTGATCCCCAGTTTAAGGATATGGATAGCCGAATTTTGCTCAGAGCGGCTCTTCAGAAGGTTCAGGCAGCGGGGTTTCAAGTTGGTAACGTCGATGCGACGATTATTTGCCAAAAACCCAAATTAGCCACTTTTTTGCCAGATATGGTTCGTAATATCGCAGTAGATTTGGCTGTCACGCCAAGCCATGTCAACCTAAAGGCCAAAACCAATGAATCCCTTGGGCACTTAGGCAGAGGCGAGGGCATTGCAGTCCATGCGGTGGCTTTGCTCTACAAGGCCTAAATATCCTCCAAAACCGCTAAGCATTGTAGAATTACGGTCTTTAGAGTGAAGCTTCAGCTCGGTAGTGTTTGCGGAATTCGCGCGAGGATGGCGAAATTGGTAGACGCACCAGGTTTAGGTCCTGACGCCAGCAATGGTGTGGGGGTTCGAGTCCCCCTCCTCGCACCACAAGATAGCTACTTGGCTTGGGCTTCACATATCCGATTTTCAATTAAGAGACGAGAATGGCTGTGCAGATAGAAAATTTAGGTCAGTTAGACCGCAAAGTGACCTTAGAGTTCGCTCGTGCCGATTTGGCTAAGGCAAGAGAAGACCGTTTGGCTAAATTGGGTAAGACCATGAAAGCCCCAGGCTTCCGTCCAGGCAAAGTGCCTAAGAGCATGGTTGAAAAGCAATACGGCATGCAAGTGGATTTCGAGCTTCAGTTCGATAAAGCTTCTGAGCTGTTCTATGACTTAGCCCAAAAAGAAAAAATCCTTTTGGCTGGACAACCACGCCTTGACCCAAAATCTGAATTAGACGCAGACAAAATTGTGTTCGATGCTTACTTTGAAGTGTTGCCGGAAGTAAAGATTGGTGACTTCAGCAAAGCAGAAGTGACTAAGTACACAACCGATATTTCGGATGCAGAAATTGATCGCGCATTAGATGTATTGCGCAAGCAGCAAGTTCATTACCATCCACGCGGCGTAGCTGGTGCTCATGGTGATGGCGGTGCAAACACAGCCGCTCAAGCTGGTGACCAGGTTGTTATCGACTTCGTTGGCAAAATCGATGGCGTTGAATTTGCTGGCGGTAAAGCTGAAAACTTTGAATACGTTCTTGGTGAAGGCCGTATGCTCCCAGAATTTGAAGCTGCAACATTGGGCCTCAAAGCAGGTGAAAGCAAGACTTTCCCATTAAGCTTCCCAGCGGATTACCACGGTAAAGATGTTGCTGGTAAGACTGCAGATTTCACCATCACTGTTAAGTCAGTTAATTGGGCTCATCTACCAGCAGTTGATGATGCTTTTGCATTGTCTTTGGGCGTTACCGAAGGTGGCGTTGCCAAAATGCGTGAAGAAGTTAAAGAGAATTTGGATCGTGAAACAAAGCGTCGTATTACTTCCCTGTTAAAAGGTGAAGTAATGGAGAAGCTCAATAGCCTTTGCGAACTTGACGCACCAAAATCTTTGGTTGCTCAAGAGCAAGAGCGTTTAGTTGAGTCAGCACGTCAAGACTTGATGCAGCGTGGCATTCCGAATGCGAAAGACGCACCAATTCCTGCTGAAATGTTTGCTGAGCAAGCTCTCAAGCGTGTTCGCCTCGGTTTGATTTTGAGCGACTTGGTAAAGCAGCAAAACTTGGCTGCCACTGCAGATCAAATCAAAGCTGAAATTGATGAGCAAGCTGCCACATACGAAGATCCTAAAGAAGTAGTGCGTTGGTTCTATAGCAATCCAAGCCGCCTCAAAGATATCGAGAACTTGGTGCTGGAAGATAACATGATTAAGTTTTTCACTTCGCAAGCTAAAGTGATCGATAAAGCAGTTACCTTCGAAGAACTCAGCAAGCTCAACTAAGTATTCATTAATAAAGGCCTGATCACATGAACCAGAATCATTTCCAGTCTGAGAATTTAGAGCCCAAAGGTTTGGGTTTAGTTCCAATGGTGATTGAAACCTCTGGTCGAGGTGAGAGAGCCTATGACATTTACTCTCGCTTACTCAGAGAACGTGTAGTTTTCTTAGTTGGCGAAGTAAATGATCAAACTGCAAACTTGGTGATTGCTCAGTTGCTATTCCTTGAGAGTGAAAACCCAGACAAAGAAATTTCTCTGTACATCAACTCTCCTGGCGGCTCTGTTTCTGCTGGTCTAGCAATCTACGATACGATGCAATTCATCAAACCACACGTCAGCACTTTGTGCATGGGTATGGCTGCAAGTATGGGTGCATTCTTGTTATGTGCTGGTGAGAAAGGTAAGCGTTATGCATTGCCTAATTCACGTGTGATGATTCATCAGCCATTAGGTGGCGCACGTGGCCAAGCTTCTGATATTGAAATCCAAGCCCGTGAGATTCTCTATTTACGTGAACGCTTGAACAAGATTTTGGCGGATCGCACTGGTCAATCGATTGAAACGATTGCCAAGGACACTGATCGCGATAACTTTATGTCTGCAGATCAGGCTCAAGAGTATGGTTTGATCGATAAAGTGATCGATAAGCGTCCTTAATATATTCATTTTTAGATATCTACTTTGAGCGATAAAAATACTACCAATAGTGCAGATAAAGTTCTGTACTGCTCTTTCTGTGGCAAGAGTCAGCATGAAGTAAGGAAACTGATTGCTGGACCTTCTGTATTTATTTGCGATGAGTGTATCGACTTATGCACCGACGTCATTCAAGAAGAGCTTGCTAAGCTTCCTAAAGGTGAGGGTGATGACGCTTTACCAACACCACACCAGATCCGTGAGAACTTAGACCAGTATGTGATTGGTCAAGACCATGCGAAGAAGACTTTGGCTGTAGCGGTTTACAACCACTACAAGCGTTTACAGTATTTGCCAAAACCAAAAAAAGAGAAGCTTGATAAAGACGGCAAGCCTGTTGATGTTGCCGACAAAAAGGAATCCAAGACTCCTGCCAAAGCCATGGTTGACGGTGTTGAATTAGCAAAAAGTAATATTTTGCTGATCGGCCCAACTGGCTCGGGTAAAACATTGTTGGCGCAAACCTTAGCGCGCATGTTGGACGTTCCATTTGTAATGGCTGATGCAACGACGCTGACTGAAGCGGGTTATGTTGGTGAAGATGTAGAAAACATTATTCAAAAATTATTGCAAGCTTGCGACTACAACGTAGAAAAAGCACAGCGTGGCATTGTGTACATCGATGAGATCGATAAGATCTCCCGTAAGTCAGATAACCCGTCTATTACCCGTGATGTGTCGGGTGAAGGCGTTCAGCAAGCCTTGTTAAAGCTGGTTGAAGGCACGATGGCTTCTGTACCGCCTCAAGGTGGACGCAAGCATCCAAACCAAGATTTCTTGCAAGTTGATACGACTAATATCCTATTTATCTGCGGCGGTGCATTTGACGGTCTCGAGAAGGTCATTCAGCAGCGCACTGCGAAGACAGGCATTGGATTTAATGCCACGGTTCCAGGTAAAGATGATCGCGGTGTTAGCGACCTCTTAATCGAAGTGGAGCCTGAAGATTTAATCAAGTTTGGTCTTATTCCTGAGTTGATTGGTCGTTTGCCGGTTGTGGCGACTTTGGCTCAATTGGATGAAACTGCATTAATTCAGATTCTGACTGAACCTAAAAATGCCTTGGTTAAGCAATATCATGCGTTATTAACGATGGAAGGCTCTGAGCTTGAAGTTCGCCCAGCAGCATTGTCAGCTATCGCCAAGAAGGCTATTGCACGTAAAACCGGTGCACGCGGCCTGCGCTCTATTCTTGAGGGATCCCTCATGGATGTAATGTATGACCTGCCATCTTTGAAGAATGTTCAAAAGGTGGTCATCGATGAAAATACCATCGCTGAGGGCGGAAAGCCCATTTTGGTCTACAAGCAGGGTGATGAATCCACGGAAATGAGCAAAAAAGCCTAATTTTTGCTATTTTTTGCTGTTTTCACAGGGTTTTCGCTCACTTTTTGCATATTTACCCCTTGTTTTTCACTTGGTGGCACCCATATAGGTAGTATCCTATTCCTAAATAATGTCCGTATCTAGTAGTACGGCATTTTTAGAGATTTTTACGGAACGACTATTTTGGAGGAATTGCCCCATGCCTGGCCACTTATTACTACCCTCTGAACCTATTCAACTGCCACTCCTCCCTTTAAGGGACGTCGTAGTGTTTCCGCACATGGTCATCCCCTTGTTTGTGGGTCGTCCAAAATCAATTAAAGCGCTAGAAGCTGCCATGGAAACTGGCAAAAATGTACTTTTAGTAGCTCAAAAGACAGCTGCCAAGGATGAGCCTGGCGTAGAGGACCTCTATGAGGTTGGTTGTATCGCCAACATTCTGCAAATGCTCAAGCTGCCCGACGGCACCGTAAAGGTGCTAGTTGAGGGCGTCCAGCGTGCCGAAGTAAGTCAGGTTGAAGATAGCCAAGGCTATTTCTGCTGCGAAGCTAGCCCAAGCCCAATGTCAGCATTAGATGCGCATGAGACTGAGGCTTTGCGTCGCGCCATCATGGCTCAGTTTGATCAGTACGTAAAACTGAATAAAAAAGTTCCTCAAGAGATTCTGTCATCACTGGGTGGCATCGATGATCCAAGCCGTTTGGCGGATACGATTTGCGCACATCTCCCAGTCAAGCTCGAACAGAAACAGCGTCTATTAGAAATGACTGATGTAGTTCAACGCTTAGAAAGCCTCTTAGCTGATCTCGAAAGCGAAATCGATATTTTGCAAGTTGAGAAGCGTATTCGTGGGCGTGTAAAGCGTCAGATGGAAAAGAGTCAGCGCGAGTACTACTTGAACGAACAAGTTAAGGCTATTCAAAAAGAATTGGGTGAGGGTGAAGAGGGCGCTGATCTCGAGGAGCTTGAGAAGAAAATTAAGGCTGCTCGCATGCCTAAGGAAGCTTTGAAGAAGGCTGAGTCTGAGTTGAAGAAACTCAAACTCATGTCACCAATGTCTGCTGAAGCAACCGTGATTCGTAATTTTATTGACACTTTGGTTACGCTTCCATGGAAGAAGAAAACTAAGATCAATAATGATTTGGCTAATGCTGAAAAAGTATTGGATGAGGATCACTACGGTCTCGATAAAGTGAAAGAACGCATCCTGGAATACCTCGCAGTTCAACAACGTGTTGAACGCGTTAAAGCTCCGATCCTTTGTTTGGTTGGGCCTCCTGGTGTTGGTAAAACTTCCCTAGGTCAATCTATTGCACGTGCAACAAACCGTAAGTTTGTTCGTATGGCATTGGGTGGCGTGCGTGATGAGTCTGAAATTCGCGGTCATCGTCGTACCTACATCGGCTCTATGCCAGGCAAGATTCTCTCTAGCCTTACTAAGGTAGGTGTTCGCAATCCTTTATTCCTCTTGGACGAAGTAGATAAGATGGGTATGGATTTCCGTGGCGATCCTGCAAGTGCATTGCTTGAGGTTTTAGATCCAGAGCAAAATCACACATTCCAAGATCACTATGTTGAGGTTGACTTTGATCTCTCCGATGTGATGTTTGTTGCAACATCTAACTCATTGAATATTCCTGGTCCTTTATTGGATCGCTTGGAGATCATTCGTCTCGCCGGTTACACGGAGGATGAGAAAACAAGCATTGCGATCAATTATTTAATCCCTAAACAGATTAAAAATAATGGTCTCAAGAAAGATGAATTGAAGATTGAGGAATCCGCTGTTCGCAGCATGATTCGCTACTACACACGTGAAGCTGGTGTTCGTTCTTTAGAGCGTGAAATCAGCAAAATCTGCCGTAAGGTGGTGAAGTTGCTTCTCCTCAAGAAAGAGGCGGCACCAGTCACTGTGAATGCTGACAATCTAGAGAAGTTCCTGTCCGTGAAGATGTATGACTTTGGTCTAGCTGCAAAAGAGAATCAAGTTGGCCAGGTAACTGGTTTGGCTTGGACTGAGGTTGGTGGCGATCTATTGACCATTGAAGCAGCAGTGATGCCAGGTAAAGGTGTTATCACTCGTACCGGCTCTATTGGCGATGTGATGAAGGAGTCTGTCGAAGCGGCTAAGACTGTGGTTCGCTCTAGAGCGAGAGCTTTGGGAATTGCGGATGAAGCTTTTGAGAAGAAGGATATTCATATTCACTTCCCAGACGGCGCGACGCCAAAGGATGGCCCATCAGCTGGTATTGCCATTACGACGGCCTTGGTTTCTGTGTTTACAGGCATTCCAATTCGCTCTGATGTAGCCATGACTGGTGAGATTACTTTGCGCGGCGAAGTATTGCCAATTGGCGGTCTAAAAGAGAAGTTATTGGCAGCGCATCGCGGTGGTATCAAGCTGGCTTTAATTCCTGAGGAAAACGTCAAAGATTTGATCGATATTCCTGATAACGTCAAGAATGCGATTGAAATCGTTCCGGTCCGTTGGATTGATAAAGTTCTGGAGTTGGCTTTAGAGCGAAAACCAGTTCCTTTACCGGATCCAACACCAGAAGAGCTGGCTAAAAAGGCTGCTGAAGCTAGCAAAGCTAATGAAAAGATTTCTTCTGGAGAAGCCTTAAAGCATTGATGCCTAGGGGATATTTGAGGGATTTTGAGTCGATTTGAGTGATCTATTTAAGCCCATTTTGATGAAGAATCTCTCTTTTATTCCCGCACTAGGTTACAATCTCGTCTGTATTAATTTGGGGCGCTTAGCTCAGATGGTAGAGCGTCTGCCTTACACGCAGAATGTCGGCGGTTCGATCCCGTCAGCGCCCACCAGTTTCCCAAATCGCATTTGCTTTTCCTCTTATAGGCTTTCTAGTTCCTCTAGACCTTCTGCCTTGTACACTCGCATTATTGACTTCACTTCCTAGCGATTAATTCATGTTTGATACCGTACGTAAGCACCAAAAGATTCTTCAGCTTGTGCTGATGTTATTCATCGTTCCTTCATTTGCCATGTTTGGTATTTCTAGCTATTCCAGTTTCATGGATAAGGAAACCGATATTGTTAAGGTGAATGGCAAGCCAATTACTGCGCAAGAAGTGGATATGGCTGCCAAGCGTCAAGCTGAGCGTGTCGGTGGGAATATGCAAATTGCCCAAAGCCTGCCGTTTCGTCAAGCTATTTTGAATGAGTTACTCCAGCAGCGCATCTTAGGATTTGCAGTAAGCGACCTGCGATTGCAAGTTGGCAAGCAAGAGCTTGTTAATAGCCTGCAAAAGATTCCTCAGATTCGTGCTTTATATCGTCAAGATGGCACATTTGATGATGCACGTTTTAAGCAGTTATTGGCAAGCAATGGCATGAACGAAGAGCAGTTCTATGCTGGTCAAAGCTTTGACTTAAAAATTCAACAGTTGGTTAACTCAGTTGCACGTACAGAACTGGCTAGCCCAAAATTATCTGAGATTGTTTCATCTTTGTATGAGACCGAAAGACAAGTTCAGACTTTGCAGTTCAATGCCAAAGATTATTTGTCTAAAGTGAATCCAACTGCTGAAGAGCTACAGGCTTTTTACGAAGCTAACGCCAAATTATTTGAGCGTCCTGAATACATTGATGTTGAGTACATTGTTCTTAAGGCAGATCCAAAAGAAGACTCCAAAGCCTTTAATGAAAAGGCAGATCAGTTTGCGAATATGACTTACGACCAGTCTGATAGTTTGAAGCCTGCTGCTGATAAATTAAAGCTGAGTATTCAATCCCAGAAGGGTGTAACTCGTGGTGGCGCACCAGGCGTATCCAAAGATCATCCTTTGGCTAATCCTAAAGTGATCCAGTCTCTTTATGGTGATGAGGCTCTTAAGAATAAGCGTAATACCGAAGCCGTACAAACGGCGCCGGGTGTATTTGTATCCGCTCGGGTAGTAATTTTGCACCCAGCACAAATTTTGCCTTACAAAGATGTTGCTGCAGAAGTGAAGCGTCAAGTTAGTCAACGTGCCGCAGAGAAGTTAGCTATTGCTGCCGCAAGCGAGAAATTAGCCGCACTTGAAAAAGATCCGAAGAATGCCGCTGGTTTCGCAAGCCCTAACTGGATCTCGCGCAATAAGCCCGGCAGCTTGGTTGGTCCATCAATGGATGAGGTTATGTCTGTTAATGCAAATAACTTACCGGCTGTAGTTTCGGTTGCTAATCCAGGTATTGGCACTACGATTTATCGTATTGATCAAGTTCGTCAGCCACCTGCAGTTGATGCCAAAGTACATAAGGCTCAGGCGCAACAGATTCAAGCTTTAGCTGCGCAATCCGAATTTGCTGGCTTTATGGGCTACTGGCGTAATAGCGCTGGCGTTAAAGTTATCAACCCGCTCAAGCAAGCAAGCGCAGGTAGCGCGGGCAGTTAAAACTAAGGCAGTTTTTTAAGTAAGTTACTGTATGGGGCCATTGAGCCCCATACGTTTTTAAAGATAATGCTTTGTGCTGCCACATTGGGATGTAGGCGATCCGCCTGAAACAATTCTGGTTTAGTAGCAACACCTTCTAAGAAAAATGGTAGCAACTCTACGTGCTCTTGAGTTGCAAGAAGGGGATAGAGATTCTTAAATTGCATCGTGTAGGTTTGACCATAGTTCGAAGGAATCTGTATGCCGCATAGCAAAACCTTTGCACCTGATTTTTTGCTCATCTGAATCATCTTACGTAGATTGGCTTCAGTTTGATTTACTGGTAAACCACGCAAGGCATCATTCGCTCCCAACTCTATGAGCACGATCCCTGGTTTTTTCTGATCCAAGAGATTCGGAAGTCTGCTCAGGCCGCCTGAGCTAGTTTCTCCACTAATACTGGCGTTAAATACGTTCCATGGACTCTGATCTTTGACTAATTGCCCTTGGAGAAGCGTGACCCAGCCAGTGCCACGCGGCAAGCCGTATTCAGCGGAAAGGCTATCACCTAGTATCAGGACGACTGGCTTTACTTGTGCCCAGGAAGAAATGCTTAATACAAGGCAAAATAGCCCTGTAATCAATTTATTCACAGTTAAAAACTGAATCCGCATTTTTCCACTCTAGAAAATTCCACATGAACAAACAGTCTAATTCCATTGTTGCCGAACACGTTGGCAAGCTGGTAAATACGGCTGATGGTGACTTGGCTATTTTGCACGACTTGAGTTTTCAAATTGCGCAGGGTGAAAGTGTAGCGATTATTGGCGCTTCGGGCTCTGGAAAGAGTACCTTGTTAAGTCTCTTGGCTGGATTAGATCTGCCAAGCACAGGGCAAATTGCTCTAATGGGGCAAAGCCTCAATCTGCTGGATGAGGATGGCAGGGCACGTTTGCGCGGTCAGTTTGTTGGCTTTGTATTTCAGTCATTCCAGCTATTGCCACACCTTACGGCCTTGGAGAATGTCATGCTTCCCCTGGAGATGGCTGGTATAGAGCACGCTGACGCTAGGCTAGAGGCTCATCAATGGCTCGAAAAGGTTGGCTTAAGCCTTAGGGCTAATCACTTTCCCAATACGCTGTCGGGTGGTGAGCAGCAACGGGTGGCGCTAGCCCGAGCTTTCATTAATAAGCCCGCCATTCTGTTCGCCGATGAACCCACTGGGAGCCTGGATGAAGCTAGCGGAAATAGGGTGATTGAGCTCCTTTTTGAGCTAAATCGGGAGAATTCTTCGACACTGGTTCTGGTGACCCACGATCCAGCCTTGGCTGCTCGGTGTCAACGTCAATTGAGCCTTCAGGGCGGGCGCCTGGTTTAAGCAAAACCTTATAATCTTGGCATGTCATCATTCTGTTGCTTGCCCGGGGCAAATGCCCTTTCAGCCTTCCGCCAACAGCGACTTTTAGCTTCGCTCGCAGCCCAAGGAATTCAACTTGAGTCCATAGAGGCTCAATACCTTCATTTTGTTTGGTCTGAGTCAGAGCTCAATGCCAAGGACATAGAGGTGCTCGAGAGTCTTCTGACTTACGGCCAACCTTTTGTATCTCAGTTGAAGGGTGGCTCCTTATTTAGTAAAGCCGCCGATAAACAATCTGCGATTGCTATTCCTCGATTTGGCACAGTTTCTCCATGGGCCAGTAAAGCAACAGATATTGCGCGTCAATGTGGTCTTCAAGTTTTACGTATTGAGCGTGGCGTTCAGTATGCTTGGCAGAGTAAAAAATCACTCAGCACAGAACAAGAGCAGCTGGTGTTGGCTGCATTACATGATCGTATGACTGAGGCTGTTATCTCAGATATCAATGAAGCTAGTGCTTTATATCAATCTCTGCCTGATCGCCCATTTGTCCGCATCCCAGTATTAACTGAGGGCAGAGCTGCACTAGATAAAGCAAATCAAGAATTAGGTCTCGCCTTATCAGAAGATGAGGTGCTCTATCTCGTTGAGAATTTCATTCGCTTAGAACGTAATCCGAGCGATGTTGAGTTGATCATGTTTGCCCAGGCGAATAGTGAACATTGCCGCCATAAGATTTTCAACTCCAGTTGGACTATCGATGGGGATGATCAAGAGAAATCTCTATTTGCGATGATTCGCAATACCCATCAACTTCAGCCAGAAGGCACGATCGTTGCCTACTCCGATAACTCAGCAGTGATGGTGGGAGCCGAGTCAGAAACTTGGTCCTCCAAAGGTGAGGGTCGTCTTTACGAAAAAGACACACGTTTAGTACATACCTTAATGAAGGTGGAGACCCACAATCACCCAACGGCAATTGCTCCATTCCCAGGCGCCTCTACAGGTGCTGGTGGCGAGATTCGTGATGAAGGTGCGACTGGTGTCGGCGGGCGTCCTAAAGCAGGCCTTACCGGCTTCTCTGTTTCAAACCTCAATATCCCTGGCACCGATTTGCCGTGGGAGTCTGAGAAGTACGGCAAGCCAGAGCGCATTGCCACGCCACTACAAATCATGATTGATGGCCCATTAGGTGGGGCCGCATTTAATAATGAATTTGGTCGTCCCATTCTCGGTGGTTATTTCCGCGTCTTTGAGCAAACCCTAGAAGGTGTTCGTCGCGGTTATCACAAACCCATCATGATTGCTGGTGGTATCGGTAGCATTGATTCTATCCATACTGCAAAGAAACAAATTAAAGCAGGGCACTTGTTTATTCAATTGGGTGGTCCTGGTATGCGTATTGGTATGGGTGGCGCAACTGGTAGTTCTGTTGCAACCGGAACCAATACTGCAGATTTAGATTTTGATTCTGTCCAACGCGGTAATCCAGAAATGGAACGTCGCGCACAAGAAGTGATTAATTCTTGTATCGCTATGGGTCAGAGTAACCCTATTGTTTCAATTCATGATGTTGGTGCGGGTGGTATTTCCAATGCATTTCCAGAGCTGGCTGATGGTGCCGGATTAGGCGCCCAATTTCAGTTACGCAAAGTGCCGCTTGAGGAAAGTGGCATGAGTCCTGCAGAGATTTGGTGTAACGAATCTCAAGAGCGTTATGTTCTAGCAATTGAGGCTAAAGATCTGGAGCTGTTTAAGTCACTCTGTGAGCGCGAGCGATGCCCATTTGCCGTAGTGGGTGTAGCAACAGTTGAGCGTCAACTTCAGCTAAGCGACAGTAAGGAAGCTACTGGTACTGATGCTGCAATGCCCATTGATATGCCAATGGAAGTATTGCTAGGCAAGCCGCCACGTATGCATCGTGACGTAACGCGTGTTGCGCAAGAGTTTGAAGAATTAAATGTCACTGACGCCGATCTTGCCCAATGCATTGCTTGGGTTCTACAGCAACCCACAGTTGCTAGCAAATCCTTTTTGATTACTATCGGCGATCGTACCGTTGGTGGTCTCAATGCTCGTGATCCATTTGTTGGGCCATGGCAAGTTCCTGTTGCTGACTGTGCAGTTACCTTGATGGATTACAAGGGCTACCGTGGTGAAGTTATGACCATGGGCGAGCGTACTCCATTGGCCGTGATTGATGCACCAGCCGCTGCCAAGATGGCAGTTGGTGAAGCCATTACTAATCTATTGGCTGCGGACATTCGTCGCTTAGAAGACGTTAAGCTTTCTGCTAATTGGATGGCTGCTTGTGGTGCACCCGGAGAAGATGCAAAGCTGTATGACTCCGTTAGAGCAATTGGGATGGATTTATGTCCAGCACTTGGCATTTCTATTCCGGTTGGTAAAGACTCTCTATCTATGGCTACTGCATGGCAGGAGGGCGATCAAGCCAAAAAAGTGGTTTCTCCAGTCTCCTTAATTATTTCTGCTTTTGCTGCAGTTCAGGACGTTCGTAAAACTACAACGCCTTTGCTTAAACTCAAAGATGAATCTGGCGCAGCATTAGAAACTGAGTTGATCTTGATTGATTTAGGTCGCGGTAAAAACCGCATGGCTGGAAGCATTCTTGCTCAAGTACTCAATCAATCTGGTAAATCAGCTCCGAATGTAGATCACCCAGAAGATCTAAAGGCACTTGCCACTGCCATCATTGAACTGCGCAAAGCAGATCAGTTGCTGGCTTACCATGACCGTTCTGACGGCGGCTTGTTGGCCTGTATTGCAGAGATGGCATTTGCATCGCATACCGGCATTTCAATGAACGTCGACATGATTGCTGTTGATGTTGGGCAAGAGGCTGACTGGGGTGATGCCAAGAACTGGGCGCAACAGGTATCTGGTCGACGTCATGAGCAAACCATGCGCGCTTTATTTAATGAAGAGCTTGGTGCGGTAATTCAGATTCGCAAAGCTGATCGGGATGCTGTATTTGCTGTTTTGCGTAAATTGAACCTGAGCGCGTTCAGTCATGTGATTGCAAAACCAAATACCAATGGCCGAATTGAAATTTGGCGTGATGCGAAAAATATCTTTGCTGAGCCACGCGAAGTCTTACAAAAGATGTGGGCTAACACGAGTTATCAGATTGCTCGCTTACGCGATAACCCAGATTGTGCTGATAGTGAGTTTGCGCTGCTCGATAACGTTGCCGATAGTGGAATGTCACCAAAGCTGACATTTGACATTGCTGACGACATTGCAGCACCATTCATTAATAAGAATGCCAGACCTAAAGTCGCCATCTTGCGCGAGCAGGGTGTTAATTCTCATGTAGAAATGGCTTATGCCATGAATTGGGCTGGCTTTGATAGCTACGACGTTCACATGTCAGATCTACTATCTGGTAAATCCAAGTTAGATGATTTTCGTGGCCTAGTTGCCTGCGGTGGATTTAGTTATGGAGATGTATTGGGTGCAGGCGAGGGTTGGGCGAAAACTATTCTCTTTAATGCTCAATTACGCGATCAGTTCTCCTCATTCTTTAATCGCCAAGAAAGCTTTGCATTAGGTGTCTGTAATGGTTGCCAAATGATGAGCAATCTAGCGGGAATCATTCCTGGCGCTGAAGCTTGGCCTAAATTTACCCGCAATCAATCCGAGCAGTACGAGGCTCGATTGGTGATGGCTGAAGTGATGGCATCACCTTCTATCTTTACGCAGGGTATGGCAGGAAGTCAGCTACCTATCGCTATTGCGCATGGAGAGGGCTTTGCTAACTTTAGCCAACAAGGCAATTTAGAGGCACTTCAGAAACAAGGGTTGGCTGCTCTACGTTTTGTAGATCACCAAGGTAACCCAACTGAAACCTACCCAATGAACCCAAATGGTTCGCCTGGTGGCTTAACTGGCGTTACAACCCCAGACGGACGCTTCACGGTAATGATGCCGCATCCTGAGCGCGTCTTTAGGGCTGTGCAGATGAGCTGGGCACCAAAGGAATGGTTAGATACGCCTGATGGTGCTAGCCCATGGATGCGCTTATTCCGCAACGCTAGAGTCTGGGCAAAGTAATCTAATGCCAGATTCATCTATGGCGATGGAGCCAGTTACGTTTTCTGAGAGTGGTGGGGTGCGCTATTTGCACTTTGGGAGCGAGCTAATTCAGGGGGCAATGCGCATTCGTGATCCAGATGAGATTTATCTGGAATACAACCAGCAAATGATGGCGTGGTTATTATTTTTAGAAACCAAGCCCGGCATGCGCATTGCTCAACTGGGCTTGGGTACTGGCGCTCTGACAAAGTTTGCTCATCGTTATTGCCCAGCTGTAAAAACAACGGTTGTCGAGCTTAATCCTGCTGTGATTGTTTCTGCTCGCAGCATGTTCTTCACGCCGGATGATGATCGCCGGCTAGAGACATTGCAAGTTGATGCCAAGGCATTTGTTCAGAACACCAAGAATCAGGACCGCTTTGATGCAGTTCAGGTTGACTTGTATGACGCTATTTGCGATGGCCCTGCTGCTAGTTCCCTAGAGTTTTACAAAGGTTGCTACGATATTCTCAAGTCGCCTGGCATACTAACCGTGAATTTGTTCTCTCGTCACAAAAGCTTTGATATCAATTTAAATAATATCTGTGAAGCGTTTGATAATCGCGTGCTTCTCTTTCCGGAGTCTCATGACTGCAACGTGGTGGCAATTGCGTTCAAAGGCCCTCAGTTGGAAGTAGAGTGGAAAGAAGTTTCTAAGCGCGCAAAATTAATCATGGAAAAAACAGGCTTGCCGACCAATACCTGGGCTTCTGGTTTGAATCGTGAGAATGCCCATCAAGAAAATAAGCTCTGCATCTAGGCAAATTTAGATATGAAAAAAGGCGATCGGTTGATCGCCTTTTTTATTGCCCCAAACATCGGGGCTATTAATGCTTAAATTGTTACCGTGTCAGCAACATCGCTGAATGACTTAATCTTGTCAAAGTTCATGTACTTATAAACTTCACCAGACTTGGCATTCAATGACTCAACTTGCTCGAAATATTCCTGCGGCGTTGGGAGGCGACCCAAGAGTGCTGCAACCGCTGAAAGCTCAGCAGAAGCAAGGTACACACGAGTATCGATACCTAAACGATTTGGGAAGTTACGTGTTGATGTAGAAACTGCTGTAGAGCCTTTGCGGATCTGAGCCTGGTTACCCATACAGAGTGAGCAACCTGGAGTTTCCATACGAGCACCTGTAGCACCCAGAATGCCGTAATAGCCTTCTTCGGTCAAAATCATCTGGTCCATCTTAGTTGGAGGAGCCACCCATAGGCGAGTAGGCATATCCTTTTTACCCTGAAGAACTTGACCAGCTGCGCGGAAGTGTCCAATGTTCGTCATGCAAGATCCGATAAATACCTCATCGATTTTCTCGCCAGAAACTTCAGACAAGAACTTCACATCGTCTGGATCATTAGGGCAAGCTAAGATTGGTTCTTTAATCTCGCTCATATCGATTTCGATTACTTCAGCGTAGTCTGCGTTTGTATCTGCTTTGAGTAAATCAGGTTTAGCAATCCATGCTTCCATTGCTTTGATACGACGACCTAAAGTGCGCTTATCTTCGTAGCCATTTGCAATCATCCACTTCATCAAAGTGATGTTAGAGCGCATGTATTCAATGATCGGCTCTTTGCTGAGAGCAATTGCACAACCTGCAGCTGAACGTTCTGCTGAAGCATCAGACAACTCAAATGCTTGTTCAACTTTCAGATCAGGCAAACCTTCGATTTCTAAGATGCGCCCAGAGAATACGTTCTTCTTGTTTTGTTTTTCAACAGTCAACAAGCCTTTCTTGATTGCATACAAAGGAATCGCATTTACTAGGTCACGCAAAGTGATGCCAGGCTGCATTTTTCCTTTGAAGCGAACCAATACAGACTCAGGCATATCCAAAGGCATTACGCCAGTTGCAGCAGCAAACGCTACCAAGCCAGAACCAGCAGGGAAGGAGATGCCGATTGGGAAACGAGTATGGCTATCGCCACCAGTACCGCAGGTATCTGGCAAGAGCAAGCGATTTAACCAGCTGTGGATCACGCCATCACCTGGACGTAATGCAACGCCGCCACGGTTGGTCATAAACGCTGGTAACTCATGGTGAGTGCGAATGTCTACTGGTTTTGGATATGCAGATGTATGGCAGAAAGATTGCATTACCAAGTCAGCAGAGAAGCCTAAACATGCCAAGTCTTTTAATTCATCACGGGTCATTGGACCAGTGGTGTCTTGTGAGCCGACTGTAGTCATGTGTGGCTCGCAATAAGTGTCTGGGCGTACGCCTTGACCTTCTGGCAATCCACAAGCGCGGCCAACCATCTTTTGCGCCAAGCTGAAACCTTTTTTGTTATCAGGTGGGCTAACAGGGATGCGGAATTCTGTAGAAGCTGGCAAGCCAAGTGCTGCTCGCGCTTTAGCTGTGAGGCCACGACCGACGATCAAAGGAATGCGACCGCCTGCACGAACTTCATCCAAAATTACTGGTGACTTGAGTGAGAAGGCGGCAATTTCTTTACCGTTCTTAAATGCTTTACCTTCGTATGGACGCAATTCAATTTCGTCGCCCATATTCATGTCGGAAACGTCTAACTCGATTGGCAATGCACCAGCATCTTCCATAGTGTTAAAGAAGATTGGGGCAATCTTTGTACCTAAGCAAACACCACCAAAGCGCTTGTTCGGAACAAATGGAATATCTTGACCAGTCCACCACAACACCGAGTTGGTTGCAGATTTACGTGATGATCCTGTACCAACAACGTCACCAACGTAGGCAATTTGATTGCCTTTCTTTTGGAGAGCTTCAATTTGCTTCATTGGGCCACGAACACCAGCCTCATCTGGCTCAATGCCTGGACGTGGGTTCTTCAGCATGATCGTTGCATGCAATGGAATGTCTGGACGGCTCCATGCGTCAGGAGCAGGTGAAAGGTCGTCGGTATTCGTTTCACCGGTAACTTTAAATACGGTGAGCTTCATGCTTTCTGGAACAGCGGCACGGCTCGTAAACCACTCGGCATCAGCCCAGCTTTGCAGAACGCCTTTCGCTTCTGCATTACCTTTTTCAGCTAATTCTTGTACATCATGGAAATAGTCGAACATCAACAAGGTCTTTTTCAAAGCTGCTGCAGCAGTAGCTGCACACTCTGAATCGGAGAGCAATTCAACTAAAGGCTTAATGTTGTAACCGCCGAGCATAGTGCCCAAAAGCTCAGTAGCCTTAATGCGTGAAATCAAAGGAGACTTCTCAGTTCCTTTGGCAACGGCATCCAAAAATTCTGCTTTAACTTTAGCTGCTTCATCAACACCAGCGGGTACGCGGTTTGTGATGAGTTCAAGTAATTCTGCTTCTTTACCCTTTGGAGGATTTTTGAGCAAACCCACTAGTTCGGCAGTTTGATCTTTAGTCAGGGGGAGGGCTGGAATTCCAAGGGCTGCGCGTTCGGCAACTTGGGCGTTGTAGGCTTCTAGCATCGTATTTCCTATCGGGTAAGAGTTATCAACTTAAGGCTCAGCAGGGCTTATTTCCCTATCCAGTCTATTGTAATTGCTAATTCATGTCTTATATAAGACTTAATTGTTAAAAGTTCTCAAAAAATGCCTCATTTAAGGGCTAAATAGGGGTTTATGGGGATAAACCAATAATTGTCAGTAATTCAACACAATTGCAGAAGGGGTATTAGATCCGGGGTGATGGAGGATTAAGGGTTGGTAAAAGAATTCTGGGTGGCAAAAAATTGCCTATAAAACAGGCAAATTTTATGTTGAGCTAGCTGGCAGCCCGAGAGTTATTGGATAGCCCAAGAATTTATCCTGACAGAGTCGCTATCGTTATAATTACTTTTTCCAACAGAGCTTAAGCGATGACCAAATACGTTTTTGTCACTGGTGGTGTGGTTTCTTCTTTAGGGAAAGGAATCGCAGCTGCCTCGCTTGCCGCGATTCTTGAATCCCGCGGCCTGAAAGTCACCCTCCTAAAATTAGACCCATATATCAACGTTGACCCTGGGACAATGAGCCCGCTTCAACATGGCGAAGTCTTCGTTACTGAAGACGGCGCTGAAACTGACCTCGATCTTGGCCACTACGAGCGCTTTGTCTCCGCAAAGATGCGGAAGAGCAATAACTTCACAACTGGTCAGATTTATGAATCTGTCATCAGCAAAGAGCGACGCGGTGAATACCTTGGTAAGACAGTTCAAGTTATCCCCCATATTACGAATGAAATTCAAGCATTTGTAGAGCGCGGCGCTAAGGCAAGTCACGATGGCAAAGCTGATATTGCTATTTGTGAGATCGGTGGAACGGTGGGTGATATTGAATCACTGCCATTCCTTGAAGCAGCCCGCCAAATGAGTATCCGCCTGCCAAAACACAGCTGCGCCTTTGTTCATCTGACTTTGGTCCCGTACATTGCAAGTGCAGGGGAGTTGAAAACAAAACCTACGCAGCACTCAGTACAAAAGTTGCGTGAAATCGGCATCATGCCGACCGTACTCTTATGCCGCGCAGATCGCCCAATTCCAGAAGATGAGCGCTCTAAGATCTCACTGTTCTCGAACGTTCGTGAAGAAGCTGTGATTTCAGTTTGGGACGTTGACACCATCTACAAGATTCCTGAGATGCTTCAAGCTCAGGGTATGGATGATTTGATTTGTCGTGAATTAGATATTGAGGCTAAGCCTGCAGATTTATCTGTTTGGGCAAACTTGGTTTATGAGTTAGCTAATCCGCAGCACGAAGTCACCATTGGTATGGTTGGTAAGTATGTTGAGCTAACCGAATCCTATAAGTCATTGATCGAAGCTTTGCGTCACGCAGGTATTCATAATCACACCCGCGTCAACATCAATTACATTGACTCTGAAGTCATTGAAAAAGATGGTGTTGACTGTCTTCAGAATCTTGATGCAATCTTAGTTCCTGGTGGTTTTGGTAAGCGTGGCACAGAAGGCAAGATTGCTGCCATTCGTTATGCCCGTGAAAACAATGTTCCTTACCTGGGTATTTGCTTGGGTATGCAGTTAGCTGTGATTGAGTTTGCGCGTCATGTTGCTAATATTGCCCAAGCAAACAGTACTGAGTTTGATCCTGAGACTGAGAGCCCAGTTGTGGCTTTGATTACCGAGTGGGTTGATCGTGAAGGCCGTGTTGAGAAGCGCACCAATGATTCTGATCTTGGTGGAACCATGCGCTTAGGCTCACAACGTTGCCCTGTTAAAGCAGGCACTTTGGCTCATGAAATCTATGGCCCTGAAGTGAATGAGCGTCACCGCCATCGCTATGAAGTGAATAACATCTACGTGCCGCGTCTTGAGAAGTCTGGCCTGATTATTTCTGCTAGAACTCCTAACGAATCCTTGCCTGAAATGATGGAGTTGCCTAACTCAATGCATCCTTGGTTCTTTGGTGTGCAGTTCCATCCAGAGTTCACATCAACGCCACGTGATGGGCATCCACTATTCTCTGCTTTCATTAAGGCGTCATTGATTCATCAAGCTGCTTCCCAAAAGCAAGCAGCCTAGGAGATCGTTATGAGTGCTTTTAAGTTATGTGGTTTTGATGTTGGCCTAGATCACCGTTTTTTTCTTATTGCGGGTCCTTGCGTTATTGAGTCTGAGCAATCTGCTTTAGATATCGCTGGTGAGCTTAAAGAGATTACTGCCTCACTAGGAATCCCATTTATCTACAAGTCATCTTTTGATAAAGCCAATCGCTCATCTGGGACTTCCTTCCGTGGCTTAGGCATGGAGAAGGGGCTAGAGATTCTGGCACGTGTAAAACGTGAAATTGGCGTACCGGTTTTGACTGATATCCATGACATCAGCGAAATTGCTCCTGTATCAAAAGTGGTCGATGTTCTTCAGACGCCAGCCTTTTTATGCAGACAAACTGACTTCATTCGAGCTTGCGCTCAAAGCGGTAAGCCAGTGAATTTTAAGAAGGGTCAGTTCCTATCCCCGCATGAAATGCTGAATGTGATTGATAAAGCGCGTGCAGCAGCCGCTGAAATGAACCTAGCAGATCAATTTATGGTTTGTGAACGTGGTGCTTCTTTTGGCTACAACAACTTAGTTTCAGATATGCGTAGCTTGGCAATTTTGCGTGAAGCAAAGGCGCCAGTTGTTTTTGATGCAACCCATTCAGTTCAACTTCCTGGCGGTCAAGGCAATGCGAGTGGTGGGCAACGGGAATTTGTTCCTGTACTGGCCCGTGCTGCTGTTGCAGTTGGTATCAGCGGCTTATTTATGGAGACACATCCAGATCCAGCTAAAGCGCTTTCTGATGGTCCAAATGCTGTGCCGCTAAACCGCATGAAAGAACTGCTGGAATCTTTGCTTGCAATTGATTCCGTTGTTAAGAAGCCCGGATCATTTTTAGAAGATAGTTTTAAGTAACACCCCAAATTCATTTTTACTTAGGAGAAGGTGCATGAGCGCCATTGTTGACATCATCGGTAGAGAAGTTTTAGATTCACGCGGCAACCCAACGGTTGAGTGCGATGTATTGCTTGAATCAGGCGTTATGGGACGTGCTGCAGTGCCATCTGGCGCTTCAACAGGTTCACGTGAAGCCATTGAGCTCCGCGATGGAGATAAAGCACGCTACCTAGGTAAGGGCGCTCTTAAGGCGGTTCAAAATATCAACATCGAGATAGCTGAATCAATCTTAGGTCTTGATGCTAGTGAACAAGCTTTCCTTGATCACACCTTAATTGAGTTGGATGGTACTCATAACAAGGCTCGCTTGGGTGCTAACGCAACTTTAGCCGTCTCTATGGCTGTAGCGCGCGCCGCTGCAGAAGAAGCTGGCTTGCCTTTGTACCGCTACTTTGGCGGATCTGGCGGTATGCAATTGCCAGTACCAATGATGAATATCGTTAATGGTGGGGCGCATGCCAATAACAGCCTGGATATTCAAGAATTTATGGTGATGCCTGTCGGCGCACAAAGCTTCCGTGAAGCCTTGCGTTGTGGCGCGGAAATTTTCCATGAGTTGAAGAAAATTTTAGGTGCGCAAGGTATGCCAACCACTGTTGGAGATGAGGGTGGCTTTGCCCCGAACTTCAAGAGCAATCAAGAGTGCTTGCAGACCATCATGAAGGCAATTGAAGGTGCCGGGTATCAAGCTGGTGAAGATGTCTTATTGGCTTTGGACTGTGCAGCTAGTGAGTTCTATAAAGATGGCAAGTACCACTTATCAGGCGAAGGTCTACAACTAACTTCCAGTGAGTTCTCGGACTACCTCGGCAATTTAGCCGATCAATTCCCGATCGTATCGATTGAAGATGGAATGCATGAGAGTGACTGGGATGGATGGGCAGACATTACTCAAAAATTAGGCAAGAAAATCCAATTAGTTGGAGATGACCTCTTTGTTACCAACACTCGCATTCTTAAAGAAGGTATCGAGAAGGGCATTGCTAACTCTATCCTCATTAAGATTAATCAAATTGGTACATTGACAGAGACCTTTGCTGCGATTGAAATGGCGAAGCGTGCTAATTACACTGCAGTCATCTCTCATCGCTCTGGTGAAACAGAAGACAGCACGATTGCTGATATTGCTGTTGGCACAAATGCCGGCCAGATTAAGGCGGGTTCACTGTCTCGCTCTGATCGAATTGCAAAGTACAACCAACTGCTGCGTATCGAAGAAGATTTGGGTGATGTAGCTACTTATCCAGGTAAATCTGTTTTCTATAACCTTAAACGCTAACTAGTAGCAACTTCATCTCTTATGCGGATTGTCATCTACTCTATGCTGTTATTGCTTATCGCAATACAGTACCCACTTTGGTTGGGTAAGGGTGGATGGCTTAAGGTTTACGAGATGGAGAAACAGCTTGAGTTACAGCAGGCCAAAAATAGCTTGCTGAGCTTACGCAATGCAAAACTTACTGGTGATGTTAAGGATTTAAAAGACGGTACCCGCGCAATTGAAGAGCGTGCTCGTGTTGAGCACGGCATGATTAAGGAAGGTGAGTTCTTTGTACAAATTCTACCAACCGAAAAATCAGCCACCAACGCATCTGATGGCGAAAAGCCAGCAACAACCAAGCAATAATTAGCGCTTAATGACCGCTAGATGGTGGTCTCGTAGCATCAGCTAGCAAGTCTGTTTTAAATACTTGCCTGCAATCAACCGCATCAAAGCGATAAGCTTTAGCGCAAAAATCACACTCAGTTTCTACAGCACCTTGTTCTGCAAGGATGCTTTCAACTTCCTCTTCACCAAGCATTCTGAGGACATCGGCTACCTTAGCGCGGGAGCAGCGGCAGCCAAAACGAACAGGACGAGCCGGAAAGCTGCGAACACCGCTTTCGGCGGATTCCTCTAAAAAGAGACGGCGGAGGATAGTTTCTGGGGATAGGGTCAATAACTCTTCATTGGTGATGGTTTCACCAAGCGTCTGAATTCTCGTCCACCCTTCAGCGGCTAACTGAGGATCAAGGTGGGCATGACCACCAGAATCAGGCAATCGCTGCAAAAGCAATCCACCAACATGAGTATCGTTTGATGCTAGCCAGATACGGGTATCTAACTGCTCTGAATTTTGCATGTACAGAGCAATTGCCTCAGCAGCGCTAGTTACTGGCTTAATGACCGTGCCACGGTGCTCCTGAAGAGCCACAATGCCTTGATAGGGCGGTTGACCGGGCTGACGGTCAGATGGATCGAGAGTGATCACCAGTCGACCCGTATTGTCCGCATCCAATAGCTCGCCAAGGGTGGCTTCGGGATCAATGCTTGCTGCGTCAACAGAGAGCTTTACCGTGGCTCGCATTGTCAGGTCAGATTTGCATTCGACCACCAGAAGCTGGATAGGGCCTTTGCTTTGAGCTTGAATAATCAAAGTCCCATCAAATTTGAGGCTGGCGCTTAAGAGCGTCGCTGCGCCCACGAAATCACCCAGGATTCGTCGAATCACAGGGGGGTCATTACGGCGCTCTAAAACGGCCTGCCAGGCGCTGCTAATAGAAACAATTTCCCCGCGGACTGGGGCGCCATCACACATAAATACAAGTAATTCGTTCATAGGTGAAAGTATCCACTTTTTTGAGGGTCAGGTGCTAAATGATGAATTCCTAGGCCGACCTGAGATAATGTCATTTATGCATATACGTACACGTTTCGCCCCCAGTCCAACGGGCTTCATTCACTTGGGCAACCTTCGCAGCGCTTTGTATCCATGGGCTTTTGCCCGTCACAACAAAGGCGATTTCATTTTGCGTATCGAGGATACCGATGTAGAGCGCTCTACCCAGGAGGCGGTCGACGTCATTATTGAAGGTATGGCTTGGCTTGGTCTAGATTTGGATGAAGGCCCAATCTATCAAATGCAACGCATTGATCGTTATCGCGAAGTTGTTAAGCAAATGCTAGATGCTGGTCTTGCTTATCCTTGCTATATGAGCGAGGAAGAGCTCAATAAGCTGCGCGACCAACAGATGGCGAATAAGGAAAAGCCGCGCTATAACGGCCAATGGCGTCCAGAGTCTGGCAAAACTTTGCCAGAAGTTCCAGAAGGTGTTTTGCCAGTGATTCGCTTTAAGAATCCCATCGGTGGATCCGTTATCTGGGAAGATGCAGTTAAAGGCAAGATTGAAATTAGCAACGATGAGTTAGATGATTTGGTGATTGCTCGTCCTGATGGAACGCCAACCTATAACTTCTGCGTTGTGGTGGATGATCTTGATATGAACATTACCCATGTAATTCGTGGTGATGATCACGTGAACAACACGCCTCGCCAAATTAACATCATGAAGGCACTCGGTGGTACGCCGCCGGTATATGCCCATTTGCCAACAGTCTTGAATGACTCTGGCGAAAAAATGAGTAAGCGCAATGGCGCCATGAGTGTTCGCGATTACCAAAAAGCAGGGTACTTGCCCGAAGCCATTCTGAATTACCTTGCACGATTAGGATGGTCTCATGGTGATGCGGAGATCTTTACTAAAGAGCAGTTTGTGAATTGGTTTGACTTGGCTAGCCTTGGTAGATCACCAGCACAGCATAATCCTGAAAAATTGCTTTGGCTAAATCATCAATATATTCAGAATGCAGATCCAGCTGTTCTTGCTGAAGCAACTAAGCCTTTTGCGCACGACTTGGGTATAGATACAGAGAAGGGCCCGGACTTTGTTCAAGTGGTTGCACTATTGAAAGACCGTGCAAACACCTTGATTGAAATCGCTGAGGGAGCAAAGCTTTTTTACTTGCCGGCACCAGCGCACAATCCTGAACAAATCGCTGCAAATATCCCAGCTGAAATCGTTCCAGCTCTAAAAGATTTGATTGAGGCGATTAAATCTGCGGAGCATACAAAAGCGGCCTATGGCGCAGCTTTTAAAGAAGTTTTAGCCAAGCATCAGATCAAAATGCCAGCATTAGCAATGCCTGTCCGTTACGCCTTATTTGCTACAACACAGACCCCAGCGATTGATTCTGTCTTGGTTGTTTTGGGTAAGGATGAAGCTGTAGAAAGGCTCTCCAAGGTCGTCTAAGGCAGAATTTGCGTCCTCCTACAAAAATAGGATAAAATCTTGGATTGTTTTGAGTGTCTTGTAGATTTTTAGCGAGATTACGGGGGTATAGCTCAGCTGGGAGAGCGCTTGCATGGCATGCAAGAGGTCAGCGGTTCGATCCCGCTTATCTCCACCAAGCATTTAAAATAGCAGCATTAGTTTTAGCAGTAGTCCAGGTCCCCATCGTCTAGAGGCCTAGGACATCACCCTTTCACGGTGAGTACGGGGGTTCGAATCCCCCTGGGGACGCCAAATTTTTGGCTAGTTGTGAGTAGTAAGAAGTGACACAAGTAGCATGCGATGTACTTGGAGCGGTAGTTCAGTTGGTTAGAATATCGGCCTGTCACGCCGAGGGTCGCGGGTTCGAGTCCCGTCCGCTCCGCCAAGTTAGTATATAAATCAAGGGCTTATAGCCCTTGATTTATATCTGGACCATCTAATGGACCAAAAAAGACTGGCACTTTTAGCGCTCAATATCTCTCAATTCTTAACTTCCTGGCGTTAACCTCACTTTAATCTATCGAAGTTTGTTATTGCTTCAAAAAACTATCCTTCACTTTGAAACAACCTGTACACATAGATAGCTTACGTATGGTGATTGTCTGATTAATTACCTCTAGCTCACTCCTGAGTAAAGGATTTTCTGTCTGTTGGTCTCATCGCCGCTATCTGCCTGTGAGGCTGGATTAAGCTACATCAATAAGCAAGAAGGTCTAGATTTCTCTGGGCCTTTTACGTACTTGGTCCCTCGACCTGGGCTCGAATCAGGGGCTCACGCATTAACTGAACAGTTTGGGCACTATTTAACGCAAACAAAGTCAATCTAAGACAGCTATTTAGTGTCTGGAAGTAGCTTGGGGCAAAATACTAGTAAGCAACCTTTTCTTATAGCCTTACTTGTCGACGTATTATTTATGCGCTTTCTTTAGCAATTAATATGTGCGGTGGTTTAAGTGCGTAAGACCACGTTTGTAAAAATGACTTTAGGCTATTTTCACTGCTGTTACAAATTGTTACAAGAAGTACTAGACTTACCACATCCATCAATTTAGATTTGATGAACATTCTTTTTTTTCAATCCCACCATAGTATCGGATTAAATAATCTGTGAGCGCGCAATGTCAAATATTAGTTATTGATGATGATGAGCGTTTGCGGTCTTTGATTTCATCCTATCTCACTCAAGAAGGTTTTAATGTGAGTGTTACAGGCGATAGTGAAGAGGCATTTCTAATTATTTATGAGAAAGATCCACATTTAATTATTCTGGATATCAATTTACCAGGTGCAAATGGCCTTACCATTTGCCGTAAGTTACGCCATACAGGAATTGTTACCCCTATCATTATGTTGACTGCTCGTGGCGATGATTCAGATCGAATTTATGGGCTGGAAATTGGGGCCGATGATTATCTTACAAAGCCTTTTAATCCCCGTGAATTAGTTGCGCGTATACGTGCGGTATTGAGACGGCAAAGTATTGCCGGCTTTTCTCTATTTGAAACAGAGTCGATAGTTTATAAATTCGGAAGATTTGTATTGGATTTAAAAAAACAATCCTTAGCTAAAAATGGAGAAGATATACATATTTCTGGTGCAGAATTCGCTCTGCTGCGTCTACTAATCTCAGAGGTAGGCAAGCCCATCTCGCGTGACCAGTTAGTGGCCCGCATGACATCGAAGGAGCATCATCCAGATCAGCGTGGAATTGATATGTTGGTATTCAGACTTCGCAAACGATTGGATGACCGCGAAACGCTAGGTGGGATGATACGTACACTACGTGGGGTGGGGTATATATTTGTTGCTGATGTGAGTACGGAGAAGGGCGCATGAGTATTTTTGCGCATAGGCCTGTTGGCTTATTTCAGAAAATTTGGTTTTGGTTTCTGCTGCTGATTACATTTAATCAGGCAGCAATATTAGTGTCTTATTACGTGTTCATTGTTCATCCCACCGCCAGTAGTCTGACGACAGTTTTTATGGGCTTAGCGGATGCCGTGGAGCGGCAGCGATCCTCACACGAGCAAAATCGACTGGGCGTACTAAAGGATCGCTGGGTTTCAAAAGACTACATCATGGTCATTCCTGGTTCACCACCGAACTTAGTACCCTCTCCGCCGTATCCCGCACTCGGTGTAATTGAGTCCAAACTTCGCTCAGTTTGGGGTGATCGCGTACAACTTGGTTACAGCAAAATTCCGGATCGAATTTTATGGCTTCAGTTTTTACGAGAGGAAAATCCTTTTTCGATAGGCATTCCATTTAACATACGCTTACAAACCCAGTTGGTGATGCTCTTAGTAATAATGTTAATTTTTATGCTGACCATCATAGCTGCTTGGGTTGTATCAAATCGATTCGGACGCCCTTTACTCCAGCTATCCAATGCTGCAAGAAAACTTGGTAGAGGGGAAAATATTGATGTGATGAAATCAGTGCCCAAGGCCCCACCAGAGGTTTCCGAGCTCGCAATCGCGCTAAAGCAAATGCAAGATGAGATTTACCAAATGCAGGCCGAGCGTGAACGTTTCTTAGCGGGTATTGCGCATGACATGCGAACACCTTTAAGTCGGATGCGTGTTGCTATTGAGTTTCCTGAAATTTGTCATACACATCTTGCTGCGGGTCTCCGGGAAGATATCGAGGAAATGCGTATGATTCTGGATCAGTTTTTAGAGTTGTCTAGACTGGATGCTGAAAAATCAGAGCCTTTTATTGAGGGAGACATTAGCAGGCTAATCAGTGAAGTTGTTGCGAAGTATGCTCGGGCTGAGGCACCGATTACTCTAAGTATTCAAAAAACAAAGCTAACTCACTTTAAGCCAATTGCTCTCACCCGAATACTTTACAACATCATTGATAACGCCCTTCGACATGGTAAGGGGGCAATATTGGTTGAAACAGGATCAGATGGTAGTGGGGTATGGCTATCTGTTACGAGTCAAGGTGACAGTCTTGTAGCGAATTCTGCCTTATTTCAGGCCTTGCAATGGGTTGGTAGCTCAGGTCAAAGCGGTCTGGGTACCGCGATTATCCGCCGACTCTCTGATGTTCATTCGGCCGAGCTCGCTATCCAGATAGATGATGAAGGCACCAGGAAAGTGGTGTTGCGATTTAAAAAATAAGTAATTTTGATCATAATTTCGAAGAATAATCAAAATCTACTTTATTACAGCCACCTTTTTAAGTTGTTAGCTGGGAATAATGTTTGTTACAAATTGTGACAAATAAATAAGCAATCTTATGAAAGAATAAGTTCAATTTAGTGGCTAGTAACATAAAAGTAAAAAATTATGACAAATACCGATACATCTATTGGTGATACTGAGATTATATTAAGCAATATATGGCGTGATCAGCTTAAAACGGTAGCAGTCCTTCTTGCTACATCTGCATTTCTGAGTTTTGGCAGGAATCATCCTTATCCTCTTCTGGAAGTGCAGATAAGTCAAATATATTCTTCGTGATGGTTGATGAGATACGCTAAGGTCGAGCTATGACCCATCCACCCAATCTCCTACAAAGTAAATCCTCGAAGTTGGGCGGGGAAGCGCATTTACAAAATCACGTGACCTTGTTACTTAGTCGGGGATTTGCGTTGCATCAGCAATATAAGTTCACAGAAGCGCAGGCCATCTATGAGCGAGTAATAGTCATGCAGCCAAATTATTTTGATGCCTTGCAACTTATGGGCGCTTTGTTTAATCAGACGAATCAGTATGTAAAAGCCGTTGAGTTTTTGAATAAAGCATTACAAATTAATCCAAGTTACGCTCCTGCTTACTCTAACCGCGGTAATGCACTAAAAGAACTAGGGCAGATAAAAGAGGCCCTAGCTAGTTACGATAGGGCTATACAACTCAAGCCCGACTTTGCAGAAGCTTTCTCAAATCGAGGTAATGTATTGGCAGATCTTAAGCGTTATGATGAGGCTGTTGCCAGTTACGATAAAGCGATTCGCCTTAAGCCAGACTATGCTGAAGCCCACTCCAATTGCGGCAACGCATTAAAAGAGCTAAAGCGTTCAGAAGAGGCTCTAGTCAGTTACGAAAAAGCTATTAGCATTAATCCAAATTACGCCGAAGCTTACTCTAATCGTGGTAATGCCCTACAACAGCTTGGACGATTACAGCAAGCACTCGCAAGTTTCAACAAAGCCATCAGCATTAATCCAAATTATGCCGAAGCTTACTCTAATCGCGGCAATGTTTTCATGGATTTGAGGTGTTACGAAGAGGCCCTATCTAGTTTTAATCAAGCGATTAGAATTTATCCGAATTACGCTGAAGCTTACTCTAATCATGGTAATGTTTTACAACATCTTAAATGTTATGAAGAGGCCCTGGTCAGTTACGATAGAGCCATCAGCATTAATCCAAATTACGCCGAAGCTTACTCTAATCGCGGCAATGCCTACATGGAGCTAGAGCGCTTTGAAGAAGCACTTGTCAGCTTCAACAAAGCCATCAGCATTAATCCCAATTACGCCGAAGCTTACTCTAATCGCGGTAATGCCTTGGCGAATCTTGGACGTTATGATGGGGCTGTTGACAGCTACGACCAAGCGATTATTATTAATACAAATTATGCCGAGGCTTACTCTAACCGCGGTAATGCCCTACAAGAGCTAGGGCGTTTAGAGGAGGCGCTGAATAACTACGATCAAGCCATCGAAATTAAGCCGGATTACGCTCAGGCCTACTCTAATCGTGGTAACACACTACAAAATCTTGGCCGTTTAAATGAAGCTCGTGCTAGTTTTAATAAATCCATTGATATCAATCCAAATTACGCTGAAGGGCATTGGAATTTATCTTTATTGAATTTATTAGTAGGTGATTTTAAGGATGGTTGGCAAGGCTATGAATGGCGCTGGAAAAATAAAACTCTCCAATCCTTTAAATATAAGAGGTATTTTCAAAAACCGCTGTGGCTTGGCGTGGAGTCTTTGAAAGATAAGACGATCTTAATTTACGCTGAGCAAGGCTTAGGCGACACAATTCAGTTTTGTCGCTACGTTCCACTGGCTGCCCAGCTTGGAGCCACGGTCATTTTAGAAGTTCAGCCTCCTCTAGTAAATTTGCTTAAAAATATTGAGGGGGTTTGTCGGGTTGTAGCTAAGGGTGATGCGCTTCCTGCGTTTGATTATCAATGTCCCTTGCTATCACTACCGCTTGCTTTTAAAACAGAAATTCACAGCATCCCGCCAATACCGCAAGTATTTATCGGAAATCATTGGAGGAGTAAAGGGTGGCAAGCTAAATTAGGTAAAAAAAGTATGCCCCGCATAGGTCTTGTATGGAGTAGTGTCTCTAATTTTAATAAAGACCATGCTCGAAGTATTACTCTTGCACAATTATTGGAAGTTTTACCGAAAAAAGGTTTTGAGTATATTTGCCTTCAAAAAGAAATTAAAAAAGCAGATAAAGAAATCTTGGCGGCAAATCCTCAAATTCAATTTTTTGGAGATGCACTAAATCATTTTAGTGATACAGCAGATTTAATTCAGTGTGTAGACTTGGTGATCAGCACCTGCACCAGCGTTCCTCATTTGAGTTGCTCGTTAGGAAAAGAAACTTGGTTAATACTTTCTTATATGCCTGACTGGCGCTGGCTATTAGGCCGAAATGATAGTCCGTGGTACTCAACAGTAAAGCTGTATAGACAGAATATTCCAGATGACTGGGGTAGTGTATTTACGAATGTTAGGGAAGACCTGCTTTCTATGACGTGAGTTGTATTTTTTTCATTCTTTTATTTTAAAAATCGTTTTTAATTCTTTAAGGAAATTATCAATATGGGCACTTTAAATATTGGCGCAGCAGCATCCTTTGGGTTGTTAGGGCAAATTTTGTATTTGAATTCTTCGGCGTTGGGTGGGCAGGGCACAATAAATTATTCTTACGGATATGTTGATGCCTCCCAACTCTATAACCAGGTTCCACTCGGGGCGATGGCGACGGAAACAGTACAGACCGCATCAAATGTTCAGGCCATGCAAAATTTATTTAATGATCCATCGAGCGTGAACCCTGGCTTTAATCTCGAGAATGGTATTTACGGGCGCAATGGTAGTGGAACTATAGATACCAATTTCCCCGTCACATCCACAATGACAATAACGACAGTTCCAGTACCCGCTGGAAGTTATAACGTTAATCTCAGCACTGCAACCCAAACATCTAATAACCCTACTGAGGTGGCCGCTTCCTCACTTCAATTTATATTTATTCCGGGTTCTACTCAAAGCCAATCATTGACTTATAGCGAGGGTGCGACTATTTCCGAATCAGTCACGAATGGCATTACTAACACCACCACGAATGCAGAAGGACAAACCGTTGCATTAAGTGAAACTTGCGCCACCTCAGTTACTGGTGGTGTGCCAGGTGATAGCACTAGTGCATCTGCATCGGAGTCAGCAGCGATTTCTTACGCATGGTCCCAAACGAGCTCCCAATCAACCAACTATTCGACAACGAACACAAGTCAGACCAACACTACAGTATCTTCAACCACCACTGTTAACCTTAATACCGCCACACCTAATGCAGATGGATCTTATACCTACGGCGCCTATACTTGAATCGCTACCAATATCCTAGACACTTGCCAACCTCGCTTGGTACTGCTGTTCAAATCTTACCGGAGAAAGCCCATTGTTGTAACTATGGCGTCTAACCGGGTTGTAAAACATTTCGATGTAATCAAAGATATCTTCTCTTGCTTTTGCTCTGCTGGCATAGGTTTTACGTTTGATCCGCTCCCGCTTGAGTAGTTGGAAAAAGCTCTCGACTACAGCGTTGTCATGGCAGTTTCCGCGCCGACTCATGCTTTGCTT
>NZ_JACVOO010000019.1 GCF_018882405.1 Polynucleobacter sp. 31A-FELB | reverse complement strand
CCAGCGCTCCCACATTAAAGCCTTCTGGGTAGCTGTGTAATAGATTCGAGGTCGTTGTTTCATGAGCAACACTCCTTGCGCTTACGCAGTTTGTAGTGTGTTGCATCGACGGGTTGAAATCAAGACCGAAAGCGGCCCCTCGTGAAAAAACTACTATCTAAGCGCGCCTCACTCTGAGGGTCTCAAACAAGCACACTGCCGCAGCGGTAGATACGTTTAGAGACTCAACGCGTGGATCAATCGGGATTGATACGCCTTTAGCTTGAGCCATGAGGTCTTCAGAAACACCCTGCCCTTCGCTGCCCATTACCCAAGCAACCGGATGCATTAATACCTTGGGCATATTGAAGAGATCTAACTCACCATCGGCAGTAGCAGCCAGTAATGGTGCCGTTACGGCACTGAGTACTTGTGGAGCTGACCAGCCCTCATAAAGATCTAATAAGCGATGGGCACCCATGCCAGCACGCAATACCTTACTTGACCACAAGTGAGCGCAACCAGTTAAGGCAATGACCTGTGTAAAACCGGCTGCGGCCGCAGTACGCAAGATAGAACCCACATTACCCGCATCCTGAATGCGATCCAAAATAATCACATCGCCAGAAATCGTCGCAACTGACTTTTGTGGGTTTAAGGCAGACTCAGGAAGATCTAGCAATCCCGCAATTTGCGGGGCATTTACCAAATCAGATAGCAAATCCCAGAGACCCTTATCCAATTGATAAACGCGAGTCTCAGGACAAATTTCTACATGGTCGTAGACGGCCTGGGCAATCTCTGGATTCTGCAAACCCAATTCGGAGGTAATCAAGGTCTTGAGCGCTGGATTACCAACCCAAGTTTGAACCAAATGAATGCCTTCCAGCAAAGCCTGGCCACAAGCAAATCGGGCCTTCTGACCCTTGGGGCCAGTCGCTTGTAATTGACGAATTTCCTTAAACAAGGAATTGTCTTTTGAGCTGATAAATTCCATTTTCATAATTATGATTATCGGCTATGCAGAGCCAAGACATTGCGAACTGGTGAAAAGCTCCGACGATGTTGATCGCAGGCTCCAAATTCCTTTAAGGCAGCAAAATGTGCCTCTGTTGGATAGCCCATGTGTTGAGCAAATCCATATTGGGGGTGCAATTCATGTAAAGCCATCATCTGACGATCACGTGTGACCTTAGCCAAGATCGAGGCCGCCGAGATAGCGGGCTCCTTGGTGTCGCCTTTGACAATAGCCTCTGCCGAAATCGGAAGTTCAGGGCAGCGATTTCCATCAATTAAAGCTTTGTCTGGCCAGCCGCCCAAGCGTGTAGTGAGATCCTCAATTGCACGGCGCATCGCTAACATTGTCGCCTGCAGAATATTGATTTGATCAATCTCGGCTGGGCTTGCTTCACCGATACCCCAGGCTTTTGCCTTAAGCTGAATTTGCTCAAATAGAAACTCGCGTCTGGCAGCCGATAACTTTTTAGAATCTTTTAAACCAGCAATAGGGTTTTCGGGATCAAGAACGACAGCACCAGCGACAACCGCCCCAGCCAATGGGCCACGCCCTGCCTCATCAACACCACATACCCAAATTACACTCACACAGAATTCCGACTTTTCGTTGCAGCAATCGTTTGCGCCACAGCTTGAGCAACCAATAGACCGGTTGGCCTACGTAAGGTCTCATGCATTTCTGCAAAACGTGCTTTTAATTGAGCAACTTTGTTAGGGTTATTTAACCAAGTCAATAAGGCATCAGCTAATTTACTTGGGGTCGCATCATCCTGAAGAAGCTCAGGGACAACGAACTCACCGCACAAAATATTAGGGAGCCCAACATAAGGCAGATATCCCTGTCGTTTCATAATCTGCGCTGTCAGCCAAGGCACCTTATACGAAATCACCATCGGCTTTTTCCAGAGCGCAGCCTGCAATGTTGCAGTACCACTAGCAATCAACACAACATCAGCGGCTTCCAGGACCGCATCCGCCTCACCATCGATTAAATAAATATTCAGGCTTGGATTCTTCTCTAGCGTGTTTTTCAGTAAAGCCTCGAGTGGTGCTCGCAAGCGCGGGGTTGCTACCGGGATCACAAAATGTAGAGACTGCCCTGGCATGCGCTTCACAAGCTCGTCCATGGTTTCAAAAAAGACTGGCGCAATAAGTTCAATTTCTGAACCGCGACTGCCCGGTAGAACTGAAACAACAATTCCATTTAATGCATTGGTGGATAGGTTTAATGCTTGCTCGATTCTTTGTTTGGCTGAGGCTGGATTTGGCTCAAGCGGAATTTCGCTAGCTAGAGGATGCCCAACATAAGTCGCGCTAATGCCGGCGCGCTCATAGATCTCAGTTTCAAAAGGGAAGATGCAGAGCATGCGTTCAACCGCTTGCTTGATCTTCGTAATGCGCCCTGCTCGCCACGCCCAAATCGATGGAGAAACAAAATGTAAGGTGGGAATGCCGGCTTTACGCAAAGCCAACTCCACACCTAAATTGAAATCGGGGGCATCAATGCCGAGATATACATCGGGACGCCCCTCACCTGTAAGATTGCTAATGAGCTCTTTGCGCAGTTTCAGAATAGCGGGCAGCTGCTTGATAGCCTCAACGTATCCACGAACACTGAGGGTCTCCATAGGCCAATCAGACCTTAGGCCCTCTGCTTGCATGCGAGGTCCACCAATACCGTAAACCTCCAAATCGGAGGTATCAGGAATCTGCTTTAGCGCACTGAGTACTGGCGCTGCCAGCAAGTCACCCGAAGGCTCTCCGGCAACACAAGCAAGTTTAGACACTAGCTCTACTCTATCGGATAATGCCGCGCGTGGAGGCGGCAATAAAGTCATGGAACTCTGTCAGCTTTTCTGCAGTAGCAGCATCAGATGCGCTAGCTAGCGCCATCTTCTGAATCTCTACTTTAGCCTCTTCAAAGCTGAGGCCATCTTTATAGAGAACCTTGTAGGCCTGACGCAATGCTGAAATGGTTTCGCTTGAGAAACCGCGACGCTTGAGGCCTTCCACGTTAATACCATGTGGAGAAGCCTTATCTCCGGCCGCAATCACAAACGGTGGGATGTCTTGAACTAAGGCAGAGGCACCACCGAGCATGGCATGCTGACCAATGCGAACAAACTGGTGAACGCCTGACATGCCGCCCATAATTGCCCAATCACCCACCTTCACGTGACCAGCAATTTGTGCATTGCTTGAGAAAATCGTGTGGTTGCCAATTTGGCAGTCATGTGCAATGTGCACATAAGCCATGATCCAGTTGTCATTACCGATGCGGGTAATGCCCACATCTTGAGATGTACCAGTGTGAATGGTGGTGAACTCACGAATCGTATTGCGATCGCCAATAATCAATTGAGTTGGTTCGCCACGGTATTTCATGTCCTGAGGGGCGCCACCAATTGCGGCAAAGTGAGCAAAGGTATTTTCTTTACCGATCGTGGTGTAACCCTCGATTACGGTATGAGATCCAATCTTGCTACCAGCCCCAATTTTGACATTTGGTCCAATAACAGAATATGGGCCAATCTCTACGTCGCTAGCGAGCTCAGCTTTACTATCAACTACTGCGGATGCATGAATCCGAGTCATTACGCACCTTTCGTACGAACAGCACAAGTAATATTGGCTTCTGCAGCCAACTCACCATCTACAGTAGCTTGCACCTGGAATTTATAGATGCCAGCACGCTCACGCTCTAACTTGGCCGTCATAATCAGTTGATCGCCAGGCAATACCGGCTTCTTAAAACGCGCTCCATCAATACCTGCGAAGTAATAAATCGCATTCTCTTCACGGACTTCTGAAAAAGTAAGGAGTGCAGCAGTTTGAGCAAGCGCTTCAATAATCAAAACACCAGGCATCACTGGAAAATCGGGAAAGTGCCCCTGAAAGAATGGCTCATTCATGGTGACATTCTTTAAAGCAGTAATGCTTTGACGAGGCTCGATCTCTAAGACGCGGTCAACCAATAAAAATGGGTACCGGTGTGGCAACAACTTCAAAATTTGATTGATGTCGATAGCGATAGGTTTGCTCATGTATTTACCTGCTGAATAAAGTTTCTAATTTTGTAATGTGGTGGTGATCTATTTAGATTTGTCTAATAATCGTAGGCGTTGACGTATTTTATCTAGACCCCGCAAAATGGCTGCATTTTTCTCCCACGCACTATGAAGCATTGACGGGTAGACACCCGTGTAGTGCTGGCCTGGTTCAGCGATGGAGCGAATAATCGAAGTATTTCCAGACACGGTGGTTCTGTCAGCAATAGTGAGATGACCTGCAAAGTTAGCAGCGCCACCAATGATGCAGAAGTTTCCAATTTTGGTGCTCCCCGAGATCGCCGCACAACCAGCAATCACGCAGCAATTGCCAACCACTACGTTGTGCGCAATTTGCACTTGGTTATCAATCTTAGTTCCATTGCCTATGATGGTGTCACTCATTGCGCCACGATCAATCGTAGTGGATGCACCAATCTCAACATCATTACCAATCACTACAGTGCCAGTCTGAGGAATCTTGACCCACTCGGCACCAGTGGCAGAAAAATCAGGGGCAAAACCAAAGCCATCAGCACCAATCACAGCACCGCTATGAATAATGCAGCGCTCGCCAATCGTGGTTTCTGAATAAAGGGAAACATTGGGATAAATCAAAGTGTCACTAGCAATACTGGAGTTTCTAGAGATTGAGGTATTGCCCAACAAGGTAACGCGCTCACCCAATTTCACGCCAGGACCAATTTGCACAAAAGGTCCGATATGACATGAAGCAGGAATACTGACTGATGAATCTATTGCCGCGCTAGGATGCACACCAGGAGTATAGATAGGTGCAGTTGCCTTGGCAAAGTGCTGCGCCATTCTGGCAAAAGTTGCATATGGATTTTTAGAGACAAAATACACGCGCTGCGCAGAGTTTGCGCTTGGATTTGCCTGAAGAAAATCCAAATCCGACTGGCTAACAATTAAGCCACCAGCAGCGCTATCACTAGCCTGCTGACGATACAGGGGATTGGAAAGAAACGAGATTTGGCTTGACTGGGCTCGCTCGAGAGGAGCGAGACCCTGAAGCGCGAGGGAGCCATCCCCCACCAAGCTTACTTGAAACTGTTCGGCCAGCTCGATGGCGGTGGGCATAAAACTTACTTGAGACTATTCAAAGCCTTGATGACATCATCAGTAACATCAACCTTTGGATTGGCATAGGCTGGATCTTGAATAATGACATCAATTTTTCTTTGGTCAGCAATTTGCTTGAGAGCTTGATTTGCTTTTTCAGCAATCTTGGCACGCTCTTCAAAGTTGCGCTGATTTAGATCTTCAGTGTATTCGCGTTGTTTGCGCTGCAGTTCGCGATCTTGATCTGACAGTTCGCGTTGACGACGAACACGATCCGCCTCAGACATTACAGCAGAATCACGGTCCAACTTTTCAGCGGCAGACTTAATTTTTTGAGCGCTGTCACGAATTTCATTCTGACGCTTCATGAATTCATTTTGCAATTTAGTTTGGCTTGCTTTGGCCATATTGGATTCGTTGAAAACTTTTTCAACGTTAACAGCTGCAACCCGAGTTCCAGCATCTTGTGCGAATGCTTGTGGCAATGCGATTAGTGAATAAGCAGCAATTAAGCTGTACTGAATCCATTTAGAAGATTGACGAAGCTTCATAAAACTTTCCTTAAACAATTAAAACGCTGTACCCACCTGGAACTGCAAACGCTGAATATTATCCGTTGGTAACGATTTGATCGGAATACCATAACTGAATTTCAGTGGGCCAAGTGGTGATATCCATGATAAACCCAAGCCATAAGAATATCGCAAGACAAGATTGATATTCTCACCGTAGACATTACCGCCATCTACGAAGCCAAATACTCGCAAGGTTTTATCAACCCCAGATCCAGGTACTGGCACGGTGTACTCAACGTTAGTAACAATCTTAGACTGTCCGCCGGTAGGCTGATTGGTGCCTGTATTGACATTGTAATAAGTGGGTCCAAGAGATCCCGGTGAATAGCCTCGAACTGATCCAATGCCACCAACATAGTAGTTTTTGGTAATCGGGAATGGGTACTTGCCGTAGGCCTCACCGTAACCAACCTCACCGTTAAAGGATAGGATGTTGGCCTTTGAGAAAGAGTGGTACTTTTGATACTGACCAAACAGGCGGTAGAACATCATATTGCCCACTGGCGTCCCCACCTCAGCATTCAATTGCTGCAAAGAGCCAGTTGATGGGATTAAGGCGCTATCGCGACCATCACGTGACCAACCAACAGTGATTGGAACGTTGTACGTATTAAGGGTTGCAGGATAGCCAGGTGCAGCAGCACCATAATCCACCATGTAATTCAGATAAGGCTGAGGCGTATTGGAGGTAGATTTAATCTGAAATGCCTCAATACCAGTTCCAAAGAAAACGCGATCAACCTCAGTGTAGGGAACGCCAAATTTAATATTTGATCCTACCGACTTAATTTGATAGTCAGGATCGCCAATGTAATACAGTGGCTTAGATGATCTGTAGAACAAATCAGTGTAACGACTGATGCCGTCTTCAGTAAAGTAAGGATCGTAGTTTGACAAAGCTAAGCTTTGGTTAATCTTACCGAGAGACATATTTAGACCTACGGCCGTGCCCGTACCAAAGGCATTCTCTTGATTAATACCCGCAGAGAGGATCAATTTTTCGGTTGAAGAGAAGCCTGCCCCAAGAGTTACTGCGCCAGTTGGCTTTTCAGTCACCTTCACATTAACATCCACTTGATCCGGAGATCCAGGAACGTCCTGTGTAGAAACGTCGGTCTCCGTGAAATAACCCAAACGACCTAGACGTTTTTTGGATAGATCAATCTTTTCGCTATCGAACCATGAACTTTCAAACTGGCGCATTTCACGACGAACCACCATATCTCGAGTTTTGGCGTTACCAGAGATATTCACCTGACGGACATAAACACGACGACCTGGATCTACCACGAGAGTCAAATCAACCTCGCTTAAATCTCGACGAATATCAGGTTGCGGATTAATGGTTGCAAATGCATAACCGTAAGAACCCAAAATCTCTGCAATAGCCTTAGTGCTCTCAGTGAGCTTGGCAGATGAAAAGGTATCACCAGGCTTAAGGGTTACCAGCTGAATCAATTCAGCCTCCTTGCCCAATAACTCACCGGCCAAACGAACATCCTTAACGGTGAACTTATTGCCTTCACGAATGCTGATCGTAAGGTAGATGCCTTTTTTGTCTGGAGTAATAGAAACCTGGGTAGATTCGATGACGAACTCAAGATATCCACGATTGAGGTAATAAGAGCGAATGTTCTCTAAGTCAGCCGTGAGCTTTTGCTTGGAATATAAATTGTCTTTGCTATACCAGGAAAGCCATCCGCCAGTTTTTAGCTGCATCTGACTCCTCAGTGTACTTTCGCTAAATACGTTATTACCAATGAAGTTAATTTCCTGAATCTTCGCTACAGGTCCTTCATCTATATTGAAGTACACGGCAACCTGATTTCTCTCAACTGGAGTAACAGTTGCAACCACCTCAGCGGCATACATCCCCTTACCAACATATGCGCGTTTAAGCTCTTGCTCAGCCTTATCAACCAAAGCTTTATCGTAGAAGCGAGCTTCAGCAACGCCAACCGCCTTAAGCGACTTGCGAATATTCTCCTGGTCAAACTCTTTCATTCCAGTAAATTCAATACGGGAGATCGTAGGGCGCTCTTCAACGATCACGATTAGTACATTGCCTTGTGCTTGAATCTGCACATCTCGGAAAAAGCCGGTGCTGTAGAGCACCTTAATAGCTTCCGCACTCTTCTCTTCAGTGAAGGTATCGCCAACTTGAACTGGCAAGTAACTAAATACGGTACCCGGCTCCACTCGCTGCAAACCCTCAATTCGAATATCTTTAATAACGAAAGAGTCAGCCGCTTGTACGTTTACGCAAAATCCAGCAGCAAGAATAAGGGCGACTTGGGCAACAAATCGAGTTACGGAGCGAAAAGAGAGATTCAGAAAATTCAAGGTGAAAGGTAGCGTTGCAAATCGTTAAACAAGGCCAGCAAGGAAAGCGATATCAACAGCAAAAAACCCACTTTTTGGAGCTTTTCCTGCAGGGATAAAGAAATTCGCTTACCAGCAACCAACTCCCATGCATCATACAGGAGCTGACCCCCATCTAGCATTGGTAAGGGCACTAAATTCAAGAGTCCAATACTGATACTCATGAGAGCCAGGAAGGCAATAAATGGCTGCCAACCAACCTGAGCGGACTTCCCCGCCATATCCGCAATACTCAATGGCCCGCCAAGCTGTTTTAGGGTTGTTTTGCCGGTAAACAAACCGAGCATCAGCCTCGCGGAGACCTTGGTGATCAAATAGACCCTTTGGGTTGCAAAACCTAGGGCATCTAAAGGACCTAATTTAAGCTCTTTCCACTCCGATGGTGGGCTAACTTGCGGAAGCAAGCCCAAGGCTTGAAATGGGTCAGATTCTGGTGAAATTGGGGGTAAATCGCCCTGTCGGAAGGATTTAACGTGGCGAGCGCCAGAGGCGTCCTGCATCTCCAAAGCAAAACCCTGCTCTCCGGTGATCGCATCCAATAAAAACCAACGTAATGCATTCCAGCTTGGTATGGGGTCAAATTCTTCAAGAATGGGGGCGCTGTTGTAGTCAGATGACAGAGATTGCCAGCCAATAACCTCATCACCCGCACTCACCCCTAATTTTGCGGCAATTGATTGTTCAGGGGGAGCCTGGAGTCGAGCCGGCAACTGAGGGACGCCTGAGACATAAATCACTGAAAATAAAATAATGGCCAATAGGAAATTGGCAAATGGTCCTGCAGCCACAATCAAAGAACGCTGCCATAGTGGCTTTATATCAAAAGACTGGGGGCGCTCTTGTGTCGGAATTTTTTGCTGACTATCGCGACCATCCAATAATTTGACATAGCCGCCAAGAGGAATGGAAGCTAGAACCCACTCGGTACCGTTGCTAGCACGATAAGTAAAGATCGGCTTACCAAATCCCAGAGCAAAGCGAAGCACTTTGACACCGCACAAGCGAGCTGCCAAAAAATGGCCGTATTCATGGAAGCTAACCAATACACCCAGTGTGACTAAGAATGCGCCAAGAGTGATTAAAGCCTGCAAAATCTACCGATCTATTTCTGAATTGCGTGAATAAACTGATTCGCAGTTTGACGAGCTAGGGCATCAGTCTCAAGAATCGTTTCAAGCGAATCGGCTGCCACTGGAGACAGGGCATTTAAGCAGTGCTCCACCACATTTGGAATGCTTAAGTAAGCCAATCCATCATCCAAGAAAGCGGCAACCGCAACTTCATTGGCGGCATTTAATACAGCTGGAGCAGTACCCCCTGCTTTTGCGGCAGCAAAGGCCAAACTCAAGCAAGGAAATTGGGTGAAATTAGGCTCCGTAAAACTCAGGCCAGCCAACTGCGTCAGATTCAAGGGGGCGACACCAGCATCGATACGTTCAGGCCAAGCCAATCCATAAGCAATCGGTGTCCGCATATCAGGCTGACCCATTTGCGCCAGAACTGAGCCATCTCGGTAGCGCACCATGGAATGCACTACGCTCTGTGGATGAATCAGGACCTTAATCTTTTCTAGCGGCAAACCAAACAGCCAAAAAGCCTCAATCACCTCGAGACCTTTATTCATCATCGTTGCCGAATCAACCGAAATCTTTCTACCCATCACCCAGTTTGGATGCGCGCAAGCTTGCTCCGGAGTAATGCCTGCTAAATCTGCAATTGATTTATCCCTGAAGGGTCCGCCTGAAGCAGTTAACCAAAGTTCTTCAACCCCAAAATGATCAGAAGGGTTTTTGGTGAAACGATCTGGCAAACATTGAAAAATTGCATTGTGCTCACTATCAATTGGGAGCAGCTCACCACCACCCGCTTTCATAGCCTGCATAAATAAATTACCCGACATCACCAAGGCTTCTTTATTGGCCAGCAATACGCGCTTACCTGCTTGCGCCGCAGCCAAGGCTGGAACTAGACCAGCAGCACCAACAATCGCCGCCATTACGGTGTCGCAACCAGATTCAGTTACCGCACTGACTAAGGCTTGAGGCCCATAGAGAACTTGAGTAACAATCTTTTTTTCTTGCAAGAGACGATTCAGCTTGGCGGCGCCATCAGCATCAGCCACTACCGCAATGCTTGGCTTGAACTCAATACATTGCTCAGCTAAACGATCAATTTGTTTAGCAGCAGTCAGAGCAACAACTTTGAAGCGCTCGGGATGAGCCCGAATCACATCTAAGGTGTTGACACCAATCGATCCCGTAGATCCTAGGATAGCAACTTGCTTAACAGACATCAAATCAATCCAGCTAGTAGAGCAGCTATCGGCATTGTTGGGATAAGTGCATCAACCCGATCGAGTACACCACCATGACCGGGCAACAAATGACTGCTATCTTTAACACCAGCCAAGCGCTTTAACTGAGACTCAAACAAATCACCGAAGACGCTAAATGCAGCCAATACAGTAACCATTAAGAACATGGGTACCCAGCCAAATCGAATGGCCCAAGCGCCAAATAAAGTATCACCTAGCGGCAAATACATTACACAAAGAAATGCATAGATATAGCAAAGCACAAGGCCGCCCAATGCCCCTTCAATCGACTTCCCTGGGCTGATATTTACGGCCAACTTATGTTTACCAAAAGCCTTGCCAACGAAATATGCGCCAATATCCGCAACCCAAACTAGAGCCATGCTGCTTAATAAAAAGACTAAGCCGAGTTCACGCAGGAATACCAATGCGAACCAAGTGGCCGGCAGAATGATTAAGCCCAAAATGCTGTAGAAAGGTTTGAATTTTTGAAGGGAAAGATTCATCCCTTTTGCTAAAATAAATGGCGCCAGGAAAAACCAAAATAAGACCGCCATCATCAGCAAGGAGAACTGCCATGAGATTGCCTGTGTGCCCAGCAAAAATAAAATGATAGCCAAACAAAAAACGGCATAGAGCCAGGCAGCTTTTCTTGCCTCAGGAGCAATCATGCGACTCCATTCCCAGGCGGCGGCAACTAGTGCCACTAGAAAGAATCCACCTAAATAAATCGGCGGCAATAAAAACAAGATAGGCAATAGCACTGCCATCAAAATAGTGGCAGTAATGATTCGAGTTTTAAGCATATGGGGAAGTGAGAGGTACTTAGACTGCGTCACTCAAAGGCTCGGAAGCCAGCTGAGCACTGGTGCGTCCAAAACGACGCTCGCGCTGACTAAACCAGTCAAACGCTTTATGTAGTTCAGCCTCATCAAAATCAGGCCAAAGAGTATCCGTGAAATACAACTCGGTATAAGCTAGTTGCCAGAGCAAGAAGTTGCTGACGCGCTGTTCACCACCAGTGCGAATAAACAAATCCGGCTCTGGTGCATAAGCCATGGATAAATGGGGTTGCAATAACTCTTCAGAGACTTGTTCCGGCTTCAAGCCAGGATTGGCTGTCAAGCATTGGCGCATTGCCTGCAAGATATCCCAACGGCCACCATAGTTAGCTGCGATCGTAAAAGTGAGTCCTTTGCAGCCAGCAGTTTTTTCTTCGGAGAATTGCACCATCTCCTGGATAGCAGAATCAAAGCGGCTAAGGTCGCCAATGAGACGTAAGGAGATATCGTTTTCGGCGAGACGAAAAACTTCGCTCTTTAATGACTTAAGAAACAACTTCATTAAGAAGCCCACCTCCTCTGGTGGGCGGCGCCAATTTTCAGAGCTGAATGCAAATACAGTGAGATATTCCACGCCTAGGCGGCGACACTCTTGAACAATCTTGCGAACAGCACCCAAACCTTCTGAGTGCCCCGCTACCCGCGGCATGAAACGCTTACTGGCCCAACGCCCGTTGCCGTCCATGATGATGGCAACATGGCGAGGGATAGCACTGACCTCTGGAACAACCAAGGTAGAGCTAGTGTGCTGTGTCATAAAGCGAATAATAAAAATAACCTGACGATTAAACCGTCATGATCTCTTTTTCTTTTTCAGAGATGATTTTGTCGACATCAACTACTGCACGATCAGTCATCTTCTGAATGTCATCAGTTGCACGACGCTCGTCGTCCTCAGAAATTTCTTTATCCTTAGTAAGGCGCTTGAGATGTTCGTTTGCATCACGACGTAAATTGCGTACAGCGATCTTAGTTTCTTCACCTTCGTTTTTAACAACCTTGGTCAGATCACGGCGACGCTCTTCAGTCAGCGCAGGCATTGGTACGCGAATCACAGTACCTTGTGAAGCTGGATTAAGACCTAAGTCAGAATCACGAATCGCCTTCTCAATTGCGCCAACCATAGTCTTTTCAAATGGTTGAACGTTAATGGTTCTAGCATCAGCCAAACCCAAGCTAGCAACTTGGCTTAGCGGTGTTGGGTTACCGTAGTAATCGACCTGGATGTGCTCCAAAATTCCCGGATTTGCACGACCAGAACGAATCTTGGCTAAATTGGATTTCAAAGCCTCAAGAGACTTCTGCATCTTTTGATCGGTAGTGGTTTTAATTTCTGCTGCGGACATCAAGCCTCCTATTAAACGTGTACTAAAGTACCTTCAGATTCGCCCTGAACCACGCGCATCAATGCGCCTGGCTTGAGAATCGAAAACACTTTGATTGGTAATTTGCGATCACGACACAATGCAAAAGCAGTTGCGTCCATCACTTGCAAGTTTTTGATGATTGCCTCATCAAAAGTAATTGTTTTGTAGAGAGTGGCTGTTGGATCCTTCATTGGATCAGCGCTGTAAATGCCATCTACCTTCGTGGCCTTTAGAACGATCTCTGCAGCCATCTCAGCACCGCGCAAAGCAGCAGCTGTATCAGTAGTGAAGAACGGGTTACCAGTACCCGCAGCAAAGATCACTACTTTGCCTTCGCTCAATGCACGAATTGCACGCGGGCGAATATAAGGCTCAACTACTTGATCCATTCTTAAGGCAGATTGCACGCGCGCCTCAACACCTTTCTGGCGCAAAGCATCTTGTAGTGCAAGTGAGTTCATCATGGTGGCAAGCATTCCCATGTAGTCAGCGGTTGCGCGATCCATGCCGGCCGCACCACCTGCTACACCACGGAAAATATTTCCGCCACCGATCACAATAGCCAATTGAACACCGCTATTTACTACATCAGCAATTTCTTTAACCATGGAATCAATGGTGACTGGATTGATGCCAAAAGCATCATCCCCCATGAGGGCTTCACCAGAGAGTTTTAAGAGAACACGTTTGTAGGCTGGCATCGTTTTATTTTCCGTAATTTGCCAAGCAATTTACTTGCTTAGCTTATTGATCTTTAAGTACTTTTTAATATCTTGCCCAAATTATAAAGGGCTTGGCACAGATCAAACAAAAGGGCATAGAAACCAAGATTTCTATGCCCTTTTGGGTATTACAGCCTTACTGGGCAAGCCCAGCAGTTTTGGAGCTAATTAAGCGCCTTTAGCAGCAGCCACTTGTGCGGCAACTTCAGCCGCAAAGTCGTCTTGACGCTTCTCAATGCCCTCACCTACAACAAACATTGTGAAGCCCTTGATTGTTGTGTTTGCTGCTTTGAGCATCTGCTCAACAGATTGCTTATCGTTTTTAACGAAAGTTTGGTTCAACAAAGAAACCTCTTTGAGGTACTTCTGAATAGAACCTTCAACCATCTTCTCAACGATTTCTGGTGGCTTGCCAGATTCAGCAGCTTTTTGAACAGCAACACTACGCTCAACAGCAATTGCTTCAGCAGGAACATCAGCCATCGACAAAGCCACTGGCTTCATTGCAGCAATATGCATTGCCACGTCCTTAGCTGCAGTCTCATCACCTTCGAACTCAACCATAACGCCAATACGAGTACCGTGGAGGTAAGAAACCAACTTGTTGCTACCAGCGAAACGCTTGAAGCGGCGTGGCATGATGTTCTCGCCGATCTTACCGATCAAGGCGCTACGAACTTCATCAACAGTTTGACCATTCATTGGCAATGCAAGTAATGCAGCAACGTCAGCTGGATTCTTTTCAGAAATCAGATTTGCGCAGGCTTGTGTAAATGCTAAGAAATCATCATTCTTTGAAACGAAGTCAGTCTCGCAATTCACTTCAAGCAAAGTACCTGTAGTGCCATTAATGGCTGAAGCAACAATACCTTCAGCAGTAACGCGGGATGCCGCCTTACCAGCTTTGCTACCGAGCTTTACACGCAGAATTTCTTCTGCACGAGCCATATCGCCATCAGCTTCAGTCAATGCTTTTTTGCACTCCATCATCGGAGCATCAGTCTTGGCGCGTAACTCGCCAACCATTGCAGCGGTAATAGCGGCCATTATTCAGCTTTCCCTTCTTCAACAAACTCTTCTTCGCCTTCTTTAACGGCAGTCAAGATTTCTTGAACAGAGTTTGATTTACCTTCGAGGATTGCGTCAGCAATGCCACGAGCGTAGAGAAGAACAGCTTTGCTGGAGTCATCGTTACCAGGGATGATGTAATCAACGCCTTCTGGTGAGTGATTGGTATCAACCACAGCGATAACAGGAATACCAAGCTTGTTAGCTTCGGTAATAGCAATCTTGTGATAGCCAACGTCCACTACGAAAATCGCATCAGGAACGCCGTTCAAATCTTGAATACCGCCAAGCGCTTTTTGCAACTTGTCGAGATCGCGATCGTTAGTCAAAGCTTCTTTCTTGGAAAGCTTTTCCCAATCGCCAGCTTCTTTAGCAACTGCCATATCCTTCAAACGCTTGAGGGAACCTTTAACAGTTTTGAAGTTTGTGAGCGTACCGCCCAACCAACGGCTGTCGATGTAAGGCATACCAGCACGAGCAGCTTCTTCAGCAATGATCTCGCGTGATTGACGCTTAGTACCAACGAATAAGATAGTTCCACGATTAGCAGCAACTTGTTTTGCAAATTTCAGGGCGTCCTGAAACATTGGCAATGTTTTTTCCAAGTTGATGATGTGAATTTTGTTGCGATGGCCGAAAATATACGGGGCCATTCTTGGGGACCAGAAACGGGTTTGGTGACCAAAATGGCAACCGGCTTCCAGCATTTGACGCATAGTTACTGACATAACTTCTCCTAAGGGTTAATTTCTAAGATTGAGTCCTAGCTGCGCTAAAAAACGCCACCCTGGAAGGCTCAACCCGCGATTTCAGATCAAAATTGACCTGAGAAAGAAATTATAGCTTAAATATCAATCACCTAGACCCCTGCTACCCCACACAAGCAATCTAAATCCCCTGGGAAATACCTTCAAATGGCTTATTTGCCCAATTTTTAAGCACTACAGATCTGCCAAAAACTGCCAAGTCGTTGATAATCAAGGCATGAATAGTGTATTTACCGCAGAAAAAGACATCCAAGGGATGCGCGAAGCTGGCCGCTTAGCCAGCGAAGTTCTTGATCACGTTGCTCCACATGTCAAAGCTGGTGTCAGCACGGCTGAACTGGACCGCATTTGTCATGAATATATGCGCGACGTCCAAAAGACTATTCCAGCCCCACTGAACTACCAGCCGCCAGGCTATCCACCCTTTCCAGCATCCATCTGCACTTCGGTAAATGATGTGATTTGCCATGGCATTCCTGGAGAGAAGATTCTAAAAACTGGCGACGTCGTGAATCTCGATATCACCGTGATCACTCCCGATGGTTACTACGGCGATACCAGTCGTATGTTTATGGTTGGTGAAGTTTCAGTACTCGCAAAGCGCCTGACCCAAATTACTTTTGAATGTATGTGGCTTGGCATTGCTCAAGTCAAACCTGGTGCATCACTAGGCGATATTGGCCATGTCATTCAGACCCATGCTGAAAATGCTGGCTACTCCGTTGTCCGTGAATATTGCGGCCATGGCATTGGTAAGGTATTCCATCAAGATCCACAGATTCTTCACTATGGCCGCCCCGGTACCGGTGAGAAATTAAAAGAAGGTATGACCTTCACTATTGAACCAATGATTAATGCTGGCAAGCGAGATATTCGTACGATGCCTGATCAATGGACTGTGAAGACTAAAGACCGTAGCCTCTCGGCACAATGGGAGCACACGCTCTTAGTAACCGCCACTGGTGTAGAGGTATTAACTTGGTCAGAGGGTAGCAATCCGATTCCAGATTGCGTTAAAGGTCTTTCATTTAGACCAAATCTGGCTAACGCTTAATTACCAATTAGCTTAATAGCAATGGGTCAAACTCTCGTAGCGATTAAACCTATTGCAGACATTGCCAGCTTAAGGGCTGCGCGAGAATTAGCCTATGACGATTTTCGTGAGCATCAAGTTGTTGGGCGCTTAACCAAACAACTCAGCAAACTCAGCGATGAACTCCTCATCAGCTTATGGAATTCGTGTGACTTAAATACAGACGCCACTCTGGTGGCCGTGGGCGGATTTGGTAGAGGCGCGCTGTTTCCTTACTCCGATATTGATATTTTGATTCTGCTTCCAGCGGATAAGAAATTCTTTGAAGATGTGCTTGCTGCCAAGATTGAAAAGTTTGTAGCGCAATGCTGGGATACTGGTTTAGAAATTGGCTCCTCCGTCAGAACGGTAGCTGAATGCGTTTCCGAGGCCGAGCAGGATATTACCGTTCGCACCTCCCTGCTGGAATCCAGGCTGATCTGCGGCAAGAAGACACTCTTCAAAGAATTTGAATCTGTTTATGCAAAGACCTTGGATCCAAAGTCATTCTTTCAGGCCAAGCTAGCAGAGCAAATTCAGCGTCACTACAAATACCAAGATACGCCATACTCTCTGGAGCCCAATTGCAAAGAAAGTCCCGGTGGATTGCGTGACTTACAGGTAATCTCCTGGGTCAGCAAAGCAGCGCACTTAGGAAATACATTCAAGGATCTCAGTCTTGCTGGTCTAGTTACTCAACGCGAGTTAACTGAGCTCAATCGCAATCAACGCTTCTTAGAAACTCTACGTGCAAACCTGCATCTGCTTGCTAAGCGCAGACAAGATGTACTGGCGTTTGACTTGCAGGCACCACTTGCTGCAGCCATGGGCATCCAAGAAGAATCTTCTAGACTTGCCAGTGAAGCGATCATGCGTCGCTACTATTGGGCAGCTAAAGCGGTCAATCAATTGAATGACGTTCTACTGCAAAATATTGAAGCCCTTCTCTTCCCTCAAGAATCTAAAACAACTCATGCCATTGCTGGCGAAGGCAATGAGTGCTTTTTTGAGCGTCAAGGTGTTTTGGATATCACTGACCCCCAATTGTTTCAGAAGCATCCAGAGCAAATTCTGCGAACCTTTCTAGTGTTTGCACAAACTGCCAACGTCAAGAGCCTATCTGCAACGATCTTTAGAGCGCTGTACAACGCGCGTCAGAAGATGGATAGCAAATGGCGTAAGGATCCAGTCAACCGCGCACTCTTTATTGAAATCCTAAAAGAGCCTGAAGGGGTTAGTCGCGCTTTCCAACTGATGAACCGTACTAGCGTGCTCGGTCGCTATCTGCCAGCATTCAGAAAAATCGTTGGGCAGATGCAGCACGACTTATTTCACGTTTACACGGTTGACCAACACATCTTGATGGTGCTGCGTAATGTACGCCGCTTTATGGTGGTTGAGCACACGCACGAATTTCCTTTCTGCAGCAGCCTGATTGCCCATTTTGAAAAGCCTTGGCTATTGGTCATTGCCGCCCTCTTTCATGACATTGCCAAAGGACGTGGCGGTGATCACTCTGAGCTTGGTAAAGCGGATATGCGCAAGTTTGCAAAAGACCATGGATTGAACAAGGCGGATACCGAGCTCTTAGTTTGGCTGGTTGCAGAACACTTGAACATGAGTCAAGTTGCTCAGAAGCAAGACATTACAGACCCCTATGTGGTGCAAGCGTTTGCTAAAAAGGTTGGTGATGAGCGTCATCTAACTGCCCTCTACCTATTAACCGTTGCCGATGTCCGTGGAACCAGCCCTAAAGTGTGGAATGCCTGGAAAGGTAAGCTACTAGAAGACCTCTATCGCGTAACTTTGCGCGTATTGGGTGGCGCAAAACCAGATGCCTCTTCAGAACTTGCACAGCATCAAGAAGAGTCTCGTGCCAAGCTACGACTCTATGCAATCGAGGACTCGGCCTATGAAAATCTCTGGAAACAGCTGGATGTTGCTTTCTTCTTGAGACAAGATGCTGCGGATATTGCCTGGTTAACACGCCATCTATTTAATAAGGTTGATAGCGATACGCCTGTTGTACGCGCTCGAATTTCCCCAGTTGGTGAAGGGTTACAAATTGCAGTCTATGTCAAAGACCAGGAAGATCTCTTTGCCAGAATTTGTGCCTACTTTGAGCGCCACGGCTTCTCAATTTGGGATGCCCGCATTCACACCACAAAACATGGATATGCACTGGATACATTCCAGATCTCAGGCAGCAATTTAGTAGACGAAGGTGGAAGCTACCGCGATCTTATTCAGTTGGTGGAGTACGAACTCACAGCTGCATTGCAAAATAACGATCCATTGCCATCACCAAGCATGGGAAGACTTTCAAGACAATCTCGCACATTCCCGATTCAGCCACGCGTTCATATGATTCCAGATGAGCGTGGCCACTACTACGCACTCTCTCTTTCGGCCAGCGATCGCACCGGCCTGCTCTATGCAATCTCAAGAGTGCTAGCGAAACATCAGGTTTCACTTCACACCGCGCGCATCAATACCCTGGGCGAGCGAGTGGAAGACGTATTCTTATTGGATGCGGCTAACTTGAGCAAAAATCCAAAACTACAGATCTTGTTAGAGACGGACTTACTAGAGGCCTTAGGAGTCTAGGCTAAGCCCTGTAGTGTGTGCAATGCTCGCTGAATACGCGGGGGCTGCTAATTTGGTTAAAAGAAAATAAACCAAAGTATTAACAGGGCAATACAGAAATATTTAGTTATTTTGTAAGCGGTATGATTGCGCCTCTTAAATTCTCTGCGCCTTTTCTCAAACTTATGATGAAAATGAGCTAACTTATTGACGGCTCCAGTTCGATCACGAATATCATTTGGTGAGCTACCTGCCGTCATTACATTTTTGCTAAACCATTTATTAAGCATGGCCACCCATGTAGAAGTCACTGGGCGCTCAATATCGCAGAATAAAATAATGCGCGACTCAGCGGTCTTGTTATGAGCCTCATGGATATAGGTTTCATCAAAAATGACGCCCTTACCATCACGCCAACTATATCTTTGACCATCAACCTCAATAAAACAAGAATCATCGTTAGGAGTAATTAAGCCGAGGTGATAGCGCAAGGATCCTGCATATGGGTCTCGATGCTTGTTAAGTCTACCTCCAGCAGGCAGCTCAGCAAACATGGCAGCCTTCACTGAAGGGATGGACTTCAATACCTCAAATGTATTTGGGCAGAATTCAGCAGCAGATGGATGGCTGGCTCCATACCATTTCAAATAAAAACGTTTCCACCCATACTGAAAGAAAGAACCAAAGCCTATATCGTCATGATTTTCCGATGCTTTAATTCGCTGCATTTTGGATAAATTTAATGCTTCTTCACGAAATACCTGCCAATTATCCTCAAGGACTTTTAACTCAGGAAATTCGCTGACTGAGACGTATGGGGTTGTGGGTACCTTTGAAAAAAAGATCATTACCGCATTGATGGGTGCAAATATAACCGAGTGATCTAGAAAGAGGCGACTTAAGGGTAATCGTACTCGCCCACGGAAATGAGAGAAGAGTATCGATGACACCCAGAGAAATAATAAAATCCACTTTAAAAAAATCACCCCTGAAATTTTTATTTGCTTTATCTAGTTGCCTCTTACGCCCATGAAAGCAGAATACAGATATTTCTAATAATTATAGCTTTTTAGCCACAGCCGAAATTATCGACTGCCGAATACACAAAATGCTCTTAATGAATCAAGTGGGCATTAAATGAATGGAAATTTACTTCAATAACCCCAACATGACAGCCTCGTCAATTACCGGAACACCTAACTCTTCCGCTTTGGTCAGCTTACTACCAGCATCTGATCCCGCAACTACATAGTCGGTTTTCTTCGAAACAGATCCAGAAACTTTTGCGCCAGCCTTTTCAAGAAGATCTTTTGCCTCATCCCTCGTCATCGTCGGGAATGTACCCGTAAGTACAAATGTTTTTCCTGCTACGGCTGCGCTGATGACTTTTTTCTCAACAGTTAGCTGCATTCCAGAGGCTAAGAGTTGTTCGATCACTTCACGGTTATGGGCTTCCTCCATAAAGCTAGTGATAGAGTCAGCCACTACTGGCCCAACATCTTTTACGGTTAGCAAGTCTTCGAGAGTGGCATCCATCAGGGCATGCATGGTTTGGTAGTGATTGGCCAAGTCTTTGGCGGTAGTCTCGCCCACATGACGAATACCCAATGCAAAAATGAATCTCGCTAGCGTAGTGTTTCTGGATTGATTGATTGCGGCGATGAGGTTGTCCGCAGACTTCTCCCCCATGCGCTCTAGATTAGCAATAGCGGTAAAGCCAAGACGATAGAGATCAGCGGGCGTTCGAACTAGATTGTGATCCACCAACTGATCGACGATCTTTTCACCCAAACCTTCAATATCTAATGCGCGTCTATGCGCAAAATGAATTAATGCCTGCTTACGCTGTGCTCCGCAGAATAAACCACCACTACAGCGCGCCACCGCTTCATCTGCTAGACGCTCAATATGTGAATCACACACAGGGCAATTTTTTGGCATTACAAATTCTGCTGCATTGCTAGGGCGGCGCTCTTTGACCACCGAAACCACTTCTGGAATTACATCCCCTGCTCTTCGAACGGAAACGGTATCACCAATGCGAACATCCTTACGCCTCACTTCATCCTCATTGTGAAGGGTGGCATTGGTAACGGTGACACCACCCACCTCTACCGGAGAAAGTCTTGCAACTGGAGTAATGGCGCCAGTGCGCCCTACTTGGACATCAATTCCGAGAACGGTGGTTAAGGCTTCTTGCGCTGGAAACTTATGAGCTAAAGCAAAACGTGGAGCCCTGGATACAAAGCCTAACCTAGCCTGCTCTGCAAATGAGTTGACCTTATAAACCACACCATCAATGTCATATGGCAATGAATCGCGTTTAATGCCAACCTCGTTATAGAAAGCCAATATCTCCTCTACCGATTTGAGGACGCGTCGCTCTGAGCAAACTGGCAAGCCCAGCTTTACATATGCGTTAAGTAACTCTTCATGGGTTTTGGGCAGCCAGGATTGTGGCTCTAGCGCTCCTAAGCCATAGGCGAAGAATGACAATGGTCTTTTAGCGGTGATTTTAGAGTCGAGTTGGCGCAAGCTCCCTGCTGCAGCATTGCGAGGGTTAGCGAATTCTTTCTCACCCTGGGCAGCAGCTTGTGCATTCATTTTCTGGAAGTCTTTGAGATACATAAAAACTTCACCGCGAACTTCTAGGATTTCGGGAATGTTAGCCCCCGACAATTTAAGAGGAATAGCGCGAATAGTTTTGATGTTGGCAGTGACATCTTCACCGCTAGCACCATCACCTCGAGTAGCTGCCCTGACTAATGAACCATGCTCATAGCGTAGTGAGATCGCTAGACCATCAAATTTGAGCTCTCCCGCGTAATCTACCTGGTCGACGTGCAGACCTTCACGGCAACGACGATCAAAGGCAATCAGCTCGGCATCTTCAAATGCATTGTTTAAAGAAAGCATCGGCACTGAATGAGTTACCGAATCAAATTCTTTTAGCGCAACTCCACCGACTCTTTGCGAGAGTGAATCAGCGGTCACCCACTCAGGATGCGCACCCTCAATATCAAGTAACTCGCGATAGAGGCGGTCATATTCACTATCAGGAACAATAGGGTTATCAAGAACATAGTAAGCATGCTCTAGGCGCGCTAACTCAGCTTGTAAGAATGCGTAGCGATCCGCTAAATTTGTCGGACTAGAGGACGACAAAGCGATTCCTTAGCTAAAGAGTCTGCTAGCAGTAGAAGAGCCAGCTGAAACGCCGCTCTTCTCGAGATTGGCGTATAGGACATCAAGATGCTGGCGAATGCTAATCACAGCAGCTTCAGTCAGATTGATGCCGTTGTCATCGACCAAGCGACCGTGGGCAGCTTGGGCGATCTCGATACCTTCGCCCAGCATGCGCTCGAAAGCGCGCTCTTCATGAGAGACCAAGGGCACTTCAAGCAATAAAGTGACTTGTTTAACAGGCGCATTGGGATCGATTTCCGCACTGGTAAAGATGAGTGCGCCGTTACTATAGAACTCATAGGCACGGCCATTACGAGAAAGTCTAAAACCCCGTTTGCGCATCAAGGCATCAAAGTTAGCGCCAGGCGTTGCCTCATCGAAAAGCACATTAATACTTAACTGAATATCACTCTCTGCGGCCATAGAATCGAGCTCTTTAGCACTATCAAGCATTGCACTCACGCTTGGCATATCAATTTGAGAACCCAGAGTTTCTGCAAGTGCTTGAGCGCGAGAACAAAAATCAGATAACTCCAAAACACCAATCGGGCCACGGCGGCTAGCTAACTGAATTGCCAACTGCAACTCAGAATAAGACGCTTCTGGGCGTAAAGCCTCCCAATCTTCAGCAGCATCAACATCCGCGTTTAAACCTTCGCACATCCAGCGCGCCGTTGAAGTTGCAGGCACCTCATTCCAAGTATTGATTTCTTCTAAGATTTCTTTGCCGCTGATGCCCTCATCAAAACGCAGGGTAATAACGCAATCGATCCGAGGATCAATTGAAAAACTTTCAGGAGCGGAAACTGCTGGGAGATTTATTTCGCCAAAAGAAGGTTCGGCCCGATCTTCAGCTTCAGCAAAGCCTGGGCCAAAAGAAGGTTCCTTTGTAAAACGATCATCAGCAGAGTATTCGCCGGCAGCTTTTGCCTTACGGCGAGCACGAGCGTATTTAAGATTCAAAATGGCCACTGAAATGAGAATCAGAAGGCCAATAACAGCCAAAGCGAACTGCAAGTCAGACAAACCTAACATTGTCATGAATTGCTCTAGATCCACTTAAGCCGCCTCCACCATAGATACCGCAGAAGAAATATCCACAGCCACAATACGAGAGACACCCTGCTCCTGCATGGTGACACCAATCAACTGATGAGCAATTTCCATAGTGATCTTGTTATGTGAGATGAATACAAATTGAGTCTTATTAGACATTTTGGCAACCATCTGCGCATAACGCAAGGTGTTCGCATCATCCAACGGCGCATCCACCTCATCGAGTAAGCAGAATGGAGCAGGATTGAGGAGGAACAAGGAGAAGACCAGGGCAATCGCGGTCAGAGCCTTTTCTCCACCAGAGAGTAAGTAGATCGAACTGTTTTTCTTGCCTGGAGGCTGAGCCATCACTTGAACGCCAGCATCCAAAATCTCTTCACCAGTCATCACCAACTCAGCATGACCACCACCGAAAAGCTCTGGGAACAGTTTTCCGAAGTGGGTATTGACCTGATCAAAGGTACCTTGCAAGAGATCACGAGTTTCCGCATCAATCTTGGCAATCGCATCCGTCAAAGTCTGCATCGCTTCATTCAAGTCGGCGGATTGCGCATCCAAGAACTGCTTGCGCTCACGCGAACTAGAGAGTTCGTCCAGGGCAGCCATATTCACTGGACCCAAAGACTGAATCTCTGAGTTGAGGCGATTGACTTCGGTTTGCAATGCGCCTACTTTAAGGTCAGGACTAAAGCTTGCCTCTAATGCAGTTAAGTCAGCCTCAGCATCTGAGAGTAAGGTTGCAAACTGTTCAAAGTTCAAACGGGCAGCCTGTTCACGTAACTGCAAATCAACCACCTTGTCACGCATCGGCTGAAGACTGCGTTCAATCTGTAAGCGCACTTCATCCGCCTCGCGCAATTGATGCAATAAAGCATCTTGTTCGGTACGGGCATTAGCCAATGCGGCTTCACGAGCACTGCGAGCCAACAAGAGTCCCTGCAATTTATCTTGAGCCTCTTCATCGCTGAGAGTTTCAAGTTCTTGCTCGGAAGTAGCCTGCTTATCTTGGATCTCCATAATCTGCACGCGTGCAGTACTTTGATCACGTTGCAAGTCAGCAATGCGTTGCTGTAAAGAACGGGTTGCAAAAGCCGCTTCTTGAGCAGACATCTCGGATGAGCGTAAAGATTCACGCAAACGATCGCGCTCTTGGGTTGCTAGCTCGAGTTTTTCTTGAGCAATAGCAAGATTTTCTTGCAAGCCTTGCTTAGACTCTTCTGACTGCGCAAGCTCTTCAGCCGATTGCTCTTGAGTTTGAATCAATTGCTCCATTTGCTGGCGCAATTCACTTAACTCCCCCTGAATTTGTTCAGCGCGTTGGCTGTACTTTTCTTCAGCTTGAGTTAATTGCATTCTTTCCACTTCAAAGCCGTGCACTTCTTGTACGGCTTGCTCAGCAGCGATACGAGTTTGCTCAGCAGCTTGGTGGGCGGCCTGATAGTTAGCGGCACATTGATCCAACTCACCTTGCAGTTCACTTTGAATGAGTTTCTGTGCACGTAATTGCTTCTCGAGACCTTCCATCTCTTGAGCACGTGCCAACATACCGGCTTGCTCAGAGTCGGCCGCGTACAACTGCACGCCCACACGACTCACTAAATGGCCTTGTTGAGTAACAAAAGCACCGCCAGCAGGTAACTTCTCGCGACGATGCAATGCATCTTCCAAGCTATTGGCGATATAGATATTGTCTAGCCACTCTTGCAATACAGCAGCAACACGAGGTGCACCCGCGCTCTGAACACGAGTTAATAGCGGAATGAAATCCGCTGGCACAGTAGTGTGCGCAGGAGATATATCTTCTGTTAACAAAATCGCTAGACGACTCGGAGGAGCGTCATTTGCTAAAGCTAAAGTTTCTTGAACGCTCTTGGCTGTAACGGCGGCTAAGCGCTCGCGCAATACGGACTCCAAAGCAGCTTCCCAACCACTCTCGACTTTGAGCTCTTGCCACAAACGCTTGCTCTCTTTTAAGCCTTTGCTCTCAAGCCATGGGCCGATCTTGCCTTGGGCTTGAACGCTAGCTTGCAATGCAGTCAGTGCAGTCAGCTTTGCTTCGGTTTGAGCCAGCTCTTGGTTAGCCGACTGAATCTGTTGTTGTGCAGTGTTGCGAGCTTCATCGGCAGCCGGCACACGTTGTTGCGCCTCACCAGCTTTTTGTCTTGCCTCATCCACTTTGCGTTGCGCCATTGCATGACGATCAATTGCCATTTGCAATGCTTCTGCATCAGGTCTACGCATACCAGCCAGCTCAGCCTCGAGACGGGTATCGCGCCCTTTGAGTTCTTCAATTTGGGTAGTGATAGCTTTAACGCGCTCACCCAAACTTGCTAGGCGCTGATCAATCGTGGCCAAGTTCTCACGGGCATCGTTGAGTTCGCGTGCGTGAACTTGATAAGCTTCTTCGCGAGCTGGCATTTGCTCTTGCAAACCAGATAAATCAGCAATGAGTGTTTGTTCTTTTTCTGCAGCTAAGCTGAGTTCTTGCTCGGCAGTACGCTGTGCTTGCGCAGCATCAGTTTCTTGAACAGTCCAACGTTGTAATTGGGCTTGTAAATCTTGAGATTGCTGTTGCAGGCGCTGACGTGCTTCTTGCACATAACGAATCTGTGACTCTACTTGACTTACATCAGCGTTAGTTTGATACAAATCGCCTTGGGCTTGAGAAACTTTATCTTGCAAAGCGTACTGTTCGGTACGCATAGTCTCAAGCTCAGTTTCAGCATGACGCATTTTTGCTGTCTGCTCTTCCAAGCTCACTTGCGTGTCACGAATGCCGTTGGCATGACGCTCTTGCTCTTTACCAGCCTCAGTCTGACGCACGAACCAGAGTAACTGTTGTTGCGATTTCATCTCAGTAGAGAGCTCGGCATGGCGCTCAGCTACAGTTGCCTGCTTCTCTAAGCGAGTGAGCTGTTGATCGAGCTCACGCAAAATATCTTCTACGCGTACTAAGTTTTCTTTTGTATCTTCAAGGCGGGAAGCAGTTTCTTTACGACGCTCTTTGTATTTGGAAACACCTGCAGCCTCTTCCAAGAAAACACGTAGCTCTTCTGGCTTTGCTTCCAAGATACGGTTGATGGTGCCCTGCCCGATGATCGCGTAGCCTCTTGGACCCATACCAGTACCCAAGAAAATATCTTGAATATCTTTACGACGCACCACTTGGTTATTAACGTAGTAACTAGAATTGCCATCGCGCGTCAAAACGCGTTTGATACCTAGTTCTGTAAAAGCACTCCACTGACCTTGAGCGCGCCCTTCTGAATTGTCAAAAATGAGTTCCACACTGGCACGACCAGATGGTTTACGCAAACCAGAGCCATTAAAGATCACGTCCTGCATTGATTCGCCACGCAATTCACTAGCGCGAGACTCACCCAAAACCCAGCGTACAGCGTCAATAATGTTCGACTTTCCGCAACCGTTAGGACCCACAACACCGATCAATTGACCTGGCATTTCAAAGTGAGTTGGATCGACGAAGGACTTAAAGCCGGAAAGTTTGATGGATTTCAGTTGCACGGCGTACTTTGCAGGGAAAAAAGGGGTTCAAATAAGGGGGTAAAAATTATTACTAAAGTGGGAAGATGATAGCAAGCTTAGGGCTCCTCACACGGGTTTTTGCCCCACCGATATAATGATTAATCTACTTCCAGGGGCAAAACCCCTTAACAATCTGATAGTTAACTGAAAAGCATGAGCCAATCACCACAAAGCATCATCGAACAAGCCTGGGAAAACCGCGCAAACCTGTCTCCTGAGGCCGTTTCTGGGGAAATCCGCAACGCTGTGAACGCCGTACTCGAAGGCCTGAATACAGGCAGTATTCGTGTAGCTGAGCGCCGTAGCGTCGGCAAATGGGAAGTAAACCAGTGGGTAAAGAAGGCTGTTTTGCTCTCTTTCCGCCTGGAGGACAACAAACCAATGGGTGCCGGCGGCTATACCCAGTTCTACGACAAGGTACCAAGCAAGTTTGAGCACTACACCGCCGAAGACTTCGCCAATGGCGGTTTCCGTGTAGTTCCCCCTGCAATGGCTCGCCGTGGCTCATTTATTGGCAAAAATGCCGTTTTAATGCCTTCTTACGTCAATATTGGTGCTTATGTAGGCGAAGGCACCATGGTGGATACCTGGGCAACCGTAGGCTCATGCGCTCAAATTGGTAAAAACGTCCACCTATCTGGTGGCGTTGGTATTGGCGGTGTTTTAGAGCCAATTCAAGCTGGCCCAGTGATTATTGAAGATAACTGCTTTATTGGCGCGCGTTCTGAGGTCGTTGAAGGCGTAGTTATTGAAGAAAATGCTGTTCTCTCTATGGGCGTATACATTGGTCAAAGCACCAAGATCTACGACCGTGAAACTGGTGAGATCCATTACGGTCGTGTGCCAGCAGGTTCTGTTGTGGTTCCAGGCTCACTCCCCTCTGCTTGCGGCAAGTACAGCCTATACGCTGCGATCATCGTGAAAAAGGTTGATGCTCAGACTAGAGCTAAGACTGCGATCAACGAACTCTTGCGCGATTAAGCTAAATCTATGAGCGCCACCCTTGAGCTAACTGAAGCCCTCATCTCCTGCCGCTCGGTAACCCCTGCGGACGGGGGCTGTCAGGAGCTCATTGCTAAACGCCTTCAAGCTATAGGCTTTCATACTGAGAGCGTTGTCAGCGGCCCTGAGAGTTTTCAGGTAACCAATCTTTGGGCAATCAAAAAGGGTGTCAGTGGTGATCAAGGCGAAGTCTTGATGTTTGCCGGTCACACTGATGTGGTTCCTACTGGCCCGCTCGAAAAATGGACTAATGATCCATTTACCCCAACCATTCGTGATGGCATGCTCTATGGCCGTGGCGCTGCGGATATGAAAACCTCTCTTGCGGCATTCGTTGTTGCTACAGAAGAATTCGTAATCACCCATCCAAATCACAAAGGCTCCATTGCCTTTTTGATTACGAGCGATGAAGAAGGTCCAGCTAATGATGGCACGGTCATCATGTGTGAGCGCTTGCAAAAACAGGGGCAGCGTTTAGATTACTGCGTCATTGGCGAGCCAACCTCAGTCGACCAATTGGGCGACATGATTAAGAATGGTCGTCGTGGCTCACTCTCAGGCAAGCTTAGGGTCAAAGGTATTCAGGCGCATATCGCCTATCCTCACCTAGGTAAAAATCCAATTCATATTTCTGCACCAGCAATTCAAGCGCTAGTAGAAACTGAGTGGGATAAAGGTAATCAGTATTTCCAACCTACCAGCTTTCAAATTTCCAATATTCATGCGGGAACTGGTGCGAATAATGTTATCCCTGGTGAATTGGCAATTGATTTCAACTTCCGCTTCTCTACCGAGAGCAAGCCAGAAGAGTTGCGCAGTCGTCTAGAAGGTATTCTTACTGCAGCAGGCCTCGACTTTGAAATTGATTGGGTGTTAGGCGGGAGCCCATTCATTACCGGTGATGGCGCCCTTGCTGGTGCTTTACGCAAAGCTATTAAAGCTGAAACCAAAATCGATACAGAGCTCTCCACTACTGGCGGTACAAGTGATGGTCGCTTCATTGCCAAGATCTGCAAAGAAGTGGTCGAGTTCGGCCCACTCAATGCAACTAGTCACAAAATTGATGAGTGCGTGATTGTGGATGATGTCGTGCCACTCAAAAATATCTTCCGCAAGACTCTCGAGCAACTTGTTGCTTAAGAATATTTAGCTAAATACTTCTCATAAAAATTCATGGACCCTGCGCCCCAGCAATCTCTGACGCTTGATCAATGTATTGATCAAATTGCACAACGACTAGAAGCAGCAGATTTACATTATGGTCATGGCGCCATTGATGCCCAGAGTGAAGCTCTATGGATTGTCAGCAAGCAGTTGGACTTCAGCCCTACTGATGCGTTGGATCACCTAGAGCAAGTAATGAGTGCCGAGCAAATTGCTAAGGCACTTGAGGTGACAGAAATCCGCATCTCTTCACGCAAGCCTTTGGCCTATATTTTGGGTGAAGCTTGGCTAATGGGTGTGCCATTTTTCTCCAGCGAGCAAAGTATTGTGCCCCGCTCCTGGATTGCCGAGTTAATCGTTGATGGCTCACTCGAGCCTTGGTTACCGGCAGATGGCAAAGCACTCGATCTATGCACAGGCAATGGCTCTCTAGCAATTTTGTTAGCGATGGCTTGCCCAGATATCCATGTCAGCGCTTGCGACATCAGCTTGCCCGCATTAGCAGTGGCATCTCGCAATCTCGATCGTCATGGCCTCACTTCTCAAGTGGAGCTTTTTGAGGGTGATCTTTGGGATGCGCTTCCAGAACCGCATGAAGATAATCTCTTTGACCTCATCATTTGCAACCCGCCTTACGTCAACGCCAATTCCATGAATGCCCTGCCCGCTGAATATCATGCGGAGCCTGCTCTTGCATTGGCAGGTGGCGATGATGGCATGGATCTCATTCGTAAGATTATTGCTAGTGCTCCTGAATACCTATCTGAGCGTGGCGCCATTCTGATTGAGATTGGTAATGAGTATGAGCACTTTAAAAAAGCGTTTCCGCAGATCCCAGTTATTTGGATGGAAGTATCTGCGGGTGACGAGCAAGTGCTACTGATTCAAGCGGAAGACTTGCGCTAGATCTATTGCTACCTTAACTTAGCTCTGCTGCCGCAGAGATGGCCTGATCAATTCGCTCTACTGGAATTACTCTCAATCCCGGAATCTTCGTCTTCGGCATATTGGCCTTCGGAATAATTGCCACTGTGAAACCGAGCTTAGCTGCTTCTTTCAAGCGCTCCTGGCCACGTGGGCATGGACGAATCTCTCCAGCCAAACCAACCTCTCCAAACACAATTAATTCTTTTGGCAGGGCCTTATTACGAATCGATGATTGAATTGCCAACAAGACAGCTAAGTCAGCAGCCGGCTCCGAGATCTTCACACCACCTACTGCATTCAAGAAGACGTCCTGATCAAAGCACGCTACACCAGCATGACGATGTAATACCGCTAAGAGCATAGCCAAACGCGCCTGCTCCAAACCAACCGCCAAGCGGCGAGGATTGGGGATATGAGCAGTATCTACGAGCGCCTGAATCTCCACCAAGAGTGGGCGACTGCCCTCTTGCGTAACCAAAACGCAGGCACCAGGCACCATCTCAGCATGTTGCGATAAGAAAATAGCCGAAGGATTGGCAACTCCACGCAAACCTTTTTCAGTCATGGCAAATACACCGAGCTCATTGACTGCGCCAAAACGGTTTTTAATCGAGCGCACCAATCTAAATGAAGAGTGAGTGTCACCCTCAAAATAGAGAACGGTATCGACAATATGCTCGAGGACACGAGGGCCAGCCAAGTGACCATCTTTAGTGACATGCCCCACCATCAAGACACAGATACCGCTGGATTTAGCAGCTCTAGTTAATTGCGCAGCACACTCTCGTACTTGCGCCACTGAGCCTGGAGCAGAACTCAGCACTTCCGAATACAAAGTCTGAATAGAGTCGACCACCAAGACCTGCGGTTTCACTGTATCCATGATGGATAACAGTTTTTCCAATTGAATTTCAGCTAGCACCTCTAATTGAGGGGCATCTAATGAAATCCGTTTTGCTCTTAGCGCAATTTGCGCAGCAGATTCTTCGCCACTACTGTAGAGAACATTCATGCCTGCAGCACTCATCTCTGCCAGGGCCTGCAGCAATAGCGTAGATTTACCAATACCAGGGTCGCCGCCTAAAAGAACGACGCCACCGGGCACTAAGCCACCACCCAGTACACGATCAAACTCTTCCACACCAGTACTAAAACGCGGAAGATCTTCAGCTGAAATTGCGGAAAGTTTTTGACGTGGCAATGACTGCGCTAAACCCTGAAAGCGGGTATTTGAAGTCACCTCAGGTAAGCCCTCTTCTAGCGTATTCCATGCCTGGCATGAAGGACACTGCCCTTGCCACTTAGCAGAGGTCCCACCGCATGACTGACAGATATAGATTGTTTTAATCTTGGCCAAAGTATTACCTAGTAATTAGTGAGTGCAGCAGTAAAAATCAGTTAATCGAGCTGCGTGCCCGCTTTATTTTCTTGAGCGCGCTTAGGTGCATCTTTACGACGTTGCTCCACATCTGCTGCACGGGAAGCCGCTGCCTTTTGCTTCTCTTCGAAATCTTTTTGGTTGGCTGCGCGCTCAGCCGCTTTTTCAGCAGAGGCACGTTCAGCAATCTTCGCTGCATCGCGCTGATTCTTAATACTTGCGCGCAACTTGCGCTGTACTTCATGCAACTCCACTTCTTGCACACGAATCGGATCAATCTCTTTGCGGTACTCAGCACGAGAGTCTTTGAGGCAGCTATTTACCCAGTACTTTTGATAGCACTCAGAGTTCTTTTTATCCCAGCGATATTTAGCCCAATCTCGCTGCAACTCCAGTTCACTCTCAATCTTATCCAGCTGCTCTAGCTGCGCTTCTTCGGCAGGTGTAGCCAGAACTAGACTGCTGAAGGAGCAAATCAGCAGGAATGCCCCTAATGAAAGCAGTGAACGAAAGGTGATCGGCTTTCTCAAATCTCTACCTTTGCGCCAAGCTCAACCAAACGATTGGCGGGAATCCTAAAGAAGTCAGATTGGCGGCCTGCGTTCTGATACATCCAGCAGAACAGGCGTTCACGCCAGATAGCCATGCCTGGTATTGCAGATGGCACGATGGTATCGCGAGATAAGAAGAATGAAGTATTCATCAAATCAAACTTCATGCCGAAGGTCTTCTCAATCAAATCAATGATTGAGCCCATATCTGGAGTTTCTTTAAAGCCATATACCGCCCGAACCACATGGATATTTCCGCCCAAATCTTTCATAGTGATGCGCTCAGAATCATTTACATAGGGCACGTCCCAGATACTGACCTTCAGGAAAAATACTCTTTCATGAAGTACATGGTTGTGTTTGAGGTTATGCAAGAAGGAAACTGGCAAGTAATCAACATGAGCAGTTAAGAAAACTGCAGTGCCCTCAACGCGATGCGGTGGATGCTTCAAAAGAGAATCAATAAAACTGCTGAGCTGAATACCCTCTTCCATCGCACGTTGACGCAAAATTTGACGGCCACGAAACCAAGTAATCAAACAAGTAAAGCAGAGCAATCCAAGCGCTAATGGATACCAGCCACCGTCTTTGATCTTGATTAAATTGGCAGTCCAAAAAGCGAAGTCAATAAACAAGAATGAAAGAGTAATAAAAGCGACTAGCAACACATTCATTTTCCATTCACGCAACATCACTACAGCCAATAAAATCGTAGTAATCAGCATGGTGGATGTCACCGATATTCCATATGCAGCAGCTAAGTTCATTGAACCCTTAAATGCCACCACAGTCGCGACCACCATAAATAGGAGTGCCCAGTTCACAAGTGGGATATAAATTTGACCCTGCTCAGAATCTGAGGTGTGGAGAATATTCATGCGCGGCATAAAACCGAGCAGGATTGCTTGGCTAACCAAAGAATATGCACCTGAGATTACCGCTTGAGAGGCAATCACCGTCGCAGCTGTGGCTAGACCTACTATTGGCCATAGCGCCCAATCAGGCACCATCAAATAAAAGGGGTTCTTGATAGCCTCTGGATTTGAAAGAAGTAAAGCGCCCTGACCCAAATAATTAATCAGCAAACTTGGAAGCACAATAAAAAGCCATGCATAGCGAATGGGTGACTTACCAAAGTGCCCCATATCTAAGTAGAGAGCCTCCACACCGGTAACTACCAAGACCACAGCACCCATCACAATGTAAGCCGTTGTTGGATGCGCAACAATAAAGTTCACCGCATACATCGGATTAAAGGCAGCAATAATTTGTGGGGCATCGCCAATATTAATAGCGCCAAGGACGGCAAGCGTTAAAAACCATACCAGCGTAATTGGGCCAAATAACTTTCCAACCGTAGCTGTGCCGTATTTCTGAATTAGAAATAAAGCAACCAGAATAATCAGTGAAATTGGAATAATAAATTTATGTAGAGCGGGGGCAGCAATTTCGATACCTTCAACTGCTGACAATACAGAAATGGCCGGCGTAATCACAGACTCGCCCAATAGCATGCAAGCACCCAACATGCCGATGATCATAAAAAAGAAATAGCTCTTGGATTTATTGTCGAATGAGCGAAGGGCTAAGGCCATTAATGAAAGAACGCCACCCTCGCCTTTATTGTCTGCGCGCATCACAAATAGGACGTATTTGACCGTCACCACCAAAATCAACGCCCAGATCATCATAGAGATCACACCAAAGAGCGCCTCTGGAGAATAGGGAATGCCGTGCTCAAAATCAAAGCACTCCTTCAGAGCATACAAAGGACTTGTTCCAATGTCGCCAAAGACCACCCCAATTGCCGCAAGCATCATTACGCCGAGGCTTTTTTTATGCTCGCCCTCAGGCCCATGAACCTCTACGGGATTTAAAAGCGTGGAACTTGAAAATTCTGGATTGCTAATCGACATCTCAAAACCTTAAGGTGATGTTGCACGGCAATATGTTACTCCTTATGCAGCCTGACTCAGGAGTCTTATTTGCCCCAAAAAACCGCTTATTTCAGCTCCATTTGAAGGTATACCTCGACAGAGACCCCTAAAAATGGTAGAATTTCAGCTTCAGACGCGGGGTGGAGCAGTCTGGCAGCTCGTCGGGCTCATAACCCGAAGGTCGTAGGTTCAAATCCTGCCCCCGCAACCAAACAGTAGAAGGCTTCTAGGTCAATTGACTCAGAAGCCTTTTTGCTTTTCCAGGCTTAAGTAAGCCAAAAGTAAGAGATTAACAAGCCGTCACAACCCCTCCTTTCACACTAACTACGGGATAAGGGGGCTAAATTCATGCTCTCAAGGCGTGGCTTAACTATTTTGGCCTAGATGAGGTGGCAATAATTTGGCTTAGGCTTAGCTCTTCTTTGCCATGGAGCATTTGATTTGCTGCGCCTTGGGCGCCATCATCGCGACCCCTAGGCCGAATTTATACCGCCTTTCTCTTTGCTCTGGAGCAGTTGATTTACGTCACTCTGCGCGCTTCAATTACACGCCAGTCGTTATCATGAATTAACTACAAAGAGGTTTTAAATGGCTATCGGGATCAGTTATACCGCTTTTGGTGTGGCATATAAAAGCCAGAGAGAGGCTGCCGAGGCCTATGGAATGGAAACTGGCACGCTTCAATTCAGGTTACAAAGCGGCATGTGCTTAGAGGATGCGCTTACAAAAAAGGTTAATAGAAGAATTTGGGTTGTTGATGGAGTGGAATACAAAACTCTTAAAGAGGCATCCGCTTTTTATCAAATACCCTACCCGCGAATTCAGTCTCGACTCAGGGGCGGCCACTCATTGGATGAGGCCTTTGAAGTCTCGCAGAGTAATGCGCTTTTAAAATCCAAGGATAAGGAATTTACTGTCGACGGAATTGCTTTTGCAACACTTAGTGATGCTTTTCGACACTTTAAACTTTCTAAAAAAGTGGCTGAAAATAGAAAAAGATTGGGCTGGTCGTTTAACCAAATTTTTGGTTTTGAGCCGCCCCCCATCCCCAAAAGATGGGCCACCATAATTTGTGCCGGAATAGAATATAAAAGTATAGCCGCCTTAGGCAGAGCGTTTAATCTCTCTAGAGAGAGGCTTTTTACTCGACTTACAGATATGGGCTTAACACCTGAACAGGCTGTTGGGCTTGAGGATAACCCAAAATCAAAGTTTACTAATGCTGCCGGTGAAGATCGCATTGGGATAATTTATAAGATAAACAATACCGTGAACGGGAAATGTTACGTAGGATTGACAGATGGCGATCTTAAAACTCGATGGAAGCAGCATAGGATGGGCATTCACACGGGAAATCAGCATGGCGATGGATTACTCGCCGCATTTCGTGAGTTCGGCACTGAAGCCTTCACTATTGATGTAATCGAAAAGTCATCCGTCAGATTTTTAGGTGAGCGTGAGAGTTTTTATATCGCTAAATACAATTCTCTTGCTCCAAACGGCTATAACTTAAATGATGGTGGGGCTCGCGGAGGGTCTTGGGGGTCTCCAGTACTCTTACGCGGGGAATGGTACAGATCTCTAAAAGACGTTTGTGAAGTATTTGGCGCTAACTACAAAAATGTACAACAGCGAATGAAGACCTATGGCTGGAGTATTGAGGATGCCATTGGGTTAACGCAGAACACCAATTCTCAAAGCCTTGAAAATATGGCCGTTACAGTAGAAGGCGTTCGATACAGCACTAAAGCTGATGCAGCGAGGCATTACGGAATACCGGAAAAGACTGTTTACGCTAGACTAAAGAGAGGCTGGTCTATTGATGACGCATTTAAAAAACCAGTTAGGAAACGGTAGATCGTGAAATCCCTGCTCACTGCTGCAACGACAATATCCCCGTTCTTAGCAACAAGTGATTAGTAGATCGTTCATTTTGCAAGATTCTTTAAATGGTATGAAAGAGTATCAGATATATTCCCTAATGAATATGAAAGTCCGGCAGACGCATGCGCAATTGAGTCATTGATTGTGTAAGCTAGGATGCCTAGCAAAACTGCGCATATGAGAATCGCGGCTAAGATGCCAGCGAGCAACTGATTTGTTAAGTTGTTCATGTTGCGCCTTATTGGATTAGACTAAAACACCAATAATGCACTACTCATGTCGTGATTATTACGATAATCACGACATAGATATCTATCTTTTCCTGGCATATGCGTAGCATTTGGACGTGCGAGCAAAAATGCTATTGCTTCATGAAAAACATGCTATCGAATTTGCACTCAATAAAGAGAGGCATTAAAGGCAATTGGTCGGTAAATTAAGGGCTGTGCCCCGCTGGACGCGCTCCCAAGGAGTTTAATTACCCTTCACGCTGGACGCTCACCCAATTTAACTTCACTATGTTGCGCGCTTAAAAAGCCAGCTTGCAGGCCGCACGGAAAAGCCGCGCAAAGACAAGAATCAGCCTCGCTTTTGGGTATCCCCTCACGCGAGTACGTCAGTCATCTCACCTTAGGGTGATTCTCCGACTCTGTTCTTATCTTTGCGCAGCTTTGCTCGCGCGGCGGGCTGCGCCCCCAAAACAGAAAATCGCAGTTGGGACTGCTAAATCACTTGGGTGATTTTTCCTGTCGTGAGCCACTAGGCCGTGGCCACACTTTTTGGCTCCCCTGCTTTTGATCACTCACTAAAAGTAAGTGGGCAGAAAACATTAGCTCAAATATCTCTTATTAAAAATAAATGAAAAATAAATTAAAGTTTTCGGAAAAATAGCCGTTAAGTAAGTATGTGGCTAATTTTTAAATTTACAGTCACCAAGCCATTAATAAGAGATATGCAGTAATACCCGGCCTCCCGGATTTTTATGAAGTACATCCACTAGACAGTATCGGTGGGTGATTTCCGAAGCATCTGCTTTTGGAAGACTCTTACATAAAACCTTGGAGCGCCTCATGCAATTAGATCCACACCAAACCCGGCCTTTATGGCTACCGAATACCCTAAAGAATGTCTATTCATCAGCTATCGACAGCTGGTGTCAGCACACCCAAATTGATTTCGATGACTTAAGGACTTACCAAGTGGCAGCGTCGACTCAATCTGCTGCGGAGTCTGACTATGGCAGATAAAACTAAGGTCTCCAGCGACCGTCAATTGGCTTTATTAGCTAGCCGTGCCAAAGCATTGAATGGACTAACTACACTGGAATACAGCCGCAAGAGAGCATTTACCGTGTGCTATTGGGTATTGCGTTGGGGTGTTAGCACACCAGCTTTGATAGACAAAGTTTCAGGCGCGACCCGTCTAGGCGTCTGTCAAAAACTAGTCGATAAAGGCTTGCTAAAAAAGACAAAAACGGCGAGTGGTGGATATGTTCATGGAACAGCTCGCTACATCATTAGTCTGACGAAACAAGGCTTAGATTTTTTACGGCAATATGGTCTTGATGAGACTGTTAACTATAGATTAGTTGACCCTAATAAGATTAGGCAAGACAAATTACGTCATGATTTTATTAGTCAATCCATCACATATGACAATCTAACCGATGGAAATATATTAGATTTTGTTCCTGAATATCTAAATACTGAGCCGCATAAGGCCAATGAAAAAATAGTTGATTGCCTTTGGTTACATCATGATAACTCTAAGACCGGTCTGGAAATAGAGCTCTCGCCTCGCTTCTCAAGAATGCTCAACCAATTTATTTACAACGTTTCCGTTGCCTTGATCGATAAGAAAGTTGATCGATTTTTATTGCTGACAGACCGTCAATCCATTTGCGATAGATATACCGTGGCGATGAACTCGGGCTCAGTTCCACTCTGGTTCAAAAATAATCAAGGCCGCTGGACTCTTAAAACTGAGTCATTCCCTATTCCTAAACACCTTCAGGAAAAATTTATATGCGTATACAAATCAAAGCTGTAATTTCAATTTCCTTACTCATGGCAACCATGCTTTCACTGACTGGATGCGATCAGCGGCCACCACAACCAAAACCCCTCACACCATACGAGCAAGGTGTGAATGATGGTACCGCTCAAACCGAAGACCGCTTTAAAAACTCTACGTTAACCCTTCAACTGGAGCGCGACCGAGTCTACCGAGTTGCTATGCAGCTTGAGGTTGCCAAGCTTGAAGCGTGCGAGGCATATCTATCAATCTGCCCCAATTCAGTCGTGGCAACAGGTCTTGCTGCAAAACGTGCTGGCTTTACGAGTGGCGATAGAACCATCGCTGGCTCAATCCTGGGCTTAAAGATATTTGTAATCACTTGTCTTGCGCTATCAACTCTCTCGGTAGTCTGGCTTCTCCTCGTCTTTGTCTTGGGACCTGCCCACGCGATATTTAACAATGTAGACGCCTTTTATAAGAGCCGTGAAAAGCAAGTTCGTGCCGTGCATGATGAGGCGATCTCGGTGCTGGCAATGAATCAGGCCGATCTTTACGCCCAAACGGCTTCGGTCGATAAGCAATTAGAGGAAAAAGAGAACCTTCTCTCTAATTTTGAATCTGTAAAACGCAAGGAATGGGCGTCCCTTGAGGCATCGATCAGAACAGCGAGTCAGCGTCTTGGACCACTTCAATCATCGCTGGCAATACAGACTAAAGCACTGAATGACCTTCGAAGCCTCATTGCAAAAGCAAAGGCAAGGTTGGACTCAATGATTTTGACCCAGTCACTCTCTCAAAACCTCAAAGATCCAGAGACTAAAGCGGCCTTAATAAAAATTGCTAGCGCCAGATCGGAGGACACCACAGGTTAATTTTCAAGACTTACTTAAGCATTAACTCTTCGTTTTTTTATGCAGTAATTTTAGAAAGTAAAAACATCATGGCAACATTCTTACCTCGCTCCAGCAACAATATGTCTAACCTGACATCAATTAAATTTCGTGAACTGATTATCAGTGAATTAATTTCTAAAGTTTCTCAGTACAAGAATGAGAACGCCCAACTCTCACCTAGCGTTGGATACATCAATAAGGAATACCCCTCTTTCCACCCACGCATGAAAGAGTTTGTACGCAAGCATATGCCGAACGCAACGGCGCGTGAAATTGTAAGTGTCAGAAAGCAGATTTATATTGAATCTGGAATTGCTGATGGTAAGCCAACTATTTTTCATGGCATGACCTATTTAGAAGTTTGCCAATACATTGAGGAGCACCATATCGATAGCATTTCTAAATTACCCAGCAAACTTAATGAATGGATCACAGTCCAAGGTTGGAAGAAGCAAATTCTGCAGCTATTTCCTATGACTGCCTATTCGATTAGCTCTGGTGGTCATGCTTGCCGCTCAAAATACGAGCTCATTGTCGCCAACCTACTTACCGAACTATTGCCTGAGGGTGCTAGCTTTGCCTGCCCAGTAATCTACCCATTTGATAAGCGACTTAATAATGCAAGACAAACGCTTAGCTGTGATTTTGTTGTGCAATTGGGTGATCGATCAATATGGATTGAAGTGTTCACATTCCGTCCTGATTCAGAATTTGAAGCGGGCAATGGATTTGCATCTGCAAGACCGAGTTACCTAGTTCGTCGCCAACGAAAGATCGATTTATTCAAGACTCAACAGTTTGGCGATACATTAGTTGCGCTAGAGGTTAGCAATACTAGCGGCGGATCAAAATCACTCAAGCAATTTATTCAAGATGTATTAGCGCAGTTAACCCCCATCCTATATCTAACCAAGGTGGATATTGCTAACGAAAGTCTCTTTACTGCTCTTATGGCGCGCTTATGTACTGAATATTCACCCATGAGTGAAAAGAGCCAAAACCAGTCTGCTGAGCTAATTGGGGTGGCATCAGCTAGCTTTCAAATTAGCCCTGATAACTTACAGAAAATTCATGATCTGATGGTGCTTAAGGGGGAAAGCGCTTCAGCCGCCCTATCGCAACTCTCCCTTCCACATGAAACCTTCCTGGGCTTGAGCCGACTTACTACCGACGGATCTTGGCAATTACGCAGGATGCTTCCAGTGCCAATGAGTGAGCATTTTTCTGACTCTAAAAATGGTAAAGGCTCTAGCTACTTATCGTTTGCAAAAGCTATTAATTATTTAGCGCAAATCAATACTGCCAATAAATTGAATTCCGAAGGTTATCCAGATTGGGTGGTTCATTATCTTGAGAAAAATTCAGCGATGGGTCAACTCGGGATTTTTGGGATGAATTACAGACAAGCTAAACCCCGAATTGATGGCGAGAATATGACGTCTAGAAATTATGCGACATATATCGTCCAATGGCAGAAGGATGCGTATTTCTTTGGCACGAAAGACATACTCCAAAGCCATACCAAAGGCGTTGAACAGGCTGCGCGGTTGTTTATCGAACGCTTACTTATTTTGATGGAGAACCATTTAATTCTTAATTGGGAAGTCTCTGGCTCAAAACTACTGTTACCGGACCGATACATTCTTATTAACCCAACACCAGATCAAATTGATCATGTTGTGGCGCATATCGTCGCAAATACAGCCTAAGTTGGGCTAGCCCAGAGTGCTATCAGGCAGTTGTCCGCTCTTTACTCATAAGCGGACAGCTGCCAAGTTAATGAGCGATAGACGGAATCCGACCTTGATTTCAACCCGTCGATGCAACACACTACTAACTGCGTAAGCGCAAGGAGTGTTGCTCATGAAACAACGACCTCGAATCTATTACACAGCTACCCAGAAGGCTTTAATGTGGGAGCGCTGGAA